>NZ_JAQJCK010000015.1:0-146269 GCF_030182455.1 Rhizobium cerradonense
CGATCCCGTCCTGCACCGTGCTGCGGGCAATCCCGAGCAGATCGGCAATATCGCGAACGCTCACGCCGTCTGATCGCAGTCGAAGCAAATGTCGTAGTTGTCTCATGGTCAGCCTTCGTCTCTTCGACATGCCATCTCCTCAAGTTCAAAAGGAAATGCATGCCAAGGTTGCTGACCCAGGGGCACTGCTTACGTTGAAAAACTGTCCGGTATCAAATCGGAATCGCGTCCGGCTAATTCTCGGAATCGTGTCCGGTTTTTGATTGGAACGCCGTCCGGTAAATCATCGGAATCTACAGTCCGCGCTCAAGCCCGGGATCGCTTTGTTCGTGATTGCCCCGATATCGGCGGAGGAAAAGGTCGCCATGTCCTCCGCACTCAAGGCCGCAAGCTGCGTCGAACTCAATACCTTGACCTGCGCCGATGACAGGGCCTCGACCTGAGCAGTACTCATGGCCGCAATCTGTTCGGTCGTAAGACTTGCGACCGCATTGGTGTTCAAGGCGGCAATCTGATCGGTCGACAGCGCTGCGATCATATCCGTATCCAAGCCGAGAACGGCCCTGTTCGTGATCGCGGCGACATCATCGGTCGAGAATGTCGCTATGTTATCTGCGCCAAGGACCGCAAGCTGCGTCGAGCTCAACACCTTGATCTGCGTCGACGACAGGGCTTCAACCTGATCAGCACTCAAAGCCGCGACCTGATCGGTCGTCAGGCCAGCGACCGCGCTGGTGCTCAGAGCGGCGATCTGGTCGGTGCTCAGACCTCCCACAATGTTGGTAACCAAGCCCAGGATGCCCTTATTCGTGATCGCCGCCATATCGGCGGTCGAGAATGTGGCTATGTCATCCGCACCAAGGACCGCGAGCTGCGTCGAGCTCAGCGACTTCACCTGTGCCGGCGTCAGAGCCTCGACCTGAGCGGTACTCAAGGCCGCGATCTGATCGGTGCTCAGACCTGCAATCGCGCCGCTGTTCAAGGCAGCAATCTGATCGGTCGACAGGGTCTCGAGCTGATCGGTATCCAAGGCCTGGAGTTGCGTCGTCTTGAGGGCGCTGACCTGGCTTGTCGTCAGCGCGGCAACCTGATCGGTAGAAAGCGCCGCGACGGCGTCCGTGCCCAGACCCGAGACGGCTTTGCTGGCAATCGCCGCGATATCGGCGGTCGAGAACGTCGCTATATCGTCCGCACTCAGGGCTGCGAGTTGCGCCATCTTCAGGGCGCCGACCTGATCCGTCGTCAGAGCCTCAGCCTGATCTGTCGTCAGAGCATGAAGCTGCGTGGTGGTGAGCGCGGAAACCTGGCCTGAACTCAGACTTTCAATAGAAACCTTATCGAGAACGCTCAGTTGATCCAGCGTCAAACCAATTATGGCGCCTTGCGAAATGGCGCTCAATTGCTCGGTATCGAGGACGTCAACATCTTCCGTATCCAAAGCTGCGATCTGAGCCGAAGAAAGCGCTTGGATCTGCGCTGTGGAAAGCGATGCCACATCTTCGGTGGACCACGCCGCGACCGACGCTGTCGAAAGAAGTCTGATTTGATTGACAGTCAGGGAAGAAGCGATCGTAGTCATGCCCGCAAATCCTAAACGTTAAGTCCAGCGTCTCAACAACCAACAGGCGGCATGTTTGCCCAAGCTCTGAATGAGCATCGGCCACTCGATTCCGCCATTCTTTAAATGCTGGGTACGAAAAGGGGCTTGCCTGAACCTGAAGTTGGCTGACTTCGCAGCCTCTCCTTCAGACGTCCTCTGGAGGATTCTTCATCGCGAAATCAAACGGATGGTGGCATTTCTCGATGCCAGCCCAGCCTTGACCCCTCTGGGCGCGCCAAGAGGCCCTTTAGTCTAGTGATTCTTCAGACTTCGTCATGAGTCGGGATTTGCCGTTATGGTCTCACGCGGTCAGGATGCGCCGCCTGAAAGGCGGGCAGTTTGGCGCACTTGCCATCGATATCGGCTATGCGCCTGAAATCGGTCATGTCCACCCCCCAGCGGCGGGCGTTGTAGACCTGCGGAACAAGGCAGAGATCCGCCATCGTCGGCTGATCTCCAAAGCTGAACTCTCCCTTGCTCTCGCCCAGCATTGCTTCCAGTTTGCCAAGTCCGCTCGTGATGAAGTGCTTCATCCACTCGTCGCGGGCGTCGGCCTTGTCCGTTATGGTCATGACATGCGCCGCGACATGCGTGTTGCAGATAGGATGAATGTCCATAGCGATCGCGTAAGCAAGCGCCCGCACGTGCTGCCGGTCCGCAATGTCCTGTGGCATCAATCCGCACTCCGGCCGAAGTTCGGCGAGATATTCGATGATTGCGAGCGACTGCGTCAGCGTCCTCCCGTCGATCACCAGCGTCGGCACGAACCCCTGCGGATTGAGCGCCAGATAATCCGCGCTCCGCTGCTCGCCTTCCAGCAAGTTGATCGACACGGTTTTATAGCCGATCCCGAGCATATTGAGCGCAATGCGGACACGGTAGCTCGCCGATGATCTCCAGTAGTCGTAGAGAACGACCTCATTCATGGCGCCTTCGATCCTTCATATTTTTCGACCGTCTGCTCGATCGCTCCGAAGATCGAATGCCCAGTCCGATCCTTCATCTCGATGCGGACCTGGTCTCCGAACTGCATGAATGGAGTTTTCGGCGATCCGGTTTCAATGGTCTCGATCATCCGTATCTCGGCGATGCATGAATAGCCGTCTCCTCCGTCGTCGATCGGTTTGCCCGGCCCACCATCGAGCTTGTTGGAAACCGTTCCCGAGCCGATGATCGTGCCGGCCACCAGATTGCGGGTCTTGGCGGCGTGGGCGATCAGTTGGCCAAAATCAAACGTCATGTCGATGCCAGCATTCGCCTTGCCAAACGCCTTGCCGTTCAAGCTCACGAGCAGCGGAAGATGCAGCTTGCCGCCATCCCACGCCTCCCCAAGTTCGTCCGGCGTCACCGCGACCGGAGAAAATGCCGATGCGGACTTGGCCTGGAAGAAACCAAATCCCTTTGCCAGTTCTTCGGGTATGAGGCCGCGCAGCGACACATCGTTGACGAGCATGACCAGGCGGATAGCGCTGCGGGCGGCCTCCGCACTGGACCCCATGGCAACATCGTCGACGATGACGGCAACCTCGCCTTCCATGTCGATCCCATAGGCCTCATCAGCCATCACGATAGGGTCGCGTGGACCAAGGAAACCGTCCGAGCCGCCTTGATACATCAGCGGATCGATCCAGAAGCTGTCCGGCATCACGGCGTTGCGCGCCTTGCGCACCAGCTCGACATGGTTGACATAGGCCGAACCATCAGCCCACTGATAGGCCCGCGGCAAAGGCGACGCAGCATCATGTTCGTGGAAACGGATCGTCGGCTGCGCTCCCGTCTCGATACCCTCAGCAATCAGCGCAAGCCTCTGAGCCACATGCTCCCAATCGTCGAGCGCTGCCTGCAGCGTTCGGGCAATGTGACCGACCTCGGAGCAGCGCGTAAGGTCGCGGGAGACGACGACAAGCCGACCGTCCCTTGTGGAATCTTTCAAAGTCGCAAGCTTCATGTCCCAATCCCAATGTCGGAGGATGTTCGACCGGACTTCACTTGATGCCGGGAGTACCGTCGAAGCGGCGTTCCAGGCCGTCCCAGCATTCCAGGTAATTGTCCTGCCGCGTTTCGAGCTCGGCCGCGTATTTCGTCACCTGCTGTGGAAACCTCGTCTCGAACATGAACGCCATGGTGTTCTCCAGCTTTACAGGTTTAAGCTCGGAATTGGATGCTTTTTCAAAGCCCGATGCGTCCGGCCCGTGGGGAAGCATCATATTGTGCAGGCTCATGCCACCCGGCACGAAACCCTGCTCCTTCGCATCATATTGGCCATGGATCAGGCCCATGAACTCGCTCATGATGTTGCGATGGTACCAGGGCGGGCGGAAGGTGTGTTCCGCCACCAGCCAGCGCGGCGGAAAGATCACGAAATCGACGTTCGCCGTGCCGGCACTTTCGGTTGGGGCGGTCAGCACAGTGAAGATCGACGGATCGGGATGGTCGAACAGGATCGCGCCGACCGGGGAAAACGTCCGCAGATCATACTTGTAGGGAATATAGTTGCCATGCCAGGCGACCACATCGAGGGGCGAGTGGCCTATTTCCGTGACGTAGTATTTGCCACACCATTTGACATGCACGCGGCAGGGCGTCTCCTTGTCCTCGAAGGCGGCAACCGGGGTCTTGAAGTCGCGCGGGTTTGCCAGGCAGTTTGCGCCTATAGGCCCCCGATCCGGCAGCGTGAATTTCGCGCCGTAGTTCTCACATATATATCCGCGCCAGACTTTCTCATCGCCCTTGCGCGTCACCTTGAACATCATGCCACGCGGGATGACGCAGATTTCCAGGGGCTCGATGTCCATGATGCCCATTTCGGTGAACACCCTGATGGCACCGACCTGGGGCACGATCAGCAGCTCGCCATCGGCATTGAAGGAATAATCGTCCACCATGTCCTCGTTGAAGACATAGGCGTGTGACGCCATGCCTGTCTGGGTCATGACATCGCCGGCGGTCGTGATCGTGCGAATCCCGTCCAGGAAGGTCAACCTCTCGTTTGGCACGGGCACCGGGTCCCAGCGAAGCTGCCCCAAAGGAAGCGAATGTTCGTCAAGGCAGGGTGCGGATTTCCAGAGAGGATAGGAAGCGTTCGAAAAGCGGCGGGTATGACGCACGCTCGGGCGAATGCGATAGAGCCATGATCTTTCATTCGTCCCGCGGGGAGCGGTGAACGGTGAACCCGAAAGCTGTTCGGCATAGAGACCGTAATTGCATTTCTGCGGGCTGTTCTGGCCTTGCGGCAAAGCGCCGGGCAGCGACTCGCTTTCGAAGTCGTTGCCGAAGCCGGGCATATATTGCAGCGTCTCCGCCGCCGCAGACCGGCGATCGGAACCCCGGGTTCTCGTCTGGTCCATCGCTCAATCCTCCCGAAAATTGGGGCGACCCCACCTGTGCGCAGGGTCGCCGAAAGATCACTCTGCCGCGGTGCCGATGACGCCGCGCTTGATCTGATCCGCCTCGATGGACTCGAAAAGAGCACGGAAGTTGCCTTCTCCGAAGCCTTCATCGCCCTTGCGCTGAATGAACTCGAAGAAGATCGGACCAATGACGGTTTTGGAGAATATCTGGAGCAGGATTTTCGTCATGCCGCCATTCACCACACCTTCGCCGTCGATGAGGATACCATGTTTCTTCATGCGTTCGATGGGTTCGTCATGGCCGTTCACGCGCTCATAGGACATGTCGTAATAGGTCTCCGGAGGACCCGGCATGAAGCGGAGACCGTTTGCGGCAAGCCTGTCGGTGCCTTCGTAGATGTCTTCCGTTCCGACGGCGATGTGCTGGATGCCTTCGCCCTTGTACTTCTTCAGAAACTCTTCGATCTGACTCGTATCGTCCTTCGATTCATTGAGCGGAATGCGGATCTTGCCGCAGGGTGACGTGATGGCCCGGCTCACCAGACCGGTGATGCGCCCGTCAATATCGAAGAAGTGGATCTGCTTGAAATTGAACAGCTCGCGATAGAAAGCCCACCACTTGTCCATGTTGCCGCGGAAGACATTGTGCGTCAGGTGGTCGAGATAATAGAAACCGACCCCTTCGGGGCGCGGGTCGCGCTGGCCAAACCAGTCGAATTCGGCATCGTAGGCCGATCCCTTCTCACCGTAGGTCTCGATGAAATAAAGCAGCGAGCCGCCAATGCCGACAATCGCCGGGACGTCGAGCGCCTTGTCATCCCCTTCATAGGGAACGGCACCTTTTGCCACCGCATGTTCGAACGCATGCCTGGCGTCCACGACGCGCCAGGCCATCGACGGAGCGCAGGGACCATGATCGGCAACGAAACGAGCGGCATGGCTGCCGGGTTCGGCGTTCAGGAGATAGTTGATATCGCCCTGCCGCCAGACGGTGATGTCTTTCGTCCTGTGCTTGGCGACCGGAACGTACCCCATGCGCGTGAAGAGCTCGCGCAGCTTCTCAGGCTCGGGATGAGCGAATTCAACGAATTCGAAGCCATCGGTGCCGGCCGGATTGTCGGCGGTTATTTCCGAAGGCGGCGCATCGTGCGGGAAAGGACCCATTTTCTTTCTCCTTCAGAGACGATGAATTTGATATGCAAAGTGTGGCCCAAAACACGCGCAAAGTTCTTGCATTCTTCATGCCTGAGGAAGATATTATGCACGGATCGTGAGAGTTTTTGAGATTTTGCGCAATGGATGAACAGCTCGACAAATTGGATTTGCGCCTGCTGCAGGAATTGCAGAAAGACGGTCGGTTGACGAACAACGAATTGGGCGAGCGGATCGCGCTTTCGCCCTCGCAATGCTCGCGAAGGCGGACCAGATTGGAGTCCGAGGGATATATCCGCAGCTACCAGGCCAACCTGGACCGGCAGAAGCTGGGTTTGGATATGCTGGTGGTCATTTCCGTGACCCTCGCAACGCATAACAGAGACAATGCCCGCAGATTTTCCCAACTGATCAACGGACTGCCCGAAGTTCTCGAAGCCTATGCGCTGACGGGTGAAATGGATTATCACCTGAAGGTGGCGACCCGCGGGCTCAATGACCTTTCAAGGTTCGTCAACGATGTCCTGCTGCCCCACGAGTCGGTGCAGCACGTGAAGACCTCGATTGTCCTCGATACGCTGAAGACATTTGAAGGATTTCCGGTCCTCATGCCGCACAGTTGGCATGGCGATAGTGCGCGCTGAGTTGTCAGCATGCGCGAATGCGGCGCGACAAGCGCTAGATCGGCAGTTCGGTCGAGAATTTCAGCTCGCGCAGCACAAAACTTGATACGACCGTGCGCACATGCGGGTTGCGCATGAGGTATCGGGTCATGAAAGCCTCATAACTTTCCACATCCTTGGCCCGGATCTTCAGCATATAGTCGAAGGCGCCGGATAATGCGTAGCACTCCATGATCTCCGGTCGCTCCAGCACCACCGAGGCAAAAGACGCCACCGCCTCTTCGTGATGATCCTCCAGCGTAACATGCGCGATCACGCAGAGCTTGAGATCGAGTTTTCCCGGATCGAGCAGCGTCACACGCTTACGGATGACGCCGTCACCTTCCAGCTCCTGGATCTTCCGCCAGGCCGAACTCTGCGACATCCCGGCTTTTTCCGCCAGGTCTGCCAGCGAAAGGCTGCCATCGGCCTGGATGAGTTGCAGAAGCTTGCGATGAAAATTCCCAGGTTCTTTCATTTTCAGCGCCATATTCGAGAATATTTGCCACCAATATGGCAATAGCCAGCATAAAAGAAAAGAAAATCCTCCCCGCTCGGAGCACAATTGCAGGAAAGCCGCACTGGCTGGGAGGATCAGCATGACCAAGGAAAGCAGCTACACCGCCAAACTGCCCGGCCCGGACGGTTTATACGATTACACCGCCGAAGAAGACGCGATCTGGGGCGAACTTTATGAGCGTCAGATGAAGCTGCTGGCCAATATGGCCTGCCGCGAATATCTGGAGGGCGTCAAAACCCTGGGGCTCAAGTCGGGCAAGGTGCCTCAGCTTCTCGATGTCAACCGACGGCTGAACGAGACCACCGGCTTCGGCGTCGAAGGTGTGCCGGCGCTCATTCCGCCCTCGCGCTTTTATGAACTCCTGTCGCAGGGCAAATTCCCGCTCGCAACTTTCCTGCGCCGTCGCGAGCATATCGACTATATCGAGGAGCCGGACCTGTTCCACGAGGTATTCGGCCATTGCCCGCTGCTGACCAACCAGAGCTATGCCAATTTCGTTCGACATTTCGGCGAAACCGCCGTGCGCCTCGGCAAAGGCTATTCGTGGCATCTGTTCCGCATCTTCTGGTTCACCGTCGAATTCGGCCTGATCAATACGCCGCAAGGCCGCCGTTGCTTCGGCGCGGGCATCGTCTCATCGCCAAGTGAAGCGAAGGCGGCAATGGAGGGCAAGGCCTGCGAATTCCGGCCGTTCGATCTACTGACGGTCCTCAGGACGCCCTATCGGATCGATATCGTCCAGCCGATCTACTACGTCATCGACAGCTTCGCCGACCTTGAAGCGATCGTCGAGCAGGATATCGAAGGCTTGATCGTCAAGGCAAAGTCGCTGGGTGATTTTCCGCCCACTTTCGAAGCCAAGGCTTCGTGAACCGTCGAAAGGCGCGTGGGACTGATCGAACGCGTTTAGGCCCCAGCGGCCAAGCAACACAGCGCAACTCGCCCAAAATGCCGCCACCTGGCGGCATTGTTTTATCGGCTTTCGCCAGAGCGCCTTGCTCGATTAATGTGCACCGCAGCAAAGGCCGCCCAAGATTTGACCATGCCGTCAGCGGGTCAACAATTTCCTTCCCCTTTGATAATACTAGATTTTCTTGGCTTCATGAATTTGGCACGCAACTTGCTTTGTTATTTTTGAGGCCGATAAGGCTCACAGATTGGCGTCCAACGTGGGGCGCCCCAAGCAAAGCTGCTGATCAGGATTGACGAACGCGCTCCCAGCGTGCGCGAACCCTGGCCGGCAGCTTTTTTGTTTCAACTTGAACCCAGGAAGGCGCGACGTTGTCGCGCACGGAGAAGCTATGCCTGCTTTTGACCAAACGCCGACATCGTCCTCTGACGCACCGCAACGCGCGCTGTGGATATCGACACTCGCATTCACGCTCTGTTTTGCCGTGTGGACGATCTTCGCGATCATCGGCATTCGCATCAAACAGGAGCTCGGCCTGAATGAGGCCGAGTTCGGCCTGCTGGTCGGTACTCCGGTTCTCACCGGTTCGATCGTCCGCATTGTTCTTGGCATCTGGACCACGCGCTATGGCGGCCGGCTCGTCTACACGCTCACCATGCTGGCCGCCGCAGTGGCGACCTTCCTGCTCTCCTATGCCCACACCTATACGCAGATGCTGATCGCCGGCCTCGGCGTCGGTCTTGCCGGCGGCTCCTTCGCGGTCGGCGTCGCCTATATCTCGCCCTTCTTCCCGCCGGAGAAGCAGGGAACGGCGCTTGGCATCTTCGGCGCTGGCAATGTCGGTGCCGCGGTGACCAAGTTCGCAGCCCCCTTCGTTCTCCTTGCATGGGGCTGGCAGGCTGTCGCGGAGATCTGGGCGCTGGTGCTTGCAGTCATGGCAATCGTCTTCTGGTTCACCACGACGGACGATCCGGCCTTCCGCGCCCGTCGCAATGGCGGCGGCGCATCCAAGAGCCTCCTGCAGGAATTCGCGCCGTTGAAGAATGTGCAGGTATGGCGCTTCTCGCTCTATTACTTCTTCGCGTTCGGCGGCTTCGTCGCCCTGTCGCTGTGGCTGCCCCGTTATCTGGTCGGCGTCTACGGCTTCAACCTTGAGACTGCCGGCATGGTCGCCGCAGCCTATTCCATTCCCGGCAGCATCTTCCGCGCCTTCGGCGGCATGCTTTCCGACAAGAAGGGCGCACGCAGCGTCATGTACACGATGCTGGCGGTGTCGGCAGTCACCACCTTGATCCTTTCGCTGCCGGCCGCCACCGCGGCAGGCCCGGCCTTCGGCATCACGCCGGCCATCTTCATCGTCGTCATCTTCATCCTTGGCTTCTTCATGAGCCTCGGCAAGGCGGCCGTCTATAAGCACATCCCCGCCTATTATCCCGGCGCCGTCGGCGCTGTCGGCGGTATCGTCGGCATGATGGGCGGCCTTGGCGGCTTCATCCTGCCGATCGCCTTCGGCCTGCTCAAGGATATGACCGGCCTCTGGTCGAGCTGCTTCATGCTGCTCTTCGCGATCGTCGCCATCTCGCTGGTATGGATGCACTTCTCCATCCGGCAGTTGCAGCGCAACAGCGCAGCGACCGCAAATACCAGCGTTTTTGCCCAGTAATTCGGATCGGACTTCCCCTATGACCCAGAAACTTGTCATCATCGGCAACGGCATGGCGCCCGGCCGCATGCTGGAACACCTCCTCGAAAAGGCGCCCGGCCAGTATGAAGTGACGATCTTCAACGCCGAGCCGCGCGTCAATTACGACCGCATCATGCTGTCGCCGGTTCTTTCCGGCGAAAAGGACTACGAGCAGATCATCATCCATGGCGATGGCTGGTACATCAAAAACAACATCACCCTCTATAAGGGTCACAGGATCATCAATATCGATAGGGCGGCCAAGACGGTCACCTCCGATCACGGCGTCACCGAGAGTTACGACAAGCTGGTGATCGCAACCGGTTCAGTGCCCTTCATCATTCCGGTGCCGGGCAAGGATCTGCCCGGCGTCATCACCTATCGCGACCTCGACGACGTGCAGGCGATGTTGCTCGCCGCCCAGTCGCGTGAGAAGGCAATCGTCATCGGCGGCGGTCTCCTTGGCCTCGAAGCTGCTGCCGGCCTTGCCTCCCGCGGGATGGATGTCACCGTTCTGCATGTCATGCCGACGCTGATGGAACGCCAACTCGACCCGGCTGCAGGCTATCTGCTGCAAAAGGCGGTGGAAGAGCGCGGCATCAAAGTCATTACCAAGGCCAATACCAAAGCGATTGTCGGGAACGGCAAAGTCGAAGGCATCGAGCTTGAAGACGGCCGCATCATTCCCGCGACCCTCGTCGTCATGGCAGTCGGCATCCGCCCAAGCGTCGGGCTCGCGAAGGACGCCGGTATCGCCGTCAACCGCGGCATCGTCGTCGACGATGGCATGAACACGTCCGATGGCGACATCATGGCGCTTGGCGAATGCGCCGAGGTCGGCGGCATGGTCTACGGCTTGGTGGCGCCTCTCTATGAAATGGCTCGTGTCGCCGCTTCGCATTTGTCGGGAGACCGCTCCGCCGCCTTCGTGCATTCCGACACGCCGACCAAGCTCAAGGTCACCGGCATCGATCTCTTTTCTCTCGGAGACTTTGCAGATGGCGACGATCGCGAGGAAATCGTTCTGCGCGACGCTGCAGCCGGCGTCTACAAGCGCGTGATCCTCAAGGACAATCGCGTCATCGGCACCGTGCTATACGGCGAGACTGCTGACGGCGCATGGTTCAACGACCTGAAGAAGAAGGCGACCGATATTTCGGAGATGCGCGAGACGCTGATCTTCGGCCAGGCCTACCAGGGAGGGTCCCCGCTGGACCCTATGGCGGCCGTTGCAGCCTTGCCGGATGATGCGGAAATCTGCGGCTGCAACGGCGTCTGTAAGGGCAAGATCACCTCGACGATCACTGCCAAGGGTCTGACGTCCCTGGATGAGGTGCGCGCCCATACCAAGGCGTCCGCCTCGTGCGGCTCCTGTACCGGGCTCGTCGAACAACTGATGACGATCACGCTTGGCGACAGCTACAATCCGAAGGCCGTGCAGCCGATGTGCGCCTGCACCGAGCTTGGCCATGACGATGTGCGCCGGCTGATCAAGGCCAAGGGGCTGAAGAGTATCCCCGCCGTCATGCAGGAGCTAGAGTGGAAGACCTCGTGCGGCTGCGCGAAATGCCGGCCGGCGTTGAACTACTACCTCGTCTGCGACTGGCCGGATGAATATGCCGACGACTATCAGTCGCGCTTCATCAATGAGCGCGTTCACGCCAATATTCAGAAGGACGGCACCTACTCCGTCGTGCCGCGCATGTGGGGCGGCGTGACCAGTTCGAACGAGCTGCGCGCTATTGCCGATGTCGTCGACAAATTCGAGATTCCGATGGTGAAGGTGACCGGCGGCCAGCGCATCGACCTGCTCGGCGTGCAGAAGGAGGATCTTCCCGCCGTTTGGGCCGATCTCGGCAAGGCCGGTTTCATTTCCGGCCAGGCCTATGCCAAGGGCCTGCGCACGGTGAAGACCTGCGTCGGCTCCGACTGGTGCCGCTTCGGCACGCAGGATTCGACCGGCCTGGGCATCCGCATCGAGAAATTCATGTGGGGCTCGTGGACGCCGGCAAAGCTCAAAATGGCGGTTTCCGGCTGTCCGCGCAATTGTGCCGAGGCAACCTGCAAGGACATCGGCGTCATCTGCGTCGACAGCGGCTTCGAGATTCATTTCGCAGGCGCTGCCGGTCTCGACATCAAGGGCACGGAAGTGCTTGGCCTCGTCAAGACTGAGGATGAGGCTCTGGAGCATATCGTGGCGCTGACTCAGATGTACCGCGAACAGGCCCGCTATCTCGAGCGCATCTACAAATGGGCCAAGCGCATCGGTCTCGACGAAATCCGCCGCCAGATCATGGAGGATGCCGAAAAGCGCAAGGCTTACTACGAACGCTTCGTCTTCAGCCAGAAATTCGCTCAGGTCGACCCCTGGTCGGAGCGCGTCTCCGGCAAGGACAAGCATGAGTTCAAGCCGATGGCGACGATCGGCTACCCGCAGGCCGCCGAGTAAGGAGATGAGCATGAACTGGATTGAAATCGGCGACATTTCGGATATCCCGCTGCGCGGCGCGCGTTGTGTGAAGACGCCGCAAGGCAAGATCGCAGTCTTCCGTACGGCCGAAAACGAAGTCTTCGCCATCGAGGATCATTGCCCGCACAAGGGCGGACCGCTTTCGCAAGGGATCGTGCACGGTGCAGCCGTCACCTGCCCTCTGCACAATTGGGTCATTTCGCTTGAAACCGGCAAGGCGCTCGGGGCGGATGAAGGTTCGGTCCGCACCATCCCGGTGCGCAATGAGGACGGAGTGCTATCGATCAGGCTCGATAGTCTCATGATGGCGGCGGAATAAATGGTCCTTCGCCCGGCAATATCTTCGGCTCTTGGAGGACGCCTCAATGCCCGCTGAGACCAAAACGACCTGCCCCTATTGCGGCGTCGGCTGCGGCGTCATTGCGAGCATCGACGACGACGGCAAGGTTTCCGTCAAAGGCGATCCGGATCATCCCTCCAATTACGGGCGCCTCTGTTCCAAGGGGTCGGCGCTCGCGGAGACGATCGATCTCGACGACCGTCTTCTCTATCCGGAAGTCGGCGGTCAACGCGCGGACTGGGACGACGCTCTTGATCTGGTGGCAAAGCGCTTTTCCGAAACAGTTGCCGCGCATGGTCCGGATTCGGTTGCCTTCTATGTCTCCGGTCAGCTTCTGACCGAAGATTACTACGTCGCCAACAAGCTGATGAAGGGCTTTATCGGCTCGGCCAACATCGATACCAATTCGCGCCTCTGCATGTCGTCCTCGGTCGCGGGCCACCGCCGTGCCTTCGGTTCCGATACGGTGCCCGGCACCTTTGAGGACATCGAATTGGCCGATCTGGTGATCCTGACCGGCTCCAATCTCGCCTGGTGCCATCCGGTCCTCTACCAGCGCCTTGCCGCCGCCAAGGCGGAGCGCCCGGGGATGAAGGTCGTCGTCATCGATCCGCGCCGAACGATGACCTCCGATATTGCCGACCTGCATCTGGCAATCCGTCCGGACGGCGATGTGGCGCTATTCACCGGTTTGCTTGCGCGCCTCGCCCAGAGCTCCGCCATCGACCAGAATTTCATCGCGCTCCACACGGAGGGCTTCTCGGACGCTTTCGCGGAAGCCTCGGCGCTGAGCTTCGGCGACCTGCTTGACAAGACCGGCCTGCCGGCGATGCAATTGCGCGAGTTCTTCCGCTTGTTCGAGACGACGGAAAAGGTGGTGACCTGCTATAGCCAGGGCGTCAACCAATCGTCCTCCGGCACCGACAAAGTCAACGCCATCATCAACTGCCATCTCGCCACAGGGCGCATCGGCCGTCCGGGCATGGGACCGTTCTCCCTGACCGGCCAACCGAATGCCATGGGCGGACGCGAAGTTGGCGGGCTCGCCAATATGCTTGCCGCCCACATGGCGATCGAAAATGCAGGCGATCGCGATCGCGTGCAGCGCTTCTGGAAATCCCCCGTTATCGCCGAACGGCCGGGACTGAAGGCCGTCGACATGTTTCGCGCCGTTGCCGACGGACGTGTCAAAGCCCTGTGGATCATGGCGACAAATCCGGTGGTTTCGATGCCGGATGCCGATGCCGTGGAAGCGGCCATCAAGGCCTGTCCCTTCGTCGTCGTTTCCGACGTCTTGCGGCAGACGGATACGGCGCGACATGCGGACGTGCTGCTGCCCTCCTTCGGCTGGGGCGAGAAGGACGGCACCGTCACCAATTCCGAACGCCGGATTTCCCGGCAGCGCGGCTTTCTCCCCTCCCCTGGCGAGGCTAAGCCGGACTGGTGGCAGATGGCCGAAGTCGGTCGTCGGATGGGATTTTCCGAGGCCTTCTCCTTCGCCTCGAGAGCCAGCATTTTTGCCGAACATGCCGCCCTCTCCGGCTTTGAAAATAACGGCAGTCGGGATTTCGATATTGGTGCCTGCGAGGAGATAACGGCCGAGGACTATGACGCGCTCTCGCCGTTCCAATGGCCGCAGCCTGCGGGGTCAGCACCGCAGACGACGCGCTTCTTCGCCAATGGCGGTTTTTTCCATGCCGATGGCAAGGCCCGTTTCGTGGCCGTAAAGATGCCGGTTTCGGACCGCACGAGCGCAGAATTCCCGTTCACACTCAATACCGGCCGCATCCGCGACCAATGGCATACGATGACCCGTACCGGCAAAAGCGCCCGGCTGTCGGCGCATATTGCGGAGCCCTTTGCCGAAATCCATCCCCGCGATGCGATCGAAATCGGCGTCAGCGACGCAAGCCTTATCGAGATCGAAAGCCCACAAGGCAAGGTAACCGTCCGGGCATTGGTGACGGAACGACAGGCGCGCGGCAGCCTGTTCGTGCCGATGCATTGGAACGACAGTTTCGCCGCAAGGGCGCGTATCGATACCGTCGTCGCGCCCCTCACCGATCCCTTTTCCGGCCAGCCGGCTTCGAAAAATGTCGCTGTTGCGGCACGTCCGTTCAAAGCATCCCGCTATGGCTTTGCCGTTTCCGTGGCAAAGCCGCAGCATCTGGAGGCCGCCTATTGGGCACTCGCCAAGGCCGATGGCGGATGGCGGATGGAGCTGGCTTTCGACGACGCTGCGGAAGACTGGGCGGACTGGTGCCGCGCCACGTTCGACATTCCTGCAGACGTCGAACCGCTCGGTTATGCCGATCAAACCCCTGGCGATCTGCGTCTGGCCTTCTTCGACGGAGACAGGCTGATTGTGGCGCTGTTTCTGGCCCGCCAGCCAGTGGCCGTCGCCCGCAACTGGGCGATTGCGCAACTGTCCTCATCGCACGGCAATATGCGCAAACGCTTTGCGCTCGTCGCCGGCCGGCCGGGCGCCAACACCCCGGATCCCGGCGCAACCGTCTGCTCGTGTTTCGGCGTCGGCGTCAACCAGATCGTCGGTGCGGTTCGCAATGGCTGCCACAGCGTCGAGGCGGTCGGCAAAGCGCTGAACGCCGGAACCAACTGCGGTTCCTGCCGAGCCGAAATCCGCGGGATCATCGATGGATGCCTTGCGACGGCGGCCGAATAACCGACCCCGAGAATAGCCATGGAACAAAGCGCCATGCTTCCCGTTCGTTTTGGAATCGGGAGATCGATGCATGGCGCCGCGTTCGTTCTGGAAAGGTTATCTCAAACTTTCGCTCGTGACCTGCCCGGTCGCGATGGCGCCGGCCGTCTCCGCGAATGAGAAGATCCGATTCCACACCCTCAATCGCGAGACCCGGAACCGCGTCGTCAGCCAATATGTCGATTCCGTCACCGGCAAGCCCGTGAAGGAGGATGACGAGGTCAAAGGCTATGAGCGTGGCGAGGGCGACTATGTGCTGATCGAAGACGACGAACTGGATTCCGTCGCGCTCGAGAGCACCCGCACGATCGATATCGATGTCTTCGCTCCGCGCGATTCCATCGAATGGATCTGGCTCGACCAGCCGCATTATCTGACCCCGGACGATCCCGTCGGCGAGGAAGCCTTCTGTGTCATCCGCGATGCCATGGCAGCGACCGGGACCGTCGGCATTTCCCGCCTTGTCATGTATCGCCGCGAGCGGGCCGTCATGCTCGAGCCTCGGGACAAAGGCATCGTATTATGGACATTGCGCTACGGCGACGAGGTTCGCGACGAAGCCGCCTATTTCGAAACGATCAAGGCGGACAAGACCGATCCGTCCTTGATGTCGCTTGTCCTGCAATTGATCGACGAGCAGACGAAGCCTTGGACGCCATCGATGGCGAGCGACCCGGTGCAGGACAAGCTGCATGAACTGATTGCCGCGAAAAAGAAGGGCCGCAAACGGCCGCCCAAAACCAAGCCGGAAGCCGAAGCGCAACCGAGCAACGTCATCAACATCCTGGATGCATTGAAAAAGAGCGTGGCCGCTGCCTCGAAAGCCAAGCGCTAACGCAATTCCAGGCAAAGCGCATAGCAGTTTTCTGTCCGGAATTTCGAGTAGACCAGCAATGGCATCCACCTTGTCCGGCAACGCTGCAATCTCCCTGCATAGTAGCTCAAAACGAAGTATAGTAATTTATGAGGGCTTGACCTTCAGGAGAAAGCCAGTCGGACGCCCCTTCAATGAAGCCCGCGATCCGGCCTTTCGGGGTTAGAAGATAGGTGATCGGCATGCCGTATAGCGGCAGCGGCGCTTCAGCGGGTGCTCGCGGTTGTGTGAGCGACGCGCTCGGATCTATCAGGACACGAAGATGCTTGATCCCCAGGTCTTGAACAAATTCAGCGACCCGAGCACCGTCTGAGAGATCGACGCAAACGGCAACGACGGTGGCTTGGCTACCCATTTGCCGTGAAAATTTGTCAAGTGCCGGCAGATCGGTACGGCAGGCGACGCACCAAGTAGCCCAGAGATTAATGAGCGTTACCCGCCCCGGCTCCGGTCGAAAATCGAGCTGGTTTCCACCAAGATCCGCGAGTTTTGCCGGCTGCAGGTTTTTTGCAGGCTCCAGCAGCGTGAATTGATGCCGCACGTTTTCAAAGACGGGAGGATCATCGGTCGCCTTCGCAGGATCCGAGCGCGACAGGAAGGAAAGCGCGGCGCCACCGACCATTCCGTGCAGCAATGTCCGCCGGCTGTATATGGTACGCGATCGACCGCTAGGCATGAATATAAGCCCAACCATGCTCTTCAAGATCGATCAGCCGCCCGACACCGTAGGGCACGACCGTGACCCCTTCGATCAGCGGCAGCGGATGGCCTTCCTTCTGCTCGGCAATCGCCTTCGAAGAACCGCATATGCTGAGCGTGATGCCTGGAACTATCGTGCGCAGGGCCGCTATGGCATCCTTCAGTGGCGACGTGTCGTCTCGAAACATCTCGATTCCGGTAGCGTTGGCAACGATCTCGATCGAAATGCCTTCGTGCTTGGATTTATAATATTGGGCTGCGTTGATGGAACCGCTGATGGCATGTTTCATGGCCGTGACGTCATTGCTGTCCACTTGAAACACGACCTTATGTTCCTGGGGCTTTGATTGCATTGCGAAGGCTGGCGCGATCGTCGAAGCCCACCCCAGCATCGCAGCGATTGCCAAAGCAAAAAGCGCCAGCGCCAATGTAGATGGCGAGGACTTGATAGGATTACGCTTGTTCATATGTTCACTCGAACCCGACGGTCAGCGGGTTTGAATGAGCTGGCTGCGCTGCATAAAAGCGAGACCGCCTGCGACAGCGCCCAAAATGATCGTGTGTATGACATCGCCGTGCAGCGCCAAGAGTTGCGTGAAGAATGCCCCAACGCAAACGCCCGTAAGCAGAATAGCGCCAAGGGCCGACCGGCGTGGCCAGATGGTCAGGCCTGCTCCGGCCAATTCAACAACTGCGGTGAAATAACGAAACCATTGGCCGAGACCGATAGTGTCAAACTCCTGAACCATTTGAGGCACGCCGGCGATTTTTGCGAGCGCTGCGGCAGCAAAGAGGGCCGCGAGAATGACGCGCATGCCGATCAAGGCAGCCGTCTTCGGCGACCATTTTCTTGGCAACGCATATTCAGACATGACGAATTCCTTCCAAGGAGATATTGCAAACAAAAGATCATGGTTTACGAATTCGCGTCAGACCGGCATTTCGGAACACATGGTTGCTGATATGGAAACCTTCTCTGGCTCGATCGATGACGTGCGCGCCTTTTGCGCCGTTGTTGACTTTGCAACACTATCGGCGGCGGCTCGGCAATTGAACGAGACCAAAGGCAGCATCAGTCGACGGATTTCGCGGCTTGAGAAGGCGGTTGGCGTCCGGTTGCTTTCACGCTCTCCCCGCTCCGTCTCTTGTACCGCGGAAGGACTGGAATTCTATGATAAGGCCATGCCTGCCTTGGCGCTGCTCGATGACGCCGGAGCGAGTGTCCGGAGGTCCCGGTCGATCGCGCGTGGGACGATCCGAATAACCGCGCCTATTGATATTGCGATCGAGGTATTGCCGGAGATTATCACGTCGTTTCGGCAGGATTATCCGCAGATCGCCATTGAGGTTATCGCAACGGACGCAACACTGGATCCTGTCGCACATCGCATTGATCTCGCGCTCAGAGTGGGCTTGGCGCAAATGCCCGATATGCAGTTTCAAGCATTTCCCATCGCGGAAATGAGAGTCAGCATGTTCGCGGCGCCATCCTATCTGCAAGGGAGCGGTCCGATCGAGGTTCCTGCGGATCTCGAGCGACATGCGCTTGTTCTGCCGCGGGAGCGACCGGGCGTGACCCACCTCTCGCTCTCCAACGGCGCACGAGAAGAGAGGGTCTCTCTGCGCGCCGACGTGCGAGCAAGCGACTTCGCTTGCGTATTAAAACTCGCGGAGGCCGGGGCTGGAATCGCGCCTCTTCCCGAAATTGTCGTCGTCAATTCGGTATCGACCGGGAGGCTCGTTCGCGTCCTGCCCGATTGGAGTTGGTCGGGTCTCACGCTCCACGCAATCAGCGCACCCGGACGGCAGATGACCGCTCGCGCAAAAGCATTTCGCGATTACATCAAAGCCCGGCTCTAGCGCGCTCTGCTCTTTCTGGATTTTGCTTTTTCCAAAGGCGCTGCGGCTGCCCGAAAATCTTCCCAAGGGTCGGAGCGAAGCGCCGCGAGCCGGTTGGGCGTATTATTGACCGTGAAATAGACCGGCCCGATCGCGGGACTGAGTTCATCCCAGGCGAGTGGCATCGAGACCGCGGCACCCGGCCGCGCTCGCGTCGAATAGGGCGCCACCGCCGTCGAACCGCGCTGATTGCGCAGATAGTCGACCAAAATTTTGCCCTGACGCTTCGATTTGGTGATGGTGGAAACGTAGCGCTCGGGGCTGTCGGCGGCCATCTGATCGGCAATGGATTTCGTGAAGGCTTTAACGGCCGGCCAGTCCGCCGTTGGTTTCAATGGCGACACGACATGCAGACCCTTGCCGCCTGATGTCTTGATGAAGGCGGAAAGACCAGCCTCTTTCATGCGGTTGCGCGTTTCTTCCGCCGCTTCGATCACCTTCTCCCAAGGCACGCCGGGGCCGGGATCGAGATCCATGATGATCATGTCGGGATGTTCCCAATCGGCGATTGTAATGCCCCAGGGGTGGAGTTCCAGCGATCCCGCCTGCACGAGACCAAGCAAGCCATCGAGATCATGGATGCTGACCAAAGGGGCCTCATCCTTTTCCTTCGGATCATGGATAAGAACGATGTTCTTGTTCAGGCCTTTCCACGCATGCTTCTGGAAAAAGCTTTGGCCATTGATGCCATCGGGACAACGCAGCAAAGCCAATGGCCGCTGCACGACGAATGGCGCCATGTATTTCCAGACATCGGTGTAATAATCGGCGAGGCCTTCCTTCGTAACGCCCTCGTCCGGCCAATAGATACGATCGGGGTGCGTGAGAACGACCGTCCGCTTCGGCAGCTCGGGTTCCGTAGCCGAACTGGCGGAGGTTTCTCGGACAATTTCAGTCGCCTGCTTGTCTTCGCGCAGACCGCGGAATGCGGCGTGCCGGAGCTGGCCATCCGCTGTCCAGGTGCGGAATTCAATTTCAGCGACCAGTTCCGGACGAACGAAACGGACGCCGCGCGCTTCGTCGGCACTAAGGCGTTTGTCGAACGGGCTTTCATCCGCCCGCATGGCTTCGAGTTGAGAATAGAGATCTTCGGCAACCTTGTTGGTAAACCCCGTGCCGACGCGACCGACATGTTGCAGCCTGCCCTTGTCGAAAATGCCGAGCACGAGGGAGCCGATCGCCTTGCGCGCCGTCGATGACGGGACATAACCTGCAATCACGAACTCCTGCCGGAAGGAACATTTCGATTTCAGCCAACCTTTGCCGCGGCCTGAGCGATAGGGTTCATCGGCGCGCTTCGACACGATGCCTTCCAGGCTTAGGCGGCAGGCATGCTCCAGCATGAGGTCGCCATCGGCGTCGAAATCGCTGCTGAAGCGGAGTTTGCCATTCCCTGAAGGTACGATCCTCTCCAGCATTTTTTTTCGTTCCGTCAGCGGGGCGGCGCGCAGATCATATCCGTCGAGATAAAGGAGATCGAAGACATAAAGGACGAAACGATCGTTCCTGCCGTCGCTCAGATCGGCCTGCAGGGCTGAAAAATCCGATGCGCCGGAACCGGTCTCGACCACCAATTCGCCATCCATAAGCAGCGTCTTGACGGGAAGACGGGCGAGTTCGGTAAGAAGCGGTTTCCCGAACTTTTCCGACCAGTCGAGACCGCTGCGCGTCAGCAACTTGACGCGCCCGTCCTCGATGCGGACCTGCAGGCGATAGCCATCGAACTTGATCTCGTGCAGCCATTGCTTCCCGCTCGGTGGCGTCTTCGTCAGCGTCGCCAAGGTCGGCGGCACGAAATCAGGCAAAGCCGATTTCCCAGCCTTTTTCACGGATGAAGGATCTGCCGAAGTTTTCACCGCGGCCCGTTGAGGTTGCTTGGCCGTGCTCGACCGTTGCTCGATCCTGCCCGTCTTCGAAGACCATCCGGGTTTTTCGCCTTCGAGCTCCTCGATCAGTCGACCGGTCTTCACGGATTCCGGCCGCTCTTCGAGAATGTCATCCGCGCCCTCAGGGCGGGCCGCCTCATCGTCGCCTTTGATGAGCAGCCAATTGTCTTTCTTCTCACGGGCGCGCCTTGCCATGCGGACCAAATGCCAGCGCCCGTGGAGCTTCTCGCCATGCAGTTCGAGTTCGATGTGGCCCTTGTTGAAGCCCTTGTGCGGATCGCCGTCCGGCTCCCAGGTACCGCGATCCCAGACGATCACCGAGCCGCCGCCATATTCGCCCTTGGGAATAGTGCCCTCGAAATCACCATAGTCGAGCGGGTGATCTTCTACCTGGACTGCCAGGCGTTTTTCGCTCGGAACCAGGCTCGGACCCTTTGCGACCGCCCAGCTCTTCAAAACACCGTCAAGCTCCAGGCGAAAATCATAGTGCAGCCGGCGCGCTGCATGTTTCTGGATGACGAAGCTGTTCTGCGCGGCTGTCTTGCGCGTGCGTCCCCTCGGCTCGGATGTTTTCGAGAAATCCCGCTTTTCGCGATAGGTCTCAAGCGCCATGGATCAACCTGCCTTTCGCTGCCGGGAAGCATTGGAAGCGGCTCGTTTCGGTGTTTGCTTCTTTTCGCCCTTGAAGCCGGCGCTTTGGCGAAGCGCCTCCATGAGATCGACAACCTTTTCCGGCTTGCGCTCTTTGCGGACAGTAATTTTGCGACCTTCGAGCTTCGCCTTGATCAGCTCGGTGAGTGCCGCCTCATAGCGATCATCAAATGTCTGAGCGTCGAACGTGCCGCTTTTCGTGGTGATGATATGCTTTGCGAGATCAAGCATTTCACCCTTGATCTTGATGTCTGGTACATCCTCGAAAGCCTTGTCCGCGGAGCGGACCTCGTAGTCGAAGTTCAGCGTCGTCGCGAGCAGCCCCTTGTCGTAGGGACGGATCAGCAAAGTCCGCAGGCGCCGGAAAAGCACCGTTCGCGCGATGGCTGCGACCTTCTTCTTCTGCATGCCGTCCCGGATCAACGCAAAGGCTTCTTCGCTGCCGCGATCGCTCGGGGCGAGATAGTAGGGCTTGTCGAAATAGACGTCGTCGATGTCGGAGAATTCAACAAATGCCTGGAGATGAAGGGTCTTGTCGCTTCCGGGGACAACGGCGGCGATTTCGTCCGGCTCAAAGATCACATAGTCGTCCTTACCGACTTCGTAGCCTTTGACCTGATCCTCGCGCCCCACGGGTTTCCCGCTGCTGCTGTCCACGAATTCGCGCCGGACACGATTGCCCGTCGCACGATTGATGGTGTGAAAAGAAACCCGCTCTGATGTCGATGACGCGGTATAAAGCGCCACGGGACAAGTCACCAAACCGAATTGCAAATAACCCTTCCATTGGGCACGCGGCGACATCCGACAAATCTCCGGTGAAACCAATAGACTTGAACGATATCTCGCGGTTTTTGTTCCGGCACGTCAGTCAGTTTTGTTCGCTGGTTCCTTCCTTCAGATGGGAGCTCAATCAACAAGCCGGCTTCCATTTGCGCGAGACTTTATCGTCGGCTTGACTATTGCCCTCCATTATGAGAACATAAAGTGAACGAATGGAGGTATCCATGACGAAAACAGAGCAAGTCATAGAACGCGCCATGACGTTTGTCGCAGTCTCGAAAGCGCTGCGGGAACGTGAACAGGAACGGCGCGCCGCCTGGAAGCGCCGCGTCGATATCAGCCGGCCGCTGCCACCCTTGCCGCGCGGCGTGCAGCTTTCCTTCAAGTTGGATCGATAATGCGGCGAATGAGACCTGGCTTTTCGCAGATGACGAACATCCGCGGCGTAAGTTGTCTTTCGATCGAACAAGCGGCGATATGACGAAGCAGAATTGGGATCGCGCGGGGAACCGCGGCGGGGCGATGGCGTTTTCTTACAGGAGGACAATGCCATGGCAAAATATGATCCGACGTCACCCGTCCCAACTCCGGACGCGGGGCTTCCCAATCCCATCCAGCCACCTTCGGTAGAGCCGCCCAAGATAGATAGTGCGGGAAATGGTGTTGGCGGCGAGGACGATGATGAAGCCGCCTATGCGCGCGGCGTTGAAGCCGGCAAAAGGGAGACTGAGGCGGAGAAAAATCCCTATCCAGAGGAAAGCAGTCGCGCCAAAGCATATGAGCACGGCTATCTGGACGGGCAGAAGATAAGGAGCGACGACAAGCCGCCGCATTGAAATCACACCTATAACCATTTTCACGGACGCGGCAGACTACATTGGCCTGTCGCGAGCCTGCGCACCTAAATGATAGCTGGGAAACACCTTGATATCAGGGCGATTTGATCGAGTTCGTGCTCGGTATTTTCAATGCCTGTAGAACCGTCGCCTCTCAGCCATCGATTACCTATTCGTCAGGCCTGTCGGCAAAATGAGAGACGGCAAACTCGGCGACTTTTTTATTCGATTTGCGCGCATCCTCTATCCAGAACGGGAAGATTTGCCACTGATGGATCATGCCCGGCCAAACCTCCGTAGTAACGTCGACCCCGGCCCCGCGCGCCTTGTCTTCCAGCCGGCGCGTGTCATCGAGCAGCGTTTCGCGCGAACCAACCTGCAGGAGTAAGGGCGGAAAGCCGGTCATATCGGCATAGAGCGGGGACCGCTCGGGAGAGACCGGAGATTTGTCGCCGATGTAGGCGTTGCGGATGATCTCCAGCTCGCCCTTGCCCATGAATGGATCATTCTGAGCATTTGTGGTCATGGAGTCACCCGTTGCAGCGAAATCGGTCACCGGGCTCATCGCGACTACGGCCGCCGGCAAGGATGCCTTGATCCGAAGCTGGTTGAGAGTGGCCTCGATGGCCAGTGTTCCGCCCACCGACTCCCCGGCAATCACCACGTTCTCGGCCTTATATCCTGAGGCAAGAAGCCAACGATAGGCCGCCAGAGTGTCATCGATCTGGGCCGGGTACTTATTCTCTGGCAGCAGGCGATAATCGACCAAGAGCACATCGGCTGACGCAGCCTTTGCAAGAGAGCCCGCTATATTCCGGTGCGTTCTGAGCGAGCCGCTGTAGAACCCTCCTCCGTGGAGATAGAGAATCGCGCGCCGACCAATTGGATGGTGCAGTCGTGCGGGCCATATCAGATCGGCGTCGACCCCGTTGGCATCGACATGACGGATCTGGACGCGCGTCGGATCCGGCGTCGACGCCATAAGCCTTTCGAAAGCGGCCCGCCGCTGGCGAAGGTCCTGCGGGGCATAGGTTTGCCCCAAGATCCCGATGAGTTTCTGGATCTGATTGTCCGAGGCTTTCGTCTGTGAAGCGGCGTCAAGCGCATAAGCCGTTGACGTCGGCAGCTCCGGCGAAAAGGCCATGGCGACTGCGGCGATCGACGTCGTCACAAAAAGGCGCATGAAGCGAAAAAACCAAAATCCGTTCATACGATTAGCCTTTCTGCCGCGAACGCTAGACGCAGTATCATATTCCCACGGTCGCAGAATTGATGCCTGAGTCAAGCGTGGTACACACGGCAGGAGAGCCGGCCTGACGCTCCTGGCTTGGCGGAATTCTGAAACTCGAAGCTCAGCTATAGTGGACCCCTTCATACAGCACGTAACCTACAGGATGGTGCGTGAAGTGGAGGACCGGCAATACCGGATTGCTGTTGTCTTCGGTGGGGTAGGCTGACGCAATGGAAATGTACTCGCCCTGCAGCTCTTTCCCCTGCCTTCAAGTCGGGAATCTCGTGATCGAGCCCTTCATTGTCGCCGAAACGCACGGCGACGAATACTGTCTGTCCGGTAATATCATCGTCGCCGCCGTCAAATTTCAGGACGGTTTCGATCTTCACCGTGAAATGCTGGTGGTTTGCGCCGTGGTGGTTCTCTGGAGCCTCGAACACATGCGCTATAACACCCTGAACCCGAGCCAGAGGCGCGCCAAGCGAATGTGAAAACCGATGGTGGGGAAGTATCTTATTTGCCCGATTACTCATCGCAACCTCGATAAATGCAGTGGTAAATCGCCACTTCATTATCTGCAATCGATTGCACTTCGGTGACATCGCCAGCGGTTCCGACTGTCTCATCGACAGGAAGCAACCGCCGGCGTGGAGGCCGAGATGTTCTCGGTTGGTTTCCGCGATGTCCGCCTAAACCGGTTCGCTCTGAGACGCCATCAATCGGGTGATGATCGCCTCTCGTGCAGCCCGCGTGCCGGCAAGGCGTCGCTTCGTCTTCGCGAACACATCGGCTGTCGCCTCTTCCGGCGTGCCCGAATGGAACGGCGGGGCAGGCGCGTATTCCAGCGAGAGCTGAACCATTTCCGCTTCTTCCTGACCAATAAGGGCCGCAACGACCGCCAGCCCGAAATCGATGCCGGCCGTCACGCCGCCGGCCGTGATGAGATTGCCGTCCCGGACGATGCGGCCGGCGGTTGGAATAGCGCCGAAGTTCGCCAGAAAATCCTGGGCATTCCAGTGCGTCGTCGCCTTCCTGCCCTTGAGTAGACCGGCGGCGCCTAGCACCAGGGAGCCGGTGCAGACTGAGGTGATGAAACGTGCCTGCTCCGCCTGTGCGCGGATAAAGGACAACACGGCCTCATCCTCAAGCAGTGCATTGATGCCGCCACCGCCAGGCACGCAGAGGACGTCGAGTTGAGGGCAGTCATCGAAGGTTGTCGTCGGCTGAAGCACCAGTTTCGTAGCAGAGATGATCGGCGAAGTGTCCTTCCAGATCAGATGGACCTCCGCGCCCTCCGTCGAGGCAAAGATCTCGTAGGGCCCTGTCAGGTCAAGTTGCTGAATGCCGGGGAAAACGAGCAGTCCGAAGCGAATGGTCATATTTGCATCTCCAGTGGTTGACTCTGGCAAGCTTACGCGATCACCATCTGGCGTATTTGCCAAACTCCCCTCATTTTGAGCCAACCATGCGCCACATTGAAATTCTCGCTTTCGAAGATGCCCAACTGCTCGATGTGACTGGGCCATTGCAGGTGTTTACGAGCGCCAACGAGGAGGCCCTCGCTGCCGGTCAGCCGAGGCCCTATAACGCGATCGCGGTGGCCATGAACGGGCAGACCGGGACGACTTCGGGGCTGACACTTGCAACGGCATTGCTGCCCCAGGACGATGAACCGATCGATACCCTGATGGTCGCGGGTGGTGTCGGCGTCAATAAAGCGTGCGAGGAAACGGCCCTTGTCAACTGGATCCGCCGGCGGTCAGCTAGCGCGCGGCGGATCGCTTCGGTCTGCAGCGGCGCCTTTCTGCTCGCCGAAGCGGGACTTTTGGATGGGCGGCGCGCCGTGACGCATTGGAACAGATGCAGGGAGTTTTCAAAACGCTTCCCGAATGTGCGGTTGGAACCCGACCCGATCTTTATTCAGGACGGCAATATATGGACGTCGGCAGGGGTCACCGCTGGCATCGATCTGGCACTTGCGCTGGTCGAGGCTGATCTCGGCCGCAAATTGGCGCTCGCCGTCGCGCGCGAACTCGTCGTCTTCCTGAAGCGGCCGGGCGGCCAGGCACAGTTCAGCACGATGCTCTCGCTGCAGGAGAGCGGCGATCGTTTCGACCGGCTGCACGGATGGATCATCGACAATTTGCGCGCCGATCTTTCGTTGCCGGCGCTTGCCGAGCAAGCGAACATGAGCGCACGCAGCTTTTCCCGGCATTATCGCCAGGCAACGGGGCGCACGCCGGCCAGGGCTGTCGAGGATATCCGCGTTGAGGCTGTGCGGCGCCTCCTGGAGCAGGGCTTGTCCGTTCGTCAGGCGCGTATACGCTGCGGTTTCGGTTCGGAAGAGACAATGCGGCGGAGCTTCCTCAGAGCCTTCGGAACCACGCCGCAGGCCTTTCGCGATCATTTCGGATAAAGCGGCCGTCGGCAGGGATCGGAACATTGCCGCCCTCCTCGGTTGGCAGGATGCCTCTGCCGGAAAGACAGGCATCAGCGCCGAGATGCAAACTTTCGATCTTGCCCACACGCGATTGAAGGAGGGACGGACAATTTTTCTCGTTCCGCAGATCGTCCGGCACCCCAAGTTGACTGGACATCTCGTCTCTTTGGGATCACCATCAATCCGGGCTGGAGTTACATCGTAGGGGACCAACTATCGCCAAATAGGAGGCCGAGATGAAGCAGCATGCACGCGATGATTTGCAGAAAATTGCAAAAGTCGATCAGGACTTCCTTAATCGAGAGATGTCGCGAACCCAACGGCTCGAACGTTGGATAGATCTTCTCGAGCGGAGTCCCCGACAGTTTCTTTCCACTTTGCGCGAAACCGAATTTCAGCCTAGTGAAACCAGGGCGGCAATGCGGACGGATAGCTCCCCAATCTCCGTCGCATTTGCGGATCCGGTTCTTCGCGCCGCTGGTTTGGAAAACGACAGCTACGGAGAAGCCAAGCGCTTCTTCGAACTCACGGATCATGAGCTGCACGGAATTGTCTGCTACTGCCATTTCGGCGAGACGGTCAGTTCTGCCGTAGTCGCACGTTCCATTCGTCCGTTGCTCGCCGGGAGGCCTCCGAGCCTGTTTGCCCGTTTGCGCAAGGCGTTGTCGATATAGTCTAGTACTTTCGGCAATACCGGCTCCGGCTGACGGACGTGGCGATGTGTCCAACTTGGCTGCATCGCGAAAGCAAGACACCGGCGGTCGAGCGTTGGCTTGGCAATCCCTGAGGTCACAGATCCTCAAGGATCGCCTTGCCTGACGCTTGGCGGGCGATCATCGGGGCAGCAATCTACTGCGAGAGAATAAGAAGCCCGCATTGTTGTTGCGAAGAAGCCGGCCTCCGGCCCGAATCCAAGCATAACGAGAAAGGGCGCTCAACCCTTTCGGGGAGCGCCCTTTCCAACCCGGACAGCCTGGAACACAGCGACGACAAACGTCGAGCAGCAGACCATCAACACGGGAAGTGAAGCCTAAATACGGTTGGACGTTTCCGATTTCAAGTGGCTTTGCATGAAAGTTGCCCGGAACATCCGGTTCCGATTCTTGTATCTGCTTTCGCATCAATCCTTTATCGCTATGCCCGCCGAAACGGCGGCCGCCAAAAAGGCATCGCGCGCTTCATCTACCGACCCTTGACTGTGATAGGTGCTGATCAAGGTTTTCTTGGCCGTGGCATGAATGCGATCGGATTTGCCCGGCGGCCATTCGCGAAGAAGAAATTTAAGGGCCTGTTCGGTGTTGTTGATCGTCAGGTAGTGGCCGCTCTCCTGGGTGACGACCGTCACCGAACGATTCCACAAATATTTGGACATTTAGCTGCTTCCTCCGCCCGTGAAACGGACACTCTCCACCTTGGTTCCAGACGGAGCGAAACAATAAAAAAATAGTCATGCCTGCATGCCCAAAACGCGGTCCAAAAGCTGAACGCCGTCCTCTCGTCGCGAACGTTCGGGTTAAGCAGGGGGATCAATGAAACAAAATCAGCTCTGTCTTGTTTGTCCTTTCATAGGAAAGGAGGTCGACATGACTGAGCCTCGAAAGCCAAAAACGCTCTCGCGCGAGGAAGACTATCGCGATTATGAAGATCGCAATCTTCGTGACGGCTGGCCGTACTCGGACGGGGGTGGAAGTGCCTCTGAAAGTCCCGAGAACCGGGGATATGGCGATACCTCGGCCAATTTCGACGAGGAACGGGATGGCGATTTCATCATAGATTCAGCCGATTCGACCGGCCTCGAACGAGGCGAGGATCAAACCGTCGGACCTCTTCCGAGCGATCGTATCGACAGCGACGAACTTGAAGCGGTCATAACCGAACAGCTCGAACAGAGGGGTGTCGACGTCAACAGCATCGACGTGCACGCCACCGACGGCATTGTGACACTGGAGGGTAACGTCGAGACGATTCCGCTGGCTCGTCATCTCACAGCGATCGTTCTATCTATTCCCGGCGTCGCGGAAGTTCGAAATAACCTTCGGACGATCGGCGTCGATGCGCATATTCCGAACGACGAATAGCGAATTTGGCGATGGATGTCGGTCAATGCCGCAGGAAGCTTCGGATCTTCTTCAGATCCTGGATGAAGGCCAACCGGCTTCGCTCCTTTTCGTCCGCCTCCCCGATCCTCAAAAGAGCCGATGGGTGAATGGTGACGAGAATATCGAGCTGCCCGGGCGGGCGGAGGATGCTGCCGCGGTCGCGCATCACCCGCACCTTCGATCCGAGCAGCGAAGATACGGCCGTGGCACCGAGCGCCACGACGAGTTTCGGTTTCAATAGTTCAAGTTCGGCGCCGAGCCACCAGGCGCAGCGCTGCACCTCGCCGGCATTGGGCCTGGAATGCAGCCGCTTCTTGCCGCGCATTTGATACTTGAAATGCTTGACCGCATTGGTGACGTAACAGCGGTCGCGGTCGACCCCCGCCTCTTCAAGACATAGATCCAGCAAGCGGCCCGCCGGCCCGACAAACGGCCTGCCCGCCAGATCTTCCTTGTCGCCGGGTTGTTCGCCGACCAGCACAACCTCGGCGGTTTCGGGGCCTTCTCCGAAGACGAGATGCGTGGCATTGCGATAGAGGTCGCAACGCGTGCAGGATTCGGCGTCGTGCAGGAGTTCGCCGAGCGTTGCCGCATCAGCATGATCGCGCTGGAGAGAAGGGCCGCTATCGGGCAAGGAGTGTTTTTCGAGCATGGGAGGCGCGCTGCAATTTGAAAGTCACACCCTCGTCAACCGATCGTCGCTCTCTTTGTTCCCTGTTGTTTCGGCGAACGGGGAATCGCCGATCGGATGCAAACGGTAGTTTTCACGATGCCGATCGCTCGTCCCGTATCAGACGTGCTTCGAGACAGGCCATGACAAAAGCTTCGCGCGCAGCCTCCAAGGTGGCGCGATGTGAAATGGCCGCGAGGCACTTTTCCTTTGCCTTCACATAATATGAGCCTCTTTCGGACGGCCATCTGACGGAAAGGAAATGGATTGCGTCTTCCGGTCCGTTCACGCACGAGGCGAAGCGGCCACCTACTGCGACGCAAACCGGTGCGTTCCAGAGCATTTTGAATTTGACGTCGATGATCTCGTTCATCTGCTCCCCCTGTCATTTTCCCACCAAACAAGGCGTCAAGATGATTGTTCCCGCAGGATGGAGCGCTATTTGAAGAGATATGACATTGCATGCGTAGGGTTGGAATATCCCTGAATGCTCGCAAGCAGCAGGATTGCGTTCCTCAGCATCATTGACATCCTCTTGCCGGCTCGGGAACAACCGTTGCCTTTGAATGTTCGTGGGTCTGCGGGACAGTTTCTGGATCGAAAGATGAGCGACTCGGCGGTGACATATAGCCAGATGTTTTCGGGCAAGCGGCTCTTGATCGTCGAGGACGAATATTTCCTCTCGGAAAAGGCGCGCGGGAAATTGCGCGAACTTGGCATTTTCCTAATCGGTCCCGTCGGCAAGGCGGAGGACGCTCTCGAACTGATCGAAGGCAAGAAGGCGGATGCAGTGATCCTTGATCTTCATCTTGACGCCGGATTTGTATTTCCGATCGTGGAAACGCTTCAGAGGCTGAAGCTTCCCTATATATTTGCGATAGGCCATCACCCGCCCATCGTTCGCACCCGATTTACGGGCTTCATCCTCTGTGAAAAAGCCGTTGAGATCGAACACATCGCCAAGGCGCTGTTCGGCAGGCAGAAACGCAAACTCTATTTGGTATAGAGGGCCCTCGACCTCTCCAAATGCTTCAGGACCGCAGCTTCCGTACCGTCGGCATCATGGACGGCAAGCCGCTCCAATATCTCTTCATGTTCGACAAGCGTGAATTTTTCCTTGCCGGTCCAGATGAGCATCTCGGTATGGTAGGTTTTCAGCCATGCCAGCATCGCCTCGCTGACGGCGACAAAGATCGGGTTTCCGGAAATCTGGGCAATCCGGGTATGAAACTGCATGTCGGCCGAGATGAATTCTTCGGCATGCCCCAGAGATGCCCGCTGACGCTCGATAATATCTCTGAGATCGGCAATATCTTTTTCCGTTGCCCGCGGCGCGGCCTCCCGGGCCATGCCGCGCTCGAAGAATATGCGCGCGCTCTTCAGATGCTCGAGAGAGTCCGAAGATTGGGACAACATGATCTTCGCCGTTAGATCAACCTGCCGGAAAATCGATTTCGCGGTCAGTTGAAGCACCTTCGCCCGCTCGCCATGCGAGATGCTGACCAATCCCATATTGGCGAGCGATTGCATCGCCTCGCGGATCGCCGGGCGCCCGACGCCGAAGCGCTCCATGAGAACACGCTCTGACGGCATCTCATCGCCGGGTTTGAGTTCTCCCGACGTGATCAACCGCTCTAATCGGTCGAAGACTTCGTCAGAGAGCTTCCGACGTACAATCTGTTCGATTGGCTGGCTCATGGCATCTCGCTGGCTCAAGGCTTTTCTCCCTTATGCAATGTCAAATAGCGCCGAGAAAGCCCTTCGGCGCGACTTAGGGCCTCCTGAACAAAAAAATTCGTTGCACAAATTGGAATACTCATTATACCAGATCACGAGTTGACGCCACGACAAAATCGTCGGCGAGAGGAGCAACGGCTGCTGATGAGCATTACCATCACCTATCGCATCGAGACGCCCGGCCACATCGAAGCGATGGCCGACAAGATCGCCAGCGATCAGTCGACGGGTACGTTCGTGCCGGTTCCCGGCGAAACGGAAGAGCTGAAATCGCGGGTGGCGGCACGGGTCCTCAGCATCCGGCGGCTCGAAGATGCGGATCGGCCGACATGGCCCGAAGTTGCGGCCGGCCATGGTCCCCTTCATCGCGCCGATGTCGATATCGCCTTTCCGCTTGATGCCGTCGGCACCGATCTTTCAGCCCTGATGACGATTGCTATTGGCGGCGTCTATTCGATCAAAGGGATGACGGGCATTCGCATCGTCGACATGAAGCTGCCGGAGGCCTTTCGCGGCGCGCATCCCGGTCCGCAATTCGGTGTTGCCGGCAGCAAGCGCCTGACGGGGGTCGAGGGACGTCCCATCGTCGGCACGATCGTCAAGCCGGCGCTCGGCCTTCGCCCCACTGAGACCGCGGAATTGGTCGGCGACCTCATCAGCTCCGGTGTCGATTTCATCAAGGACGACGAAAAGCTGATGAGCCCCGCCTACTCGCCTCTCAAGGAGCGTGTCGAGGCGATCATGCCGCTGATTCTGGATCACGAACAGAAGACCGGGAAGAAGGTGATGTATGCCTTCGGCATTTCCCACGCCGATCCCGACGAGATGATGCGCAACCACGACCTCGTTTTGAAAGCCGGCGGCAATTGTGCCGTCGTCAACATCAATTCCATCGGTTTTGGCGGCATGAGCTTCGTTCGCAAGCGCTCGGGACTGGTGCTGCACGCCCACCGCAACGGCTGGGATGTGCTGACCCGCCATCCCGGCGCCGGCATGGATTTCAAGGTCTATCAACAGTTCTGGCGCTTGCTCGGCGTCGATCAATTCCAGATCAACGGTATCCGCGTCAAATATTGGGAACCGGACGAAAGCTTCGTCGAGTCCTTCAAGGCCATCAGCACGCCGCTATTCGATCCGTCCGATTGTCCGCTGCCCGTTGCCGGTTCGGGTCAATGGGGTGGTCAAGCGCCGGAAACCTACCAGCGGACCGGCCGGACTACGGATTTGCTCTATCTCTGCGGCGGCGGCATCGTCAGCCACCCCTTCGGACCGGCCGCCGGCGTCCGAGCGATCCAACAGGCGTGGCAGGCCGCGGTCACCGACATCCCGCTCGAAGACTATGCCAAGGATCATCCCGAACTCGCCGCCTCGATCGCGAAATTCAGCGACGGCAAGGGCGCGTGACGACGATGGGCAATCTTCTCATCAGCTACTACGGCGACGACTTCACCGGCTCCACCGATGTGATGGAAGCCCTGGCCTCGAACGGCGTTCCGACCGTGCTTTTTCTCGGCATCCCCGATGCGGCACTGCTTGAGCGTTTTAAGCAATGCCGTGCCATCGGCATTGCCGGCACAAGCCGCAGCGAAACGCCGGAATGGATGGAAGAGCACCTTGTTCCGACATTCGAGTGGCTGAAAGGGCGCGGCGCGGCGATATGCCATTACAAGGTCTGCTCCACTTTCGATTCCAGTCCGCGCATCGGCAATATCGGCAAGGCGATCGAGATCGGCAGGGAGGTTTTTGCGCAATCCTCGGTGCCGGTCGTTGTGGGTGCGCCGCAGCTCAAGCGCTACACGGCCTTCGGCCACCTTTTCGCGGCCTATCAGGGCAAGGTCTACCGCATCGATCGTCATCCGGTGATGAGCCGGCATCCGGTCACGCCGATGGACGAAGCCGATCTGACGCTGCATCTCGGCAAGCAGACCTCGCTTCCCGTCAGCCTCGTTGATCTCGTGACCCTGGCGGCTCCGGATGCGAACCAACAAGTCGACGAACGCGCGGGCCAGACGGCAGGAATCATGCTGATCGACGTCGACAGCGCCGAAACGCAGGCGGCTACGGGAACGCAGCTTTGGCGGCGCGCGGCAAAGGACGGGCCTTTCGTCGCCGGGTCCTCCGGTGTCGAATACGCACTTCTCAATGCTTGGCGCCACGAAGGTCTGATTGGCGAACGCCCCGCTTTCGCCCCGCCGGGAAAGGTCGAACGCCTCGCAGTGGTTTCCGGCAGTGTCTCGCCAACGACAGAACGGCAGATACGCACGGCGATGACGGATGGTTTCGACGGCATCGACGTCGATCCCCTGGCACTCATCGGCGAAAGTGCTGACCGGGCGATCGAAGATGCCGTCAATGCCGGCATTACCAGCCTGCAGACGGGCCGCAGCGTCATCCTGCACACGGCGCTTGGCCCCTCGGTCGATCGCGGCAGCGCGATCGACCGTTTTCCGGGTGCCCGGCACCGGCTCGGACAGGGCCTTGGCACCATCCTGCGCCGTATCGTCGAAAGTGAAAAGCTCGGCCGTGTGGTCATCGCCGGCGGCGACACGTCGAGTCATGCGCTCAGGGAATTGCGCGTGGAAGCGCTGACAACGCTGCTCCCCTTGCCCCAGACGCCGGGATCGCCGCTCTGCGTGGCTCACGGCAGCTACGCACCAACCAATGGACTGCAGATCGCGCTGAAAGGCGGACAAGTCGGAACCGACGGATATTTCTCACAGATCCGCGACGGAAGGCGCGCTTAGAAAAACGACTCTTACGCACTTCGGATAATGGCGTGATCATTGACTCATTATACCACTTGCGATACCACAATTTGAAATGGACGAGGTAGAAAACATGACTGCAATTGCTCTTTTCGGCGCCGGCGGGAAAATGGGGTACCGGCTCGCCAAAAATCTCAAAGGCTCGCGCTTCGATGTCCGCCATGTCGAGGTGAGCGATGTCGGCAAGGCCCGCCTGAAGAACGATCTCGATCTGTCGTGCGTGCCCGTGGACGAGGCCCTTGATGGCGCCGAAGTCGTCATTCTGGCCGTTCCGGACACCGCCATCGGCAAGGTTGCCGCAGGGATCGTCGACAAGCTGAAGCCGGGAACGATAGTGGTCGCCCTAGACGCCGCGGCACCTTTTGCGGGCCACCTGCCGAAGCGCGATGACCTCACCTATTTCGTCACCCATCCCTGCCATCCGCCGATCTTCAACGACGAAACCGATATGCAAGCGAAGAACGACCACTTCGGCGGCCTCTTCGCCAAGCAGCATATCGTTTCCGCGCTGATGCAGGGGCCGGAAGCTGCCTACGCACTCGGGGAGGAGATCGCCAAGATCATCTGGGCGCCGGTCATGCGCTCGCACCGAGTCACCGTCGAGCAGATGGCGATGCTTGAGCCTGGGCTTTCGGAAACAGTCTGCGCATCGCTGCTCGTTGTGATGCGGCAAGCCATGGACGAGTGCGTCGCGCGCGGCGTGCCGGAACAGGCCGCTCGCGATTTCCTGCTCGGCCACATGAACGTCCTCGGCGCCGTGATCTTCAACCAGGTCGAGGGTGTGTTTTCGGATGCCTGCAACAAGGCGATCGAATTCGGCATCCCTGCGCTGATGCGCGACGACTGGAAGAATGTCTTCGAGCCCCAGGAAATCGCAGAAAGCATCCGCCGCATTACCTGACCGAAATCCCGGGAGGGTTTGGCCCTCCCTTCTTTCGCCCTGCTGGGAACAGGGCTGTTTCATAATCGGGAGGACACCATGAAACTGACACGCAAACTCACTGCTGCCGCCTTTGCCGGCGCTCTTGCGCTTGGCACCGCAATGCCTGCCTTTTCGGCAGATCTGATCGCCATCATCACGCCCGCGCATGACAATCCGTTCTTCAAGGCCGAAGCCGTGGGCGCCCAAGCCAAGGCGAAGGATTTGGGCTATGAGACGCTCGTCATGACGCACGACGACGATGCCAACAAGCAGTCGGAAGTCATCGATACGGCGATCGGCCGCGGCGCCAAGGCCATCATTCTCGACAATGCCGGCGCCGATGCGACGGTTGCGGCCGTCAAGAAGGCCAAGGATGCCGGGATCCCCTCCTTCCTCATCGACCGCGAAATCAATGCGACCGGCGTTGCCCTCGCCCAGATCGTTTCCAACAACTATCAGGGTGCCCAGCTCGGCGCGCAGGAATTCGTCAAGCTCATGGGCGAGAAGGGCAATTATGTCGAGCTCGTCGGCAAGGAATCCGACACCAATGCCGGCATCCGCTCGCAGGGCTATCATGACGTCATCGACGACTATCCGGATTTGAAACTGGTCGCCAAGCAATCGGCGAACTGGAGCCAGACCGAAGCCTATGCGAAGATGGAAACCATCCTGCAGGCGAACCCGGACATCAAGGGCGTGATCTCGGGCAACGACACCATGGCGATGGGCGCGATCGCAGCGCTTCAGGCCGCTGGCCGCAAGGATGTGATCGTCGTCGGCTTCGACGGCTCCAACGATGTGCGCGACTCGATCAAGGCCGGCGGCATCAAGGCGACCGTACTGCAGCCCGCCTACGCACAGGCCCAGATGGCGGTTGAGCAGGCCGATGCGTACATCAAGAACAAGACGACCCCGAAGGAAGAAAAGCAGCTCATGGATTGCGTTCTCATCAATGGCGGGAATGCCGACAAGCTTGAGACCTTCGCGCTGAAGAATTGATGGCGGACCGAGCATTGCGGAGGGCGTGGCAGAGCCGCGCTCTCCAGGCTTTTTTCTTTGAGATTGAGGTGCATTGCATGCTGAGGATCAGAGGCGCTGTTGTGGTCATCATACTGGCCGCAGCACTGCCCGGCTGTAAGATCATCAAGACGCCGACCGCCGAAGAGAAGGCGGCGAACGCGGCAAAGAGCGCCTTCGATCCTACGGCCAAGGTCGACGCGATCTGGCAATCGCAGGCGGTACCCGACCTTGAAAAGCGTTCCGGCGATCTCAAAACCGTGATGCAGGCCGCGGCATCGAACCCGGATGAAGCCGGCGCAAAATACGGCAATCCACGCAAGCAGAGCACGTCGCCCTGGACCTATGCCGTAAAGCTCAAGGGCAAGATCGTCGCCGCCGATACGGCGTCCCGTGCCGCAACGCTCGACGTCGATGTCGATGGCGACGGCAAGGCGGATGCGAAGGTTCAGATCGGCCCTGCAATCCGCGGCACGGCGCTGCGCGACGCGTTGGATTTCGTAGACTTCAACGAATTCAAGAACCAGATCGAATGGGCGCAATTCGGCAAAGCGTTCAATGAGAAGGTGAACACGTCCTTTCTCGCTGCTTTGCCCCGAGATGGCCTGACCGGCAAGACGGTCAATGTGACTGGCGCCTTTCCGCTGCCCGCATCCGGCCAATTGCCGCTGATTACCCCTTCGGCGCTGACGTTGGAACAATGACCATGAGCGATACGACAGAGGAAGACATCATCCTTCGTCTCGAGGACGTGTCCAAGGTTTATTCCGGTATCGTCGCGGTCAAGCGCGCTAACCTCGAACTGCGGCGCGGCGCGGTCAATGTGCTGGTGGGAGAAAATGGGGCCGGCAAATCGACGCTGATGAAGATCATCGCTGGCGTCGAACGTCCAACCGCCGGCCGCATTCTCCTGGAGGGCGAAGCCGTTCATTTCGACAGTCCAGCCGACGCGCAGGCACGCGGCATCGGCATGATTTTCCAAGAGCTTAATCTCTTCGCCAACATGACTGTCGCCGAAAATATTTTTGCGACACGCGAAATCACGCGCGGCCTTTTCGGCATCGATCACAAGGCGCAGGTCGCAAAGGCCAATGAATTTCTGACGAAGCTGGATGCGGGCATCAATGCCGAGACTATGGTCGAGGATCTGCCGATCGGGCAGCAACAGCTTGTCGAAATCGCCAAGGCCATTTCGCTGAATGCCCGCATTCTGATCATGGACGAGCCGACCTCGGCGCTTTCGGCGGCGGAAGTCGACATCCTTTTCAAGGTGATCGCCGAACTGAAGGCGCAGGGCGTAGCAATCGTCTATATCTCCCACCGGCTGGAAGAGCTGATGCGGATCGGCGATTACATCACCGTGCTGCGCGACGGGCAGATCACCGGCCAGGCGATGGTCCGCGATATCGACACGAAATGGATCGTCCGATCGATGATCGGATCGGATGCCAAGGACTTCGCCAAGGACAGCGGCCATGCGATCGGCAAGGAAGCCTTCCGCGCCGAGGACATCAGCCTGCCGCGACCGACCGGGGGCCTTGCCGTAGATCACGTCTCGCTCTCCGTTCGCGCCGGCGAGATTCTCGGCATCTATGGCTTGATGGGCGCCGGCCGCAGCGAGTTTTTCGAATGCGTCATGGGCCGGCACATGCATTCGACCGGCAGGATTTTCATCAACGGCGTCGAGGTCCGAGAACGCGATACCACCCGGCGGATCCGGAAAGGCTTGGCGCTGATCCCGGAGGATCGGCAGCGCGAGGGGCTGGTGCAGGTGCTCTCGATCGCCAGCAACCTGACGCTTGCGAGTCTTGGCCGCTTCGCTCGCCTCTTCCATATCAATGCCAATGCCGAGAAGAGGGCTATTCGCGACATGATCCGCGATCTCTCGATCAAGGCACCCAACCCCGATTTCGAGGTGACGTCGATGTCCGGCGGCAATCAGCAGAAGGTCGTCATCGGCAAGGCACTGATGACCGATCCCAAGGTCCTTCTGATGGACGAGCCGAGCCGCGGCATCGATGTCGGCGCCAAGGCAGACGTCTTCCGCACCATGCGCAAGCTCGCCGGCAAGGGTCTCGCAATCCTGTTTTCAACCTCCGACCTTGAAGAGGTCATGGCGCTTTCCGACCGCATCGCTGTCTTGAGCAACGGCCAGTTGGTTGCCGTCTTCGACAGAAGCGAGGCGACGGAAGAGGCGATCGTCGCAGCATCGGCCAAGGGACACGGACATACAAGGAAACTCGCGTCATGACCGCGGACATATCTTCTTCTTTTGCGGCCAAGCGGTCGAACGGTTCTGTACTCCTGACGCTGATGAAACTCAGGACCTTCATCGCGCTCTTTGCCGTGATCATCTTCTTCGCCGTCTTCGCGCCGAACTTCACTTCGACGGCCAACATGATCCTGATGTCGAAGCACGTTGCGCTCAATGCCTTCCTGGCGATGGGCATGACCTTCGTCATCATTACCGGCGGCATCGACCTCTCGGTCGGCTCGATCGTCGGCCTGTGCGGAATGGTCACCGGCGCGCTTATCCTCAACGGCGTCGAATTACCGATCGGATATACGGTTTACTTCAATCTTTATGAGATCGTGCTGATCACCCTTGCCGTCGGTATCGTGATCGGGCTGATCAACGGATTGCTCATCACCAAGCTCAACGTCGCGCCCTTCATCGCGACGTTGGGCACGCTCTATATCGCGCGCGGCATGGCATTGCTGTCTTCGGATGGCCAGACCTTTCCGAACCTGGTCGGCAGGCCGGAATTCGACACGACCGGCTTCGACATCTTCGGCGCTGGTCGGCTGCTTGGCCTCCCCGTTTCCATCTGGATCCTCGTCATTCTTGCGCTGCTTGCTGCCTACGTCGCCCGCTCGACGCCCATCGGCCGGCATATCTTCGCGGTCGGCGGCAACGAGCGCGCGGCGCGCATGTCGGGCATTCGCGTCGATCTGGTGAAGATCTTTGTCTACATGTTTTCCGGACTGTGCGCTGCCATCGTCGGCATCGTCATTTCGTCGGAACTGATGGCCGCGCATCCGGCGACCGGCGAAAGCTTCGAACTCAACGCCATCGCCGCGGCCGTCCTTGGCGGCACCTCCATGTCCGGCGGACGTGGCACGATCGGCGGCACGATCATCGGCGCTTTCGTCATCGGCATCCTCTCCGACGGATTGGTGATGATGGGCGTTTCATCCTTCTGGCAGATGGTCATCAAAGGGCTGGTCATCATCATCGCCGTTGTTGTCGATCAGGCGCAGCGCCGTCTCCAGCAGCGCGTGACACTCATGCAAATGGCAAAGGCAGGTTGAGAATGACGGAACTCAAGGGTGCGCTCATCGGCTGCGGCTTCTTCGCGGTCAATCAGATGCATGCGTGGAAGGACGTCAAAGGCGCGGAGATCGTCGCAATCTGCGATCGCGATCCAGAGCGATTGAAAATTGTCGGCGATCAGTTTGGCGTCGCGCGGCGTTACAGTGACGCGGCGGCTCTTTTCGCCGATGGTGGTTACGATTTCGTCGATATCGCGACGACCGTGCAAAGCCACCGCGCGCTGGTGGAAATGGCAGCGGCCCATAAAGTCCCCGTCATCTGCCAAAAGCCGTTTGCCAAGACATTGAGCGACGCCAAAGCCATGGTCAAGGCTTGCGCGGACGCCGCCATCCCCCTGATGATTCACGAGAATTTCCGTTGGCAGACACCGATACAGGCGGTGCACGCCGTCCTTCAATCAGGCGTGATCGGCGAACCGTTCTGGGGCCGTTTTTCCTTCCGCTCCGGCTACGATGTCTTTTCCGGCCAACCCTATCTTGCCGAAGGCGAGCGTTTCATCATCGAGGATCTCGGCATCCACACGCTCGATATCGCGCGCTTCATCCTCGGCGATGTCGCGACGCTCACCGCGCGCACCAAACGGGTCAATCCGAAAATCAAGGGCGAGGACGTCGCAACCATCATGCTCGACCATCAGAATGGCGCGACCTCGATCGTCGATGTGAGCTATGCGACCAAGCTTGCAACAGAGCCCTTTCCCGAGACGCTGATCGAGGTCGACGGAACGCAGGGAACGATCCGGCTCTCGCAAGGCTATCGTCTTGAGATCAATAGCCCCGAAGGCGCGACAGTGTCGGATGCTTCGCCCAGGCTTCTCTCCTGGGCTTCCCGCCCATGGCATAATATTCAGGAGAGTGTCCTCGCCATCCAGCAGCACTGGACCGACCGCCTTGCCGATGGCGGCGAGACCTCCACGTCCGGTGCGGACAATCTCAAGACCTTCGCTCTTGTCGAGGCCGCCTATGAGAGTGCCGCCAACGGGCGTCCGGTCGATATCGGAGCGATGCTGCGATGACGACTGAGATCGATCCGTTCCAGCTCTACGGCACGCACGAGACCGAAACACCGCCGGTGCGGCTGACCGCCGGCAAGCTCGCCGTTGACTTCAAGGACGGCAATCTGCGAACCATACGCTACGACGGCGCCGAAGTCTTGCGGGCCGTCTCCTATCTGGTTCGCGATCGCGATTGGGGCACGTATGCGCCAGCTATCGACGATCTGCGGATCGACCAGCATCAGGACGGCTTTTCCATCAGCTATGTCGCGCGCTGTGCGGGGCCTGAGAATAGCTTGCTTGCAATCGGCGTTCACATAACGGCCGAGGCCGGTGAAGCGCTGATCTTCGAGGCGGAAGCGCTGACGACCACCGGTTTTGAGACGAACCGCTGCGGCTTCTGCATCCTGCATCCGATCGTCGGCGTTGCCGGCAGGCCGGTTTCGGTCGAGCATATCGATGGCAGCCGCGAGGACACGCATCTACCCGACCTCATCGAACCCTGGCAGCCCTTCAAGGATATGCGGGCGATTACGCATGGCGTGACGTCAAACGTGACGGCGGAGTGCCGCATGGAAGGCGACACTTTCGAAATGGAGGACCAGCGCAATTGGTCCGATGCCTCCTACAAGACCTATGTTCGCCCGCTTGCCCTGCCTTGGCCCTATCGCATCCCACCCGGTGAGTCCATGCGGCAACGGATCGTTCTCACCATAGGCGATATGCGACGTTCGCCCACCGCGTCTTCCACGCTTGCTGCGAATCCGCCCCCGGTCACGCTGAGCCTCGGAGAGAAATCCGGCACGATGCCGGCAATCGGGCTCATCATTATGCCGGAAGAAGCGACGGCAACGCTCGCGGCGCGCAACCGGCTGGCCGAAGTCGCGCCGCAGGAATTATTGTTCCACTTTGACCCCGACGCCGGTCACAGCGCTGACGCCTTCAATTCCTTCGCGGCCATCGCGGCGCTTCACGCTGGCCGATCGACGTTGGAAATCGCATTGCCGTGCCGCCAGCCTCCGCTTGTCGAAGCACAACAAATAGCTGGTTGGATGCAAGATGCCGGTTTCAAGCCGGACGCAATCGTCATATCGCCTTCGGTCGACCGGCAATCAACGCCACCGGGTAGCAAATGGCCCGAGTGTCCGCCGCTTGAAGAGGTTTATGCCGCCGCTCATGCAGCCTTTCCAGGCGTGCGGCTTGGCGGCGGCATGCTCAGCTATTTCACCGAACTCAACCGCAAGCGCGTTCCTTCCGGATCGCTCGACTTCATCACCCATTGCACCAACCCGATCGTACATGCGGCTGACGATCTCAGTGTGATGCAGACGCTGGAAGCACTGCCGTTTATCACGCGCTCGGTCCGCGCCATATACGGCGACAAGCCCTATCGCATAGGCCCCTCCACCATCCCGATGCGCCAGAACCCCTATGGCAGCCGGACGATGAATAATCCCGCCGGCCGCCGCATTCCGATGGCAAACAGGGACCCCCGGCACAATGGCCGTTTCGCCGAAGCCTTCGCGCTTGGCTATGCGGCTACCGTGCTCGACGCCGGATTGGAATGCCTGACACTTTCGGCACTGACGGGACCGTCCGGGTTGATCGCCGGCGGGGATGAGCCGTCGCCGGCAGGCGCCAGGCGTCCGATCTTCAATACGATCGTCACGCTCGTCCGCCTCGCCGGCAGCCAATGGCGGGAATGCGTCTCCTCAGATCCGACTGCCGTCCTTTCTTTTGTTGCTGCGCCGGCTAACGAGTCACCGCAATTGCTACTGGTGAACATTACGGCTGCGGCCCGGCAGGTGGAACTTGGATGTCTGCGCTCGGCCGAGAAACTAAAAAGCGGAAGCCTCACGCTCGCGCCTTTTGCCGTTGGTTCGATCACGCTGATGGATTGACCTGACACCCGAGAAGCGCAACTTAGTCTTCCGAAGCGAGATGACCGGGAGGACTGACGTGAAGACAAAGAAGCTTATCAATGACGGCGCAGCCGCCGTGGACGAGATGCTGGCAGGCATTCTGGCGGCTCATCCCCGCCACGTGCGCGCCCTCGAAGGATCGCCGCGATCGCTCGTCGCAATCGAGGGGCCGCGACCCGGCAAGGTCGGCATGGTCGTCGGCGGCGGCTCGGGGCACGAGCCGACCTTCCTGGGTTACGTCGGCAAAGGGCTTGCCGATGCGGCGGCAATCGGAAATGTCTTTGCCTCTCCGCCACCGGATCCGATCATCGAATGCGCCAAGGCGGTCAATGGCGGCGCCGGCGTCCTGTTCCTGTATGGCAATTATGCCGGCGATGTCATGAATTTCGATATGGCGGCCGAAATGCTCGCCATGGATGACATCGAGGTCCGCACCGTACTGACGACGGACGACGTCGCCTCCGCTCCCATCGACCAACGGGACCGCCGGCGCGGCGTCGCCGGCAATGTTTTTGTCTTCAAGGCGGCCGGTGCCGCCTGCGATCTGATGTACAGCCTGGACGAAGTGGAGCGGATCGCGCGCTTGGCAAATGACCGCACCTTCACGATCGGCGTTGCGCTATCGCCCTGCTCGCTGCCTCAGACGCTCAAGCCGAATTTTCAGCTTGGCGAGGATGAGATGGAAATCGGCATGGGCATTCATGGCGAGCCGGGCGTTGCCCGCGGTCCGCTCAAGCCGGCCGATCAGGTGACCGCCGAACTGCTCGATAAAATCCTCGGTGAGATGAAGCCCGTACGGGGCGACCGGGTGGCCGTGCTTGTCAACTCGCTCGGCTCGACGCCGCTGATGGAACTCTACATCATGATGCGGAAGGTGAAGATGACGCTCGACGCTGCGGGCATAGAGATCCACTTGTCGCTGGTTGGGAACTACTGCACGTCGCTGGAGATGGCCGGTGCCTCGATCACGTTGATGCATTTGGACGACGAACTGCAACGACTGATCGATCATCCCTGCGATTGCGCGATGTTCCGTTCTGGTGAAGTGCTCCGATGACAAAGACAATCACCGTTGACGATCTGAAGTCCCTTCTGAACATCATAGCGGAGGCGATGACCCGCGAAAAAGACCGTCTATGCGAGCTTGATGGCGTCATCGGCGATGCCGATCACGGTATCGCCATGGAGCTCGGTTTTTCGGGGGCCGCGAAGGCGGTTGTGCCATTGGATTCGGCAACGGCCGATCCGACACTCGTCTTCAACACGGCGGCAAAGGCTTTCCTGAATGCCGTCGGCGCTTCGTCCGGTCCGCTCTATGCCACCGCCTTGATGCGTGCGGGTGCCGCGGTAAAGGGCAAGCCGTCGCTGACGGATGACGACATGGTGGACGCCTTCGTTGCGCTTGCCAAAGGGATCCAGGACCGCGGCAAGGCTGATGTCGGGGAGAAGACCATGGTCGACGCCTGGGCACCCGCCGCCATCGCCTGCCGGGCGGCGCGCGACGGGGGACTGTCGCTGGCGGAGTGTCTTTCGGAAGCTCTGATTGCCGCTGAGGCCGGGACGGAAGCGACGAAGCATATGGTGGCCACAAAGGGGCGTTCTTCCAGGCTTGGCGAGCGCGCCTTGGGTCACATCGATCCGGGAGCAGCCTCGGCAACGGTCGTCATCTCTTGCTTCAAAGGGCTCTTCTCACCTTAATGATGATGACCTCATCATACCAGTTGACATGTGCCTGTTGATTTGCCAAAACCGCCCTCAGCATTGTTCAGAGGAGGACGGGAAATGCGCATCAACTCCAAATATGCAAAACGATTTGGCGCGATGGCGATTGCTGCAGCGGCCTTTGCGGCGACGAGTGTCCAGGCGCAGGACCTGACACTGTGGACGCTCAATTTCGACAACGGCGCAGCAAACGGTGCCCTCAAGAAGGTGGCGGCGGATTTCGAGGCCGCCAATGCAGGCACCCATATCGAAATCGTCCAGCGCGGCGTCGACGAACACAAGACAGCGCTTCGCGTGGCAGCAGGCTCCAGCAAGGGACCCGATATCTATTTCAGCTGGGCCGGGCTTGGTCTCGGCGGCGAATATGTGAAGGCCGGCCTCTCGCTGCCGCTCGACAAGTACTATACCCAGTACAAGTGGAACGACGAGCTGCTTCCGTCCGCCGCCGCCTTTGCCGATCTTTATCCGGGTGGCAAGCATGGCGTGCCCTTCACCTTCAAGGGCGAAGCGATCTATTACAACAAGAAGCTCTTCCAGAAGGCCGGCATCACCGAGGAGCCGAAGACCTATGAGGAACTGCTGGCGGCGGCCGACAAGCTCAAGGCGGCTGGAATTCCGGCCTTCACCTTCGGCGGCTCGGTCAACTGGCACGTCATGCGTCTGATGGACGTGCTGCTCGAAACCAAATGCGGCGCCGACAAACACGACGCGCTGATGGCCATGAAGGCCGACTGGACCAAAGAACCCTGCGCCACCGATGCCTTCACCGAATTTGCCAAGTGGACCAAGGACTACACGCTGAAACCCTTCATGGGCATCAGCAACCAGCAGTCCTACACACTGTTCGTCGCCGGCCGTGCCGCGATGATGCTCGAAGGCGACTGGCTGGTCAGCCAGTTGAGCGGCAGCAAGGTCAACCTCGATGATTACGGCGTCGTGCCGTTCCCGACGAACACCAACCGACTCTATGGCTTTGCCGAATACAATTACATCAGCACCAAGAGCAAGGATCCGGATCTCGCCGCCAAGTTCCTCGACTACTTCCTGTCGACCAAGGTGCAGCAGGATCTCGTCGGGCAGATCAGCTCGATCTCGGTCAACAAGAATGTCCAGTACACCAACCAGAAGCCGCTCGAGGCGAAATGGCTGGATATCTTCAAGACCTACAGCAAGGTCTACATGAATGGCGACCAGGCATTCCCGCTTGATGTCACCACCGAATACTTCCGGGTGATCAACGACGTCGCTGCCGGCAATATCCAGCCGGCCGATGCTGCCAAGCAGTTGCAGACCTTCATCGCGGGTCGCACGTGATCCCTCGAGGGAGGCCGCCACTCCGATCGCCAATCGCTGCGGACGGCTTCCCTCACTTTATGCCCACGCGTCAGTTGCCGCCGGGAGCAATCAGAATGTCATTCCGCAATCGAACACATGACCCTCGCGTTCAGGCAGCGATCCTGCTCGCCCCGGCCATGCTGATCTACGCGATTTTCGCGCTTTATCCGATGCTGAACGTGGTGGTGTTGAGCTTTCAGAAATGGAATGGCCTCGATCCCCAACGCCCATTCGTCGGCCTGGCGAATTATCAATATATCTTCACGCAGGATCCCGTTTTCTGGGTCGCCTTCCGCAACACGGTGATCTGGACGATTATGTGCGTGATTTTCCCGCCCATGATCGGCCTGCTACTGGCACTGAGCCTCAATCAGAAGCTTTTCGCCCGCAATACCTTCCGCGCCATCTTCTATCTGCCGGTCATTATCGCCCCGATCGCGGTCGCGACCATGTGGAAGTGGATGTATGATCCCTTCTTCGGCCTTTTCACCGAGATCCTGACGTCTATGGGGCTACAGGACTGGATTCAGGACTGGCTCGGCAATAAGGACATCGCCCTCTATTCGGTCTTCGTGGCCTATCTCTGGCAATCCGTCGGCTTCTCCATGGTTCTGTTTCTCGCGGGTCTGCAGAATGTTTCGCAGACGCTGGTCGAAGCCGCACGCATTGATGGCGCCGGGCGCTGGAACATCTTCCGATACGTCACCCTGCCCGCGCTACGCACCACGCTGACAATCGTTCTGGTGCTATCGGTCATCTCGTCTCTGAAGGCCTTTGACATCGTCTACGGCCTGACAGGCGGCGGGCCGGCGCAATCAACCCAGATGCTGGCGCTCTGGGCCTTCACGCAAGCCATGCAGATCTTCGATTTCGGCCGCGGCGCTGCGATCTCCGTTGTCCTGCTGCTCATCACCATCGCCATCGTCATTCCCTACCTGCGATGGACGCAGAAGCATGAGGAGGCCGAACAATGACGGTAGCATCGGCATCATCCATGTCGGATGGCTTCGAGACCATCATTCCGGCAAAGCGCAAGCGGGATCCCGTCCTGATCGGCTTGTGGATCGCGCTTCTCCTCGTCGCCGCGATCTGGCTTGCGCCTTTCGTCTTCATTGTCTTCACGTCGCTCAAAACGCAGGCTGATGTGACGACGACGGGCGCCTTCGTGCCACCCCTCAATCCGGCTTTCGAGAATTATTCGAGCGCCTGGGGTCGCGGCAATTTTGCCAACGCCTTCCTGAACAGCACTATCATTACCGTCATCAAGGTGCCGCTCGGGCTCATCCTTTCAGCGATGGCGGCCTATGCACTCGCCAAGATCCGGCTGAGGTTCAGCAAGATACTGCTGCTTCTCGTCGTCTTCGGCACGATGATCCCCTTCCAGGTCATGCTGGCGCCGCTTTTCACGCTGGTCAACTCTCTTGGCCTGATCGACACTTATCCCGGCGTGATCCTGCCCTACATCGCCTTCGGCGTTCCCTATCAGGTCTTCATCTTGCACGGCTTCTTCAAAGGCATTCCAAAGGAGCTGTCCGAAGCCGCTCTGATCGATGGTGCAAGCCATTTCACCATCTTCCGCCGGATATTCCTGCCGGTTTGCCTGCCGGTACTCGCCGCGTTGCTCATCCTTGATTTCGTTTCGACCTGGAACGAGTTCGCCATGGCGCTCGTGCTCTTGCAGGATCAGCACATGTGGACGCTGCCGCTCGGGCTCATGTCCTTCCAGGGGCAGTTTTCAAACGACTACGGCCAGCTCAATGCCGCGATCGTCATGACCGTGCTGCCGGCAACGCTCGTCTACCTCATCTTTCAGCGATATTTCGTCTCCGGCCTCACCTCCGGCGCCGTCAAGGGCTGATCAATCACCTAATCGGCAAGTCTTTCGAGGAGAATATCATGTCCAGTGCAACCGTCGAAAAATGGGGCGTCTTCGAGGCCGCTTTCAACGGTCCTTCGGGCGGCAATCCCTATCTCGACGCAGCATTCGATGCCGTGTTCAGCCAGAACAGCCGCGAAATCCGCGTGCCCGGTTTCTATGACGGCGACGGCGTCTATCGCGTCCGCTTCATGCCCGACAACGAAGGTGAATGGTCCTTCAGGACGCGTTCGAAGACCCCGGAACTCGACGGCAAGACCGGCTCGCTGACCGCCACCAAACCCTCGCAGGGCAATCACGGCCCAGTGCGCGTGCGTAACAAATTTCATTTCGCCTATGCCGACGGCAAGCCGTTCCTTTCGTTCGGGACGACCTGCTATGCCTGGACACATCAGCCGCTGGAGATGCAGGCCCAGACACTCGATACGCTGAAGAAAGCACGCTTCAACAAGATCCGCATGGGCGTGTTTCCGAAGGACTATCCCTATAACGTCAACGAACCTCTCCATCCCTGCTTCGAAAAGGGCGCCGACGGCAAGGAAGACTTCGATCGGCCGAACCCCGTCCTGTTCCGGCATTTCGAAAGGCAGGTAGCCGCACTATGCGAACTCGGCATCGAGGCCGACATTATCATGTTTCACCCCTACGACCGCTGGGGTTATGCCGACATGTCGGCCGAACAGGATTTCCGCTATGTCGCCTATCTCGCGGCGCGGCTTGCCGCCTATCGGAACGTCTGGTGGGCGCTCGCCAACGAATATGACTTCCTTCTCGACACCAAGCCGATGGCGCAGTGGGACCGCTATTTCCACATCCTCGAAGAGAACGACCCCTACGGCCATCTGAAGTCCATCCATAATGGCGAACCGACGATGAACTTCGATCATCGCAAGCCCTGGGTGACCCACACCTGCATCCAGAACTGGGATGTGAAGCGCACGCAGGAATGGCGCGACGCCTACGGCAAGCCGGTCGTCAACGACGAGCCGGAATATGAAGGCAATATCATCCAATCCTGGGGCAATCTGACGCCGCAGGAACTCGTGCATCGCTTCTGGATCACGATGACTCGCGGCGGTTATGCCGGTCACGGCGAAACCTATTCGCATCCGCAAGACCTCATCTGGTGGGCGAAAGGCGGGGAACTGCGCGGCGAGGCATGGAAGCGCATCGGCTTCCTGCGCGACCTGCTGGAGCAGGATGTCGTCAACGGGCTTGAGCCGCTCGGCGCCAGTGGTGAATGGCCCTGGACGCGCGTCTCAGGCGCCGAGGATGGCGATCTCCGTTATATCTATCTTGGCGAGCACCAGCCCGTCGTCTGGTCCACCGGCCTGCCCAAGGACGGCACTGACTACTATGTCGACATCATCGACACCTGGGAGATGACGATCACCCCCGCAAAGAAAGTGGAAGCCCCGATCCCGCACCCCACCCGGCACGGCGCAATCGTGCGCGGCGGCAAGGCGGATGCGGCCTTTGGCGTCGAACTGCCGGGTAAGCCATACCAGGCCCTTCGCATCCGCAAGAAAAACTGATCGGGTCTACAGGAGGAATTTCATGTCCGGATTGAGCATCAAAAGCGTCAGGAAATCCTACGGAGCGGTGGATATCATCCATGGCGTCGATGTCGATATATCGGACGGCGAATTCGTCATTCTCGTCGGGCCATCGGGCTGCGGCAAGTCGACCCTTCTCCGGATGATTGCCGGGCTGGAGGAAATCACCGGCGGCGAAATCTCGATCGGCGGCCGCGTGGTCAACAACCTGCCGCCCAAGGACCGCGACATCGCTATGGTCTTCCAGAACTATGCGCTTTATCCGCAGATGACGGTCGCCCAGAACATGGGCTTTGCGCTGGAACTGGCCGGCGCTAAGCGGACGGAGATCGACCGAAAAGTCGGCGAGGCGGCGCAGATCCTCGGGCTTCAGCCGCTGCTCGGCCGCAAGCCTGCGCAACTTTCCGGCGGCCAGCGCCAGCGCGTCGCCATGGGGCGCGCCATCGTGCGCGATCCGAAAGTGTTCCTCTTCGACGAGCCGCTGTCCAACCTCGATGCCAAATTGCGCGTCAAGATGCGGGCCGAAATCAAGGCGTTGCACCAGCGGCTGAAGACGACGATCGTCTATGTCACGCACGACCAGATCGAAGCGATGACGATGGCGGATAAGATCGTCGTGCTGCAGGGCGGGAAAGTCGAGCAGATCGGAACGCCGCTCGAGCTTTACGACCGGCCAAGGAATGTCTTCGTCGCGGGCTTCCTTGGATCGCCAGCAATGAATTTCCTGGAAGGCAGGCTGACGGCCGGCTCGAATCCGAGGCTTACGCTCCCGAGCGGCGCCGCAATCGAGCTCCTGGCGGCTCCGGTCCAGGCGGGCGACCGGGATGTCATCGTCGGCATTCGCCCCGAAGACATATCCTTTGCGACGGATGGCGGAGTGCCGGCCAAGGTCACCGTCGTCGAGCCGACCGGCTCGGAAACCCATGTCACCCTCGATCTGGAAGGGCGCGAACTGACATGGGTCATGCGCGAGCGCGCCGAATTGGTGCCGGACCAGACGGTGAAACTCTCCCTCAAATCGCCGAGCATCCACTTCTTCGACAAGCAGACCCAACAGCGCCTGTAGAAACTTGCGCTGTCATCGTGCCCGTCATCGCGCCGATCGCCGTTCGGCGTCGCTCATGACCGTCAGGACACGTTTTACGAAGGCGGCGCCGTCGAACTGCTTCGGGGCGCCTTCAGTGGAATGATCCGGCCGCTCGAATATGAACGCCTCGACATTGACCACCGGCAGGCGCAGGCGGTTGCGCACCCGTCCGATCATAGCTGTATGCGTCACGACAACCTGGCAGCCCTTCGTTTCGAATTCCGTATCCATGCCGGACGCCGGAACGGCGGCAACCGTCAGCCCGCGCGCGGACAGGACCGAGCCGATGCGCGTGGCGACCTGCTGATTGTCGAGGCAGATCAGCACATCCGCCCGACCATGCTGTGAAGGAGAATCCAAAAGCATCTCGTGACCTCTCATTCGAATGCGGGTCAAACATAGAGCTTTTCGATGTAAAGCAGTGTTGTATCTTGTTTCATTTTGTTGCAGCGGCGTGGCGCGTCCTTTGAGCCCGCGCCCAATGGGCTTGACCGCCGCAAACTAAAAGAATTTGCCGTAATACAATGCAACACATGCGGCCGGCGAAAGCTGGTTTCCTTGGCCTGCCTGATTCGAGCAGGGAGGCAGGATGTGAAACCAATCCGCAATGCCAGATGGAGCAATCCGGGACGAATTCTGAATGGATTGAGCGCCTTAAAATGCTTTCTCGGCAAGCAGCAACGTGTCTACCTTTGCGCCGCCTGTCTGTTCTGCAATCTCATGTTCTGTATTATCGGGGCGAGCCCGCGCCAGTTCATCATATTCAACATTCTCGTGCTTCTGGCTTCCGGCGCCAAAACCCTGGAGGCTGCGCCACTTGCGGCCGAGACCTGCTCCATCGCAACCGACAATCGATCTCGGCCTGCCCGCGACTGGAGACCTGTATTGAGCTTTTCAGCTCAACTAATCGTCGCCTGCTATGCGGCAACGGTGCTCGTCGACAATCTTGCCGCAAGCCCGACAGTGCTCAGTACGATCCACTAAGGAAGCTGAATCGTCTCCCAATGCCGCTTGAAGTCTTTGCCTGCTCCAGCCGCGGCGGATTGCCGCGAACGCGATTTGATGGGAGGAATTCGCCTTCCCGCTGCTTAGCATTGGCGAGATTCGGGGAGAGGATTTCACATGTATGTCGGTACGCAGTTTCAGGCTCGGGACGATGATGACTACCGGGTCATGGCCCAGTTGGGCGTCAGGCACGTCAATGCCGATCCCGATGGCAATCCGCACGACTGGACGCTTGATATTCTCAACGCCCATCGTGACCATATCGAGAGCTTCGGCCTCATTCTCGATATGATCCAGCTCCCGATGAGCTCGAACGTGATCGAACGGCAATACAGCCCGGACATTTTGACGGCCGGACCGAACCGCGACCGCCAAATCGATTCCATCTGCCGCCTGATCGAGAATGCCGCCGCAGTCGGCATTCCCTCGGTCAAATATAATCTCAATATCATCGGGATCCCTCGTACGGAGATGGAAACCGGGCGCGGCGGATCGAGAAACGAGGCCTTTCGCTGGGAAAAGGCCGATCACGATGCGCCGCCTTCGATCGCCGGCATCCTCGGCGAGGAGGAGAATTGGGAGCGCATCGATTATTTCCTGTCACGCGTCGTTCCGGTCGCCGAAGCCTGCCAAGTGCGTCTTGCCTGCCATCCGCACGACCCCTATACGCCGCCGGGCTATCGCGGGGTCACGCGCGTTCTCGGCAGCGTCGAAGGCCTGAAGAAGTTCGTTCAGATGCATGAGAGCCCCTACCATGGGCTGAATTTCTGCCAAGGCACGGTCGGCGAAATGCTCGACAATCCGGCCGAGGAAATCTTCGACGTCATCCGCTGGTTCGGAGAGCGGAGCAAGCTCTTCAACGTCCACTTTCGCAACATTCGCGGCTGCAAACTCTCCTTCATGGAGACCTTTCCGGAGGAAGGCGACATGGATATGTGGCGATCGCTCAAAACCTACGCCGAGGTCGGCTACCAATATATGATCATGCCGGATCATGTGCCGCGCCTCTCCGGGCGCGACCCGGAAAATACCGCCTTTGCTTTCACCTATGGCTACATTGCCGCCATGCTGCAGGTGCTGGAGAGCGATAAGCGGTAGTTGCCCATAGCCGCGGAAGGCTTTTCCGCCAGTTCCCATTGATGCCTTTCGCTCCTCCCCTAGATCTGGGGCAGGAGAGTTCCATGCGCATTGAACATGCCTTTCTATTCGATCTTGACGGCACGTTGGTGGACAGCGTCTATCAGCACGTGCTGGCGTGGAAAGAAGCCTTGGATGCCGAAGGTATCGAGCTCTCGATATGGCGCATCCATCGAAAAATCGGAATGAGCGGCGGATTGTTCACCAACCAATTGCTCCGTGAAACCGGCATCGAGATAACCGACGAGAAAAATGAGCGGTTGCGGCAACTTCATGCCGAAGCCTATCGCCGCCTCGGCGCCCAGATACGCCCTCTTCCTGGCGCAAGCGAGCTTCTCCGCTGGCTTTCGGACGCCGGAATTCCGTTCGCGATCGCCACAAGCGGCCGCATGGAGACGGCAGCGGTCAATATTGCCGCATTGGGGATCGACCCGACGGCATTCCCGATCATCACCCGGGACAAGGTCAAATACGCCAAGCCCGACCCGGACCTGTTTATTGCCGCAGCAGAAGCCCTCGGGGTTGCGATAGAAAATTCTATTGTCGTAGGAGACGCCATCTGGGACATGCTTGCGGCGACGCGTTGCAAGGCGCTCGGGGTCGGGCTGCTGAGCGGCGGCTATGGCCGCGAAGAACTCAAGGATGCCGGGGCGATCCGCGTCTATGAAGATCCGGCCGACCTTCTCTATCACATCGATGAAGTGGGAGGGCGGCGCTGAGCGGGAAAACGCCGACGCGTCAGTTGCCCGCAGGCATATTGTAGGGCGTGATAATTTCCACCGCAGACAGCACAGCCGGCGCCACGCGCTCTTTCACCACACCGCTCATGATTGCTCGAAATGCCGAACGTGCATCTGTTCGCAGGTCGTGATGCAACACAAAACCAATCTTGCCTGCGGCAAGGAGTGCGCGATTGTCGGCATCGAGATCATGCGCGACAAAAATGCGGATGTCCCTCCCGGCCTCCTCGAAGGCGGCAAGCACCGCCCTGTTTCCGCCGCCAATGGAATAGACCGCATTGATCGTCGCATCCGCCGCGATGGCGCGGGCGGCGAGGATTCCCGTGGCAGCGTCGGCGCCGTGGCCTTCGCTGATTTCGGCAACGCCGATCTGCGGATAACGCTCGCGAAGGACGCGGCGAAAGCCGATTTCCCGCTCCTCCTCGCCGCGAAAGCGACCGCTCGACAACGTTACAAGCACCCGGGCGGCGGCCCCAGCGAAGTAATTCCCGACAAGATAGGCCGCCGTCTCGCCGGCGGCACGATTGTCGGCGCCTGCGTAAACCGCGCGCGAAGAATTTGGCAGGTCCGTCACCAGGGTAACGACGGTGATGCCGGCTTTGGCCGCACGCTCGACCGCAGCCGTAATCTCGGGAATATCGGGAGCTTTCAGCACGATCCCATGGGTACCTCTGAGCCGGATGCGATCGAGCAGGTGCACCATTTCAAGCGGCTTCATGACTTCCGCAAAATGAAAACGGCAGCGGAAGACCGTCGGCAAAAAGGTCGCCACCTCGGCTTCGAAGGCAGCGCGCACGGCATCGGAAAAACGCGCCGGCGTCTCCATGACGATATCGATCGCAAGCGTCCGCCCGCTCACCGCAACCCCCGCCTGCTGCTTTTCCAGCTCGGCGATCGCCGCCTTCACCCGCATCTCTGTCTGCCGGCGCACGCCTGCCCGTCCGTTCAGCACCCGGTCGACGGTGGCGGTGCTGAGTCCGGCTTGAAAAGCGATGTCCTTGACGAGAAATGGATGTGACACGCGTTTCATTCTGATGGTTTTTTGATGGATTTGTGATCTATAACACATCGGCCTCTGCCGTATAGTGCCTTCATCAGGGATGGAGGAGCATCTGATGAAAACCGACAATCCTCAGAAACAACGCGCCGACCGCGTCTGGCTGACCGAGGACGCCTGCGATCTCGACGATTTCCGGGCACTGGCCGAGAAGACCACCGCGCTTTCAGACTATCCAAGCGCCGATCACGTCGAGAAAAACGTCCTAATCTACGATAGCCGCAAGGTTCTGGCTGATATTGCCGATCCTCAAGGCCGTCGCGCCGTGCTCGCTGAAATCTGCGAGGCCTTCGGCGAAGGTCCAGGCGTTGTCGTCTTCAAGCGCGCTTATGAGGATCTCTCCGTCATCGATCGCGCCAGCACGATTTTCGACGACATCATCAAGGAACAGCATCGCACGGCCACCGGCGGCGGAGACCACTTCGCCAAGCCCGGCGCCAATGACCGCATCTGGAATTCGCTGGAAAAACATTGCCTCGCCGATCCCGCCAACTTCGCGGAATATTACGGCAATGCCATTGTCGCCATCGCCAGCGAAGCTTGGCTCGGACCAAACTACCAGATGACGGCGCAGGTCAATCGCGTCAATCCCGGCGGCGCGGCGCAGTCCGCTCACCGCGATTACCACCTCGGTTTCCAGACATCGAAGGTGATCGAGCAGTTTCCGGCCCATGTGCACAGGCTCTCACCTGTTCTGACCTTGCAGGGCGCGGTTGCCCATTGCGATATGCCGCTCGAAAGCGGACCGACGCTTTTCCTGCCGCACAGCCAGACCTATGTGCCCGGCTATCTCGCGCTGAAGCGCCAGGAGTTCCGTGACTATTTCGATCGCAACCATGTTCAGCTTCCGCTCGAAAAAGGCGATGTCGTCTTCTTCAACCCTGCCCTCTTCCACGCGGCCGGCAACAACCGCTCGGCCGATATCAAGCGCGTGGCTAACCTTTTGCAGGTTTCCTCTGCCTTCGGCCGCGCCATGGAAACGGTCAATCGCGAACGCATGAGCGCACGCCTGTTTCCGGCGCTGAAGGAACTGAAATCAGCAGGCAAGCTCTCCGCGGCGGAAGTGTCGAACGCCATTGCCGCCTGTGCCGAAGGCTATTCCTTCCCAACCAATCTCGACCGCGACCCGCCCATCGGCGGCCTCGCGCCAAAGACGCAGGCGCAACTGATGCATGAGGCGCTGGAGGAAAACTGGAGTGACGAGGCTTTCAGCAAGGCGCTTGCCGAACAGGCGGACAAGAAGCTGACCTGACAGGACCGAAGACGCGTCCAACAAGATGAGGCCTCTCGCATCCGCGAGGGGCTTTCCGCATATCGTAATAGACCATTTCCGGGAGGAACCACATGAGCACAGACCACAGCCGTCTCGACGGCAAGATCGCTATCGTCACCGGCGGCACACAGGGGCTCGGCGCCACCATCGCCCGTCTCTTTGCCGATCGCGGCGCCAAGGGCATCGTCATCTGCGGCCGCAACGAGGTGAAAGGCAAGGCCAAGGCCGAGGAGATCTCGGCTGCAACAGGCGCAAAGGTCGTCTATGTCAAAGCCGATCTTGGCAATGTCGAAGAGGCACGTAACGTCGTGCATGTCTGCGACCAGACCTTCGGTCGCGTCGACGCGCTGGTCAACGCCGCCGCCATCACCGATCGCGGCACCATTCTGGACACCAGTCTTGAGCTTTTCGATGCCATGTTCGCCGTCAATGTCCGGGCGCCATTCTTCCTGATGCAGGAAGCCGTCAAGGTTATGCGGCGCGAGAAGATCGAAGGCACGATCGTCAATATCGGCTCGATGTCCGCCAAGGCCGGCCAGCCTTTCATCGTCGCCTATTGCGCCTCCAAGGGCGCGCTGGAAACCCTGACGAAAAACACCGCTTACGCGCTGCTGCGCAACCGTATCCGCGTCAACGGCCTCAACATCGGCTGGATGGCCTCTGAAGGCGAAGACCGGATCCAGAAGGAATATCACGATGCGCCCGCCGACTGGCTGGAAAAGGCAGCGGCGAGCCAGCCCTTCGGCCGTCTGGTCGACCCGCAAGAGGTGGCCCGCGCCTGCGCCTATCTGTCGTCGGCCGAATCCGGCCTTATGACCGGCTCGGTCATTTGTTTCGATCAATCGGTCTGGGGCGCTTACGACGGATCGCCGCATCCGGTAGCGGCCCTCTGAAAAGGGCTCAAACGATCGGCGCGAAGGAATGCGCGCCGATCGGGGTCATTTCCCTCGACATCGACTGGCAGATACTTACGCGTCTGACAGCTCAGCTTTCAAACTGACAAACGCTTCCTTCACATATTGTGCAAGCGGCTTGCGCCCTTGCTCTTCCGCCCAGCTATCGATGGCGAGGCGCAGGGCGCCGACGGAGACCATCGCCACCATGCGCAGCGCCTTGCGCCGCGTGGTTTGCGGCCAGAGTTCGCACAGCGCCTCGAACACGGCCTGCTCCATTTGCAGGTATTTGGTCTGGTTGCTCGCACGTAGCTGTTCGCTCGAGCGGAGGATGCGATCGATGACGACGGCCTGATCGGCGTCGTAGTTCTCCACCAGTCGCAGATGGGCACTGCGAACGACATCGAGCGGCGACTGGTCCGTCGATTGCGCCAGAACGGCGGCGCGAAGGGCTTCCGGCAGGCCTTTTTGCCAAGCGGCCAGAATCTCCTCTTTCGACGTGAAGTAATAAAAAAAAGTTCGTCGCGAGATGCCGGCCGCCTCAGCGATCGCATCCAGCGTCGTCGCCTCGTATCCGTTGGCAGCAAACAGCCCGAGCGCCGACTCGGTAATGCGCTGAAGCGTCTCGCGTCGCTTCTTCTCGCGCCAGCCTTCCTGTTTTGATCGATCCTGCTCCATCCCCGAAGCGATAACAGAAATCGCACATCTTGTAAAATCGCACTAAGTGTAATATTTGTACCGCATGAGGCAAATTTGAGGACCGATATGAAACGGGTGCAATATGACCGCTACGGCGGGTCGGAAAAAATGTATTTCGGCGAATATGACCTGCCCGAGCTCGCGGATAACGAGGTGCGCGTGTCGATCAAGGCCGCGGCGATCAATCCCTTCGACTGGAAGCTCCGCCGAGGAGCAATGAAGTTAATGACCGGCAGACGTTTCCCGAAAGGGATGGGCACCGATTTCGCCGGGATCGCCGAGGCGGTCGGCAGTAAGGTGACGAACGTCCGGGTTGGCGACGAAGTCTTCGGCACGGTAGATTTCAAGAAGTCTGGCGCATTCGGCGAAGCAATAAACGTGGATGCCCATTACCTTGCAAAAAAACCGCCGCCGCTTTCGTTCAGTGAGGCAGCCGCACTGCCCATCGCGGCAATGACGGCGTGGGTGGCGATCAACGACAGGGCGCAGGCCCGCGCCGGATCGCGCATCTTCATCAACGGGTGCAGCGGCGCCGTGGGTGCCTTCGCAGTCCAGTTGGCCATCGCCAAGGAAGCACATGTGTCCGGCACGTGCGGACCGGCATCGATGGACAGCGCTAGAGCTGCCGGTGTCGATCCGATATTCGGCTACTCCGACCAGCAAGCCTATGCGCTGAATGGAAGGTTCGACGCCATATTCGATACGCTCGGAACGCTCGGCGTAAGCGGCGGTCTTTCGATGCTCAGGCCGAAGGGCGTGTTCGTCGACATCAATCCCACACCGGGAAGAATGCTGCGTGGGATGCTATCGCGGCGCTACAAGCTGGCCTTCGCCACCCAGGGAATCCGGCATCTCCCAGCGATTGCCGAGCTTGCCGGCAACGGCACGCTGCGGCCGTCGATCGGTCTGGAAGCGCCGTTCAGCGATGCGCTGTCGGTCATCGCGGATGCAGAAAACGGGCGGCTTTCTTCAGGAAAGATCGTGCTCCTCCGTCACCTGTAAGGATGATATGGGCCACGACATGGCTTTAGGGTAAACTAATATACATGAGGAGATTCCAGCGGGGCACAGAATGGCTATCTTCATGGACCGGCATGATCTTGCGGGGGTCACAGCGGCCGATATCGCCGAAGCACATCGTAAGGACCTCGACATTCAAGATCAGTATGGGGTCAAGTTCCTCACCTACTGGTTCGACGAGCGGCGCGGAACTGCATTTTGCCTGATGGACGCGCCCGATATGGAAACGGCTCAATGCGTGCACCGCGAGGCGCATGGCTTTATCGCCGCTGAAGTTGTCGAAGTCGCGCTGTCGGCGGTCGAGGCATTTCTCGGCCGAATTCACGATCCCGAGCCGGCGTCAGGACAGTCCTCAGTCGCAATGGATGCTGCCCACCGGGCAATTCTCTTCACCGATATCGTCGGCTCGACCGAAATGACATCACGTCTCGGCGACCGCATGGCGACCGAGTTGGTGAGGGCTCATGACGCCATTGTTCGCAGATGCCTTGCCCGTTCTTCAGGCCGCGAGGTGAAACATACCGGCGATGGCATCATGGCGACGTTCGTCTCAACGACCGCAGCCGTCGATTGCGCAATAGCGATCCAGCAGGAATTCGAGCTTTACAATCAGGGCAACCTTGAGCCGCTTCATATACGCATCGGATTGGATTGCGGCGAGCCCGTCGAGGACAGCAATGACTTGTTCGGTTCGACCGTTCAACTTGCTGCGCGATTGTGCGCCTCGGCCTCTGCAGACCAGATCCTCGTGTCGGAAAGCATTTTTCGGGAGTACGGCACCGCCGATTTCTTCGCACATGCGGCCCACCGGCGGCTGAAGGGTTTTTTAAAGCCTGTCTTGGTCTTCCAATGTGACTGGTGCAAAGCCGCCCTCCAATGAACGAATTCTCGTGACCGTGCGGGACCCTCGGTATCGAGCATTTTTTCGCCTTTGAGTGGCGCTTTCCTTACCGCAGCAAGGAATTCGGTAACTGCTTATAGACGCGGGAAAATCTGGCACGACGATCTGAAGAGGCATCATGCTGCTTCAAGGGAGAACATGTCGGCGAGCCAATCTGGCGGCATAAAAAAGGGAACAAAGCGGCGGCGGCGAAAGTTGTCATGTCGAACTCTCATGTCGAACCAACGTGAGCAGCGGCGATGACATCAACTGCGAACGAGGGGTTGCCGAGCACTCCACCCCAGATTTACTACGTCAATCCCCTGCTTCTCAGAGGGATCGATGCCTGGCGCGAAGTCTTCAACCACGCAAAGAACATCGGCTTCGATACAGTTCTGACCGCACCTCTTTTCGAGCGGGGCGGCGACAGCGTGTTCGCAGCACGGAATTTCGAAAATCTCGACCCTGAATTCTCGCTTGGAACATCTCTCGTCGATGGTTTGAGAGCTTTGACGCTGGCGGCCAGAGAGCGCGGCATGGCGCTCATGATGGACCTCGTGCTCGACAGGAAGGCGCGCGACGCATCCGAGGATACGCGCCCGCTCGATCCGAGGCTCTCGCCATTGGACGCGCGCAGCTCGCTTGTCACCCTCGCCGCGGAAGATCAGCAATCGCAGCTATTGGCAGAGTGGACAAAACGGCTGCAGGCACTGACGCAGCTTGGAATATCGGGTTATCGCTGCCTTGGCACCGATCGGGTGCCCCCGGAGCTATGGCGATCCTTGATCGCAGCGGTCCGGGAGAAGGCGCCGAATGTGCAATTCTTTGCCTGGACGCCCGGTACCGCCTTCGAGGCGCGAGCTGGATTGGACGGTGCAGGCTTCAATGGCTGCTTTTCATCGATGGCCTGGTGGGACTTCGACGAAAGGTGGTTCATCGAGGAACATCGCGTCCAGCAGCCGCTTGGCTGGCAAATCGCTTTTCCAGAGCCGCCCTTTGCCAAACGTATGGCCCACGGCACGGAAAGCCGGGAAATACGCGAGCGCCGGTCCATAAGGGCGTTGCGGCTTGCCACGTCGTTGAGCGGCGGGCTCATGGTCCCAATGGGATTCGAATATGGCGCCGCGCTGCCGCTCGATCCCACCCATGGAGACGGATCGGGATTGCGAGGTCTTCGCCATGACCTGACCTTCGATATCTCCTCCGAGATTCGCGCCGCCAACACGCAAATCGGCACGAACGGCGCGAGATTTCATTCGTCGCTTTCTCTCATCCGCAGCGCAAAAAGCCCGGTATCGGCTCTCATTCATTCAAACGAAGAGGATCTGCGGAACGCCGACCGTATACAGATCATCCTCCTCAACCGAGACCTTCGGCAAAGTGCGCCTGCGCCTTTGATGGCGCTACGCGAAGCAGCGTCTGGCTTTCTCCCCTTCTCGAATGGGATTGATGCGACCCTTCGCCTGCGCGCGGGAGAAATCATCGCGTTCGAGGCGACGGCGTCGACGCCGATCACGATCGCCCCAACACTCGACATTGCACGGGCAACCGCTTCGCCGCGCCTGGCAATCGAAAACATCATGCCGCGGGTCGATGATGGACGATTTCCAGTCAAGCGGGTTGTCGGTGACATCGTTTCCGTCGAGGCTGACATCTTCGCCGACGGACATGATCCGATCGCCGCGGCTCTGATGTGGCGCTCCATGGATGCGAGCGCATGGAGCGAGGCGGAAATGCGGCTGGTCGAGAACGATCGCTGGCGCGCCGAATTCCCGCTGGAGCGGGTCGGTCGCTATGAATTCGCAGTCGAAGCCTGGAGGAGCCTGTTTGCGATCTTTCGCTATGAGCTGGCGAAGAAGAACGAGGCACGGCTCGATCTCAAGCTCGAGATTCAGGAAGGAATGAACCTCATTCGTGCAGCGCTTGCAGAGGCGCAAGGCACCCTTCGAGCCGAGCTGCAGGCCCTGTTTCAGAAACTGGAATTCTCCTCCCAGGCGGAGCGGACCTCAATTTTGCTCAATGCGCATACGTCCGATCTGATGGCGCGAGCCGACAAGCGGCCATTCCGGGTTCGCTCGGAGGCTAGCGCAGTCGAGGCCGAGCGGAAGTGCGCGGCATATGCAAGCTGGTACCAAATCTTCCCGCGGTCGCAGAGCGGCGATCCAGACAGGCATGGCACCTTCGATGACGTTATCGCCAGACTGCCCGCCATTCGCGACATGGGCTTTGATGTGCTCTATTTCCCGCCGATCCATCCGATCGGTTCGACCAACCGGAAAGGCCGCAACAACAGCCTGCAGGCGGCCCCCGACGATCCTGGCAGCCCCTATGCCATCGGCTCCGCCGATGGCGGCCACGATTCCATCCATCCGGAACTCGGCACTTTTGAGGATTTTCGCCGCCTGATCAAAGCGGCCGAGCATCATGGCCTCGAGATTGCACTCGATCTCGCCATCCAGACATCGCCTGATCACCCGTGGCTGAAGCAGCATCCGGGCTGGTTTGACTGGCGGCCGGATGGGACGATCCGTTACGCCGAGAACCCGCCGAAAAAATACGAGGACATCGTCAACGTCGATTTTTACACGAAGGATTCGGTGCCCGGGCTATGGCTCGAGCTGCTGCGGGTCGTCCAGTTATGGGTGGATCAGGGCGTAAAATTGTTTCGAGTCGACAATCCCCACACCAAACCGTTTCCTTTCTGGGAATGGCTGATCGACGATATCAGGGCGCGTCATCCGGATGTGGTTTTCCTGTCGGAAGCGTTCACCAAGCCGAAAGTCATGTACCGGCTTGCAAAGCTCGGCTTTTCCCAATCCTACACATACTTCACCTGGCGCAATTCCAAGTGGGAACTCGAGCAATATATGCGGGAGCTCACCCAGACAGCCGCGAAGGATTTTTTCCGCCCGCATTTCTTCGTCAACACGCATGATATCAATCCGGATTTTCTGCAGGATGCCCCTCGCCCGGCCTTCCTGATCCGCGCCGCGCTCGCGGCAACTCTTTCAGGTCTTTGGGGTGTCTATAACGGCTTCGAACTTTGCGAGGGACGTCCCGACGCCAAGCGGAAAGAATATGCCGACAGCGAAAAATATGAGATCCGCGCCTGGGATCATGATCGGCCCGGAAACATCATCGCCGAAATCCGGATGCTCAACCGGATCAGAAGCGAAAACAGCGCATTGCATTCGCATCTGGGGCTAACGCTTCTCAACGCACCCAACGAAAATATTCTCTTTTTCGAAAAAGCGAACCCTGCCCGCGACAACGTCCTGCTCGTCGCCATCAGCCTTGATCCCGATCATCCGCAGGAGAGCGAGATTGAGATACCGCTCTGGCACTGGTCACTCGGGGATGGCGGCACGTTGGACGCCGAGGATCTCATCGGCGGCGGTCGCTTCAGTTGGACCGGCAAACGGCAGAGGATCAGGCTTGATCCACAAAGCCTGCCCTTCGCGATCTGGCGCGTCCGGTCAAGGGAGGCATGAATGGATACGATGCAGCGCGACAGGGAACGCGATCCGCTCTGGTACAAGGATGCGATGATCTATCAGCTCCATATCAAATCGTTCTACGATGGCAATAATGATGGCGTCGGCGATTTTGCGGGGCTGCATCAAAAGCTCGACCATATCGCGGCGCTTGGAATCAACGCCATTTGGCTGCTGCCCTTCTTCCCCTCGCCGCGCCGCGACGACGGTTATGACATTGCCGATTACGGCAACGTCAGTCCGGATTACGGGACGATGGAGGACTTTCGCGCCTTCGTGGACGCCGCCCATCAGCGCAATATCCACGTCATCATCGAACTCGTGATCAATCACACCTCGGATCAGCACCCCTGGTTCCAGCGTGCCCGCCAAGCGCCGGCAGGGTCGCCCGAACGGGATTTTTACCTCTGGTCGGATACCGATCAGAGGTTTTCAGAAACCCGCATCATTTTCGTCGATACCGAAAAATCCAACTGGACCTGGGATCCGGTCGCCGGCGCCTATTATTGGCATCGGTTCTACTCGCACCAGCCGGATCTGAACTTCGACAATCCCCTGGTGATGGAAGAATTGCTGAAAGTGATGCGCTTTTGGCTGGAAACGGGCATCGACGGTTTTCGCCTGGATGCGATCCCCTACCTCGTCGAGCGGGAAGGCACGATCAACGAGAACCTGCCCGAAACCCACGCGATCCTGAAGCGGATACGCGCGGCGTTGGATTCGACCCATCCCGGCGTGATGCTGCTGGCTGAGGCGAACCAATGGCCGGAAGATACGCGCGAATATTTCGGCGACGGCGACGAATGCCATATGGCGTTTCACTTCCCGCTGATGCCGCGCATGTACATGGCGATCGCCAAAGAAGACCGTTTTCCGATCACCGATATCCTGCGCCAGACGCCAGAAATTCCGGACATCTGCCAATGGGCGATATTCCTGCGCAATCACGATGAGCTGACGCTCGAAATGGTCACCGACGCCGAGCGCGATTATCTCTGGGAAACTTATGCCTCCGATAAGCGCGCGCGCATCAATCTCGGCATCCGCCGGCGCCTTGCGCCGCTGATGGAGCGCGACCGCCGCCGCATCGAACTCATGAACGCGCTTCTCCTATCCATGCCGGGAACGCCGGTGATTTATTATGGCGACGAAATCGGCATGGGCGACAATATCTATTTGGGCGACAGGGACGGTGTCAGGACCCCGATGCAGTGGTCTTTCGACCGCAACGCCGGCTTCTCGCGCGCGGACCCCGCGCGCCTCGTTTTGCCGCCGATTGCCGATCCGCTCTATGGATTTGAAGCCGTCAATGTCGAGGCGCAAAGCACGGATGCCCATTCGCTTCTCAACTGGATGCGCAGGATGCTGGCGCTGCGTGGCAAACATCCGGCATTCGGACGCGGCTCGCTGCGTTTCCTCTCGCCGGACAACCGTAAGATTCTTGCCTATCTTCGCGAATTCGAAGACGAAACCATTCTCTGCGTTGCCAATCTTTCCCGGCTGCCGCAGGCCGTGGAACTCGACCTGTCACAGTTCGAGGCGCGCGTGCCGATAGAATTGACGGGCATGTCGCCATTTCCGCCCATTGGCCAATTGACCTACCTGTTGACGCTACCGCCCTACGGCTTCTTCTGGTTCCAGTTGGTCGCCGATGCGGATGGGCCCGCCTGGCGGACAGCCCCTCCCGAGCAGCTCCCCGACCTGTTGACGATGGTCATCCGCCGGAACCTGCTGGAATTGGTGGATGAGCCCAGGCATGCGAACATCCTGAATTCCGAGATCCTGCCGGCCTATCTTGCCAAGCGCCGCTGGTTTGGCGCGAAAGACCAGACGCTGCAGGCGGCCCGGCTGATTTCTGCGACACCTATCCCGTTTGCCGAAGGCGTCGTGCTCGGTGAATTGGAGGCGACGCTTCCGGATCACATGGAATCGTACCAGCTTCCGCTCGCCGTGGCGTGGGATGACACACAGCCCCCCATACTCGCCCAGCAGCTCGCGCTAGGCAGGCTCCGCCAGGGCCGGCGCGTCGGCTTCCTGACGGACGGGTTTGCCGTGGATGCGATGGCGCGCGGGATCGTGCGCGGCCTTTGCGAACGGTCCCACACCACCGGCCGCACGGGAACCATAGAGTTCATCGGTACCGATCAGCTCGATCATCTTGAAATGACCGCTGACATGCCGATCCATTGGCTCTCGGCAGAGCAGTCGAATAGTTCGCTGATCATCGGCGACCTGGTCATCATCAAACTGATCCGGCATATCTTTCCCGGCATGCATCCGGAAGTCGAGATGACGCGCTTTCTGACCCGGGCCGGCTATGACCACACTGCCCCCTTCCTGGGCGAGGTTGCGCATACGGATTCCGGCGGACGCCGATCCACTCTCCTCATCGTCCAGGGCGCGATCCGAAACCAGGGCGACGCCTGGAACTGGATGCTGAGCAATCTTCGTCGCGCCGCCGACGAATTCGCCTTGAGCGATCCGGCCGCTCAGCCGCGCGACGATTTTTTCCAGTCGCTGACGAACTTCGTCGGCATGGTCGGTCAGCGGCTCGGCGAGTTGCATGTGGTTCTCGCCCAAAGTACCGAGGAGGAGGCTTTCAAACCGGTCACTGCGGCCGATGCCGAGGTCGCATTGCTGAAGAAAGCAATCACCGGCGAAGTCTCCTATGCCCTATCGAAGCTTGCGGAACTGGATGAGACCGCCGATCCGGATATCGATGCGCTGGCGAGGCCGCTTCTGAAGCGCCAGGCATCGATTATCGACCTCGCCGATATGCTGGCCGAAAGCGTCCGCGGCACGCTCATGACACGCGTGCATGGCGACTTTCATCTCGGCCAGATCCTCGTCAGCGAAGGCGATGCGGTGATCATTGATTTCGAAGGCGAGCCCGCGAGGAACCTTGCCGAGCGCCGGGCCAAGACAAGTCCCTTGCGGGATGTGGCCGGACTGTTGCGGTCGCTGAGTTATCTCGCCGCGACCGCCGACCTCGACAATGATGCGGTCATCGAGCACGAGAACGAGCGTCGGCGGAAGGCCATCGCGCGTTTCGCCGGGAATGCCGAACGGGCTTTTTTAACCGCCTATTTCGAGGCAATTTCTGCGTCGGCTGCACTGTCCATGCCGCCCCAACAGCGGCGCAGGATTCTCGACGCCTTTCTTCTGGAAAAGGCTGCTTATGAAGTCGCCTACGAGGCGCGGAACCGGCCAAAATGGCTGCCCATTCCATTGGCAGGGCTTTCGGGCATCCTGTCCAATCTTATGGAGGCTCGCTAGTGGATATCGAACGCTCCGATCTTCTCGCCGACATCGGACACGACGCGATTGCGGCACTGATGCAAGGACGCGATGGCGATCCGTTTGCCATCCTTGGGATCCATAAGCACGGCATATTCACGATCGTGCGTGTCTTCATGCCCGGCGCCGATGCGGTTGATATCATCGACACGGCGAGCGGCCATGTCCTGACGGCCTGCCAGCTTGTTCACCCCGCTGGACTGTTTGCCGCCGCCATTGCTTCAAAAATGGACTATTGCCTTCGGATCAAGTGGCCGGACGCGGTTCAAACGACTGAGGATCCCTACAGCTTCGGGCCTCTGCTCGGCGAACTCGATCTCCATCTGATTTCCGAGGGAACCCATTACAATCTGAGCCGGACTCTCGGCGCCATCGCAATGGAGATCGACGGCATTGCCGGCGTTCGCTTTGCGGTATGGGCGCCGAACGCGCGACGGGTTTCGGTGGTTGGAGATTTCAATTCCTGGGACGGCCGACGCAACCCCATGCGCCTGCGGGCGCCTGCGGGCGTTTGGGAAATCTTCATTCCCCGGCTGACGCCCGGCGAGCGCTATAAGTTCGAGATTATCGATGCAAGCGGCACCCGCCTTCCACAAAAAGCCGATCCGGTGGCGCGGGCGAGCGAAGCTGCTCCTTCCACCGCCTCCATCGTCGCCTCCTCAAGGCCGTTCCGCTGGAGCGATGACAAATGGATCCATTCCCGACAATCGAGAAATGGCCTGGAAGGGGCCGTCTCGGTCTACGAAGTGCATGTGGGTTCCTGGCTTCGAAATCTTCAGGACGGCAACAGGTCTTTCGATTGGATCGAACTCAGCCAGCGGCTCGTCCCCTATGCGCATGACATGGGGTTTACCCACATAGAGTTGCTTCCCATCATGGAGTATCCGTTCGGCGGCTCCTGGGGCTACCAGCCTCTGGGCCTTTTCGCCCCGACAGGACGCTACGGCACACCGGAAGACTTCGCTTATTTTGTCGATCGGTGCCATGGAGCAGGCCTGGGTGTGATCCTGGATTGGGTGCCCGCGCACTTTCCGACCGATGTCTGGGGCCTCGCCCGCTTCGACGGCAGCGCCCTATACGAACACGAGGATCCCCGGGAGGGTTTCCACGGGGATTGGAACACGTTGATTTACAATCTCGGCCGCAACGAGGTGAAAGGCTTCCTGATCGCCAGCGCCTTGGAGTGGTTGGAGCGCTATCACGTCGATGGCCTGAGGGTGGATGCGGTGGCTTCGATGCTCTACCGCGACTACAGCCGCAATGAAGGCGAATGGATACCCAATCAATATGGCGGACGGGAGAACCTGGAAGCGGTCGAATTCCTCAAACACCTCAACAGCATCATTCATCAACGATGCCCGCACGCACTCACGATCGCCGAGGAATCCACCGCATGGCCGGGTGTGACGAAACCACCGGAGCAAGGCGGCCTGGGCTTTGACATCAAATGGAACATGGGCTGGATGCATGACAGCCTCACCTACATGTCCAAGGATCCCGTTTACCGCCGCCATCATCATGACATGATGACCTTCGGCATGATCTATGCCTATTCCGAACGCTTCATGCTGCCGCTCTCCCACGATGAAGTGGTCCACGGAAAGGGCTCGCTTCTGACGAAAATGCCGGGCGATACCTGGCAGAAATTCGCCAATCTTCGGGCCTATCTCGCTTTCATGTGGGGCTATCCGGGCAAGAAGCTTCTTTTCATGGGCGGGGAAATCGCCCAGCCGCGCGAGTGGCAACACGATCAATCCGTGACCTGGGATGTCCTCGACCAGCCGCGACACGCCTGCTTGCAGCGTCTGGTAAGAGATCTGAATGGCCTTTATGGCAGGGAGGAAGCCCTGCAATTCGGCGATCTTGATCCACAAGGATTCGAATGGGCGGTGGTCGACGACGCGGCCAATTCCGTTTTCGCGATGCTACGGTTTCCGAAAGACCGCTCCTATTCGATCCTTGTCGTGTCGAATTTTACGCCCGTTCCGCGCGACAACTATCGCATCGGCGTTCCGACCGAAGGGATATGGATCGAGGAGTTCAATAGCGATGCACATGAATATGGTGGCACCGGCTTGGTGAACGGGGCGCTGCCGGCGGCCTTGTCTTCGCTGAACGGGCGCCCCGCCTCGCTATCCCTTCGGCTGCCGCCACTCTCGACCATCTTCATTAAAAGCCCTAGATGATTGCGAGAGCGGCCACCGAGCCAGCCTCATGCTAGCTGACTGCGCAAAAATCCTGTTCGGTATTCCTCAGATACTTTGATCATTGCATCGCTCCCAGGAACAAGGCAGCATATTCTTCCTCGGCGCAGCAGCAGATCAATAGATTTTTGTATCTCTCCGAATTGCTACTTATTGCCGGGAAGCGGGGGCAAAGGGACTGACACCGTAATGGTGACGCGCGCGCAGCAAATCGGCGTCGTTATCGGCCTGGCGATCGTCACAGCGCTGACGATCCTGCGGGCAAGCGATCCTCAATTGCTACGGCTCGCCCGCGATTTGACATTCGACCAGTATCAGCGCCTGGTGCCCCGGACCTTCGAGAACCAGCCTGTCCGGGTCATCGACATAGACGAAGCGTCCCTACGCGAATTCGGTCAATGGCCTTGGCCGAGAAACCGGATTGCCACCCTTGTGGACAAGCTTTCCGATATGGGCGCGTCCGCCATCGCTTTCGATGTCCTTTTCGCCGAGCCCGACCGCCTGTCTCCTCGCAATGTCGTTCGCGACGTCTCCGGTATCGACCCCTCGCTGCTGGGCAAACTGCCGGATAATGATGAGATTTTTTCCCAATCGCTATCCGGAAAGCCCGTGGTGCTGGGCTTTGGTCTCTCCAACGAGGGGAACTATCTGCCGCCCGTCAAGGCAGGCTTTGCCTATACCGGCGAAAGCCCCTTCGGTGCGCCGCCAGCAATCAAGGCGGCGACGCCACTGCAGCCGCAATTGGAAGCCAATGCCGCGGGCCTCGGTCATATTAGCCTCAATCCCGGCGCATCATCGGCGGTGGTGCGAGCAGTTCCGCTTTTCCTCAGCGACGGCAAACAGCTTTATCCCAATCTTGCGCTTGAAGCGCTCCGTGTCGCACAGGGAGCCTCCACCTACGTCCTCGACGCAGCGCCGAACACGCCGAATACCCTGACTCGGGTCAAGATCGGCAATTTCGTGGTGCCGGTCACGGCGGCGGGAGAACTTTGGCTCTATGTCAGCCCCGATACCGCGGAACGATATATTTCGGCAGCTAAGGTACTCGCGCCCGGAGACCCCTCCCCCGATATCAGAAGCACGGTAGAAGGCAGTATCGTTTTCATCGGAACCTCCGCTTCCGGCCTCCAGGATGTCCGCACGACGGCCCTTGGTGAAAACGTGCCGGGTGTCTCCATTCATGCGCAAATCGTCGAGCAGATCCTTTCAGGTCGCTTCCTTTCCCGGCCGGATTGGGCGGATGGGATGGAAATCCTGTCGATTGCCGTCTTGGGCAGCCTTCTGGTGATCCTCACCACCTTCGTCAATCCGGCGGTCGCACTTGGCTGCGGCCTGCTGATTACCTTTTTTGCCCTTGTCGCCTCCTGGCTTGCCTTCCTCTACGGCGGACTTCTCTTCGACCCGCTGGCACCGATCGTCGCCGGATCGATCACGCATTTCGCCGCGACGGCATTTCGCTTTCTCGTGACCGACCGGGAACGACGTGACGTGCGGCGGGCTTTCGGCCACTATCTCTCGCCGTCGCTGCTCTATCGCATCGAACATACACGCAATGCCCTGCGCCTTGGAGGAGATGAGCGCGAGCTGACCGTCATGTTCGTTGACGTGCGAAACTTCACCCAGATCAGCGAGGAGATGACCCCGACCGCCCTCGTCGCATTCCTGAACACGCTGCTCGATGCGCTGAGCCACCATGTCATCGCCAATGACGGCACGCTCGACAAGTTCATCGGGGATTCGATCATGGCTTTCTGGAACGCTCCCGTCGATGTCTCCGACCATGCCGGCAAGGCCGTGCAGGCAGCGCTGGGCATGCGGGAAACACTCGCTCGCCTCAATAACAGCGACGCATTCGGTTTCGGGGACGAGCGGCGGGTCAGGATAGGGATCGGCATCCATACCGGGCTTGCCTGCGTCGGCAACATGGGTGCCGAGACGCGCTTCAATTACTCTGCAGTCGGCGATGCCGTGAACATTGCCGCGCGCATTGAATCCGCCTGCAAGGACATCAATTTCGACATTCTGGTATCCGAGCCGACAGCAAGCTTGCTGTCCGATTGCGCTCTGCTCGAGGCGGGAGCGCTGACCCTGAAGGGTAAGAGCATGCGGACCAAACTCTTTGCAGTGGTCGGCGATGCGCGCCTGGCAAGATCGGCCGATTTTGTGGAACTTTGGGCCATGCACAGGCGGCTTGTCGCTGCCCTGCGGACACGCTCGACAAGCAGCCGCAAACTCGTCAGCGCCACAAAGCTCAAGGCGCAGGTCGTGGCGACAGGGCTATTGCAGGAATTTTACAGCCAGATTTCGCGGCGAGCCGGACATTTCATCGACGAATCTGCAGACAAGGCGGCCGACCTCTAGCCGAATATGCGGCCATCGCCCGCAACAGCGCTACCGATGGTGATGCCCGCCGCCGTGATCGCCATGATCGCCGTGGTCGCCGCCATCATCATCGCCATCGTCGTCCTGGTCGCCTCGGCTGTGATCACCCCATCCGTGGTCGCCTTTGCCGTGATGATCGTGGTGACCGTGATGCTTGCCGTCGTCCCTGTCATGCTCGTGAGGTTTACCTGGCTTGTCAGGTGTGCTTGGCGGGTCTGGAGTGTTCGGCGTGCTGGGTGTTTCGGGCGTACTTGGCGCAGCCGGCGCCTCGGCCCGCGGGCTCGGTGCGCTGGGCGTATTGGGCTGTGCCGGAGCGGGATTATTCGCGGGAACGCTGCGCGGCGATATGCCGTTGGGCCGATCTTTCATCGCCGTCGACAGGCCGCATCCGCCGCCGCCGACAAAGCCCATTCGTCCTGAAAGCTGTTGATCGCCGGAGAGGAACGGCAAGGCTCGCTGATTGCCTAGCGTCTTGAGAACGTCGCGGTTGACCCGGCGCGGATCGCTGATCTCACCGTTGCGTTTGGCAACGACGCAGTCGCATTGCTGCTTCAACTGCTTGCAGCCGCCCGCACCGCAGAACTGCGCCGCGCCACTCAACAGAACGACCGCCGTCGTGCCGTTGGAACCGACATAGAAATCAAATACCGTCCCGCGCACACCGATCGTACCGGCGGGAGTCACGATCTGATAGGCCGAGTGGTTCGAATTTCCGCTCATCCAGCGAAAAGTACCCTTCGCCGCATTTACGGTCAGCTTTTTGACAGAGCCCGAGTCATCGAAGACGAATTTGTCGATGACGACAGAGGAGCCGGCTCCGACAGCCAGTTTCGTGCCATCCCGAAATGTGAACTGTCCAAGGCCGGAAAGGGAGGTGCGAATTTGCTCGTCCCGGTGGACGGGATCATCGACCTCCATCGGGCCGCCTTGGCCCGTGACCTCGGTTTTGATCAGCACCGCCTGGCCGACCTTCTCGGCGGCTGTCAAAGGCAAGGGCGCGAGCAGCATGACGCCCAGTACAGCGATCACGGTGTCACGCGGATACAACATCCGACCCTCCAAGATTATCCATGTTTTACCATAGGATAATCTCGAACGTCCCATCATCCTTTCTGAGTATAATCGGCATAGCCTGAATTATTGACGGGTTATTTTTGGCCAAAAATCGGGCGAAATCTACCGCTGATATTCTCGCCTAATCTTCGTGGAAAAGATTATACACAACCTATCCGATGATGCGGCTAGCCGAATTCTTCAGCAGCGCTCACCTGGGGAGACCGGTACTGTACCCCGATTGCCGGGCTCGACCGATTCTAGGCAATACCGCCTCTGCGCGCCCAACAGAGCCGGCACTAAACGCCGCGCTTGTTCCCCCAAAGCAGGACATGCAACTGCGGCAGAACCCGAGCTTCGAACCATCTGTCTGATGTCACCTTGTCCACCAGCCAGCGCATTCGATCCATGATGCCGTCGATATCGATCGATGCGTCGTCTGCTTCAGGCGGAGGCGGCGTATGGTTGCCGGGCTGCAGATAGACCGGCAGGTGCGGAAAACGGGCGGCAGCATCGCGCGCATAAGCATAATCGCGGTCATCGAAAACGACGATTTTCAAGGCAATCTGCGGCCTCGCCCCCGCGTGACGGAGACAGTCGGCAAGTGCGTCCCAATCCGTCACCATGCCGCTCGAAGGCGGCTTGGGGCTTAGCACCAGCACGTCGAGATCGGCGAACCAGTCCTTCGCGATGCTCGCCTGCGTTTCCAGCGCAAACCTGTAGCCTTGAGCATGGCCGCGAGCGATCAGCGGCCCGAGAGGCTGAATCGCGGGATTGCCGCCCGAAAGCGAAACCGTTAGCGGCTTGCCTCCGGAAAGCCGGGTCACCTCCTGCCAGATCTCGTCAACCGACATCGGCTGCCATTGATCGCGATATTCGCTGTCTACCGCATGCAGCGTATCACACCACGAACAGCGGTAATCGCACCCCCCGGTCCGGACGAACACAGTCGGAAGCCCGATCAATATCCCCTCGCCCTGGATTGTAGGCCCGAATATCTCGCTGACGCGGATCGTGGTTTCGCGCGCCTCGCTCATGGCCGGTATTCCGCCCAGGTCTTCGGCGTCTCGCTGATGCGCACCGCCGAAATTTCGGGCAGGCGCTGCTTGCACCAGTCGTAGAAATGCTTGGCCAGATATTCCGACGTCACGCGGTCATGGCCGAGAACCTCGTTCAGATGGCGATGGTCGAAATGCTCGTCGATGTAGCGCTTCAGTGGCGCAAGCTCATGATAGTCGCGGACGAACCCGTCAGAATCGAGTTCGGCGGCAGAAAGCTCCACCTCGACGATATAATTGTGCCCATGTAGCCGGGCACATTGATGATCGGCGGGAAGGTGGGCGAGCTGGTGCGAGGCGGAGAAGTGAAATTGCTTGGTGATGCGGAACATTACTTCACCTCCTCGGCCGAGTAGCCTGCCGTCGCCGCCACCCAGAAGTCTGGATCGTCATATTCTGTCGGATCTTCGACACCGGCGAGATGGAAGGCTTCGCGCCGTTCGACGCAGGTGCCGCAGCGGCCGCAGTGACGAATGCCGCCCTTGTAGCAAGACCAAGTCTCGGCAAACGGCGTGCCGTTCTTCGCGCCGTCAGTCACGATGTCGGCCTTGGAGACGGTGACATAGGGCGCATAGAGCGAAACGCTGGCGTAGCCATCCAAGGCATGGTTTTGCATCTGCTGAAACGCGTCGATGAAGCCCGGCCGGCAATCCGGATAGATGAAATGATCGCCGCCATGAACGGCAACGGCGACGGCATCCGCTTTCTGCGCGGCGGCAAGGCCGCAGGCGATGGCGAGCATAATGGCGTTGCGGTTCGGAACCACCGTCGCCTTCATCGTTTCCTCGGCATAGTGTCCGTCCGGCACCTCGACGTTATCCGTCAGGGCCGATCCGGTCAGGTGCCTGCCGATGGCGGTGATATCGATGATGTGATGCGGTACGCCAAGCCGCTGGGCACAGGCGGCAGCGAAATCCAGCTCCTTACGATGCCGCTGGCCATAGTCGAACGAGACGAGGCCGATGAGTTGATGTTCCGCTGCGATCTTGTGAGCGAGCGAAACGGAGTCCAATCCGCCGGAGCAGATGACGATAGTCTTCATAATTTGAGGTCCCTTGTTTTGACCGGGTGGGCTGCGACCGGATATCTGAGCCTTTCAAAGCTATGCGGGGGTCACTAGCAGCACATCCCGCAAGAAGCAAGGCAGCTCGATCATTCCGATAAGATCGCAATATGACGGCCCTTGCATTGGCGGATGCCGACATAATGCTCGCGCAGAGTTGACCGCCCCCTGGTTTTCGACGCCTGCTTCGCGGTCGACAAGCCAAACAAAACTTTGGTATTTAAAGAATACCATTAATTAAATATCGAGCCGATGATCCGGCCGATCCTGAATTATTGAAAGAATGTTGGCACTTATGGCCTTCACGGCAAAAGAACTCAGTCAAAATGAACATTTTCTGTCCGCTATATTGCATAGCGCGCATGAACTGATGGCGATCTACGACGAGAATCCGCGCATAGCCTCGATCTTTGCCGCGCAGCAAAGATGGCTTCTGGCGCATGCTGGCTATGCTCTCTTTCTCGGCTATCCGGATGATCCCACCCCGGCGCTCTACACCGGCAGGTTTGTCGATTTCGCGGTCAAGCATAAGATTGCAAGCCGCAATACGGCGGCGGCATTCCTGAAGGAAATGATTGCTTACCGCTTCGTTCGGCCGATCGCCGGCGGTTCCGACCGCCGCATCATCTTGCTTGAGCCCACCGAAACGACCCGCGAATATATGGCCCGCTGGATCTACACGCATCTGCTGGTTCTGGATGCCCTGGACGGCGGCGACAGGATGGCGAGGACGACCGCCGATCCCGCTTCGGTGCTGCGAATGCAGCCGAAGATCGCCAAGATGATCCTGGATAGCGAAAGCCTGCAGAATCCCGGAGTAACTTTCGCTCTGTTCAACTGGGCGACCTCCGGCGGCGTCGTGATGGACTATCTCATCTCCCGAATCAGCAAGATTGATCCAGGCTCAGACAGGGTCCTGATCGACCCCATCTCGCCGAAGGTCATCCAGAGCCAGTTCATGATTTCGAGTACTCACCTGAAGCGGCTCTTGAAGCAGGCGACAGAACTCGGAAGCGTCGGCTGGGCCGGCGCTCCGGGCAAAAGCAGCTTCTGGCTCTCCCGAAACTTCGTCTCGGAATACTGGAACTATCAGGCGGAGAAATACGCGATCGTCGACACCGTCAGCCAAGCGGTCCTCGACCAGCCGGATCATTCAGCTCTGTCTGACGAAGAGCCTCTTTCTTATGCGCTCGCAAAGTCCGCATAAAGGAATGGGAGGCCAAACGGGACCCGACCGGTTCGGATCCCAAGCGCAAAGCATTTAAGATGGAGTCTGCCCACCCTGAGGATCGACGCAGCTATGCGCGGTGGTGCTTAGCGTGTGCTGAGGCCGTTGGCCGGTGCGGAGGCGATCTTATCGGCTCCCTCAATCTCCGGCTCGAGCTTCGGCGAGCGCTCGGCCTGCATCACCCGCCACTCGTTTTCCAGACGATCGACCACATGCACGGGTATTTCCTTCCGCACCGTTTCACGCTCTTGCATCGAGTTCTCCCTGACGTTGATGATCTTTGAATGCCACGGGAGAAATGCTTTGTAAATCACAGCATTAAAAAGTTTAAACGATTGAATTTATTTTAATCGATTAAAGCTGTGGATGCTTAGTCTTTCAAAATTGCAGCATAGCGGGGATCGAATTCCCGGCTGATCGGTCCGGCGGCTGCTCCGAGTGCGACGGACCAAGGGTCGGCCATCCCGATCTGCAGGCGCGCAACCGTACGATCCCGACGCTCGGCGATCGATGGCAGCAACGGCCCCATGGCCGCAATGAGCCGGTCCACCAAAATGCGCGGTGCGCTGCCGCATAAGATGACGGTCTGCGGATCGAAGATGGTTTCGATCAAATGCACGCTCCATCTGAGGTCGTAGGCGGCTGCTTCGATCCATTCAACGATCCTGCGATCATCGGCCGATACCAGATCATGGATCTTGGCATAAAGCTCCGGATCGGCCGGATCGAGAGACAGATATTGATAGAGTGAAGCGAGCGACGCGCGATGCTCGAGCGGGGTCGACTTGCCTCCGACCGTAAGCAAGGCCATCCCGATTTCGCCGGCATTGCCGTTCGCGCCGGTATAGAGCTCGCCGCCAAGAATGAGGCCGGCACCGATGCCGTAGCCGACATAGAGGCAAACCGCGTGATCCAGCCCGTGCGCCGCGCCGACCATTCGTTCGGCAATCGTCGCCGCGGCGGCGTCGTTTTGGATACTGACGTCGAGGCCGGTGCCGACGGCGAGGGTTTCAAGCAACGGAAACTTCTGCCATGCCTCCATCATCCAGGGATCGTCGCCGTTGCCGGCTAGGCCGAAGGGGCCTGGCATCGCCGCACCGAGGCCGACTAGCCGCTGCTCGGATTGCGTCGCGACCTCCGCCAATCGCTGCCGGACATCAGCAACAAGATCGAGTACGACCTTTGCGCCCGTCGCCGGTCCACCCGAGGGAAGCTTCGCCTCCAGCCGGATCAGCACATTTCCAATGAGATCGACGGCAATTGCTCTCGTCATGTGCCGGTCGATTTGCAGGCCGATCGCAAATGCACCTTCCGGGACCAGAACATAGGGCGTCGAAGGCTGCCCACGCCCCCTGCGGACCGTCTGCTGCGATGTCACTAGGCCGTCGCGTTCCAGTTCGTCGATGATGTTGGAAACCGTCTGCTTCGTTAGCCGCGTCGCGCGCGCCAGATCCGCCCGTGAAAGCGCTCCATTGATGCGCAATGCATCGATCATAACTCGCCGGTTATGGGCGCTGGTGCCTTCATGATTGGTGCCGCTCTTAGCGCGGATCGGGCGCGTATCGTTCATGTGCAATTCCCTCTTGACACCAGTAGAATATTGAAGAAGTAATTAAGTCAAGACAATTGACTTAATAAGAAACCGGAGAGTTTCGTGGGAACAAAGGGCCGACAAAGGCCCGACGATGATCCGAAGAGATCAGGCATCCGACACCGGCTGCCTTCTCAACAACCGATCGCGACGCAAGCCGCCATCGGAAACGACGTGACAGTCAAAAACTGGAGGGTGGAATGTTGAAATCCATAAGCAAGACGTTGTTCGGAGCCGCGCTGATCGGCGCATCCTTCGCATCGCATGCATTTGCCGAAACGACGATCAACGCACTTTTCATGGCCCAGGCCGCCTATAGCGAAGCCGACGTGCGCGCCATGACCGATGCCTTCACCAAGGCTAATCCCGATATCAAGGTCAATCTCGAATTCGTTCCCTATGAGGGCCTGCACGACAAGACCGTGCTGGCACAGGGCTCCGGCGGCGGTTATGACGTCGTCCTCTTCGACGTGATCTGGCCCGCCGAATATGCCACGAACAAAGTGCTCGTCGACGTGTCCTCTCGCATCACCGACGACATGAAGAAGGGCGTGCTGCCCGGCGCCTGGACCACCGTTCAGTACGACGGCAAATATTTCGGCATGCCGTGGATTCTCGATACGAAATATCTGTTCTACAACAAGGAGATCCTGGAAAAGGCCGGCATCAAGACCCCGCCGAAGACCTGGGACGAGCTGACCGAACAGGCAAAGGCCATCAAGGACAAGGGCCTGCTCGCAACGCCGATCGCCTGGAGCTGGTCGCAGGCCGAAGCCGCGATCTGCGACTACACGACACTCGTCAGCGCGTACAAGGGTGATTTCCTGAAGGACGGCAAGCCAGCCTTCCAGACCGGTGGAGGCCTTGACGCCCTGAAATACATGGTTTCGAGCTACAAGTCCGGCCTTACCAATCCGAACTCCAAGGAATTCCTGGAGGAAGATGTCCGCAAGGTCTTTGAAAACGGCGATGCCGCTTTCGCGCTGAACTGGACCTACATGTACAACATGGCGAACGATCCGAAGGACAGCAAAGTGGCCGGCAAGGTCGGTGTCGTGCCGGCGCCGGGCGTTGCAGGTAAGAGCGATGCCTCTGCCGTGAACGGTTCGATGGGCCTCGGCATCACCTCCGCGAGCAAGCATCCGGACGAAGCCTGGAAATACATCAGCTTCATGACCTCGCAGGCGACACAGAACCAGTACGCCAAGCTCAGCCTGCCGATCTGGGCATCCTCCTATGTGGATCCGGCTGTCACCAAGGGACAGGAAGAACTGATCGCGGCAGCAAAGGTCGGCCTTGCAGCCATGTACCCGCGCCCGACGACGCCGAAATATCAGGAGCTTTCGACAGCACTTCAGCAGGCGATCCAGGAATCGCTGCTCGGCCAGTCCTCGCCGGAAGATGCGTTGAAGTCGGCTGCCGACAACAGCGGTCTCTAAGATCGCCGCCAACGGGCGACGCAAAGCGCCGCCCGTTTCCAATCCGGTCCGACAAATAAAAAGGGTGGCCTAAAAATGTCCGGCACCTGGATGACAACCCGCGCGTGGCTTTTGATGCTGCCGCTCCTCGTGGTGATGATCGCCGTCATCGGATGGCCCCTGGTGGATACCGTCCGTCTCTCCTTCACCGATGCCAAGCTCGTCGGCACCGAAGGCAGTTTCGTCGGGATCGAGAACTACACGAAGATGATCTCCGGTTCGAATTTCCAGCGGACCCTCGTCACGACCGCCTTGTTTGCGATCATTTCCGTTGCCGCCGAGATGGTGATCGGCGTGCTAGCCGCATTGCTGCTCAATCAGGAATTCCGCGGCCGCACTGCGCTTCGCGCATTGATGATCCTGCCTTGGGCTCTGCCGACCGTCGTGAACGCGACACTCTGGCGGCTGATCTACAATCCGGAATATGGCGCCTTGAACGCGGCGCTGACGCAGCTCGGCCTGATCGACGCCTATCGCTCCTGGCTGGGAGAACCCGGCACCGCACTTTCGGCATTGATCGTCGCAGATTGCTGGAAGAACTTTCCTCTCGTCGCGCTGATTGCACTGGCGGCGCTGCAGGCGGTTCCGCGCGATATCACCGCCGCCTCGCTGGTCGACGGCGCCGGACCGATCGCCCGCTTTCGCTTTGTGATCCTGCCCTATCTCGCGGGACCGCTGATGGTGGCGCTGGTGCTGCGAACCATCGAAGCCTTCAAGGTCTTCGATATCATCTGGGTCATGACGCGCGGCGGTCCGGCAAATAGCACGCGCACATTGTCGATCCTGGTCTATCAGGAGGCTTTCTCCTTTCAGCGGGCCGGGTCCGGCGCGTCGCTGGCGCTGATGGTAACGCTGCTGGTGACCGTGCTCGCCGCCGGCTATGCCGCATTGGTGCGCAAGACAGTGGGGAGTGCTGCCTGATGGAGCGCAGGAACCCGATCTTCACCATCTTCATCTACGTCGCGGCCGTGCTGCTGGCCGCTGTCATCCTCGCCCCGATCCTCTGGCTGTTCGTCATGAGCATCTCGCCGGCCGCTGATCTCGCAGCGAAACCGCTGCGCTGGTGGCCGCAGACGGCCGATTTTTCCCGCTACCGGTTGCTGTTCTCGACGATCGAGAATAGCACCGGCGCCGCCTTCACCTCCTCGCTGCGCAACAGCATCGAAATCGCCGCCATGGCAACGATCGCGGCTATCGCGCTTGCCATTCCGGCGGGCTGGGCGGTATCGCGCACTCCGTCCGTCGGCTGGTCGCTCTCCCTGGTGATCGCCACCTACATGCTCCCGCCGGTCGCGCTCGCCGTGCCGCTCTATATGGGCCTTGCCTATCTCGGCATGCTCAACAATGTCTTCGGGCTTGCGCTCATCTATCTCACGATCCTCGCTCCGTTCACGACCTGGCTCATGAAATCCGGTTTCGACTCCATTCCGAAAGAAATCGAATCCGCCGCCATGATCGACGGTGCCGGCCTCTTCCAGACGCTGAAGATCATCACGCTGCCGCTTGCCATGCCGGTCATCGCGACATCGGCGCTCTTCGCGTTCCTGCTGGCCTGGGATGAATTCTTCTATGCGCTGCTTTTCACTTCGGATCAGCGTGCGAAGACTCTGACCGTCGCCATCGCCGATTTGGCGGGCGGACGTGTATCCGATTACGGACTGATTGCGACCGCCGGTGTGCTTGCCGCCCTGCCGCCGGTGCTGGTCGGTCTCGTCATGCAACGTGCCCTGATCTCGGGGCTGACAAGCGGCGGCGTCAAGGGATGACCATGACCGGACAAAAGACACGACCGACAGGGCTTGTTGCGATCGATCGCGAAATGGCACGCCAGCATGCAGACGCCATCGCGTCCTACGAAGGCGGTAGCGAAATGGCCGCCAAAGCGTCCGCCTCGCTGAAGAAAACGGGTAAGCTCATGCTTCTCGGCATGGGAGGATCGCATGCGGTGAACCGCGCGGTGGAACCGCTTTATCGCGCTTTGGGCATCGATGCGATCGCAGCGCCGCTCTCCGAACAACTCGGCCAGCCCTTGTCGTTGGAGGGGCGGACGATCTTCGTAACCTCGCAATCCGGCGAAAGCGCCGAAGTGGTTCGTTGGTTCAACGAGACCGGCGGCTCGGACGAGACATTCGGGCTAACGCTCGAAGGCAACTCTTTCCTGGCAAAGGCTGCGCCGTCCTTGGTCGGCGCGGGCGGCACGGAACTGGCCTTTGCCGCCACCCGCAGCCTGACCGTCACCTTCGCCCTGCATCTCGCCGTCCTTGCCGCGCTTGGCGAAGACCCGGCGGCCGCACTTGCCGTGCTGAAAGCGCCTCAGGACGTCAATATCGCGGCCGCACTCGCCGCACTCGCGAATGTCGAAACGATCGTGACGTCCGGTCGCAGATTGCAGGGCGTCGCCGAAGCGCTTGCGCTCGGTTTGACTGAGCTATCCCGTCGCCCGTGCTTTTCGCTCGAAGGCGGACAGCTTCGGCACGGACCGATGGAAATGCTCGGGCCAAACATTGGCGTCGTTCTGTTCCGCGGGCGCGACAATACGGCAGGCCTCGTCACCGCGATGATCGTTTCCGCTGTCGAAACCGGTGCGTCGACCGTCGTCTTTGATGCATCCGGCGAGGAGCCGGTGGCGGGAGCAGTGACGCTTCGCTTCGAGCCGGCGACCGGCCTTGCAGCAATCTTCGCGATGCTGCCCGTCGCGCAACGGCTGATGATCGCCTTTGCCGAAGCCCGCGTCGACAATGCCGGAACGCCCGTCCGCTCGACGAAAATTACGCGGAGTGAATGAATGAAGCCGCTTGCAGTCATCGGCAATGTCAATGTCGACTTGATCCTTGGGCCGGCCGCACCTTGGCCGAAGGCGGGCACAGAGATCATTGTCGACCATGACGAGCTTCGTGTCGGCGGCGCGGCGGGGAATAGCGCGCTTGCCTGGGAAGGAATGGGCGTCAACTTCGAGATCGCGGCCAATGTCGGCAATGATCAGTTCGGCCGCTGGCTGAGCGAAGCCTTCGGCGAACGGGCTGCGAAATGGCCGGTGCGACCAGAGGGCACGACGCTTTCGGTTGGGATCACCCATCCGGACGGCGAGCGGACGTTCTTCACGACGCGCGGCCACCTGCCACGTCTCAGTCTTGCTGATGTCTTTGCCGTTCTTGACGGATCAACGCTTTCCGGCGGTTACGTCCTTCTCTGCGGCCCCTTCCTGACCGACGACCTGACGGGGGATTACGATGCATTGTTCGCCTGGGCCGACAAGCACCGGATCACGGTCGCACTCGACACCGGATGGCCGCTCGATGGCTGGACGGATGAAAATTGCGCCGCCACGCGCGGCTGGCTGTCGCGCTGCGGTATTGCCCTGTTGAATGAGGTGGAATCGACCACGCTCGCGGGTCTGGACGACCCTGCAGACGCCGCGCGCCATCTTCGCTCGCATATGCCGGACGGAGCGATCGTCGTCGTCAAACGCGGCCCCGATGGCGCGATTGCCATCGGCAGAGACGGCGCACTCGTTGTGGTCCCTGCACCTCAGGTGAAAGTCGTGGATACGATCGGCGCCGGCGACGTCTTCAATGCTGCATTTCTAGCCGCGCTTGCCCGCGGCGAAGCGCTTTCCACCTGTTTGGCTGCGGGAACGGAGGTCGCATCGCGCGCCATTTCCACCCTTCCCCGCAGCTATGGCGAGCTCAAGGCTACCAAGGAGGCCGCACGATGAGCGCGCTCGAGATCCAGAATATCCGCAAGACATACGGCCAGGTCGAAACGCTGAAGGGCATTGATATCGCGCTGGAAAGCGGCGAATTCCTGGTGCTGCTCGGCTCTTCCGGCTGCGGCAAGTCCACGCTGCTGAACATCATCGCCGGTCTTGCCGAGGCGACCAGCGGCGATGTGCGGATTGGCACGCGCTCGGTACTTGGCGTGCATCCCAAGGACCGCGATATCGCCATGGTGTTCCAATCCTATGCGCTCTATCCAAACTTGACGGTCCACCGCAACATCGGCTTCGGTCTTGAGATGCGCAAAGTGCCGGCGGCAGAGCGCGACAAGGCGGTGCGCGAGGCCGCCAAACTGCTTCAGATCGAAAATCTGCTGGAGCGAAAGCCAAGCCAGCTTTCCGGCGGCCAGCGGCAGCGTGTTGCGATCGGCCGCGCGCTCGTGCGCAAGCCGGAAGTCTTCCTTTTCGATGAGCCGCTTTCGAACCTTGACGCCAAGCTGCGCATGGAAATGCGCACGGAACTCAAGCGTCTTCATCAGATGCTGAAGACCACGGTGGTCTACGTCACCCACGATCAGATCGAGGCGATGACGCTCGCCACCCGGATCGCCGTCATGCGGGACGGACGGATCGAACAATTGGGTACGCCGGAGGAAATCTACAACAGTCCCGCAACGCTCTATGTGGCGACCTTCGTCGGCGTGCCGCCGATGAACCTCTTGAAGACCACGGTTCGCCCCGAAGGATTGCAGTTGCAAGGCGCAGGCACTTGCCTGCCGCTCCCCGAACGCTTCAAAGGCAAAGTCAAAGAAGGCCAACAACTTGTTCTCGGCATACGGCCGGAGGCATTGCGCCTGGAACAAGCCGCTTTATGGATCGAAGCCATGCCTGAAATTGCGGAGCTGACCGGGCCCGAACTCGTCGTCACCGCCATCGCCGGAGATCAGCGACTGACGGCTTGCCTCCCTCCCCGCACGCCAATCGACCACAATGGCAAGCTCACGCTATTCTTCGGCGATGAAGCGATACATCTTTTCGACGCGGAAACCGGGCTTAGCTGCCTTCGATAGGCCAGATGGACCCGCTATTTTGCGTCGTGAAAAATGATGCCGACGGTATGGCGCATGCCTGAACGAAGACGGCTGACGCCATGCCGGAGGTTGACGCGGTAATTCCCCTTGGAGCCCTGGACCGGACGATTGTGGACCGCGAAGGCCACCGCATCACCCTGGCGCAGCGGCACCACCTCGGCGCGACTTTGCATCCGCGGACGCTGTTCCGTCAGAACGAACTCGCCGCCTGTGAAATCCCTCCCCGGTTCGGAAAGCAGGATCGCCACCTGTAGCGGGAATGCGAGGTCGCCGTAGAGATCCTGATGCAGGCAATTGAAATCGCCTGGGACATATTGCAGCAGCAGCGGCGTCGGCCGCGTCTGGCCCGCATCATGACATTGCTTGAGGAAGTCCGCATGATCTGCGGGGTAACGCTGATCGATGTCCATGCGGCCGTTCCAGTCGTTGGCAACCTCGGCCAGCCGCGGATAAAGCGCGGTGCGCAAATCGCCAAGCAGATTGGGCAGCGGATATTTGAAATAGCGGTATTCTCCTTTGCCGAAGCCATGCCGCGCCATGTGAATATGGCTGCGAAAACGCTCTTCCTGCGGATAAAGGCCGGCAATCTCCCGGCACTCCTCGGGCGACAAAAGCTTTTCCATGATAGCGCAGCCAAACCCGCTCAGCTCCTCTGATAGCTTCTGCCAGTTATACGCGGCGACACGCGCCTCTGCGGAACGTGCCGCGGAGGCCGATGGATTGAGCTTCGAATGAGCGTTCACGACTTGGCTTCCTTCTCGATGAGAGCGCGCTTTCGTTCGATGCCCCAGCGATAGCCGGACAACGTACCATTGCTGCGAACGACCCGATGGCAAGGTATGCCCAAGGCGACCGCGTTTGCCGCGCAAGCACTGGCGACGGCGCGAACGGCCTCCGGCTTACCGATGCGTCGGGCAAGCGCAGCGTAGGTGACCATGGCCCCGCAGGGGATTGCCCGAAGGGCATCCCACACCCGGCGTTGGAACGGTGTGCCGCGCCGCATGTCGAGCGGCAGATCAAGCCCGGCATCCGGTCTCTCGATAAACCGAACAACCTTGTCGATATCGTCGCGGAGGCGCGCTTCGTTTGAGATCAGTTTGCTCGTCGGAAAGCAGGCGGCGAGATCCTCGGTCAGTTCCTCACCATCCGACGCGATCAGGATAGCACAGACGCCGAGGGCGCTGCGAGCAACGAGAATTTTGCCCAATTCACTATCGCCGATCGAATAGGCGATATCGTTTGAAGCTTCTACGCTCTTCGTCGAGAGCTTGGGCCGCGAGGCGGTTTCCATGTTGATGACGTTCATTGGCTTAACTCCATGATCTTTCTGATGACCATAGAGCCGCGGCCATTCCTCCTCACTCCGGTCCTTGCTTTCAAATCAGCAAGTTTCTCGGCCGTGGGAAAAACAATTCATTTTCGGTGGTGCCGATCCGATCGCAATGTCCCGATCATCGGATGAAGGATCGGCCGATAGCCGGCCTGCAGGGCCATGAAGGTGGAGGGCGGCGTCAACATGCCTTCGGCGTGCCTGAGCGCCTGCGGCGGCTCATAGCCATGCTCGGTCCAGCGATAAGCGTGGCCACCGGCGATCATGCAGGCCGAACCGGATGCGACGACAACCGTACCGTCCGGCAGGTCGGGGAGTGACTCCGGAAGCGGATGGATCCGTTTTCGCCTGCGGTCCATGCGTTCGCCGTGCAGGACAGCGTCCATAACGGCAACCGAGGGTTCAGCCTGCCCTCTCGCGCCGGCCCATGCCGCGCGAAATGCCTTGGCCGCATCACGCCGGCAGAAGAAACACGGGCGATGACCGGCGGCCAGCGCCACCGCTTCGTCCAGAAAGAACAGTTCGGTCCAGCTCCTGTTGGCCATGACATCGCGGCGGCGGTCTTTGTATTCGCAAGTGCAAACCAGCCATGCCTTGCTCGACCAGCGTTTGTTCAGCAGCGTTTTGGTCGCCGGATCGTGGATGATGCCGCGGTTTCCGGTGAACAGTCCCCGTTGCGAAATCGCCACGATATCGCCGAAGGGGGTGACGCGATTCTGAAGGGGAGCACTCATGTCGGAATAGTGCCTCGCTCGCGTGGCGTGCGCCAGAGATATCGCCGTATGACACCGCGATGCGGAAAAATGCTCATCGGGTTCTCAACGGCCTTCAGTCGCTTCACGGTCAAGCAGAACGCGTTTTCGCTCGACTCCCCAGGCATAGCCGGAAAGCGAACCATCGTTCCGCACCACCCTATGGCATGGGATTGCGACTGCCAGTTTGTTGGCCGCGCACGCTCCGGCGACGGCGCGCACCGCCTTGGGCAAACCGATCCGGCGGGCGATTTCCATGTAGGAGACGGTTCGGCCAACCGGGATTTCCCGAAGCGCCTGCCAAACCCGCTGTTGAAATGCCGTACCGCGAACGTCGAGCGGCAAGTCGATCCCAAGACGTGGCGCCTCCACGAGGCCGACGACACGCGCCACAAGGGCTTCGTAGTCACCGTCGGCGCCAATCAGGTTGGCGTTGGGGAAACGATCCTGAAGATCGCGCACCAGCGCGTCCGGGTCGCTGCCGAGGAGAATGGACGCCACGCCTTTCCGGCTCGACGCAACCAGGATCGCGCCCAGCGACGACTGACCGACGGCGAAACGGATATCTTCGTTGGTACCTCCCGATCGATACTGGGTCGGCGTCATTCCGAGCATATCGGTGGATTTCTCGTAAAAGCGGCCGCTCGAATTGAACCCGGCATCGTAGATCGCCTCGGTCACGCTGTTGCCGTTCGCAAGGCCTTCACGGACTTTCGCCGCGCGGTGCGCCGAGGCGTAATCCTTGGGCGTCAAGCCGGTCGCCGATTTGAACAGCCGATGGAAATGACTGGCACTACGTCCGGCCGCCTCTGCGAGCTGGTGCAAGGACGGTTCTTCCTCACTCTCTTCGATCAATCGGCAAACGCGCGCAATGATGGCGGTATTCTCACCGTCTGAGGAAAGACCATCCGGCTTGCATCGCTTGCAGGGGCGAAAGCCAGTCGCTTTGGCGGCCTGGAGTGAATCATGCAGTTGCACGTTCTTGGGGTTTGCGGTTCGCGATGGACAGGAGGGCCGGCAATAGACACCGGTCGTTGCCACCGAATACCAGAGATGGCCATCGGCGGTTCGGTCGCGGGCGACGATACGTGCCCAGCGCGGATCATCGGCCACTGCCGTTTGTGTAAAAGCTGTCCGGTTTATGGGCATCACGGTCATGTCGTTCGTCCCTGTGCGATCCAGAGTCAGAACATCATTCTTGGCAGCGGAAGAACCGCGCAGCCACCCGATTCCTGCGTGAGCGGAGATTATCCGAAGGTCGCCGCCCGAAAAATGGGCGGCGACCTGCCATCAGGCGACCTTGATGAGGCCGAGCTGCGTGAGCGCGGTCACACCGTCGTCGAGGCCGATTTCCTCGGCGATCTTGCCATTCTCGATGCGCAGGATCGTGGTGCCGGTGAAGTGCATCTTGCGTCCGGTCGCAGTCGGCAGCGATCCGACCAGAAAGTCGGAAAACGCCGGACCGGTATGCGTGCCGCCACCTTCCCACTGGCCGACGACATAGTCGCCTTCGGCAATGAGGTCGGCGGTGCCCCAGAAATTGAGATCCGGGAATGCCGCGCGGAAACCGATCATGAAGTCCCTGATGTCGTCATGACCGCGACGCGGCTCATGCAGCGAATATTTCAACAGCATGTCCGGTGCGGCGAGGTCGGCGACGACGGACAGGTTGCAGGTCTCACCCCAGAATTCAGTGAACCAGCGCACGACGATGGCCTTGTTGTCCTCTTCTTTGCTCATGTGAAGTTCCTTTTTGATGTATCCATTGGGGATCATCGATCTCGATCGACGACCTGAGCAAAGGGATAGGCCGATCCGCCAGCGTCAAAACTCCGGTTCTTGCTCCGCAATCGAATCCGTCCAACGCGTGCTTTACGGCCGCGCATGATGACAGACGACACGTAAAGAGAGATGCTTGAGTTTGAAAGCAAGGAACGGGGTGCCGGCCGACCGGATCGGTGGGAAAGTTCGCCTGTTACAGAGGGAGAACGCAGATGAAAGCTCAAATCACCACGCTTGTCGCATTCGCGATCTTCGCAGCCTCTCCGGCATCCGCTATCCAGCGGCTGCAAACGGCCTCAAGGTCGTGTTCCGAAATTCAATCCTTCGTTCAGGCAAACCGCTCGGTCATCCTGCAATATCCGTCGGCGCGGGGTTCCGGTGCCCTGCTTTATGATCGCGCCGTTGCCAATTCCGATGTTTGCCTTGGCAACGGCTTCGGCGAACGAAGTTCTGTGCCATCGAGGGACCAGCGGAATTGCGCCATTTGGGTTTGCCGCTCCAGCACCGATCTGCGCCCGTGACTAGGCGCATGCAGCGGCACGCATCGTCGCCGCGCCAGTGCTGCAAGAAATGACGAACATCTAATTTAAGGAATAGGCGACAAAGGCATTTAGATTTGATAAAACTAGACTACCGGTTGCGGTTTGACGTGTCGGTAAAAATTTGCCGGGCGCCTTCGCACCGCCAACCGGATCGTGGTGGAGGAGGAGAGTGCTATGGCGGCGTTCCATGTCATGGCCGGTGCGAAGGGCGAATTTACGCGCCCCGAGGTCCGCAAGATTGGTATCGCGGACCTTATGGACGCACTGAGGTCGGGACTTGATGACTTCAGAGAGAAACCATCCCATTATGTTTTTCTCTGTCTTATGTACCCGATAGCAGGCATCTTTCTGGTCATGTGGAGCTCCGGTGCCGACCTGCTGCCGCTGCTTTATCCCTTGATGTCGGGCTTTGCTCTAATTGGTCCGATCGCGGCCATCGGTCTCTATGAGATCAGTCGACGCCGTGAGCAGGGACTGGATAGTTCCTGGCATCATGCCTTGGAGGTTCGCCACTCGCCGGCGCTGCCGTCGATCATTGCGGTCGGCCTCATGTTGCTCGTGCTTTTCGTCGCCTGGCTGATCGTCGCACAGCTCATCTACGCCATGACCTTCGATGAGGCCGGTCTGACCTCGATCTCCACTTTTTTATCGGACGTGCTGACGACCCCGCGCGGTTTCTCGCTGATGCTGTGGGGAAACCTAGCCGGTTTTATCTTCGCAATCATTGTTTTGGCGACGACGGTGGTGACCTTCCCGTTGCTGCTGGACCGGGATATCGGCGCTGTTGCAGCCATCGACGCAAGCATACGCGCAACCCTTGCCAATCCAGGACCGGTCGCCCTTTGGGGATTGATCGTCGCGGCATTGCTCGTCGTCGGCACCATCCCGATCTTTGCCGGCCTTGCAGTCGTCATGCCTATCCTCGGGCATTCGACCTGGCACCTGTATCGAAAATTGATTGCCCCCGCCTACCCGAACCGCACGCCTTGAATTCGCAAAGGAAATTTACTCCGGCATCATCCTCCAAGCCGTTGCGACTTGCCAGATGACAGTCGCCTTGGTTGGGATAGCGATGAAGAGAATGAGGATTGCCATGTCTTACCGCTTTCTTCCGATCTGTCTGCTTTTCGCCATTCCTTTTTCATTTGATGCCCTCGCGCAGGAGGGTGATGCCACGGCAGGCGCCACCGTCTTCAAGAAATGCGCCATCTGCCATGTAGCCGAAACGGACCAGAACAAGGTCGGCCCGTCGCTGAACGGCCTGTTCGGCAGGACGGCCGGAACACACCCGAATTTCGCCTATTCGCCGGCCATGCAAGAGGCGGGCAAGGGCGGCCTGGTGTGGAGCGAGACGACGCTCCGCGACTATTTGCACGCCCCCCAGGCGAAGGTGAAGGGCACGAAAATGACCTTCGTCGGCCTGAAGGACGATACCGAGATTACCAATCTGATCGCCTATCTGAAGCAATACTCCAAATAGCGAGATGCCTGATATGGACGAGCTGTTTTCTGCGTCGCCGGTCGGATCGGCGGGAGTTCGGTTCAATACGGCATGTCCCCTTCCGGTCCGCGGCGTGGGTATGCTGCGTGCGGTTCGGCTGGATCACCACTACCTTTGCCGCAATTGCCCGGGTGATTTGTTCATGAGATAATACTAAAACGTTTCGCGATGAGATTGTGGAAACGTTCGCGGCCGGGTCAGGGAGGAGACGATGGCTGTCGTATTGATTCTCGTTCTGCTGGTGGTGGGATCGATCGGGTTCCATCTGCTGAGCCCTTGGTGGTGGACGCCGATCGCGTCCAATTGGAGCTATATCGACAACACGATCGTCATCACGTTCTGGATCACCGGTGTGGTTTTCACGGTCGTCGTGTTGTTCATCGCCTATTGCGTGCTCCGCTTCAGGCACCGCGCCGGAAACCGGGCGGCATACCAGCCCGAAAACAAGCGGTTGGAATGGTGGCTCGCCGCCGGAACGGCAATCGGCGTGGCAGCAATGCTCGCGCCGGGCTTGTTCGTGTGGAAACAGTTCGTCACGGTGCCGCCCGATGCCAGCGAGGTCGAAGTCGTCAGTCAGCAATGGCAATGGAGCTTCCGGCTGCCGGGCGCGGACGGAAAGCTCGGGCGGGCGAACACGCGCGATGTGACCCCGGACAACCCGCTCGGCTTGAACAAGAGCGATCCCGCGGGACTGGACGACGTCATCGTCGAAGGTGGCGAGCTGCACATCCCCGCCGGCAAGCCGGTCAAGATGCTTCTGCGTTCGATCGACGTTCTGCACGATTTCTACGTACCGGAATTCCGGGCCAAGATGGACATGATTCCCGGTACGGTGACCTATTACTGGTTCACACCAACACGGACGGGAACCTTCGAAGTTCTTTGCGCGGAATTATGCGGCGTCGGTCATCCGCAGATGCGCGGCACGGTCGTCGTCGATACCGATACCGCCTATCAAGCCTGGCTGCAGCAGCAGCCGACTTTCGCGAAATCGCTGGCGTCCGTGGAAAAGTCGACGGCCAAGTAAGTGCCATCGGCACTTGAGGAGGAAGGCCGCGTCGGAGGAATAGGGAGGATGGAATATGGTCGATATTGGGTCCGGCACCGAGCAGGTCATCCAGCCCGCTGAAGTCGAGGATGTGGAGCTTTATCATCCGAAAAGCTGGTGGACGAGATATGTCTTCAGTCAGGATGCCAAGATCATCGCCATTCAGTATTCCCTGACCGCCATTTCGATCGGCATGGTGGCGCTGGTGCTGTCCTGGCTGATGCGCCTGCAGCTCGGCTTTCCCGGCTATTTCTCCTTCATCGACGCGGAGCATTATTATCAGTTCATCACCATGCACGGCATGATCATGGTGATCTACCTGCTGACGGCGCTGTTCCTCGGCGGATTCGGCAACTATCTGATCCCATTGATGCTCGGCGCCCGCGATATGGTGTTTCCTTACGCGAACATGCTGAGCTACTGGCTCTATCTGCTTGCGGTCATCGTGCTGGTCGTCGGTTTCTTCGCGCCCGGCGGGCCGACCGGCGCCGGCTGGACGTTGTATCCGCCACAGGCTCTTCTATCGGGTACGCCTGGAGGGCGTGACTGGGGCATCGTCCTGATGCTCTCGTCGCTGATCCTCTTCATTATCGGCTTTACCATGGGCGGGCTGAACTATGTCGTCACCGTGCTGCAGGGACGCACCCGCGGCATGACACTGATGCGGATGCCCCTGACGGTATGGGGCATATTCACCGCAACCGTGATGGCGCTTCTCGCCTTCCCGGCACTTTTCGTCGCCGCCGTCATGATGCTGTTCGACCGCTTGCTCGGTACGAGCTTCTTCATGCCCGCCATCGTCGAGATGGGCCAGCAGTTGCAGCAAGCGGGCGGCAGCCCCATCCTGTTCCAGCATCTCTTTTGGTTCTTCGGTCATCCGGAGGTCTATATCGTCGCGCTTCCCGCCTTCGGCATCGTCTCGGATCTGATCAGCACCCATGCCCGCAAGAACATCTTCGGCTACAGGATGATGGTCTGGGCGATCGTCATCATTGCCGCGCTGAGCTTCATCGTATGGGCGCATCATATGTATGTCAGCGGCATGAATCCGAACTTCGGGTTCTTTTTCGCAACGACCACCTTGATCATCGCCATTCCGACGGCGATCAAGGTCTATAACTGGGTGCTGACGCTCTGGCGCGGCGATATCCATCTGACATTGCCGATGCTGTTTGCCCTGGCCTTTATCGTCACATTCATCAATGGCGGGCTGACCGGCCTCTTTCTCGGCAATGTCGTCGTCGACGTGCCGCTGTCCGACACAATGTTCGTCGTTGCCCATTTCCATATGGTGATGGGGGTCGCGCCGATCCTGGTGATCTTCGGCGCAATCCATCATTGGTATCCGAAAATCACCGGGCGCATGCTGAACGTAACGATGGGCCATATCCACTTCTGGATCACCTTCCTCGGCGCCTATGCGATCTTCTTCCCGATGCACTATCTCGGCCTGATGGGCGTGCCGCGCCGCTATTACGAACTGGGCGAAACGGCCTTCATTCCACCGTCGGCGCATACGCTGAACATGTTCATCACCGTCGCCGCACTGATCGTCGGCGCTGCTCAGCTTCTGTTCCTATTCAATCTCGCCTGGAGCCTTCGCTGGGGTCGGCAGGCGGGCGGCAATCCGTGGCGGGCAACGACATTGGAATGGCAGACGCCGCAGACGCCGCCTGCGCACGGAAATTGGGGCAAGGAGCTGCCGATCGTCTACCGCTGGCCGTATGACTACAGCGTCCCCGGCGCGGATCAGGACTTCCTGCCGCAGAACCAGCCGGCGCCGAGCAGATTGCCCGAAAGGGCGCCGTCATGAGCGCCATTCTCATCTTCATGGCTGGGCTTTTCGGCATCATCGCGTGGTGGATGGCGCGGCAGCGGCTGACCTCGAAGCCCTGGCTGGAGACGGGTTTGGCAGGCGATGCGCCGGAGATGCGGGGATCGCCGGCGACAGCGGCGAAAGTCGGCCTCGGCATCTTTCTCGCCGTCGTCGGCGCCTTGTTCACGCTCCTCATCAGTGCCTATCTTACACGCCTCAGCGGCTCCGATTGGTGGAGCATCCCGATCCCTCGGCTGCTTTGGGTGAATACCGCCGCGCTTGCCGCCAGCAGCGTCGCACTGCAATGGGCAAAAACCGAAGCCCGTCTTGGGCGCAGCGAGATGCTGAACACGGCGCTAGCCGTGGCGTTCGTGCTGGCTGTGCTCTTCCTTGCCGGGCAGCTTCTGGCATGGCGGCAATTGGTTGCGGCCGGCTACTTCCTTGCGGACAACCCATCGAACAGTTTCTTCTACATGATCACCGGGCTGCACGGCCTGCACATTCTAGGCGGCCTTTTCGTGCTCGGACGGACGACAATCCGCGCCCAAGCCGCCAACCGCGCGCCGGCGAGAATCCGCCTGAGCGTGGATCTCTGCGCCATCTACTGGCATTTCATGCTCGTTGTCTGGCTGGTTCTTTTTGCGCTCTTCGCCGGCTGGGCAAACAGTTTCGCCGATCTCTGCCGTCAATTGGTCACCTGAGGAGCTTCGACGATGACCGAATCCATAGAAAGACCGGTACACGATCCACTTCTGCGGCCAGCGGGATTGCGCGGCGTCGCGGCCGATCTGTCATCGGACCAGCGGGCGTTCAAGAACGTCTCCTGGGGCAAGGCGATGATGTGGATCTTCCTCCTGAGCGACACCTTCATTTTTGGGTGTTTTTTGCTGGCCTACATGACGGCGCGCATGTCGACCAACGTCCCCTGGCCCAATCCCAGCGAGGTTTTCGCGCTCAAGATCGGCGGCCAGGAAATCCCGCTGATCCTGATCGCCATCATGACCTTCGTCCTCATCAGCAGCAGCGGCACGATGGCCATGGCCGTCAACTTCGGATACCGCCATGATCGCCGCAAGACGGCTGTGCTGATGCTGGTGACGGCAGCCCTTGGCGCGACATTCGTCGGAATGCAGGCATTCGAATGGACCAAACTGATTACGGAGGGCGTCCGCCCATGGGGAAACCCATGGGGTGCGGCGCAGTTCGGTTCGTCCTTTTTCATGATCACCGGCTTTCACGGCACCCACGTCTCGATCGGCGTCCTTTTTCTCCTGATCATGGCTCGCAAGGTATGGCGGGGAGATTTCGATCAAGGAAGACGCGGGTTTTTCACCAGCCGCAAGGGTCATTATGAAATCGTCGAGATCATGGGGCTTTATTGGCACTTCGTCGATCTGGTCTGGGTCTTCATTTTTGCATTCTTCTATCTGTGGTGAGGATGGCATCATGGCACAGACGCAGGCACATTCCGGGCAGCAGCATCCGATACGGCTTTACATGGTGGTCTGGGGGCTGCTTTTCGTCCTCAGCACCTTCTCCTATCTCGTCGACTATCTCGGCATTCAGGGCTATTTCCGATGGTTTCTGATCCTGCTGTTCATGATCCTGAAGGCGGGGCTGATCGTCGCCGTCTTCATGCACATGGCCTGGGAACGGCTGGCGTTGATCTACGCCATCCTGGTTCCGCCGGTCCTGGTGCTTGTCTTCGTCGCTCTGATGGTATCGGAATCGCACTATACGGCGCTTAACCGGCTCGCCTTTTTCGGCGCCGGCCAATAGGGGATGAAGCGGCCATATTGCCGATAGTGGAGCCGGTAGCGAGGAGCGGACTTGCCGGTTCTCGCCCTTCCTCGCACAACCTTTTGAAGATTTCGATCTCGAAAATCTGGGGAACCCATCCCGCCTGTCTCAGTTGTTCCAACGTACGACTTGAACAATGGAGACAAAAAATGAGCAAAAGCGACGTTCACAAGCTCCAGAAGCGAGCCGAACGACAAGTAAAAAACACCAGCGCCGGTGGCCATCTAGGCGGAACCTATTTTGGTCAGCAGCCTGACGGCAAGACAATCTCGTCATCCAGCAATGACAGCGCCAAAGCGCGCAAGAACGATGGAAGCAACTAGTTCCATTATAAGTCAGACCAGCATAGCGCCCAACCTCCCCGAGGCGCCAAGAGCATAGGCATACAAAGTCCCGGACAGAGCCAAACGTTTGTCCGAGCGTCTTCGTCAATCTCCGCGACGATGGCCCGCCCGAGCGGGCGAGCCACCCTCGGAATTCTCAGAAGTCCATTCCGGCGCCGGGGGGCAAGGCCGGTGCGGAGTCCTTCTTCGGCTTCTCTGCGATCATCGCTTCTGTCGTCACCAATAGCCCCGCAATGGAGGCTGCATCCTGCAGCGCCGTGCGCACCACCTTGGCTGGGTCGATCACGCCCATGGCGTAGAGATCGCCATATTCGTTGGTTTGAGCGTTCCAGCCGAACGAGAAATCGGCATTTTCGCGCAGCTTGCCGACGATGATTGAGCCCTCGGCGCCCGAGTTCTCGGCAATCTGGCGGACAGGCGCTTCGATTGCGCGGCGGACGATCTCGACACCGACGCGCTGGTCGTCATTTTCTGCCTTCAGCCCGTCGAGCGATTTGACGGCGCGCAGCAGCGCCACGCCACCACCTGGCAGGATACCTTCCTCAACGGCGGCGCGTGTCGCATGCAAAGCGTCGTCGACGCGATCCTTCTTTTCCCTCACCTCGATTTCGGTCGAGCCGCCAACGCGGATGACGGCGACGCCGCCGGCGAGCTTGGCAAGGCGTTCCTGCAGCTTTTCGCGGTCGTAGTCGGAGGTAGTTTCTTCGATCTGGGCACGGATCTGCGTGACACGCCCATCGATCTCGCTCTTCGCTCCGGCTCCATCGATGATGGTGGTGTTCTCCTTTTCGATCATCACCTTCTTGGAACGGCCGAGCATATTCAGCGTGACGCTTTCCAGCTTGATGCCGAGGTCTTCGGAAATGACGGTGCCGCCCGTCAGGATGGCAATGTCTTCCAGCATGGCCTTGCGGCGATCGCCGAAGCCAGGAGCCTTGACGGCGGCGATCTTCAGGCCGCCGCGCAGCTTGTTGACGACGAGCGTCGCAAGCGCTTCGCCTTCGACATCCTCGGCAATGATCAGAAGCGGGTTGCTGGATTGCACCACAGCCTCCAGGATCGGCAGCATGGCTTGAAGATTGGAGAGCTTCTTCTCGTGGATCAGGATATAAGGATCTTCCAACTCCACCCGCATCTTTTCCGGGTTGGTCACGAAGTAGGGGCTGAGGTAGCCGCGGTCGAACTGCATGCCTTCAACGACCTCGAGTTCGGTTTCCGCAGTCTTGGCTTCTTCAACAGTAATGACACCTTCATTACCGACCTTTTCCATCGCTTGGGCGAGATAGCGTCCGATTTCCGGGTCGCCATTGGCGGAGATGGTGCCGACCTGAACGATCTCGGAATTGTTGGATATCTTGCGGGCATTGGTCTTCAGTTCCCTGACGACGGCGTCGACGGCAAGGTCGATACCGCGCTTCAGGTCCATCGGGTTCATGCCAGAGGCGACCGCCTTGGCGCCTTCGCGAACGATGGCCTGGGCGAGAACGGTTGCGGTCGTCGTGCCATCACCGGCGATATCGCTTGTTCTGGAGGCGACTTCTCGCAGCATCTGGGCGCCCATGTTTTCGAACTTGTCTTCCAGTTCGACTTCCTTGGCGACGGTGACACCATCCTTGGTGATGCGCGGGGCGCCGAAGGACTTGTCGATGACGACGTTACGACCCTTCGGACCGAGCGTCACCTTGACCGCATTGGCGAGAATATCCACCCCCTTCATCATGCGTTCACGAGCATCGGTGTGAAATTTGACTTCTTTGGCAGCCATTTTTTTACTCCTCCATAGGCGGCACAGTTTTGACTAATGCTTGAAAGAAAACGGCTCAGGCGGCCCTCTGGTCTGCCGCTTGGACGTCGATGATACCTAAAACGTCGCTTTCCTTCATGATCAGCAGGTCTTCATTGTCGATCTTGATCTCGGTGCCGGACCATTTTCCGAACAGGATGCGGTCTCCCGCCTTGACATCGAGCGGCTGGATCTGACCGGCCTCATTGCGAGCCCCGGGACCGACGGCAATGACTTCGCCTTCCTGCGGCTTCTCCTTGGCGGTGTCGGGGATGATGATGCCGCCCTTGGTCTTTTCTTCAGACTCGACACGGCGAACGAGGATGCGATCGTGAAGCGGTCGGAACGTCATGTTCTCCTCCATGGCAAACGATGATGATCAATGCCCCTTGACCGGGCCGGACAACCGTCCGGATAGGTGCTGAAGCCCTCCAGCTTCCGGTGAAATTTGATCTGGCTCCGGAAACCGCGTTTTCAAGGAGACGAGCAAGATTTTAGCACTCTATATCTTCGACTGCTAATGCGATCGAAAGAGGTTTTGTCAGTATTACGAACGTTCCGGCCTTGCTTCGCCCATTCTTTCACGGGACAAGCATCACATGAGCGTTCCAACGACACATCCTTTCGCCTTCGATCCAACCTATGGCATGAAGCTTAAACAGCTCCTCGCGATCGAACCGCCGGAGGCGGCGCCGGGTTTCGACGATTTTTGGACCGAGCGGTATCGGCGCGCGACTGCGGTCGATCCTCAGCCGAAACTCCTTCGCAGCAAAATCGAACATCCCGACTGGCATGTTCTCGACATGACCTACACATCGACCGGCGCGTTTCAGATCGGCGGCTGGCTGCTTCTTCCCCGTGATGGGCCGGTGCGGCGCGGCCTCGTCGTCGGGCACGGCTATGGCGGGCGAGATCTGCCTGACTTCGATTTGCCGGTGAAAGATACGGCCGTATTATTCCCTTGCTTTCGCGGGCTGTCCCTCAGCGCTCATCCGCCGATTCCGAACGATCCTGGCGGGCATGTTCTCTACGGTATCGAAAAGCCGGATTCCTACATTATCGGCGGCTGCGTCGACGATCTGTGGCTTGCCGTCTCGACGCTTGTTGCCCTTTATCCCTGGCTTGCCGGGCATATCGGCTATAGCGGCATCAGCTTCGGCGGCGGTATCGGGGCGCTGGCGATCCCTTTCGATACCCGGATCGATCGCGGGCATCTCGTGGTGCCGACCTTCGGGCACCGATCGCTGTGGATGACCTTACCGACAATCGGCAGCGCGCAATCCGTCCAGGCGTACCAGAAGAAGCACGGAAGCGTGCTTGAGACCTTGCGCCTGTTCGATGCGGCGAGCGCGGCTGCCCGCATCAAGGTTCCGATGCTCGTCGCTCCGGCACTCTTCGATCCGGCGGTGGCACCGCCTTGCCAATTCGCTGTCGCGAATTCGTTGGCAAAATTTAACGAAATCTTCATCCTCGACGCTGGCCATTTCGATTATGTTGGCAGCAGCGAGCAGAATGCGCTCCTTCATGAAAAAGTCCGACGATTTTTCAAGGTGCCATGAATCGGGAATACCTGCGCTGGTACAGCCAGCGCCTGCATCGAGAGATGGAGCTATTGGTGTTCGGCCACGCCGGCGCCAAGGTATTGATGTTTCCGACGAGGGACGGGCGTTTCTGGGAGTATGAGCAGCTTGGCGTCGTTGCCAGCCTTGCCGACAAATTACAGGCCGGTTATCTGCAGCTCTACTGTATAGAGGGTCTGGCCACTGAGACCTTTTACGGATCCCGGCACCATCCGGCCGAGCGCATTCGCCGGCATGCCGCGTTCGAGGAATATATTCTGAACGAAGTTCTGCCGCTGATGGCGCAGAAAAACCCTCATGACTGCACCATCGTACACGGCTGCAGCCTCGGCGCTTTCCAGGCCGCCAGCCTCGTCTTTCGCCACCCTCACCTCTTTCGCAAGCTGGTTGCCTTTTCAGGCCGTTACGATCTGACGATGAAGGTCGAATCCTTTGGCGATCTCTTCGAGGGTTACTACGACGACGATATCTATTTTCACACGCCGATGCACTTCCTTCCAGGGCTTGCCTGCGAGTGGCAGCTTGAAAGGCTGCGCCAGATCGACATCGTCCTCACCATCGGGGACGCCGATCCCTTCCTCGACAACAACCGCCACCTGAGCCGGCTTCTCGTCGACAAACAGGTCGGACATCAACTGTATGTCTGGGGCGGGCGTGCCCATCGGGCCGGTGCCTGGCGTAAAATGGCGGCGCTGTACATTTGACGACCGGCCAGAGCAGCGGCCGAAGCTAGACCCGCGGAGGCTTTATCGCCGCGAGATGTGGTCCCGAAGCGATCCAGGTATCACCGAACGGCCGGCTTACACCAAGCCGACCGGAATAGGCGCAAGCTTTTTGCTGGCACCGTAATCGCGCTCGTGAGATCTGCGGTTACGCTTCTCGCGACTTGAGGAAAAGTCGATACGATCGTGTTCCATCATGCCATCCGGATAGGTTCCGGTGTCTTCGGTTTCCACTTCGGACTGAGCGGTGACGATTTTGAAATTCATCATGTTTCCTCCGGTGCGGCGCGGAAACGGCTAGCCCCGCGCTTAGTTCCATGAGTAAACACAAAATTATTAAAAAATTAACTACGTTCGTTAATCAATTTAGGTGATCGGTCAATTTTTGCCGTGGGGCTACGTCGTCGGCGTCGGTTGTCGATACCGGGAACATTTCGCCAATGTCGCGTGTTTCCCGTTCACATGAGACGTCAGGTTGCGCTCATGTTGCCCTGGCAAAAAAAGGAACGGAGGCTTTTGAAATGACTTTGCGACATGGAGCATGCCGCTGCGGAAGGGTGCGCTATTCCGTCAGCGGCGAGCCGAACCGCGTCGGCATCTGCCATTGCACCGACTGCCGACAGGAAAGCGGCTCGGCCTTTACGTTTTTCGGAATATGGAAGGCTGAAGCTTTCTCGACGACGGGCGAGACAGCCGTCTACGAAGGGCGGAGGTTCTGCCCTCAATGTGGATCGCATGTTTTTGCGATTGACGACGTCGAAGCCGAGATCAAGCTCGGAAGCCTCGATATCGCGCCGACCGACATGGTTCCGACCTACGAACTTTGGGTAAAGCGGCGCGAAAGCTGGCTGAAGCCTCTGCCGGGGGCGGAGCAATATGACCAAGACCGGCTAGCCGATCAGACCAGACTTTAAGACGAACTGCCGCGCATATCGAAAATGCGCGGATCTCCATAAAATTGGGGCATTGGGTAAACACGCGGGTTAGGCGCGTCTCACCGATGTGACGTGCCTCAATGCTCGACCCGCAAGACGATTTTGCCGCGATTATGTTCGTTTTGAATTGCCTCTTGCGCCGCGCGGGCCTGTTCGAGCGCATAGACGCGGCGAACCTCCACGCGCACCTTTCCCTCTTCGATCAGGCGGCTGATTTCGGCAAGCTGCGCGCCGTTCGGCTGCGCCGTATAGCGAACGGCGCGTATCCCGAGCTCGCTGGCACGGTTCTTGTCGGGCTGGGTCAGCGTCGAAACGAGGATTCCACCCGGCTTTACCACACCGAACGACCGATCCTGGGTTTCGCCAGCGATCAGATCAAACACCATGTCCACGGGCTCTATCGCGTCCTCGAACCGCTCGCTCTTATAATCGATGACCTGATCGGCCCCGAGGGAGCGCGCGAAATCCATGTTGGCGCTGGAAACCGTCGTCGCGACCCAGGCGCCTTTTGCCTTTGCAAATTGAATCGCCAAATGGCCGACGCCGCCCGCACCGCCATGGATGAGGACACGCTGGCCGGCCTGGAGCTCGCCATGATCGAACAGGCCCTGCCATGCAGTGATGCCCGCCAGCGGAATTGCGGCAGCCTGCACCGGGTTCATCAATCGCGGTTTCGGCGCTATTTCTTCCGGCCTGGCGATGACGAATTGTTCATAGCCGCCGTGCCTCGGATTGAGAAAGGCGTAGACCGCGTCGCCTGGCCGAAATGCAGCGACCCCGTCCCCCATCTTCTCGACCGTTCCGCAGACGTCTCGGCCGAGCACGTAGGGCAAATCCTCTTCCTGGACAGCCGGATAGTTTCCTTCGCGCATCTTCCAGTCGACGGGATTGACGCTGGCAGCTTCGACCCGGATCAGGATTTCGTCGATCTTAGGCTCAGGACGTTCGATTTCCTCGAGGCGAAGGACTTCCGGACCGCCGAATGCGTGGATGCGCACAGCTTTCATGACGCTCATCGTTTCTCTCCTCACGGTTTGAGAATGAGATCCCGCCGGTCGGTCGCAATCGTCTTTCGCTGGCGCTGTGCGGACACTGCGCGTTTCAGAGATTGCGATGGCCGGCCTGGATCAGACGGCGTTGATTGACGGCAGGAACGACATCACCTCATTGCGGCGTCTGAGGCTCAGCGTCTCGATACGCTCGCTCCAGAAGCTCTCCGCCTCAGGCGTGTCCGGCTCCCAGCAATTCGTCGATAGGATGTTGTCGTCCATCACCAGCAAACGATGGCCGCCCAACCGCAAATATTCCGTCGCCAGTTCTTTTGCAGCATTCGTCATCATCGTCCTGCTCCTTGCGCCGATCATATGAACGTCAACAATCGAGCAGGGATTATGTTCCCTTTGGCGCGGAAGCCCCTTGTCAGCCTTTTGAAGGCTGCCGGCGCCTTTCCGTCTCGTCTTCGGGATGGGCGGGAGGCTCCCAGCCGAAGACGCTGCGTCCGCCGTAAAAAGCGGACCTGTCGAATTCGCCGGCAACGATCTCCTTGAGGTCGGGGCCAGTGACATATCGCTCCAGCATGCGGGACTGATCGTCCAGGCGCTTCAGCGCCTGTAGCTCCTCGTCACGGCCGAGCCGCCCTTTCCGCACCGCCGATTTCATCACCTTGATGGTCTCGTCGTAGACTTTCAACGGAACTGGGAACGGGTGGCGATCCTTGCCGCCATGCGCCAGCGAAAAGCGGGCGGGATCGGAGAAACGATAGGGAGCGCCATGCACGACCTCGGCGACCATTGCCAATGCCTTGACCGTTCTGGCGCCAACGCCGGGCGTCAGCAGCAAGCTCTCGAAATCCACCGGCCCGCGGTCGGCGGCCGCCGCCAGGTTCCCGTGCAGTCGCCGCATGTTCACATCGGTTTCGCGAACATCGTGATGGGCCGGCATAATCAGATGTGGCAACATGGGTTGCGTGGGATTTTTGGCAACTGCCTTCGGCTCCCCTTCCAGCGCGGCGACTTCGCGCACGATCCTGTCCGGGCCTAACGATGACAGCAGATCGAGCTGACCTGCTCGCGACCGATCGGCGCGCCGATCGGCAAGATTGACGATCCGCCCCTGATCTCTACCCTCGATGGCCGCATGCGGGGAATCGAGAAAGCTCGTCAGCCCTTCGGACAGCCAATGATACCGCCGCGCCTGCCGTCGATCGCCGTTCATGCCCTGCTGGACGACGACCCATTTGCCGTCGTCCGTCACGATGAAACCGTGCAGATAGAGATCGAACCCATCCTGAAGTGCAGCGCTATCCACCTTGGCGATAAGTCGGCTTGTCGACGCGAGTGCTGCACCGTCGATGCCGACACGATTGCCGATGGCCGTAAGTTCGTCCGGCGTCTTGCGCGACTGAGCGCCGCGGCCGCCGCAGACGTGAATTCCAAGTTCGCCGGAGAGCGGTGTCAGACCGCGTTTCAGCGCGCCGAGAACGCTGGTGGTAATGCCGGAGGAATGCCAGTCCATGCCCATGACGGCGCCGAAGGACTGGAACCAGAAAGGGCTGGCGAGCCGCCGCAGCAGTTCGTCGCGCCCATAATGTTGGACCACCGCCTCGGTAATCACGGCGCCCAAGCGCGTCATCCGGTCGCCGAGCCATTTTGGTACCCGCCCACCATGCAGGGGAAGATCAGCGTTGCCAGCTCTTTGCGCCAAGTTCATCGCACTCCGTCTCAGATCGACGCAATGTAATACCGACGACCGGATTGCGCCATGCTCTGCAAAAACCTACCCGATGGCGTGGCGGATGGTTTTCGAAAGGCGCGACAGGAAGGCGGGTCTCGATGAGGCGACCAGCTTCCACGACAAGATCGCCTTCGCCATGCGGCCGGGAAGAACGCCGACCGAAAGAAACCACGCCGCCAGCATCGCGCGCCGCCGGAGTGAGGCATTCATTTCCAGGCTGGCGACGGCACCGGCGGTACCGAGCGCAAATCTGGAATCGCTGACCATGGGATGCTTGGATTTGTCCATGCAAAGCGACGCCAGCCGCTCTTCCAAATGAACGGGGTCGTGGAGATTGACGTCCTCCGGCACCGTCAGGCCGATCTCGGCCGCCTGATCCGACAAGGCATCAAGCCGATGGAAGTCATGCTCCATTCGCCAGCGTGCGCGCTGGCCGAGTTTCTCCGCAAAGACGGAGTGATTGGCACCGTGGATGCGATAAGCTCCAAGGCAGTTTTCAATCGACGTCACCTTTCCATGAAGAGGCGTTACGGTGACGAGATAGCCATCGGCGCCCTGGCGGAAATCCGTCTCCGGAACTGGCATGACCACCTCCAGAGCCGAGCGCTTGAAGGCCAAGCCGCTGGTAACGGTCGTCTGATACCGTCCCCTCTGCAGCAGCTTTGGGGTGACGTCGCCGGAGTCGAACGGGAGCTCCGGAGGTGGGAATACGTCCTTTACCTGCATGTCCTCATCGACCATGTGCAATCTGAACTGCACCTGGACGGCATCGTCTTCCCAGGCGTCTATGATCTCCGATATGGCGTTCGGGTAGAGATAATCATCGGCGTCGAGAAAGAGGACGACCTCACCCCGGCTCGCTGCAAAACCGGTGTTGAACGCCGCTCCATGCCCGCCGTTCGTCTTTTTCAAGCAGGTCCTGATTCGGGACCCGTAGGAAGCTAGGACACCGACCGTATCGTCGGTCGAGGCATCGTCGACGACGATGACTTCCGTATTGTCGTAACTCTGCTCCAGCGCGCTGTCGATGCAGCGCGGCAGGAAGCGCGCGTAATTGTAGTTCGAAATGATAATGGAAACTGGAACACGGTCTGTGATGGGGTGCATCGCATTGAACCTCGCAAATCTGCTTTGGTCGCGGCGAACCTACTCATTCAGGTCCTGTGGATTGAAACCCGGTCCGGCGAGCGCAACTCTCCAAAGCTGAAAAGCTGCTGTCACAGACATGCTGCCGATGGGTGGCGAAGAGACGTTTGATCTGTCTATACCGCCCCGAGCCTCCCCAGCTTTATGGCTTTTGAATGACCATCACGTTACGGAATCCTGGCTCGACGCCGGCCGGCGGCTCGGCGCGGTTTGGGTCCTACCGCTTCAGCAAAGACTTAAAAACGGTCTTCAGGTGGCTGTCAGCGTCATTGCCGATAGTCGCGCCGCATCGGAACAGAAAGCCATCTCCCATGAAGCAAGTGCAGACCCCAAGTTATTATTCGCGCGTTCAGATCCCACCGTATTGGTTTAGGGCTGTACTGACGTCTCCTCGCTCCAGCGCTTTGTCATCGTCTGTAAGCCTGTGAACTATTCCCGCAATATTTCGGATCGGTCACTGACGGCGACCGGCAAAGCTCTTGTTTCCGAGCCCGACGGCTCTCCTGACAAGGCGATAAAATATTCGCAATCCGTCTCGGTTATCGTTCCGACCCTCAATGAGACCGACAATATCGATCTTCTCCTGTCCTCCCTGTTGTCGCAGTCCGGTGGCGATATCGCGCTGGAGGTCCTGATCGCCGATGGCGGATCGACCGATGGCACGATCGACCGCGTCCGGGCATGGGAGGGCAAGGCGCCCGTCAGGCTCATTTCCTCAGGCGGAAAGGGCGGTCTGGCAGGAGACGTGCTCTGGGCTGCGAAATATGCTCGTAGCGACATCGTCGTGGTCATGGATGCCGATCTCAGCCATCCGCCGGAGGAGATCGGCAACCTCGTTCGTCCCATTATCGACGGGACCAGCGACATGGTGGTTGGAAGCCGCTATGTGCCAGGCGGCGCCACGCCGGATTGGCCGCGCTCCCGCCGGCTCCTCTCCCGCCTCGGCGGCGCCTTGGCATGGCCATTGACCGATATGCGGGATCCGATGTCCGGCTTCTTCGCCGTGCGCAAGGAGCGGCTGTTGGCAATCGATCCAAAGGCAATCGGCTTCAAGATCGGCCTGGAGATCATCGCGGAAGGTGGTGACGCACTTCGGCTGACCGAGATCCCGATCGTCTTTCGCGATCGAGTGCACGGGCAAACGAAAATCGGATGGGGGCACATGATAGACTATGCCCGCCGTCTGCTGGTCCTTGCAGGAGGCGCGGTTTCCTTTGGGAACGCGACCCGTTTTGCGGGCGTCGGCCTCATCGGCCTGGCTCTCGACCTGCTGATCTTCCAGATTCTCTTCGGGGCGGGATTCGGTCTGGTGACGGCCCATCTCGTCAGCTTTGCCGTCGCCACGATCTCCAACTACATTCTGAACTCCAGATGGGCATTTGCAAGCGATGGACCACGGCTTCATGAGCGGGATTGGCGACGTTACATCCGCTTCATGACCATCTGCCTGCTTGCTTTTGCCTTGCGGGGCGGTGTGCTTGCCGGCGCCGTCGACCTTCTCGGATGGCCCGCTCAGGCCGCCATTATTCTCGGCGTCGGGGCCGCCGCTGTCGTCAATTATCTCGGCAATGCCTTCTTCGTGTTCCCGTCTGAGAACCCGCGCATGCCATCCGACGTCCGGTGGCGTGTGGCCGCAATCGGCGTGCTGGGTTATGTCCTCGCTTTGCGACTGGTTTATCTCGGGCTCGTCGATCTCGTGCCGGAGGAAACTTATTACTGGAATTACGCGCAGCATCTTGACATCGGGTATCTCGACCATCCACCGATGGTTGCATGGCTGATATGGGCCGGAACAAGCCTGTTTGGCAACACGGGATTTGGCGTCCGCATCGGCGCCTATCTCGCCTGGATCGTGGCCGGCTTCTTCGCTTTCGGCTTCTCGCGCAATCTGTTCAGCAAGTCGGCAGCCTTCGTCAGCGTGCTGCTTATCGCCATCTTGCCGTTTTTCTTTTCCACGGGCTTCATGATGATGCCGGACGTGCCTCTGACGGCCGCATGGGCCGGAACGCTTTATTTTCTGGAGCGTGCGCTGATAGCAGGAAAGCGCCGGGCCTGGTGGGGAGTCGGCCTGTGTGTCGGCCTCGGAATGCTCTCCAAATATACGATCGCGCTCCTCGGCCCCGCGACGCTGATCTTCCTCCTTCTCGATACAAGAGCGCGACGTTGGCTGCTGCGGCCGGAACCCTACCTTGCCGTCGTGCTCGCTGCGGTGCTTTTCTCACCGGTGATCTACTGGAATGCGACGCATGGCTGGGCTTCGTTCGCTTTCCAGAGTGCGGACCGTCTGCAAAGCACAAAGACCTTCTCGCTTCCCTCGCTGGTCAGCAGTGTCGCGATCCTGCTGACGCCAATAGGATTGGTAGCAGCGCTGGCCGCGCTGGTGACAAGAAACAGCGTGACATTTGCAATGAAGACGGACGCGGAAGCTGCCCGCCGATCTCTCTTCATCAAGATCTATACGATCGTTCCGCTGCTGGTCTTTGTCGCATTCAGCCTGTTTCACGAGGTCAAGCTGAATTGGACGGGGCCACTCTGGCTTGCCCTTTTGCCGGCAATCTCGGCGACCATCGTCGCGGCCGGTAGCAGCGTATCGAAATTCGACGGTCTACTGCGGCGGCTATGGGTTCCGACAGTGATGACCATGCTCGTGCTCTACGGGCTTGGTTTGCATTATCTCGTCCTCGGATTTCCGATGGTCGGTCACTTCGGCAATATCCGGACGCTACCTGTCGCATGGCAGGAATTCGGTCGTGAAACAGGATTGATCGAGCATAGCGTGGAGCAGGAAACGGGTAAGCAGGTCCTGCTCGCCGGAATGGACAAGTATTTCGTGGCAAGCGAGATCGCTTTCTACAATCGCACCGACGACGATACCGTTCAGACCTCCGTGGGGCGGGGCGCACTCGGCCAGGATAGCTTGATGTATAGCTACTGGTTCAAACCCGCCGACCTGCAGGGCCGCACCGTCATTCTTTTCGGACTGAAAAGGGGCGACCTGGAGCGGGCTTCTCTTGATCCGCTGTTTTCCCGGATAAGCGACATCAAAGAACAGCAGGTTACGAAGCATGGCGAACCTGTGGGCAGCTTCTTCTACAGGGTCGGATATGATCTTCGCAGTTGTCTTCCGCTTGTCGCCCAAACCTCGGGGATAGCGTGCCATGGGTCGTGAGCCGGCGGGAAGCTACGCAAAAGGTGCAGGCCAGGGCGGCTAACCCTGGCCTGATAAGCGCAGCCTGACAGCAGCCGATTAGCCTACCGGAAGAGATCCTGGATGAACATGGAGGTTTCCGGGATGAGGGTGACGATCATGAGCGTGGTCCAGAGCGCGACCATGAACGGCCAGATCGAGCGGATCACCTTGCTGACGGGCACCTCGCCGATGGCACAGCCGAGATAGAAGGCAGCACCGACCGGCGGGGTGTTGAGCCCGATGGTCGAATTCAACAACACGATGATACCGAACTGCACCGGATCCATGCCGTATTGCGTGACGATCGGCAGGAAGATCGGCGTGCACACCAGAATATGCGCGGCCATGTCGAGGAATATGCCGAAGATGAACAGCGCTATGTTGACCAGGATGAAAATCACCCATGGCTGCGTGCTGACATGGCTGAGCGCCTCACCGACCATGTCGGCAACGCCGTAGATGCTCATCAGATAACCGAACATCGTCGAGATGCCGATCAAAAGCAGCACGACGCCCGTCGTCTTGGTCGCCTTCGCCACCGCCTTCAGAAAGTTTTCGAAGGATAGGCTGCGATAGACGAAAATCGTCAGAAGCAGCGCGTAGAGGACAGCGACTGCACCGGCCTCCGCCGCGGTAAAGACGCCGGACAGGATGCCGCCGACGATGATGACTATGATGAAAAGGCCGGGAACTGCGGCTGCGAGACTGCGCCAGACTTCCGCCCAGCCCGGAAACTCGCCGCGGCTATAGCCGCGCGATCGCGCGACGAAATAGGCGGTCAACACATTGGCAACCGTCAGGATCAGCGCGGGAATAGCGCCTGCCATGATCAAGGCGTTCATCGACACGAGACCGCCGGCGGCGAGCGAATAGATGATCATATTGTGGCTGGTCGGCATCAGCGCGCCGACGAGCGAGGAATAGGTGGTGACGTTGACCGCGTAATCCGCATCGATCCCTTCCTTTTTCATCAGGGGGATCAGCGCCGAGCCCATGGCCGAAACGTCTGCGACCGGCGAACCGGAGACACCGCCGAACATGGTGCAGGCGACGACGTTGGTCATACCGAGCCCGCCGCGCACATGGCCGACCATCGCCTTGGAGCTGCGGATGATCCGGTCGGCAATGCCGCCGTACATCATCAGCTCGCCGGTGAAGATGAAGAACGGAATGGTGAGGAAGGAGAACGTGCCCATGCCCGACGCCATGCGCTGGAAGACGACGGCCAGCGGCAGCCCTTCATAGAGCACCGTGGCGATCGACGACAGGCCGATGGCGAAGATGACCGGCATGCCGAGCACCAGCCCGCCCACGAAGGTTGCGCAGAGAATGATCAATGCCATGAGGGTATAACCTTGATTTTCAGGACGGCGGCGACGATGCGCTCGACGGCAAACAGGGCGATGAGCACGCCGCCGGCCGCGAGCGGCACATAGCTCCAGGCCTGTGAAATCGGCAGGCCGGGATTGATGTAAGGCGCCATCTCGATGCTGAGTTCGCCACCGCTCCAGGCCATCGACAGGCCGAAGACGACCATGCCGAGATAGACGATAACCTCGGCCCCCAGACGAACCCCTTCGGGCGCGAAATTCAGGAGCGAGTCCATGCCGATATGGCGTCCGTCGCGGACACCGACCGCTGCCGCCAGGCAGGTGACGTAAAGGATGACCACAAGCGCGAATATCTCGGTCCAGGCCGGGGAGTCGTTGAGCACGTAGCGCCCGAATATCTGATAGAGGACGGCTGCAACGATGAGAATTGTCCCGATGACTGCAATCATCAGGCAGATGCGCGAGAGCCACGCGTGGAAGGCGAAATAGGCGCCGAGCAAGCCTGTGGTATTGGTGGTGGTGCGGACCATTTGCGAACGCACGGCGGGATCTGCCGGCAATGCATGCATATGCGCGCCCATTGCGTGTCTCCTCGGATTGACAATGTGATGCTGATCGATCCCCTCCGCTTCGCCATCCTCTGGACGTCGGGGAAGGTGATCGCAGGCGATGCGGGGCGCAACCGGCGCCCCCGGCAGACCTCGCTACTTCGTTGCCTTGATGCGGGTGATCATGTCCTTGAGCGCCGGATCGGTGACAAACTGGTCATAGATCGGCTGCATGGCGGCTTCGAACGGCGCCTTGTCCAGCGGGATCACCTCGACGCCTGCCTGCTTCACCTTCTCCTCAGACGTCGTTTCCATCGCGTCCCAGAGCTGACGCATATAGACGACCGACTGCTTGGCGAGCTTGCGCACCAGCACCTGCTCTTCCGGAGTGAAGCTGTCATAGACGCGCTTCGACATCAGCAGGACATCAGGAGCCATCGAGTGTTCGCTCAGCGAATAGTATTTGGCGAGCTCGTAGTGATGGAAATTATAATAGCTCGGCCAATTATTCTCCGCACCGTCGATCAGCCCGGTCTTGAGGCCGGTGAAGACTTCGCCCGTCGGCATCGGCGTGGCGTTGGCGCCGAGCGCCTTCATCATCGCCACCCAAATATCGGACTGCTGTACGCGGATTTTCAGACCCTTGAGATCCTCCATCTTCCGCACCGGCTTGGTGGTGTAGAAGGACCGCGAGCCTGAATCGTAGAAGGCGAGGCCGACGAGGCCATGGGCGTCGCAGTCCGCCAGGATCTGATCGCCGATCGGCCCGTCGAGAACCGTGCGCATCTGGGCCTTGTCGTGGAAGAGGAACGGCAGGACCGGCACCATCATGGCCGGGCAGATGGTGTTCAGCGTTCCGGAGTTGACGCGGATGAAGTCGAGTGCCCCGAGCTTGACCTGCTCGATGGTGTCCTTCTCGCTGCCGAGCTGCGAGTTCGGGAAGACCTTGATCGTATATTTCCCATCGGTTGCCTTGCTGAGTTCATCGCTCATGTACTGCACGGCCTTGACGGTCGGGTAATCCGGCGGCTGCACATCGGCCGAGCGGAACTGACGGGCTTGCCCCGTCGTGAACGTGCCGAGCGCGAGGAGGCCGGCAAATGCTGTCGTGATGATTCTGGTGCTGCGCTTCATTGTTTCCCTCTCTCCTAATCACTAAACAAGAATGGCCGCCCGCTTTCGTGCCTGGAAATTCAAGTCACCGGCGGGCTGAAAACGGTTGTTATTTTTGGAATGCCGAGTTCGATCCAGCGGCCGGTCCAACAACGGCGCAGCCGCCTCGGACTTCAAAGATACGGGCAATATTCATCATCTCCCCCTCCTCAACGAGACCGGAACCTCCTCGTCCCGGCCGAAATCTCACTGCATTGCGCCCCGGAAGGGCGCGAAGCCAAAAAGCGCCTCGGGATTGTCGACAAGGGCAAGCCTGAGGGCGTCCACATTCGGCAGCCAGCCGAGCACGGTGTCCGTGAGCATTGCGTCGTCAGGATAGTCAGCGTTTTGCCGCGCCAGATTGTGAGGCCAGTTCGTGCCCCAGACGATCCGCTCCGGCGCGTGGGCGGCCACATCGCGCGCGACAGCGGCAATATCTTCATAAGCGGGGCCGCCACTCTTCGCGGATTCGTAGCAGCCAGCGAATTTAAACCAGCAATTGCCCTTGTCGATCAGCCGCTGCACAGCCCTGACCTGCGGGCTCTCCGGCGTCACCCCGCAAAAGAACTTGCCGTGATGATCGAGCACCCAACGGGATTTCAGCCGCGCCAGCCGGGGCTCGTGTTCGAGAATATGGCTGCCGTCGAATTGCACGGCCAGCATCCAGCCACGCGCGCTCGCCCTGTCATCGATGGTTTCGAGCGCATCAAGGCCGATCGCGCCGCCCGGCAGATCCATGATGCGCGCGCCGACGACACGGGCCTCAGCGAGCCTGTCGAGTTCGGCCTCCGGTGTTTCAGCGTCGATGACGGCAACGCCGCGGGCGATATCGCCCATTTCGGCAAGGCAGGCCAAAAGATTGCCATTGTCGCGCTGATGGGCATTGCCCTGCGTGATGACCACGCGGTCTATGCCGAGCCAGCCCATCACCTGGCGATATTGGTCTGATGTCGGCAGACTGCCCGCCGGCAGATCGGGGCCGCCGGGCTGCGCCGGGAAACCGGGCAGATACATGTGCATCTGCGTGTCTACCGTTCCCTTGGGAAGGGTGATGTGAGGCGGAGTGCTTGAGAGCGTGCGCACCAGCATGTCACTTGTCCTCCGTACGAAATTCAACCGCCGCCGCATCGAAGGCAATCTCTGCCGAGTACAGAGGCCAGCGATGTTCGAGGCGATAAGAACGGGCGACGGTCATCATCTCACCGCCTCCAGGGCGCGATGAGCTTGTCGAGCATGGCCTCTTCCTCGGCGGTCAAATCATCGAGAGGCGGCCGTACCCTGCCGGCTTCGAAACCCTGAAGCCTGACGCCGGCCTTGATGGCAGCGACAGCATAGCCCTTGCGGCGGTTGCGGATGGCCATGAACGGGTAGAAGAAGTCCTTCAGGATCATCTCGCAGCGCGCACGTTCGCCGGCGCGAAGCGCCTTATAGAACTCGACGGCAAGTGCTGGCACGAAATTGAAGACTGCGGAGGAATAGGTGGTGAAGCCAGCCCCGAGATAGGCCTCGGCGAAAAGTTCGGCTGTCGGCATGCCACCAAGATAGGTCAGCCGGTCGCCCATAGTCGCGGTGATCTGACGTACTCCGCCAATGTCGCCGGTGCCGTCCTTGAAACCCACCAGGTTCGGGCATTCGTCGCACAGGCGCTTCAGCGTATCGACCGAAAGCACCGAGTTGTCGCGGTTATAGACCATGACGCCGATATCGACCGATTGGCAGATGCGCTTGACGTGGGCGTAAAGCCCTTCCTGCGGCGCATCGATCAGATAATGCGGCAAAAGCAGGATGCCGTCGGCGCCGGCCTTCTCGACCGCCTGCGCCAGCTCGACACCGACATGTGCGCCGAAGCCGCAGCCGGACACGATCGCCGTCCTGCCGGCCGCCTCCTTGGCTGCCCTGACAATGGTCGGGATCTCGTTCGGCGACAGTGAGAAGAACTCGCCCGTGCCCCCGGCTGCAAACAATACCGGCGCATCATAGCCCGACAACCACTCAATATGACGCTGATAGCTGTCGGAGCGGAATTTCTCCTCAGCATCAAAATGCGTAATAGGAAAGGACAACAGGCCTGCGCCCAGCGCGGCCTTGATTTCTTGCGGCGTCATCAGGAATTCCTCTTCTGCCTCCTCAGGCAGGAGTTGTCATATATCTATGACGTTTTCCTGTCAACAACTCATCATACAGGTTTGCGCTGCTCGCGCAGAAGCGCACGATAGCGCTCCTGGCTGCCCCGCAGATGCCTGCGCATCGCCTCGCGGGCGCCCTCTTCGTCCCCGTTCGATATCGCTACGACGATCTGACGATGCTCCTCGTCAATCAACAGGATGTAGGCGTCCTGATCGGATTCGAGCTCCCCTTCGCGCATGGCCGCGCGCGGAATGATCCGCGGCCCGATCATCGAAAGAAATTCCCGGAAACGCGAATTGTTCGTCGCCTCGGCGATGGCGAGATGGAGAGCGAAATCGGCTTCGCTCGTCGGAACGCCTGCATTGAGACAGTCGCGCAGCGCTTGATGCCGCTCGAAGATCGTCTCTTCCTGCGCCGGTGACCGCCGCAATGCGGCAAGCCCGGCGGCTTCGACTTCCACGGCGGTTCTGAGCTCCAAAAGCTCGATGACGGACGAAACCCGGGCCTGATCGAGATTTCCGAAGGAGAGAACCGGCAACGCCGGCGATTCGAGCACAAAGACCCCCGCCCCCTGCTGCGCCTCGACCAAACGGTCTGCCCTCAGCGCCGCGATCGCCTCACGCACGACCGTACGGCTGACGCCGTGGGTCTCCGTGAGCTGTGATTCGCTCGGCAGCTTGCTTCCGGGCGGAAACTGCCCGCTGGCGATGGCCCGACGCAGCGTATTGCTGAGACGCGTAACCAGCGTCTGCGACCTGGCTTCAGTCTGGGACTTTGGCTGAACGGCCACGTCGATACCTCTCTTGCTGGGCGTAGGCGGTGAGAAAAGCACTGCGCGAAGTCGTATGTCAAGTTGGTGCCCATACTTGCAACCTGCCAAACTTGTAAACGGATATTGCCAACATGTATGATGAGTTTGATTTGGCAAGGCGCGCGCGTCGGCTATCCCTGGACCGTGCCTTGGAGGACACGGGACGGGACATCGACAAGTTCCAAGCACTTCAAGCGCTGGTTGGGGGAAATCGGTGTCTGATTGGGCGCGCAGCGCTGCCGTCAGCGCGGACCTCCGCACCAATGCAAGCGCCGAATTACCTGCCTGCAAGTTAGGCGGAGCGTCTTTCCTCTCCGCCGTGCGCGGTCGAGGGTGCACCCGGCCAGCCAAGTTCCGGCGCGATCCGGGTAACGAAATCGTGGAGGATCTGGCGGTACTGTTCGTGCTCGAATTCGTAAGGCAGTTCCAGCCGCAACTCGCTGACCTCAGGCAGCAGCGGATCGGCAAAGAGCCGTTCCAATATTTCGTCCGAAGTGCCGACGATATCGCCGGCAAACAAGGTGCGCTTCTCGCCTTGCGGTGATAGCGTCCGCCCGTCGCGGCCGGCGGCATAGTCCTTATACCGGCGGCGCGTGGCGGCATCGGCGTTGTCGAAGGGTACGATGACGCGCCCAAGCGCGACACGGCGCTTTGGCCCGGCAGCGGCACGATAGGTTTCGATCAAGCGCGATTGGGCGACGAAGAAATCATCGGTTCCCTCGCCCGTAATCACATTGCCGGTCAAAAGGTTGAAGCCGTTGCGGCCGGCCCATTCGGCCGAGCGCTGAGATCCGCCGCCATACCAGATCCGGTCGATCAGCCCCTCGGCATAAGGCTGTAGACGCGGCCGGATCGGCCCGAAAGGCGTCTTGATGAAGGTCTGCTCATCGCCGAGATGGGTACCGCGCAGATTGTCGGCAAAGCGCAGAACGCGATCGTGGGAAAAATCGTTGTTCGTCCAGTCGCCGTCGAAGACCAGCGGCGCGATCAGATCGGCATGCAGTGGACGTCCGGCGCTGACGCCGATATTCAGCCGCCCGCGCGACAGGACATCGACGGTGGCAAGATCCTCCGCCAACCGATAGGGACTTTCATAGCCGATCGGAATGACCGCCGTTCCCAATTGAATCCGGCTGGTGCGCTGGGTTGCCGCCGCCAGGAAGGCGGTGCCCGACGAAATACCGGGCTCCAGATGTCGCTGGCGGACCCAGGCGCTGTCGAAGCCCAGCTCTTCCCCATATCGCAGTTGCTGGAGGGTCTGCTCCAACCCCGACAGTGGATCCTCGTCCGGATAGTTGCCGGGGGTGAGGAAACCGATATGGCTGATGGATACCTTGCGGCCGCTCATGTTTTGCTCCTGTCGATGCCGTCGGGCGATCAATATTTCGGCAGGCCGGGCGGATTGGTTTCCGACTTCGGCAGGGCTTCTTCCGCCAGATGCCAATGATCGAGAATCTTTCCGTAGGTGCCACTAGCGATCAGGTCGTTGGCGGCAACGGTCAGTGCATTGGCCAAGCCGCTGCCCTTGCGCGTCGTCACCGCCACGTCCGAGCGATCCGGCCAGCCGGCGCTCAGCGTACCGACGCTTTTGATGTTCTTGTCGCGGGCGGCGATGTAGACGAGCTGCGCATGCGGTTGCACGATCACATCGGCGCGGCCAGACGCCAGGGCCAGCAGGCTTGCGGCATCGTCGTCGTAATATTGCAGCTCCAGCGGCTTCAGCCCGGCCGCCACGTTCTCCTTGCTCCATTCGAGCAGGATGCGCTCCTGATTGGTGCCGGCGCCTACGATGAACCTGAGCCCGGCCGCATCCTTCGGCTCCTTGATCGAGCCGATCTTGCTGTCCGACTTGACATAGATGCCGTGCAGGCCCTGGCGATAGGTGGAGAAATCGAACTTCTCCTTGCGCTGCTCGGTAACGCCGACATTGGAGATGACGGCATCGTATTTGCCCGAGGTAAGACCCAGCGGCCAATCGATCCATGCGACCGGCACCAGTTCCAGCTTCAGTCCGAGGCTATCGGCAATAGCATAGGCGATATCCGGATCGGCGCCGACCACGGTCTTGGCATCCGTCGCATAGGTGGCAAGCGGCGGCCCGCCGGGTGCGACGGCAACCGTGAACGTGCCCGGCGTGACGAACTTGAAATCCTTAGGGATAGCGGCGATCGCGGTCTCGTCCCGTCCGACGTGAATGCGGCCCGGCTGCCCGGGGCTCAAGTCGAAGGTTAGATCATTGGCACGGGCCGCGCCGAAGGACGCCAGCGCCGTCATCATCAAAGCGAATGAACATGCCCGGATGGCCGGTATACCTGTCATGGGAGCCTTCTCCATATCCTATCTTCATGAATGGCCGGCTTCGCGCGAGCGAGCCGGCCGTCTTGCGTTCGAGAGACGATTACGAGCCGCTTTTCGGCAGGCCGGGCGGATTGGTCTGCGACTTCTCGACCGCCTCGGAGCTAAGGCTCCAGCGCTTCAGCACCTCGCCATATTTGCCGTCCTTGATCAGGTCGTTGAGCGCGATGGTGACCGCGTCCGCAAGACCGGCACCCTTACGCGTCGTCACCGCGATCTCCGCCGACACCGGCCAGCCCCCACTAACGGTCCCGACCAGTTTGGTCGCGCCCTTGATGGATGCGCTATAGGCGAGCGTGGCGTTCGGGTTGAACTCGACATCGGCGCGGCCAGACTGGATCGCCAGATCGGCTGCGGCACGGTCATCGTAGTATTGCACCTCGATCGGCTTCAGCCCGGCGGCGACGTTCTCCCGATCCCATTCCAGGATGATCTTTTCCTGGTTGGTGCCGGCGCCGGTGATGACCTTGAGGCCGGCAACGTCCTTCGGGTCCTTGATCGCGGTGATCTTGCTATCGGATTTGACGTAGAAGCCGAGCACATCTCTGCGATAGGTGGAGAAATCGAACTTCTCCTTGCGTTCCTCGGTGACCGTCACATTGCTGATGACGGCATCATACTTGCCGGAGGAGACGCCGAGCGGCCAATCCTCCCAGGCAACCGGCACGAGGTCGAGCTCAAGACCGAGCGAATCCGCGAGCAATTGTGCGATCTCGGGATCGGTGCCGACCACCGTCTTGGCGTCCGTGGCATAGGTCGAAACCGGCGGATCCCAGGGGTTGATTGCCACGGTGAACTTGCCGGGGTTGACGAATTTGAAACTGGACGCGATGGCCTTGATTGCCGCATCGTCCTTTTCCGCGCGGACACGGTTCGACGTATCCGGGCTCAGATTGAACTTTTCCGCCGCATGAGCGGAGCCGAGGCCGATGGCGGCTACGGCGACAATGCCGGCCACCAGAGATTTCGTTGTCTTGAATATAGTCATGTAGCTTACCTTTTTCTCTCTATGGTTGTATTTTCGTTTACTCTCTTCCTCTCGCGAAGGGGCCGGGTTTTCGCTAGAGAACTTTTGCCAGGAACTCGCGGGTGCGTGGATGTTCCGCTTCGTTGAAGATGCGGGCCGGCGGGCCGGCCTCGAGAATGTGGCCGCTTTCCATGAAGACCACCGTATCGGCCACCTCGCGGGCAAAGCCGATCTCATGGGTGACGATGACGAGCGTCGTGCCGGTGCGGGCGAGCTCCTTGATAACGTCGAGCACCTCGCCGACCAGTTCCGGATCGAGTGCGGACGTCGGCTCGTCGAAAAGCAGCACCTTGGGGCGGAGAGCGAGCGCGCGGGCGATCGCGACGCGCTGCTGCTGGCCGCCGGAAAGCTGGCGCGGATAGGCGTTGATCTTGTCGCTGAGGCCGACGCGGGCGAGCAGCTCCTGCGCCAATTGCACGGCATCCTCGCGGCTAATGCCCCGCACCTGGATCGGCGCCTCGATGAGATTTTCGAGCACGGTCAGATGCGGAAAGAGATTGAAGCTCTGAAACACCATGCCGATATCGGCGCGGCTCCTCAGAATATCCTTCTCCTTGAGTTCGTAGAGCGTGTCGCCCTTCTGGCTGTAGCCGATCAGATTGCCGTCGATGGAGATGAAGCCGCTATCGACGCGCTCCAGATGGTTGATGGCACGCAGGAGCGTCGACTTGCCGGAGCCGGACGGGCCAAGGATAGCGGTCACACTACCGGGCGAAAGGCTGAGTTCGATATTGTCGAGCACCTTCAGCGCACCGAAGCTTTTCGAAATGCCGTGAATGCGCACTGCCCCTCCGGCCGCCCGGAAGCTTGCCACGTCGATGACGCCGGGCCGCAGCGCGGCATCCGTCGAGACGTCCAAAGCTGGCAGCGGACGGCGGAACCGTTCGAAGAAGGCTTGGAAGGGAAGCGGCGTCGGGTTGCGCACCGCGCCTTTCGAGAAATAGCGCTCGATATAGTGCTGCGCGATCGACAGCACCGTCATGATGACCAGATACCAGACGGTCGCGACCATCAGCAGCGGGATGACTTCGAGGTTGCGGCGATAGATGACCTGCACCGTATAGAAGAGTTCCGGCAGGGCGAGCACATAGACCACGGAAGTGCTCTTTGCCAATCCGATGATCTCGTTGAAGCCGGTCGGCAGGATGGAGCGCATGGCCTGCGGCAGGATGATACGGAAGGCTTGCCGGCGGCGCGACAAGCCCAGAGCCGAGGCCGCCTCAAGTTGTCCCTGATCGACGGAAAGGATGCCACCGCGCACGATCTCCGCGAAGAAGGCCGACTGGTTGAGCGTCAAACCCAGGAAGGCGGCAGCAAAAGGCGTCAATAGCTGCACCGTCGGATAGTCGATAAAGACCGTATCGGTGAAGGGAATACCGATCTTGATCGTCTCGTAGAGATAACCGAGATTGTTCAGCACCAGCAGCAACACGATCATCGGGATCGATCTCAGCAGCCAGATATAGCCCCAGGAAAGGCCTGACAGTAGCGGCGACTTGGAAACGCGGGCAAGCGCCAGCGCCGTGCCGAGGATCGAGCCCGAAATCGCGGCAAGCACCGTCAGAAGCAACGTCCTGCCGAGACCGGCGAGAACGGGCTCGGCGAAGAACCATTGCGCGAAGACGCTCCAACCCCAGCGCGGATTGGTGAAGGTGGAATAGAGCACGGCGGCGATGACAAGGGCAGCGAAAATGGTTCCCGCCACACGGCCGGGATGGCGGGCCGGAACGATGCGATAGCGGGAATAATCCTGCTTTTGATCGGCGACCCTGTTGCCGGGAGCAATGCCCGCGAAATCTGTCGTCAGTGCCATGATGTTTCCCTTTTATGGATTATCGGTCCGTGACCGTTTTCACCTGTTGCCGCCGGCCACGCGCAGCTCCGGTTCGGCCAGATGGCTGACATCTTTTTCGAAGGGGAGGGTCCGGTGGATTTCGGGATCGACAGCCTGGTCGAACAGGGCGGTGTAGCCATAGTTGAGATAGAGGCCGACCGCCTCCGGCTGGCGGAAACCCGTGGTCAGGTAGATGCGGGAATAGCCCTGGCGGGCTGCCTGCTCTTCCAGCTCGATCAGGACCTTGCGCGCCAGCCCTTGCCGGCGCAGATCATGGCGGGTCCAGATGCGCTTGAATTCGGCAGTGCGCTCGTCATAGCGCTTGAACGCACCGCCGCCGATGGTTTCGCCATCGCGGATCAAAAGCACGAAATTGCCATCGGGCGGCGCGAAGGCTTCCGGCGGATAGCGGTTGAGCTCCGCCGCCGCACCCTCGGCGCTGAAATAGGTGCCGTAGCGGCTGTCATATTCATGGATCAGCTCATCGATCAGCGGCTTTGCGCGTGGGTCGAGAGGGGTCGTGTAGAGAAAGCTGTCACTCATCTCATCAGCCGTCCTGTTGTCGTCATCATGAAAGGAAGGTCTCGACCAGCCGCACCCAGTAGCGGGCGGCGGGCGCGATGATCGCGTCGTTGAAATCGTATTGGGCGCTGTGGAGAGGGGCGGTGTCGCCGTTGCCAACGAAGAGATAGCTGCCGGGCTGCGCCTGCAGCATGAAGGCAAAATCCTCGCTTGCCGTGCGCGGCCGGAAATTCTGCACGATCCGCCCCTCGCCGAAGGCCTCCAGCGCCACTGCGCGGGCGAAGGCCGTTTCTTCGCGATGATTGACCAACGCCGGAAAGCCGAGGCGATACTTCACATCCGCCTGCGCACCGAAACTTTCAGCCTGGGCGCGGGCAAGTGCGGGAATACGCTCCTGCAGTTGCTGGCGCACCGCCTCGCTGAAGGCACGCATGGTCAGCTTCAGCTCCACGCTTTCCGGGATCACGTTCGAGGCCGAGCCGCCATGGATCGAGCCGACGGTGACGACCGCCATATCCTGGGGATCGATATTGCGCGCCACGACACTCTGCAAAGCCGTGATGAAGGCGGCAGATGCCAATACCGGATCGACCGCCTTTTGCGGTTCAGCCCCATGACCACCTTTGCCGACGATACGGATCACGGCCTGATCGACCGAGGCCATGGCCGCATCGGCGACGAAACCGAACTGACCCGATGGTACGCCCGGCCAATTGTGCAGGCCGAAAACGGCGTCGACTGGAAATCGTTCGAAAAGCCCGTCGGAAATCATCTTGCGGGCGCCGGCACCGATCTCTTCGGCCGGCTGGAAGATCAACGTCAGCACACCGGAAAAATCTTTGGATTCAGAGAGGTAACGCGCCGCGGCGAGCAGGATCGACATGTGCCCGTCATGGCCACAGGCATGCATGACGCCTGGATTGTCGCTGGCATAGGGAAGATCCGTGGCCTCTTCGATCGGCAGGGCGTCCATGTCGGCCCGAATGCCGATGCGCCTGCCGCCGTCGCCGCCCCGAAGGGTTGCGACGACGCCAGTGCCCCCAACACCGGTCGTCACCTCGTAGCCCCAGGAAGAAAGCAGGGAGGCGACGATCTTGCTGGTCCGCCGCTCCTGGAAAGCAAGCTCCGGATAGCGATGCAGATCATGACGGAGAGCGATGATCTCGTCGATAAAGGAGGCTATCCCCTTCTCGATATCATCAGTCGGTCGATGATGCTGGGTGATGACGTTCATGGCAGCGTCGACCATGCCTCAGGCACGGATCGCCCTTCCTTGTTCGACTTCGTCCTTGACCTGCGCATAGCGGCTCTCGCGATAGGGCAGCCCCAGATGATCACGCAGCGTCGAGCCCTTCAGCACGGGGTCGAAATAGCCGCGCGCGGTCAGGATCGGCAGGACGTATCGGGCGAAGTCGTCGAAGCCTTCGGCGATCACCGGGAAGCCGAGAATGAAGCCATCGGCGGCCCCCTGGTCCACCCAGCGGATGATCTCGCCGGCGATATGGTCCGCCGTGCCGATGAAAGCGGTGCGAGGCGTTGCGGAATCGAGCGCGACTTCGCGCAGCGTCAGCCCCTTCTCGCGCGCCGTCTTCTTGATGCGGTCCGTGGTCGCGCGGAAATTGTTGCGCCCGATATCGCCGAGATCGGGGAAAGGCTCGTCCAGGGGATAGACGCTGAAATCATGATGATCGAAGAAGCGACCGAGATAGAGCAGCGCCTCTTCGATGGTAACGAGATTGCGGATTGCCTGATATTTCGCTTCCGCCTCTTCCTTCGTCGCGCCGACGATCGGGCCGATGCCGGGATAGATGCCGACCGCCGCAGCCGACCGCCCGTGTGCGATCACGCTGTCCTTGAGCTGGCGATAGAAGGCCTGCGCCTCCTCGATCGGCCCGCCATTGGTGAAGACGGCGTCGGCATGCCTACCGGCGAGCCGGATGCCCGAGTCCGAGGCGCCCGCCTGGAAGACGACCGGCTGGCCCTGCTTGGAACGGCCGATATTCAAAGGTCCTTCGACGCGGAAGAAGCGACCCTTATGGTTCAGCCGCCGCAGCTTGGTCTTGTCCGCAAAGACGCCGGTTTCGCGATTGCGGATGAAGGCGTCGTCATCCCAGGAATCCCACAGGCCCTTGATGACGTCCAGATATTCGTCGGCGATCTCGTAGCGCAGCTCGTGTTCGGGATGCTCGCGACTGTAGTTGCGACCTGAGCCTTCTAGCGGCGAGGTCACCGCATTCCACCCTGCCCTACCGCCGCTGATCAGATCAAGCGAGCCGAATTGCCGCGCGATGGTAAAGGGATCGCTATAGGAGGTCGAAACCGTCCCGACGAGGCCGATCTTCGAGGTGGAAGCGGCAAGCGCCGAGAGGATCGAGATCGGCTCGAAGCGGTTGAGGAAATGCGGGATCGACTGCTCGTTGATGTAGAGACCGTCGGCGACGAAAGCGAAGGCGATGCCGGCCTCTTCCGCCTTGCGTGCCGTATCGACAAAGAAGCCGAAATTGACGCTGGCATCGGCCGGACCGCTCGGATGTTTCCAGGCGTTCATGTGGCCGCCGGGACCCTGTAGCATGATGCCGAACGTGACGTGTTTCTGAGCCATGGGTGCAATCCTCTTCAGTATTATCAAGCGACGAGGGAGAGCCGCTCCTTGGCGAGCAGCTCGATGGAGGAAAGGCGCTCGGCAGCCGTCAGCGCCGGTGTGTCGAGAATGAATTCCTTGACGCCGTAGCGGCGATGCAGTTCGTCCAGCTCATTGCGGATCTGCGCTGCCGTGCCGTGCAGCACGCTCGGCACCTTCTCCTCGGTCCGGTAATCAGTGACGCCAGCCTGGCGGGCGAATTCGGCCGCTTGTTCCTCACTGCCGACATTGATCGTCTGACCATTGGGAAGGAAGATCTTGACGATGCGGAGATCGCCGACACGTGCGCGCGCCTGCTCCTCGCTCTCGGCGGCAAAGGCCGCCAGGGCCAAGATCGGGCTCTTGCCGCCGCTCGCCGCCTCATAGGCTTCGAAGGTCTTGCGAAGATTTTCGGGATCGCCATTCAGATGGCCGGCAAAGACCAGCTCCCAGCCCTTCTCGGCTGCCAGCTTGGCGCTGTCGACGGAGGCACCGAGCAAATAGCGTTCGGGAGCGACCGCAGGAAGCGGCGTGGCAACGGCGGTATCCGCCGAGGATTCGCCTGAGAGATAAGCGTTGATGTCGGCAAGTTGATCGGCAAAGCTCGGCTTGCGCTCGGGATCGACCGCTGCCTGCAGCGCCCGCGTCGATAGCGGAAAGCCGCCCGGCGCTTTTCCGACGCCGAGGTCGACCCGGCCAGGCCCTAGCGAGGAAAGCAGATTAAAGGTCTCCGCCACCTTGTAGGCGCTATAATGCTGCAGCATCACGCCGCCGGAGCCGATGCGGATCTTCGATGTCTTGGCGAGCAAATAGCCAATCAGCGCCTCCGGCGCGGAGCTCGCCAAGTTCGCCATATTATGGTGCTCGGCCACCCAGAAACGATGATAGCCAAGCTCCTCGGCTCGAACCGCCAGTCTGGCGGTCGACCGTAACGCATCCGTGGCATTTTTACCGGCGTCGATAGGGCTTTTGTCGAGAAGACTCAGAAGATAGGACATATGGATCATCCGATTATCGTGCCGGCGTTTTGGCGCGGCTCTATAATCTATAAAATACGTAGATTAAATGTATTATAAGAAACGACTTTCTCTTCGCGCGGCAAAGTGGGGAAATAAGTTGCAGAGCATGCGCACCTGTGAGGCGCGACTTTACGCGGAAAGATACGTGCCATCTGACAGGGGGCTGCTACTGCCATCGCGTTCGGTTTCGCAATGGGTTGCTCTTAGGTGCCTTACAGTTCTATCTATGGACCCATGGATTTGGAGCGAAAGAGAAGCTTGGATAATGCCCGATAGCCGAGGTCAAATGAACGACAATGTCATCAAATTTCGAAGACCTAAGCCGCCCAAGACACCGCGCCCCGGTCTACGCAAGTTGCTTGTCATCCTCGTCGTGATTGCGATTTTCGTTGCCGCCTGGGGATATTTCCAGCTTTTCGGCCAGCCGGTCTAATGAGAATACGGGCATCCTTATAAAGCAAAACGCCCGCTGTATGAGAGCGGGCGTTCAAACATCGCACGGTCACCGTGCGAAATTTCAATATTACCGTGCGAGCGCTTCGCGAGCGATGCGCTGGATGTCCGAGCGCTCGATACCGAGATCGTTGAGCCTGCGGTTCGACATGCGACCGAGTTCCGATACGGTCCGGCGATACTTGCGCCAGTTGTTGAAGGAATGCGCTACGTTCATGTTCATCCCCTTCTGCGGGTTTGGAAAAGCGGTTGCCATCCGGGCGCCGCCGTGTTTTCGATGATTGGAATATAAGACTGGCCCTCGCCGGTTAATAGAGCCGTTCGGTCAACGCACCATTGCAATGAACGCATATCTTTATGACGATCGCATATTTTTTAGACGACAAGGATGGGGAATTGCGCTTGGCGCGATGGCCGGATCGCGATTATTGATCGAAACGCTTCGCAAATTTGAAACTGCAGGCCAAATTTTACGACACTTGAATGGTCGATATGCGATTTCGGCATACCTGCCACGACATGACACCGGTGAACCATACAAGCCTGGCCTATCGATCTCCCGGACATGATCGGTTAACATCATCGCAGAGCAAAAGGATACCCATCCATGAGCCTTCGTCCGCCGCAATCTCTGAGGCAGTTCAATTCGAGTGGCGGCTTCAATGTTCTCGAATACGAACTCATGTCCGAACGCGCCGCTTCTCTTGGTCGCAACGGCCTGAAGGTAGAGTCCGCGCTTGCGGAGTTGCGGGCATGGGACGCAACCCGCCACAGCGACGCGGACCGCGAGAACCTTATCAACAAGGCTTCCGACGCCGTGTGGGCCTTCTTCATCCAGCGCGAAATCTGCGGCCTGCGAAACGGTCGCGACATCATACAACGTTACGCGATCCCCAACGAGGTGCTCGCAAAGGTCGGCGTTATCCGCCGATAAAACCGGGCAGAATCTTCGACATCAGCGCCATAGGCGCAGCCTCTCGTGCAGGCAGCATTGCTTCAAACTTCCGCCTGCACAGGTCGGATCATCGGACGCGACTGTAGCCAATGTTCACACCGGCATCGTCGAAGAGATGGATTGCCGACATGTCGGGCGAAACCCGCAATGTCTCTCCCGGCTTGGCAAGAATGCGTTCGCGGAAGACGCAGGTGATGGTCTGTTCGCCCAGTTTGGCAATGATCAGCGTTTCCGATCCAGTCGGCTCTAGCACGACGATGCTGATGTCGATGCCCTGGGGATCGAGATGGATGTTCTCCGGGCGGACGCCGTAGGTGACGGCATTTTCGGGTTTTTTGAGCGTCGGCAGCAGGATTCCGTCGGCCGTCCGAAAACCCTTCTGCGTCATCGTGCCCTTGATAAAGTTCATCGCCGGGGAGCCGATGAAGCCGGCGACAAAGAGATTGCTCGGCTGATCGTAGAGATCGAGCGGTGAGCCCATCTGCTCGATCTTGCCGTCCTTCATGACGACAATCTTATCGGCCATGGTCATCGCCTCGATCTGATCGTGCGTCACGTAGATCGTCGTCGTCTTCAGGCGTTGATGCAGCTCCTTGATTTCCGAACGCATCTGGACGCGCAGCTTCGCGTCGAGGTTCGACAATGGCTCGTCGAAGAGGAACACCGCCGGATCGCGCACGATGGCGCGACCCATGGCGACACGCTGGCGCTGGCCGCCGGAGAGCTGTTTCGGATAGCGTTCAAGCAGGCTTTCCAGGCCAAGGATGCGCGCTGCGCGATCGACCCTCGTCTTGATGTCCGGCCGCGGCATGCGCTTCAGCCGTAGGGAAAAGCCCATGTTCTGCGCTACCGTCATGTGCGGATAGAGCGCGTAATTCTGGAAGACCATCGCGATGTCGCGATCCTTTGGCGGTAAGTCGTTGACGACGTGCGTCCCGATCTGGATCGCTCCCGACGTGATGCCTTCGAGGCCGGCAATCATTCGAAGCAGCGTGGACTTGCCGCAGCCGGATGGGCCGACCAGAACGACGAATTCGCCGTTCTCAATCTCCATCGAAACGCCCTTGATGGCTTTGAAGGCGCCGTAATCCTTGCGCGCATTGTTGACCGATACATTCGCCATTGCTTCCTCCCCTTCCCTGGGCGCAGCTTCAGATCGATTTCAGCGCATTGCGCAGGAAGCTCAAGCCAAGCCGCTCGCCTTCCTTGCGAGCGGAAAGATCCTTGCCCGGCCAACCATAAGCAGCATCCTCATGCTCGATCGAGAGCGTGCCGTCGAAGCCATACGACATTGCCTGGCGCAGGAATTTGTCCCAATCGAGCATGCCCTTGCCGGGCAGCTTATATTGCCACCAGCCCTTGCCATGATAGCCGACGGCCTGCAGCGGCGCGGCGTCGATGGCAGTATCTTTCGCGTGCAGGATGGCGATCCGATCCCTGACACCGGCAAGGGCTGCGAAAGGATCAACACCGATGCGTAGCAGATGCGATGGATCGAATTCCAGGCCGAAGCGCGGGCTCCTGATCCTTTCGAAAAGCTGCTGCCATCCGTAGGGCGTAGTGCCGATGAAATTATCCTTCGGGCCTGGCCAGTTCTCGATCGCAAATGTCAGACCGCTCGCCTCCGTCGCCTCAATCAGCGCGTTCGCATGGTCTGCGAAATTGTCGTAATTCTCCTCCTCGCTCGCATCGTCGTTGCGGCCAGGAAAAATGACGAAGATCGGCACCTTCGCCTCGCCGACCGCATGGGCGAACTCCAGGGTGCTCCTGCGCAATTCGGCCCGGCGGCCTATGTCGGCGTCTAGCTGATTACCAGTCAAGGTGATCGAGGCGACGAACAGGCCGCGATCCCTGGCGACGGTTACGACGTCGGCGACACGATCAGGCGTCTTGATATGACCGCGGACGTCGATCTCGATCGCGTCGAATCCTGCCTCCTTGGCGAAATCGGCAACCTCCTCAAAAGGGCGATCGTTGAATGTCGATGTATAAAAGCCGATTTTCACTGAATTCCTCCCACTTCAAATCGAATGACATTAGGATCTCTTCATGTGGCGTGCAGGCGGTCCATGATCTGCAGGGGCGAGCGCGTGCGCTGTTGCGGATTGGCCGAACCGAGCATCAAGGCCGCCGCCGTCGGCATCGCCGCGCCGCCGAGGGCGGCGGCATCCTCCGTCAGCGAGGCGCGATGAATGGACGGCAGGTTCGGGTCCGAAGACTGCAGGTGTTCGTTCACATAGCGCAGAAGCTCGTCGGTCATGCGCACCGGCAGGCGTCCGCCGACGATCACCGCGTCGGGATCGACGATCAGGCCGATATGGATGACCGCTTCGGCAAGATGAACGCTCATCTGCTTCAGCCAAGACGAAACCAGCTTGCGTCCGCGTGCATCGAGCGCCAACAAATCCTGCGGCCTGCTCGCGTCTATGCCGTGCTTGGCAAGGTGGTCATAAAGGAAGAACAGCGAGAAGATCTCGCCGAGAGGCTGCACTTTCGCCCCCTTCGGATCATTCGGATCGGCGATCGGCAGCCAGCCGATTTCGCCGCTCAATCCCATGGCGCCGCGATGGCCGATCCCGTCGAGCACGAGCCCGCCACCGGGGCAGGCGTTGATGGCGATATAGAAGAAACTGCGGCTTTCGGCGCCAAGTCCGTAGTCCAGCTCCGCCATTGCCGCGGCATTGGCTTCGTTGTCGATGAAGATCGGGTGATCGGTGATGGCTTCGATCGCTTTGCGGACATCGAAAGTCGTCCATTGCGCATAATCGTCCGGTCGGCCCAGCACAGGAATTTCGCCGAGCCAATCGGGAACAGCAAGGCCAATGCCGGCGATGCGCGCATCGTCGACGAGCTTGCTGCGCTGGAAATGCGAGATGGCATCCGCCGTCAGCTCGACAAACTCGGCCGGAAGAATGAAGCGTTTTTCGTGATGCACTCTCCCCCTGACGTTTCCGACCGCATCGACCGCCAATATCGTCAAATGATCGCGGTCGATATTCACGCCGATCGAGAAACAGGCGTCGGGATTGATCTCGAGCTCGATTGCCGGCTGCCCGCGCAGCCCATGGCGGCGGCGTGCCTCTATCACCAGACCTTCATCCAGCAGCCGGTCGACGATGCGCGCGATCGCCGGCTTCGTGAATCCGGTCTGCCGGGCGATTTCTGCCCGGGAGATCGGCGCCTGCCGATGAATGCAGCGCAGGATGACGGCGCGGTTGTGTTCGCCGGCATCCTCGACATTGGCGCCGGTCAGGTCAAAGAAATTATGGGCATCGTCGAATTGTCGCATCGTCAAAGCAGCCTCGCGCTATCTCTCGCCTGCCTCGTACACGCAATTCTCCTTGCCCGTAACATCATCCTTTCACGGCTCCGCTGGTCATCGCGCCGAGGATCAGCCGCTGCAGGGAGAGGAAAGCGACGATGGCGGGAACCACCGAGATCAGGCAGGCGGCCGCCAGCAATTGCACGGAGGAGTCCGTCTGCATGCCTTTGAAGTTGAAGATGCCGACGCCGATCGGCATCAAGTTGTTCTGGGTCAGCAGGAGGAACGGCACTAGGAATTGCGACCAGCCGGCAATCACCGTGATGATGAACACCGAAGCGATGCCCGGCCCCGAGAGCGGAAGGATGATGCGCCAGAACACCGAAAAGCGATTGCAGCCGTCGATCATCGCGGCCTCGTCAAGGCTCCTCGGAATGCCATCCACGGCGCTCTTCAGCAGCCACGTCGCCAGCGGCACGCCGAGCGCGATATAGACCATGACCACAGCGAAATGAGTATCGAGCAGCCCAAGCTTGTTCATGTACCGGTAGAGCGGCACCATGATCACCAGCGGTGAAATCATTTGGAACAGCAGAAGCCCCATCATCGACAGGCCCTTGCCACGGAAATGAAAGCGCGAAAACGCGTAGGCCGCCGGCAAAGCGACGATCAGGACGCCGAGGCCGCTCAGCGACGCGAGCTTCAGGCCATTCCAAAGATAGATCGGGAAGTAGCTGTTGGTGAGCACCGAGACGAAATTGTCGATGGTCGGGTTCTTCGGGATATAGCGGGCAACGCCGAGATAGATCTCCCGCCGACCGCGCAGGGCAAGCGATAGCAGATAGGATAACGGCCCCGCGAAAAACACGAACATGATCAGCATGAAGATATAGCTGACGACATCGCCCCAGCGGCTGCCTGTTCTCATACTCATGTTTCTTCCTCCTTCGGCAGGAACGAGGCGTAAACGAAGGCGAGCCCGAGGCTGATGAACAGCATCAGCACCGACAGCACACTGCCGCCTGAAAGATCGTAATTGCGGAAGACGATGTTGAAGACGTAGAGCGATATGACCTCGGTCGCCCGGCCAGGCCCGCCACCCGTCAACGTGATGATCGCGTCGAAGGTATTGAGCGTCATGATGGTGATCAGGATCATGTTGACGAGGATCGCGGCACGCAGTTGCGGCAGGGTTATGAAGATCAATTGCTGTGTTGAGGTTGCGCCATCTACTTCGGCAGCCTCGTAAAGCGACGGATCAACCGCTTTCAGCGCCGCATACATCACCACCATCGAGAAGGCCGTGCCGCGCCAGACATTGGAGAGCAGCGCCGACCAGGGCGCGATCGCCGGATCGGAGAGCCAGGCCACCGGCGGAATGTGCATCATGCGCAAGATACTGTTGAGGGCGCCATAGGGCGCTTCGCTGAACAGCATCTGCCAGATGATGCCGCCGGCAATGCCGGGTACGACCCAGGCGACGAGCGCGGTCGTGCGCAGGATGGTCGTGCCGAACAATCCGCGTTTTTCGCCGCGAATGACGACAACCGCAACCGCCAGGCCGAGGATCTGCTGGCCGACCACGCTGCCGCCGACGAAGATCAGCGTCGCCCACAGGATATCGGGCAGTTGCGGCGAGTTGATTGCGTTCTTGATTGAATCCAGCGTGTAGCTCGAATTCTCGCCGATCAGCGTCGCGTTGGTCAGCGACAGCCGGAAAACGTCGAGCACCGGGTAAAGGTAGAATACGCCGATGACCAGGATGACAGGCATGATCCATGGAAGCGGCGCGCCGGCAAAATCACGCGGAAAGAACCCGCGTTTTCGGCCTGTTGGGGCCTCCATTGCAATTGGGCTCATCTGCTCTCTCTGTCCAAATGTTTCAAATGGACGTTGGCGGCGCTGCCGATGTTGGAGCGCCGCCCCCGATCATCTTTCGGCTGGAGCATCCGGCTTTGTGGTGGTTCACCCGCAGGCTGACTAGGTGCTCCCGAATCAAAAGAGTATGCGATCGTTGCGCACTCAATTGAACATGCGGTGCGCTAGAGGCGCTTGTAAGCCTCCATCGTCGCATTGAACGCAGCGTTCAAGGCATCCTCCGGCGATTTTGTGCCGGACAGGACGTCGCCCATCATGATCTGAATCTGATTGGAGATTTCAGGATAGATTGGCGCTCCAGGGCGGGCCTGGCCGTTGGCGAGCGCAGCCGCGAACGTCTTGTTCGCATCAGTTGCAAAGACCGGATATTTGTCGAACAGAGATTTGCGCGTCGGCAATTGCTGCTGCAAAGCGTTGCCCGGCCCCATATAGACCTCGCGCGCCAGATTGGCGCACATCTCGACCTTTTCCTTGTCCTTGCTGAAGGAGGCGATCGTCCAGCCTCCGGTGCCGGTCGAGCGCTTGTCCGCCGTCGGACCCGGGATCGGCGAGAAGGTCCATTTGTTGAACTCGTCTTCGTCGAGCGTCGCCTTCAACTGGGCATATTGCCAGTTGCCACCAATGAACAGGGCAGTGGTGCCGGCTGCAGCGGCGGCGTTCAGGTCGTCATAATTGCCGATCGTCGTAACACGCTTCGGCGCCGCGCCGGTATCGACGAGGTCCTTATAATAGGTCAACGCTTTCAGGAATTTTTCCTTGTTGTCGCCTTCGCCGAAGACCGGCTTGCCGCTGTCGTCCACCAGCTTGCCACCAAGAGCCCAGTAATTCGCCAGCCAGTCGAAGGTAGAGCCTTCATAGCGGGAGGCATTGAAGAGAACGCCTTCCATGCCCTGATCCTTGGAGGCAAGGGCGGCTTTCTTCAGATCGTCCCAGGTCTGCGGCGCGTCGGGAACGATCGACTTGTTGCGATAGAGAACGCGCAAGTCCGTATCCCACCACCAGGCACGGATGGTTCCGTCCTTGTCGGTGATGCCATTGCGAATGAAAGGGAAGAGATCGGCAATCTCGTCCTTGCTGAAATAGGGTGAGAAGTCGGCAAGCACATGGTTGATCATGAATTGCGATAGCACGAAGGAGTCGACCGCCGCACAATCCGGCGCATTGCCGGCCTTTGCCTGTTCGAGCATTTTCGCCTGTTCGGTGCCGATATCGGCAGACATGAACTGCATCTGCAGCTTCCAGTCCGGATGTTTCTTGATGAAGTCCACGAACAATTGCTTGTAGCCATCGGCAATCTTGGGATCGGCATTGTTCGGACTGTCATTCGTCAGGCGGACAACCAAAGACTTCGGAGCATTCTCCAACCCGATCCTGTCTTTTGTCGCCAACTCCTGGGCATAGCCGGACTGCACTGCAAATAGCATCGTGCTCAGCGCCAGGGCGCTGACAATTGACTTCATCATGATGGGTCTCCTCCCCCATTTTGGCGAATACAGCAGGTTTGATCTGTTGACCTATCCTCATTTCCGTGCTGCATTGATTAGATTAAGTTACTTTGTTTTGATGTCAAGCCGGAACTAGGAGGAGCGGAAAATGGCGATCTTTGCGAAGACATAGCGCCCGGCGACATTGTTCAAGCGTCACGTCATCAACTTCTGAACGGCGAAGTAGAAATTGTTTTGCCGCAATCCACTGTGGGTTCGAGTTTGAATGCTCGGCCACGGAGAGATGATCCTATGGGAGGGTAATATGCGCTTACTTATTCTCGGCACCGGCGGAATGGCCGATAAACATGCTTCGAGTTTCAAGGCGATCGAGGGCGTGAGCGTTGTCGGCGGCGTCGACATCGTGCCCGAGCGGCTGGCGGCCTTCTGCAGCCTGCATGGCATACCCAATCATTTCGGCTCTCTCGAGGAAGCGCTTGCCTGGGGCGAGTTTGATGCAGTCGCCAATGTCACTCCGGACCGCGTCCATCATCCCACCACCATGCAGGCGATTGCGGCCGGCAAGCATGTCTTCTGCGAAAAGCCGCTCGCGACCGATGCCATCAAGGCGATGGAGATGGCGGAAGCGATGGAGAAATCAGGCAAGGTCGGCATGGTGAATTTCACCTATCGCAACTCGCCTGCCCTGCAGAAAGGCCGGCAGATGGTGCTTGCCGGCGAGATCGGCGCCGTGCGCCATGTCGAGGCGTCGCATCTGCAGAGTTGGCTGGTCGGCAAGGCCTGGGGCGACTGGAAGACGGAAAGCAAGTGGCTGTGGCGCCTGAGCAAGAAACACGGCTCCAACGGCGCGCTGGGCGACATCGGCATCCACATCGTCGATTTCACCTCTTACGGCTCTGGGCTCGACGTCGCACATGTCTTCGGCCGGCTGAAGACCTTTACCAAGGCGCCGGGCGACAAGATCGACGAATATGATCTCGATGCCAATGACAGCTTCACCATGAATGTCGACTTCACGTCAGGCGCAATCGGGACGATTCAGGCAACCCGCACGGCGGCCGGCCAGCTCGACCAGTTGCGATTGCGTGTCTATGGCGAGACAGGCTCGATCGAAATGATCTACGACACGGGCAAGTCGACCTTGCGCGCCTGCTTCGGTGACGACGTCCATACCGCCACATGGCGCGATATCCCGTTCGACCCGGTCGAAACTAATTATCAGCGCTTTGTCCAGGCCGTGAGGGCTGGCAAGACGCAGGAGCCCTCCTTCCGCCGCGCCGCCAATATCCAGAAGGTGCTCGATAAGGCGCTCGCCTCCGATCTCAGCCATAGGGACGAACAGGTCGCATAGCCAGCGACGTGCCCAGTCAAAAACCGGCCGGGCACCCCGTTTACCCCGCCGATGGCGATGGCAACAGAGCGTCGAAGAAGGGCAGCAGCGCAGCGCCGATGGCAATCCCGCCGCCGTCAAAGCTTGCCGGCCTGATGGGCGAGATCCATGGCGTAATGAATGGGCGAATGGTCGTATTGCGGCGCTCGATCGACATCTGATGGATCAGTGCCTCGACAATGCCACGCGGCAGATCACCGCCGACAAGAATTGCGCCAGGGGCGAGGAACCCTGCCGTCGCGACAATGGCGTCGAGCAGATGACCAGCAGCATTTTTCACCCAATCCGAAACGGAAGCCGACATCGGCAATTCCTGTCCGGCCAGAAGCGCTGCGAACTCCTCTGGCGACAGACAGGCCTTTAGCGCATGCAAACCGACGATACTGTCGAGCCGAACATGATCCGGACCCGTCCGCATCGCCCCGATGCTGCCCGCCCGGCCATGCACACCGGCAAAGGGCACGCCGCGCACGAGAAGCGCCGCCTCCACCGTATCGTCGATGATGATCATCACCAGGCCGCCCTCGGCCATCGGTGCGCCGATGGTGCGCTCGGCAAGCACCGCCGCCACGCAATCGCGCTCGACCAGGACGCGGAGCGGCCGCGAATCAAGCGCTATCTGCTCAAGGCTGACCTCCTCCGCCGATGGGGCGGCAATGCCCATGCCAAGCACGCGAGGCGCCGCCGTTTTGCCGGCAAGAAGATCGCGTGCCGCCTTTTCAAGGCTGGCCGACAGCTCGATCGTCTGGTCGAGCTGCGTCCGCTCTCGGATCTGGCCGCTGAGGTCGATCAGCACGGCTTCCGGGCAGGCCCCGCCCAGCCGGACGCCGATCGAGAAGGCGCCATCCGGATTGAGTGCAAATTCCGTGGACGAAGCCCCCTTAGCCGCATCCCTGCGCCGCCTGGATGTGATGAGGCCGTCATCGCTCAGCCGGCGCAATATATTGGTGATGCCCGGCCCGCTCAGTCCGGTCCGCTGTCCCAGTTCGAGCCTCGTCAACGGACCGTAGCGGCGAATGGCTTCGAGGATGACGCGGAAATTCCGATCGGCGATCTCAGTCGAGCGAAGGCCCACCTTCTTAGATGCCGCCGGCACGTTAGGTCCGACGCGCGCGCGCCCTTGCACATCTGACCGGGAGTGCCGCATGAACCCTCTTCTTCGTCACACTTCGACGCATGATATCACCGATGCCTTTTATCATCGGAACATCTCTTGTCGAGGCGGCAGCAAAAGGCTCACCGAAGGCTGATAACCTTAGCGGCTAAGCCGGGCGCAATAGCGCCCAGCTTTGATAGTAAAGGAATTGTTCAGCTCGCGATTGCGAGCTTGTCCTGCGTCTTGGTTTCAAAATCGCTGGCGTCGTGGCGCTCATGCAGTTGGCTTGAGGGCTCACCGGATACCCGGTTGACCATCCGCCCACGTTTGACTGCCGGCCGTTCGAAGATTGCATCGGCCCAACGCTGGACATTCTTGTAGTCCTCGACCTGAAGGAACTCGGCCGCACCGTATTGCCAGCCCTTGACCAGGCCGCCATACCAGGGCCAAACGGCCATGTCGGCGATCGTGTATTCCTTACCGCTGAGATATTCGCTTTCGGCAAGGCGGCGATCCAGCACGTCGAGCTGGCGCTTCACCTCCATGGCAAAGCGGTCGATCGCATATTCGATCTTCGTCGGCGCGTAGGCGTAGAAGTGGCCGAAGCCGCCGCCGAGATAGGGTGCGCTTCCCATCTGCCAGAACAGCCAGGAAAAGCATTCGGCGCGCACGGCGGGGTCGGTCGGCAGGAAGGCGCCGAACTTTTCGGCGAGATAGGTCAGGATGGAACCGGACTCGAAGACGCGAATCGGCGTCGGGCCGCTGCGATCCATCAGGGCCGGAATTTTTGAATTGGGATTGACCCCCACGAAGCCGCTTCCGAATTGATCACCCTCGCCGATCTTGATCAGCCAGGCGTCATATTCCGCGCCGCTGTGGCCGAGCGCCAGCAGCTCTTCCAGCATGATCGTGACTTTCACACCGTTCGGCGTTGCGAGCGAATAAAGCTGAAGAGGATGGCGGCCGACCGGCAGATCCTTGTCGTGGGTCGGTCCAGCGATCGGACGGTTGATATTCGCGAACTGGCCTCCATTCGCCTTGTTCCAAGTCCAGATTTTCGGCGGCGTGTAGTCGGAAGAACCGGTCATGCTCAAACTCCTGATATTTGACAGGGACGTACAATCGATATGGCGTCGATAGGCTGTAGCACCTAGCAGAGGTAACGATGTTTTGTCAGGGGCGAGAATGCCACTTCACGCAACAGTGAGACAATTATCTAACTGAGCGTTGAGATTTTTGGTGGCTGGATTGTCAAGGATGACAATGGGCGCCTGCGCCCTTGAGGACAGCAGACACCATTAAAGCGCATGATCTAGCGCAGTTGCGCGCTGCGGAAGTACTTACGTGCAGAACAGAAAAAGGCCCGGAGGGAAACCGGGCCTTCTCCCTTTTCTGATCGGAGGTCAAATTCAGATCAGATTAGAAGCTACGCTCGAAGCGGAGGATACCAGCCCACTGATCTTCGTTGATCGAATCCCAGTTGGTGTAGGTGACTTCCGGCTCGATGAGCAGGTTCTTAACCGGGTTGAACTTCAGGTTCGTCGTAGCGGAGAAGATCTTCGAGTCGGTATAAGCGACCTGGAAGTTCCACTTCAGCTTTTCGTTGATCGGAACGCTTGCGCCGCCCCAAACTGCCCAATCGCCCCAGCCGATACCGGAAGCGTCGCCGCCACCGTTCGCGCCAGCGTACTTGTTCAGCTTGTCGCCGTCGGTGTTCCAGCCGCCCATAACGAAGGCAGAGAAGACGCCGAAGTCGGCATCGACACGAGCCTTGATAGCGCCTTCTTCGACGATGGAGTCATAACCACCAACGACCTTGAAGGACCATGCGCCAGCCTTGTAGCCAGCACCGGCGACGACGTCCGGAGCGTAGTGATCCGAGCTGTCTTCGCCGTTGGAGCCGGTTGCGCCAACGCCGGAATTGGTGTCTTCCACCGAGATCACAGCCGTGAAGCCGTTGCCGGCGTCGTAGTTGTAGGTGATCTGGTTGAGTTCGTACGGGCCGTCATAGACCACGTCGTCGTTGATGACGTCGCCGGCATAACCGGTGAATACGTTGAACTGCGAGTCTTCCTTACCGATGGTGAAACCACCGAGGCTGATGCTGCCGTGGAGGAAGTTGGTGCTCGTGGAGCCGCCTTCCTGCCAATCCCAACGCAGTTCCGTGTTGGTCTTCAGCGGACCGTATTCGGTGTCGGTAGCCGTCTGAAGCTGCAGCTCGGCGCGGGTGTGCCAGAGCGTGCCACGAACGTTGTTCGGGTTGTAAGCGTCGTACCATTCACCTTCGGTACGAACCTTGCCGCCGATCTTGAGGCAGGTTTCGGTGCCCGGAATGAAGAAGTAGCCAGCGCCGTATGCGTCGCAGATGCGAACGTATTCGAGCGGCTCCGGTTCAGCAGCGACGACAGCGTCAGCCGCGTGAGCGCCGGAAACTGCTGCAAGCGCAGCAGCGGAGCCGAGAAGAAGGCTCTTGATGTTCATTTTGTCTCCAATCTGTGTGCCTGATCGGAACGACCCGGAGATTATCCGTTACGTTCATTCATCCGGCTGTTCCCTTTGAATCGAAAGTTCGTGAACTTCCGGGCGCACGATAGCCAGAGAAGCTCCGTAGCCAACACAATATTTTGATAAATCCATGGGAATACGCTGACATAAACCTGTCATAGATGCAGAAATGCATCAGTAAATTAAGAATAACTGAATATATAATGCCAAATATGCCGGTAGAAATATTCAGAAACATACGCACTGTACGTATAATTATAGATATTGTACTTACAATACTTATCAATAGCGCCCATATTGTAAGGCAATATTATCATTTTTCCATCGAGTTGTTGCGCAAAATGATTTCTCTGGGCTGCAAAAGCGTCGCCGATACTGCCTCCATGGGTTGTCAGGAATGAATGCTGCCACGACCGGCGCAGGCGCCAAGCGCTGAACTTTTCGGAAAACAAGCGGTAACCAATAAGGGGCGTCACAGCCCTCAGGCGTAAGCGCAAGCTTACAAATAGCAGGAGGCACCAACTTTCGCCTGCCCTAGCCGCCGGGACATGGCGGACTAAGCGCCGAGAATCTGGTCGATGAGGGAATTGGGTAAAAGCGTCCGGCAGAGGAAGGACCTCCGGCAGAGGTCCTTCCGGTAGGATTAATCGAGAATTTTGACAACCTTGCGCGTTTTCGGCTGGATGATGACACGCTGATGGTTGACGACGGCATAGGCGTAAGTCGGGTTATCCGGAACCGGCGTTACGACAACGGTCTCGGGGAGCGGCTGACCGACGACGACTCTTTCTTGTACGACGGCTTCAGCCGGAGGCATCGGCTGCTCTTGCACATAGGTGACAACCTTCTGTGGCGGCGGATCGATGGCGGTACCGACAATAGCGCCCGCAACACCACCGACTGCCGCACCCACCGGGCCACCGACAACAGCTCCGGTAACCGCGCCACCCGCGGCCCCAGTGACCGTCGAGGACTGCGCGAAGGCTGAACCAGCGAGAAGGCCGAAGGCGGCCGCTGCTGAAACGATGAGTTTCGTATTCATAGCATTCTCCTTTCCTTTTCGGCTCATGTGAGCTGGTAGGGGAATGACTGCTGCATCCGAAAGTTCCTTTGCGGAATTACCTGCAATTATCACAAGTTGCGCCACGGCGATAAAATTCGTGAGAAGTCCCTCGGTGACGGCATCTGCGATTCTATTTGTTGTCATCGTCGCCGGTCGCCAGTGGCACGACCAGACCGAGCTTGACGTCTCGCAGGACAACATTGGTATGCATGCGTCGGATCTGCGGGTTTTCCGCCATGATCAGCGCAGCGATGTCGTCATAGTGTTCGACGTCCCGAGCCGTGATGATGGCAATGAGATCAACTGCGCCCGTGACATAATAGACCTGTTGGATGTGATCCTGCTTCTCCGCCCAAAGGCGGAACTTCGCAAGCGCATCGTAATTATCCCGCTCGATTTCCATCCCGGTGATGAATACCATGGGCGTGCCAGTCGCCTTGCGGTCAACGACGGCGACTTCCGCTTTGATGATCCCCTCCTCGCGCAGGCGTTTCAGGCGCCGTTGCACGGCCGAGGTCGAAAGCCCCACCCTTTCGGCGATGGTTTCCGCCGTTAGCTGGCAATTGCGCTGGATGATCTCGAGAATATCGCGATCAAAGCGATCCAGTTTTTCCATCCTACCCCCAGACCGTGGTCGTGAATTGCCCGGCAATACCGGCATTCTGTCACATTTGATGCATATGAAACAAATTTCTGCATATATTATGCAAATCAATCAGAATTTGCGCGCAAAAACGGCACATATACGCGATATTCTCCGCAAATTATTTTTACTCGGAACCGCGTATGACAGAACCGCCTCTCCAAGCTCTTCATGTGGATGATCTTCACAAGAGCTTTGGTCCCCATGAAGTCCTCAAAGGCGTTTCGACGAAAGCCAAAAAAGGCGATGTGATTTCGATCATCGGTTCGTCAGGCTCCGGAAAAAGCACCTTTCTGCGCTGCATCAATTTGCTGGAAATACCGGATCGCGGCCGTATCGTCGTGAACGGCGAGGAAATCGCCTTAAAGCGCAACCGCGGCGGCCAGATGCAGCCGACGAACTGGCGGCAAGTCGAACGGCTGCGCACCGGTCTCGGCATGGTCTTCCAAAGCTTCAATCTCTGGGCACACCGAACCGTACTCGAAAACATTATCGAAGCGCCGGTTCATGTCATGGGCGTTGCCCGCCGGGAGGCCGTCGAAAAGGCGGAAGCCTTGCTCGAAAAAGTCGGACTTTACGAAAAGCGACATGCTTACCCCGCCTTCCTTTCCGGCGGCCAGCAGCAGCGAGCCGCCATTGCCCGGGCGCTTTGTGTCGATCCCGCTGTCATGCTGTTCGACGAGCCGACGTCGGCACTCGATCCCGAGCTGGTCGGCGAGGTGCTGAAGGTCATCCGCGACCTCGCGGAAGAGGGCCGAACCATGCTGCTCGTCACCCATGAGATGCGCTTTGCCCGTGACGTCTCCAGTCATGTTCTCTTTCTGCATCAAGGACGGGTCGAAGAAGAGGGTCCGCCGCGGCAGATCTTCGATGCCCCCTTGAGTGCCCGCTGCCGGGAATTCACCGGCGCACTCAGCCACTGATCCCTCCCCGCTTTCACAAACAACAACATTAGGAGAATCCAAAGAATGAAACTGCCCCTGCTTCTTGCCGGCGCCATGCTTGCCGTTTCTGCCTTTACGGCTCAGGCCGACGTTCGTTTCGGCATTATGAACGAATCCTATCCGCCCTTCTTCGCCAAGGATGCCTCCGGCCAGTGGCAGGGCTGGGAAATCGACCTGATGAATGCCGTCTGCGATCAGATGAAGGAGAAATGCTCGATCGTCGAACTCTCCTGGGATGGCCTCATTCCAGCTCTGCAGAGCAAGAAGTTCGACGTGATCTGGTCATCGATGTCGAACACCGTGGAACGCTCGAAAATCATCGACTTCACCGACAAATATTACAACACGCCAAGCACGCTGATCGGCCCGAAAGACCAGAAGCCTGGCGCCGCCGCCGATGATGTCAAGGGCAAGACCATCGGCATTCAGGTTTCGACCATTCAGTCCGACTACTTCAATAAGTACTTTGCCAAAGTCGCGGATCAAAAAACCTATCAGACCCTAGACGAGGCATTCCAGGATCTCGCCGCCGGCCGCATCGACTATGTTTTCGGCGATTCGCTGGCTCTTGACGCCTTCCTGAAGAGTGATGCGGGCAAGGATTGCTGCGCCAAGATGGGCGACGTCGCCGACGACAAGGAAATTCTCGGAGCGGGCGTTTCCGGTGGCCTTCGCAAGGAAGATACCGAGCTGAAAGCCAAGCTCAATGCCGCGATCGCCGCGATCCGCACCAGTGGCAAGTATGACGAAATCACCAAGAAGTATTTCGACTTCGACATCTACGGCGCAAAGTAAGCGATCTCGACGATGGCGGCCGCTCCACAAGGTATCTTCGACCTGCTCTCTCCCTATCCGCCCGGGTGGGGTGGTGTGCTGCTCGTGGGTGCGGCCTCCACGATCGCCATCTCCGCCGGCGCGTTTATAATCGGCCTCCTGCTCGGGGTCGGAGGCGCGCTTGGCAAGCTTTCCGGCAACAGGCCGCTCGGCCTGTTGCTCAATCTTTATACGACAGCGGTCCGCGCCATTCCGGAATTGATTCTGATCGTCGGGCTCTATTATGCCGGAATGGATGGCCTGAACCGGCTCTTGGCTGCGCTCAATCTGCCTGCGATCGAAGTGAACGGCTTCGTCGTCGCCGTCGTCGTACTCGGCATCGTGCAGGGGGCCTACATGACGGAAGTGCTGCGCGGCGCGATCCTCGCAATCCCCGCCGGTCAGATCGACGCAGCGAAGGCCTTCGGCATGGGGCCGATGCTGCGTTTCCGCCGCGTCATCCTGCCGGCACTCTTGCCGAATGCCCTGCCGGGCCTTGCCAATCTGTGGATGTCGATCACCAAGGACAGCGCGCTGGTCGCCGTCGTCGGCTATCAGGAACTGGCGCTCGCCACGCGCCTCGCCGGCGCGAGCACCAAGCATTATTTCATCTTCTTCCTGGCTTCAGCCTTTCTCTATCTCGCCCTCACGCTCGCCTCCAATGTCGTCTTCAATCTGATCGAGCGCCATGTGCGGCGTGGTCAGCCGAAACCTGCCTGAGGAGCGAACGGCATGACCTTCTCATGGATAGCCTCCTATTGGCCGCTTCTCTTGGCAGGCGCTGCGCAGACGGTGGCGCTGCTGGTGATCTCGGTCGTCTTCGGCTTCATTATCGCTATCGGCCTTGCCTTTGCGCAGGTAAGCGGCGGTCCCCTGACGCAACTTCTCGCCCGAGGCTATTGCACCTTCTTCCGCGGCACGCCTCTGCTCATCCAGCTATGGCTTCTCTATTACGGCGTCGGTTCGCTACTGCCGATGATCCCCGGTATCCGTCAGAGCCTGTTCTGGCCGATCCTACGCGAGGGCTTCTTCTTTGCCGTCCTGAGCTTTACGCTGAACTATGCCGCCTACGAGGCGGAGGTGTTGCGAGGTGCACTGCTCGCAGTGCCGAAGGGGGAGTTGGAAGCAGGCCGTGCATTTGGGATGCGACCCTTCACGCTGACCCGGCGCATCTGGCTGCCGCGCGCCATTCGCATCGCCTTGCCGACGATCGGCGGCGAAATCGTCATGCAGCTCAAGGCGACACCACTCGCCTTCACCGTCACGGTGATGGATCTCTACGCTGTCGCCAGCAAGGTGCGTCAGGACACGCTGCTGGTCTACGAGCCGCTGATCGTCGTTACCGTCTTCTATCTCATTCTCACCGCCATTATCGCACGAGCCTTCCGCCACTTGGAGGCGCAGGTGCCGGTGCGGCGCTAGCACGCAGGAAGGTCATGCCTTTGCGCAGACCCGACGCATTTACGGAGACCCTACCCATGAGCAAACTTTCCATTCTCGATGGCGGCATGAGCCGCGAACTCCTGCGCCTCGGGGCCGAACTGAAGCAGCCGGAATGGTCAGCTTTAGCGCTGATCAATTCCCCAGACATCGTTCGAAAGGTCCATGAGGAATTCATCGCTGCCGGCTCTGATGTCGTCACCACCAACAGCTATGCCTTGGTACCCTTTCACATCGGCGAGGAACGGTTTCAGAAGAACGGTGCGTCGCTGATGAGGCTCTCGGGCCAATTGGCGCGCGAAGCCGCCGATGCCGTCAGCAACCGGGAAATTCTGGTTGCCGGTTCGCTGCCGCCGATCTTTGGCTCCTACGAGCCGCAGAACTTCGATCCTTCGCGGGTGCAGACCTATCTCAAGGTGCTGGTTGAAAATCTAGCGCCCTATGTGGACGTATGGCTTGGCGAGACCCTCAGCCTGATCGCCGAAGGAGAGGCTGTGCGCACCGCGGTTGCCGCAACGGGGAAGCCATTCTGGATCTCGTTCACGCTGGCCGATGACGAGGCACAGGTCAAAGGCAGCGAACCGAAGCTGCGCTCCGGCGAACGGGTGGAAGATGCGGCGATCTGGGCGGTCTCGTCCGGCGCGAAGGCTCTCTTGTTCAACTGCAGCAAGCCGGAAGTGATGCAGGCGGCGGTCGAAACAGCGGCTCGCGTGTTCAAAGATAAAGGCTCTGCGCTCGAGATCGGCGTCTATGCCAATGCCTTTGAAGGCGAACAAGGTGATTCGGCTGCCAATGAGGGCCTTCACGATACCCGAGAGGATATGACCAGCGACACCTATTCGCGCTTCGCCTGCTCATGGGCGGAAGCTGGTGCGACCATGATCGGCGGCTGCTGCGGCATCGGAGCAGAGCATATCCACCGGCTGACAAGGGCGCTCCTGCGCTGAAACTCGCTGCGCAATGACCAGAATCAGCTCGTCATGCTCTATGATCCGACCGCAAGCGGCGACAAATTCGCGCGGCGATGGAACAATTCGCCCCTGCGGATGTTGAACTGTCAGTTGGCAGGCGCGCGCACTGACCAACTGTCTCCAAGCCGAGCCCGTCGTTGGTAGCGCCCCTGCCAGCGGCGGGTTTCTCAGGGCGCCCCCAGTCATTACCCGGAGCTGGAACCTGCGGTGGCCGGACAAAAGCCCTCATTCAAACATCCTAACCGGACGACATGGATCGGCGTCCTTGAGATACCGGAAACAGTTGCTGTTAAAACCGGTCGGCGCGCTTAGGTTTAGCTGGATATTCAGCCTTGAGTAGTATAAAATTAGCAAGCGGACAAGTTTCCCCGACGCTTGGGCGCGCTCAGTGAGCCGTTATGCGGTCTCCCGGCTCTACCTTGCCCCACAAGGTAGAGCCGCTTCTCTATTCCACGAGCAAGAATGCTGATGGCGATGGGACGTTCAAGGGGCTTTCAGCCGAAATAGCCTTCCAGATTGAAAACTATTCGAAGAAGTGCCGCCGTCCCTCGTCATCATTTCGCGGAAACCGCAACGTTTCAGCAATCACAGACGTCATAGTCAGCTATAAGCAGCATAGGCCGCAATGATCGCCGCAATTTGCTCAGAGTCCAATGCCTGTGCCTGGGTTGTCGTGATAGCGTATAGTTGCTCGCTGGAGAGCACGGAAATATCAGAGGTTGATAGTCCTTTTATGCCTCGGGTGCTGATGGCTTCGATTTGCTCGGTCGACAACGCCTCGATGTCCGTCGACGACAGAGCACCGATCTCCGCCGAGGTCAGGGCGGCGATCTGCGTACTCGACAATGCACCGATCTGCGCCGTCGATAGCACCGCGACCTGACTGGTGGTCAGAGCCGCGATCGAGGCTGACGCCAGCGCGGCAATTTGCGTTGTGGAGAGTGCAGCCACGGCGACGGTGCTCAGAGCCGCAACCTGCTTCAGACTCAAGGCGCCCATCTGCGTCGAACTCAAGACGTCGATCTGCTTGGTCGTGAGTGCAGCGATCTGGCTGGATGTCAGGGCCGCGATCTGCGCCGTCTTCAAGGCGGCGATCGTGCTGGTAGTGAGCAACGCGACATTATCGGTGGAGAGCTTCGACAGAGCGACCGAGCTGAGGGCTCCGATTTGGCTGCTCGACAGCGCCGCGATATCCTCGGTCGAAAGGGCACCAACCTCAGCGGCAGAGAGAGCGGCAATCTGCGTCGTCGTCAACGCACCGATCTGTGTCGTCGATAGCGCGGCAATCTCATCGGTGGTCAGCCCCGCGATCGAGGCGGTCTTCAGCGCGGCAATTTGCGTGGTCGAGAGCGCGGCCACAGCGGCGGTGCTCAGAGATGCAACCTGCTTAAGGCTCAAGGCGCCGATCTGTGTCGAACTCAAAACCTCGACCTGACCGGTCGTAAGCGCCGCGATCTGGCTCGATGTCAGCGCAGCGATCTGGGCCGTCTTCAAACCAGCGATCGTGCTGGTGGTGAGCAATGCGACATTACTGGTAGAGAGTTTCGACAGAGCGACGGAGCTGAGGGCTCCGATTTGGCTGCTCGACAGCGCTGCAATATCCGCAGACGAAAGAGCACTGGCCTCTGTGGCAGAGAGAGCCGCGATCTGCGTCGTCGTCAACGCACCGATCTGTGTTGTCGACAGCGCCGCGATCTGACTGGTGGTCAGGGCCGCGATGGAGGCTGACTTCAGTGAAGCGATTTGCGTGGTCGACAGTGCAGCCACGGCGACGGTGCTCAGAGACGCGACCTGCCTCAGACTCAAGGCGCCCATCTGTGTGGAACTCAAAACGTCGATCTGACTGGTTGTGAGCGCAGCGATCTGGCTGGAGGTCAACGCCGCGATCTGTGCCGTCTTCAAGGCGGCGATCGCGCTGGTGGTGAGCAACGCGACGTTACTCGTCGTGAGCTTCGACAGCGCGGATGAGCTGATTGCCCCGATCTGGTTGCTAGACAGCGCCGCAATATCCGCCGAGGAAAGGGCGCCGACCTCTGTCGCAGAGAGAGCTGCGATCTGCGTGGTGGAGAGTGCAGCGATCTGCGTTGTCGACAGCGCCGCGATCTCACTGGTGGTCAGACCCACGATCGCAGCAGTCTTCAGCGCGGCAATTTGCGTGGTGGAGAGTGCAGCAACGGCGGCGGTGCTCAGAGATGCAACCTGCTTCAAGCTCAAAGCGCCGATCTGCGTCGAACTCAAAACGTCGACCTGATTGGTCGTAAGCGCAGCGATCTGGCTGGACGTCAGGGCGGCGATCTGCGCCGTCTTCAACGCGGCGATCGTGCTGGTGGTGAGCAATGCGACATTATCGGTGGAAAGCTTCGAGAGGGCGACGGAGCTGATGGCGCCGATCTGGCTGCTCGACAGTGTCGCGATATCCTCGGTCGAAAGGGCACTGACCTCTGTGGCAGAGAGAGCCGCGATCTGCGTCGTCGTCAATGCAGCGATCTGCGTCGTCGACAGCGCCGCAATCTCACTGGTAGTCAGACCCGCAATCGAGGCAGACTTCAGTGAAGCGATTTGTTCGGTCGAGAGTGCGGCCACAGCCTCGGTGCTTAGAGCCGCAACCTGCTTCAGACTCAAGGCGCCGATCTGTGTAGAACTCAAAACGTCGATCTGCTTGGTCGTGAGCGCAGCGATCTGGCTGGATGTCAGCGCAGCGATCTGCGCCGTCTTCAAGGCGGCGATCGTGCCGGTGCTGAGCAACGCGACATTATCGGTGGAGAGCTTTGACAGAGAGGACGAGCTGATGGCCCCGATTTGGCTGCTCGACAGCGCCGCGATATCCTCCGTCGAAAGGGCGCCGACCTCTGTGGCAGAGAGAGCGGCGATCTGCGTCGTCGTCAATGAACTGATCTGCGTCGTCGACAGCCCTGCGACCTGAGTGGTGGTCAGCGCCCTCACTTCGACCGTGGAGAGGCCTCCAATTTGGACCGATGAAAGAACCGCCAGTTGATCCAGCCCCAAGCCCACAATGGCGCTCGGCGATATGGCCTTCATTTGTTTCGTCGAGAGAACAGCAATGTCTTCCGTACTCAACACGGCGATCTGGGTTGAGGTAAGCGCGTTGATTTGGCTAGTACCCATCGCCGCGACGTCGTCTGTGGTCAGAGCAGCGATCGTGGCGGTGGAGAGAGACCGGATTGCACTGGCGGACAGAGAGGAAATGATTGAAGTCATAAACGAGCGTTCCAAATGTTAGCTTGATCACGCCTTGCTTGTCCGCCCAATCAAGCCGCCACAGCGGCTTTCGGATAGTGGGCTGCGACGCTGGCAGAGGCGCAGGAATGAACGCAACTGCGAACTAGCTGACTGCTTTTAATTTCATGGTGCCCGCGCGACTCGCTAGGATGTTTCTTACAAGTATCCGTAGCAGTGGCACCTGATCCGAAGCTTGCGTGAGGCACGGTCCATCGATTGCGTGGTTCTCATGGAAAAACGCGGCACCGGGATCGCCAGCCCCGATCGGGGCTGGCGTTTAATTTCGCGACAGAGACAGCAGCCCGAAGGCCCGTGGGCGCTTTAGCTGCCTGTTACGGCTGCTTGCGAACTGACCCAACGACCAGTCGACCGGCGCTTCCGTCGGACAGTTTCACCTTCCCCCATCCGGACATGAGGTCCGGCGCTCTCGTGACCTCGGCCTGGCCTGTGCGACCGTCCGAGCATTTGACCGGAAGAGTGACTGTCGGGCGCCGATCCTTGGGATCGTAGGTGCCGGAACATTTCACAGAATGGCGCGACGATTGAACCGAGAAACGTCCGCCTTCGCGCGAGGCTATCGTGGAGCCTTTGAACGTCTCGCCAGAGTCCATTTTCGCTGAAACCGGAAGAACTATGTCGCCTTGTCCATGGCTCTGCGGCTTTAGCGGGCCCGAACCGGCGATCCTCAAGGCCTTCATAATGCTTGGAGCCATGAGGTGACCCTGGACAAACTGAACGTAATCCTCGTAGGGGATGGCTCCCTTCGCGTACGCGGTGAGGACGCGGCGACAGAACTCAAGACGGACATTGGCCTCTGAAACGCCCATCAGTTTCGCAAGTTTCTGTTGCGCGTCCGGGTTGATGCCACCGTGGCTGCATGCCTGGATGTTCCAGTTGAGAACAGTAGCATCGCTCAGTTGATTTCGATCATATTCATACCCGCCCTTGGTCGTGACCGGTCCGGCGCTTGCGGATGCAGAAAGAGTCGCCACAGTGATGGCCACCAGAATCATAAGCTTTTTCATTCCGAACCTTTTCTCAAAGTATGCGTAGCGCGCGCATCGCTCTCAGATGAGATTTCAACGACGGGCAAAACAGATATTTTAGAATTCGACGCTCCGGCCCGATTTTGACCGTGGCCGCCACTATTCCTTTAAGTTGTTTCCATTTCAACTTGTTACACCCATTTTATCCCCTTATGCGGGCATTAATTTTCGAAGTTAGATCGAGTTTTTCGGCTCATCGGAGACCATCACCCGGTCCAGCCGCTGCGTCCGAGACGCTTTGAGCGTCCAGGAGAGATCGACGCGCCATCATGATAAACGGGTAGGAAAGTTTGCTGCAGAACCATCGGCGACTGGACAAGCCCGCCGGATATGGGCAAATCCATAGCACGTTCGTCACATCCTGACGCCGTCGATCCGGCGAAGATCATAGGCGCCATATTTCGCGGAGTGCAAAAATGACAAAACCGACCTATTTCGCGCCGAAGGGCGGCTCTCCGGCGCAGACTGACCTTCTGACCGGCCGTGCGGTCTTTACTGAAGCCTATGCTGTGATCCCCAAGGGCGTGATGATGGACATCGTCACCAGCTATCTGCCTTTCTGGGAAGGAACACGCCTTTGGGTGCTCTCCCGCCCGCTCTCCGGCTTCGCGGAAACCTTCTCGCAGTACATCATGGAGGTCGCCCCAGGCGGCGGCAGTGAGACGCCGGAATCGGATCCGCACGCCGAAGGAGTGATCTTCGTTTTGGAAGGAGAGGTGACGATCGAGTTGGGGGGAGACGTTCATGTTCTCCATCCCGGCGGCTACGCCTTCTTGCCACCCTCGAGCGGTTGGCAACTTTGCAATCACGGATCGGTCGCCACGCGATTCCACTGGATTCGCAAGGCCTATGAGACCGTTCCGGGCCTAGACGCACCAGAGCCAATTTTCACCAATGAGCAGGAAATTGCACCAACGCCAATGCCTGGGACGGACGGGAAATGGGCAACCACCCGCTTCGTCGATCCACTAGACCTGCGCCATGACATGCACGTCACGATCGTTACCTTCGAACCTGGCGCCGTCATCCCGTTTGCGGAAACCCATGTAATGGAGCATGGTCTCTATGTACTCGAGGGCAAAGCGGTTTATCGGCTGAACCAGGATTGGGTCGAAGTCGAGGCTGGCGATTTCATGTGGCTACGCGCCTTCTGCCCGCAGGCCTGCTATGCCGGAGGGCCGGGGAAATTCCGCTACCTGCTTTATAAGGACGTCAATCGCCATATGAAGCTGTCCCGATAACAAAGACTGGCATGTGATATCCGGACTTTAAGGACCTGCGAGGAGGCCGTCATGCATTTGAAAGACGCAACATTGTTCCGGCAGGCCGCTTTGGTCGGCGGCAATTGGATCGAGGCAGGTGACAACGCAATCAAGGTCGACAATCCGGCGACGGGCGAGATCATCGGCCGCGTTCCCAATCTGGGCGCCGCCGAGACAAAAAAGGCGATTGCCGCGGCCGAAGCCGCCCAGAAGGAATGGGCCGCCCGCACCGCCAAGGAACGCTCCGGCATCCTGAGGCGCTGGTTCGAGCTGATGATGGAAAACCAGGATGATCTCGGCCGCATCCTGACGGCCGAACAGGGCAAGCCGCTGCCCGAGGCCAAGGGCGAGATCGCCTATGGCGCCAGCTTCATCGAATGGTTTGCCGAAGAAGCCCGTCGCGTCTATGGCGACATCATCCCCGGCCACCAGAAAGACAAGCGCATTCTGGTGATGAAGCAGCCGATCGGCGTCGTTGCCGCGATCACCCCCTGGAACTTCCCGAATGCGATGATCACCCGCAAGGCCGGTCCTGCCTTTGCCGCCGGCTGCGCCATGGTGTTGAAGCCCGCCTCGCAGACGCCGTTTTCGGCGATCGCGATTGCGGTCCTTGCCGAACGCGCCGGCCTGCCCAAGGGCTTGTTCAGTGTATTGACCGGCTCGGCCCGCGCCATCGGCGGCGAGATGACCGCAAGCCCGGTCGTGCGCAAGCTGACCTTCACCGGCTCGACGGAAGTCGGCGCCGAGCTTTACAGGCAGAGCGCGCCGACTATCAAGAAACTCGGCCTGGAGCTCGGCGGCAATGCGCCCTTCATCGTCTTTGACGATGCCGATCTCGATGCCGCCGTCGAAGGTGCGTTGATCGCCAAGTTCCGCAACAATGGCCAGACCTGCGTCTGCGCCAACCGTCTCTATGTGCAGGACGGTGTCTATGACGCCTTTGCCGAAAAACTCTCCAAGGCGGTCGGCGCACTGAAGACCGGCAATGGTTTCGACGAAGGCATCAATCTCGGCCCGCTGATCGACGAAGCAGCCCTTGCCAAGGTCGAGGAGCATGTTGCCGATGCGCTTTCTAAGGGCGGCCGTGTCGTTGCCGGCGGTCATCGCCATCCGCTCGGCGGACGCTTTTATGAGGCGACCGTACTGGCCAATGTCACGCCGGCGATGGCTGTCGCCAAGGAAGAGACTTTCGGACCGGTGGCTCCGCTCTTCCGCTTCAAGGATGAGGCCGATGTCATTGCCCAGGCCAACGACACCGAATTCGGTCTTGCCTCCTATTTCTATGCCAAGGATCTCGCCCGCGTCTTCCGCGTCGCAGAAGCGCTCGAATACGGCATGGTCGGCGTCAATACCGGCCTGATCTCGACGGCCGAAGCGCCATTCGGCGGCGTCAAACTCTCCGGTCTCGGC
>NZ_JAQJCK010000016.1:0-126302 GCF_030182455.1 Rhizobium cerradonense
ATGGCGGCATCTTCGTCGAGCCGACGGTGGTCGACGGCGTCACCTCCTCCAGCCGGCTGTTCAAGGAAGAAATCTTCGGGCCGATCCTGTCGGTGACGACCTTCAACACGCTGGCCGAGGCGGTCGCCCTTGCCAACGACACCAATTATGGCCTGACGGCATCGGTCTATACCGGCAGCCTGAAGCATGCGATCCGCCTGTCGCGCGACATCCGGGCCGGCCTCGTCACGGTCAACTGCTTCGGCGAAGGCGACGCGACGACCCCGTTCGGCGGCTACAAGGAATCCGGCTTCGGCGGTCGCGACAAGTCGATCTTCGCACACGACAACTATTGCGAACTCAAGACCATCTGGATCGACATCTCCGATCGCTCCGTCGACGAGACCATCCGATGATTGAGAAGACGGTAAAGCGGCTTCCCGCGGAGAACGGCGTGTCGGGGTGGACTGCGATCAGCAAGCGCACCTTCCCCGTCCGCGTTCTCGAGGGCAATGTCACCGCCGATTGGGTGATCATCGGTGCAGGATTTGCCGGGCTGTCAGCGGCCCGGCGCCTTACACAAGTCAGGCCTGGCGACAAGGTCGTCGTGCTCGATGCGCGGGAGGTCGCCGTGAATACCGCGGGACGAAATTCCGGCTTCATGATTGACGTCCCGCATAATCTTTCATCCGGAGAATATGCCAGTGGTGGTGCCGACGCCTCCAGAGTGGAAATGGCGCAGAACCGGTTCGCCATCGGTTTTGCGGCTGACATAGCCGAAGAGTTCGGCATGTCGGCCGAGACGTTCAACAGATCGGGCAAGATTAATGCAGCCGCGACTGAGCGCGGCCTAAAACTCAATGAGAGCTTCGGGCATTCCCTGAGAGCCAATGGCGAGCCGCATACCTTCCTCAATGCGGTCGAAATGCGCGAACTTGCGGGAACCTCGTATTACCAAGGGGGCCTCTTCACGCCGGGTGCGGTAACGATCCAGCCTGCCGATTACATTCGGGGACTCGCAGCCGGTCTCGCGACCAAGGTCGATCTCTTCGAAAATTCACCCGTGACGTCGTTGAAACGGCAAAACGGGGTTTGGACGGCGATCTCGTCGCGGGGCACCGTGACGGCACCAAATGTTATCCTCGGCGTCAATGGCCATATCGAGGATTTTGGGCATTTCAGCCGGCGATTGATGCATATCTTCGCCTACGCATCGATGACCGCCCCCTTTCCGGCGGACCAGCAAGGTTGCGTTGTTTCGGGCCGAGACTGGTGGGCGCTGCTACCTGCAGATTCCATGGGGGCGACCCTCAGAAAATTCACCATGGACGGCCAATCGCGCATCGTCATCCGCACCAAATATACCTATGAGACCACCATTACGGCGTCGCAGTCCCGCATGATGAAGATGGCCAAAGGCCATCGCCGCGCTTTCGACGCTAGATTCCCCGGTCTTACGGGATTGCCTTTCGAACACACCTGGTCCGGCCGTCTATGCCTGAGCCGGAACCATGCGCCCGCGTTCGGAGAGATAGAGGAAGGGCTGTATTCCGCCTGTTGCGAGAACGGTCTCGGTACGGTGAAAAGCACGCTGGCGGGTATCATGGTGGTCGATCTTGCCACCAGGAATATTTCGCCCGAACTTCGCCAGTTCATGGACAATCCAGCGCCCTCGAAGATTCCGCCGGAGCCATTCGCTTGGCTCGGCATCAATGGGGTGATCCGCTACCAGGAATTCCGTGCAGGCCGCGAAGGATGAGGCCGGACGTCTGAAGTCGGTGTCGTGAGCAAGAATAGGACACCTCTGAGCTTCGCGGCAGACGGTGGTTGACCCTGTGAGGACGGCACTACGGAAGCCCATAAACTCAACGCTCACATGACTTTTTTCTGCGCGCTACTACGGCTCTGGAGTTCTGCAAGTCGATGAAGAATAGTTGGTATATCCGCGCAAGGAGGAGGTAATGACGACCACAGACAAAAAAGACGGCGTGGTAACAGGGACGGCCGGAGGTGTTGATTTCCGCGCAGAACTGAGCCGGTTTTTCCACCGAAAAGTGAGCCACCTCTAAGTATGGTTTTCTGATCAGGGTTTGGTCAAGGGGTTGGCTTTTTCGCAGGGTAAAGATCTTGCCGATCCGTCGTCTGAAGGCAGGAATTGTCTGCGAGGAGAGCTTCTACCTGAATTGCGAGCAAGCCCCTTTTCCAGCCGTTGATGAAACAACGTGACATCGCCTTCGGGACTGTTGTGAACTGCCTTACCAGCCATAGCTGAAGGTAGCGCCACTGCCGTTATCCCCATCCTGCACCACGTCGGTTTCAGTATTTCGCCCATACTGGAAAATGCCATAGGCATTGTTGTTGCCATTCTGCCGTAAGGTTGCGGAATGACCATTGCCCCGTTGCTGGATGAAGCCGAGGTTGCCACGTCCAACCTGGGCGATGCCAGCGGCGTTACTCCGGCCCAGCTGCCGGATGTCGGCGTCTTTGAGACCGCGGTAGAGCGAATAGACGCGCAGCCCGGTTGAGAAAAGACCCGCATCCTCGGCATTGTCCGGTGCAAGGTTGAACGAGATCCGGCCGCCGGCATAGGCTGGTACAGACAAAGCTACTTGCCCAAGGCTCGCGGCAAGAAGAGTGACGGTAAGGATCGTAAGCACGTTGCGGGTCATCTTGATCTCCATTTGCCGGCTGCCTTAGCCGATGATCAACTTTCGCATCTTTAAGCTGAACCCAGTCGGAATTGCCCGTTCAGTTGTCGTTCAGTCGTTGTGGCCTGATCGAAAGCAAAAAGGGCGCCAGAAACCGGCGCCCTTTTGAAGAGATCTGCAGGGTGTGGAGGCCGATCAGTTGCCGCCGATCTGCTTCGTGCAACTGAAACTGTTATCCCCGATCACGATATCCAGTGTCGCCTTGTATTCGGTTCCCTTGGAGCCGAGCGAGACGGAGCTGAGGGTTGCCGCATGTCCCCCCGTCGCATCAAAGTCGCCGCTCTGATTGATCGTAGAGCTTCCGTCATCTCCTGATTTCTCGACATGGAAGGTGTAAGTCCCGCCGACATGCCTGTCGGCGTGGACGAGCGCATCCAGTCTCACCATACCTGCTCCAGGTGTTGCTTTGATTTCGCAAAGCTGCTCCTCGTCAGATTGGTTGGCAGTCGTCACGGCCGCAACGGCGCCGACGGGAAGCAGGACCAGCGCGAGAATCGCCATCAGGCGGCGTTGATGTTTGACGCTATTTGGCATGGGTCGTCTCCCCTAATGGCCTACTATTGCGATCTTGACCTCATTTTGCGTCATCACGCGGCCGCTTACGGGCAGGCCTGGACGAAGGCCGCGACATTGCCGTTGCCACCCTGACTGACATTGGCGCTGCAGCCACGACCGACCTGGACACCAGCCGCGATGTTGCCATTGCCGTCCTGGGTAAGGATGGTCGTGTGGTTGGAGCCAAACTGGCCGATGCCGGCCACGTTTCGGTCGCCGTTCTGATAGGTGGCGCCATAGTTGTCATTGCCTTCCTGACCGACAGCCGAAAGGTTATGACGCCCATATTGATGGCCGATAATCCGGTTGTAGCCACCGTTCTGGTAGGTTCTGATCCGGTTTCCGTACCCTTCCTGCGCGCCACCGGCAGAGTTCGACCAGCCATATTGTTCGATACGCACATCGTTGGCCATGGCGGGAGCTGCGGCGGTGAGGCCAACGAGTGCGACGAGTGCGGTTGCAATGAAAGACGTGCGGATCATGACTGTGTTTCCTCAGGCGGATAGGACCGCGGTTGAACGTCTTTCTTCTAGACGCCCGCGTTGGAACGGAAGCTGAAGGCACCATTCAGTCGGGGTTCATTCGCAAAGATCGGAGCCCGCTGAAACTGCGGAGCTAGTGCTCGAAGAAGTTTGATGCTTCGCAAGGGGACAATCAGATAGTGCCGGATCCCAATGAGAGCGCCGGATGTTGGAATTGAAAGGGTTTATGGTCCTGATCTCTTCAAGGCGGGTATACATCGACCGTTCGTATGCGGAGCATCGTGGCAACGAAGTTGGTATACTGCCACAAGGTGGTGACGGTTTGGCTGCGCTCATAATAGCGAGTGATGCACAAGCCGTCGTAAGGAGAAAGGCACCGTCGCTGTGCACTTCCTATAACAGCTACACGCCGTCTGAGACTGACTCGAGCCACTTCTTGGTTCAAATTCAACTTCTTTAGACCGCAGAATTGGAAACCATCGCACTTTCGCAAAACAGTGCGTCAGCTTGCGTCGGATAATACGCGCCTGCGAACTTGTGAGGCACGGCTCTCTGCTCCCTTAATATCACCAACTGTGGAGCGCGCGGAGCTTCCAGTCGCCAAAGCCAAAAACAGATAGAGGGTTGATCCAATGAAATTGACGGGTGGCCAGGTAGTTGCGAAGGCACTGAAGGAATACGGTGTCGAATACGTCGCGGGCGTTCCAGGGCACGGCATATGGTCTCTATTCGATGCTTTCCTTCAGGAAGGCTCCGAGATCCCCTTCATTCAGGTAATGCACGAGCAGAGTGCAGTCCATATGGCCGACGGTTACTTCCGTGCATCCGGCAGGCCGATGGATTGTCTCGTAAGGAACGAAAACGCCGCCTTCGAGCATTGAAGCGAAAATAGAGCCAGATCGCACGCGCGACAATCTCGATTGGCGTAAGGCGCAACCAGGTGCGCCTTACGCAACAACCATCGTCGCCTTGCCGGGAAAGCTGCTCGTCGCGATGGGGAAATGTGTGACGGCGGACGTTGAAATCGAGGTTTCCGTCATGACGGCTGCTTAACGAGACTACACACCGACACTCATCCCTCGAGGCTCGATCAGCCTCGGCGGATCCAGAAGGTCAACCGAGATCCCAGCTGGCTCTGACGCCGCATCAAAGACAGGTCTCGCCGTTTGGGCCCATGCCGCCGCCGCCGCGGCGGTGGGGTCGCCAGCGTCATGCTGCCGGCAGCACGCTGATCGGGATGTCGTCGCTCTCGTCGCCGCGCTCGAAGGCCATTTGGTCGGCGAGCTGGCGGAGTTGGTTGAAGTCGGCTGGGCCGTCGAAGGAGATGCCGCCGAGGCGGATGGCGACGGAAAGCGGCGCGTCGTCGGCGCTGAAGGTGGCCGCGGAGACGCGCGTGCGGATGCGGGTGCCGATGTCGCGGGCGTCCTCGATCGTGGCGCCAGGCAGGAAGATGCCGAGTTCGTTGGTCGCAAGCCGCGCCACGAGATCGCCACGACGAACCGAGGACTGGATGATCGAGGCAAGCGATTGCATCACGGTGTCGGCCCATTGCGGCCCCCAGCGGCGGCCGATGTCGTCGAGCGTATCGATGATGACAGCGATGACGATGCCGCCTGCATCGGTGCCGGCATGCTTGCGCCGGTCGACAAAGTGCTCGACGGCCGCGGCAAAAGCGGTGCCGTTCAGCGTCTTCGTCACGCTATCGTAGCGCGCCGCCTGGGTGACGTTTTCCCGCATCTTGCGGATGACGCCGTTGTTGAGCTGCAAGGCAAAAAGCAGCGGAAAGGCCACAAATGCGGAAATCAATGCTGCACCGACAAATCCGACCAAAAATGGTCGATCCGGCATCAATAGGTTTAATAAAAGTAAAAGACCAACGGAACCGATGACGGCGCATAGTGCGCCGAGCGTGGCCCTCCACAGGGCTTTGGAAATGGTGGCGGAGGGATGTCGCTGTTGTCGAATCATATCGGAATTATACCCGTTCTCTAATGCTGCATCAGCTAAACAGGAGCCCGAAAAAACCGGCTTAAGAAATCCTGTAAAATTTGTTGCTTTGCACAGTTGTTTTCACGAATTAACTGTCTTCGAACGAATATCCGGAACTGTTGTTTGCGCTTGGTGCCTGGTTCGCGACTGAACCCCAGCGCTTCATCTCGATCCATGGTCCTGGGCGCGTTTCATCTTCAACGTGTGAATCGGCATGGGGTCACGATGCCGGTAGGCACACAAGCAATTGTTTTCGCTGCAGCGTCTGGGGTCGTTACTTGATGCTTATTTACACTCGCAGGCGGTGCCGAAGGTTCTAATCCCATCAACTGCGCCAGATGTCGAATGCGGGGGGCTCAAGACTTTAAAGTTCAACGACGGCTTTGCACCTCCATGTCGGCGGTAGAGAGCGGCTTCGCAGCTTCCTGAAAGCAGACCTTGCTGGCGATCACTCTGGAGGTCGTGGTTGCGCAGGCAGTCGCGATTGCTCATCCTCTGTGCAAATGGCGGCAACAGGTTCAAGATCGGACATTAATCACCCGTCAGTGTACGATGCCGGCCTTGCGTAGCCCCTCCATGACGAGCTCGAAATCGGCGGGGTTCTTGAAGGGCAAGACTTTGCGACGGTATTCCAAGGAGTAGCTGGGGTTGACGTGTAGCACCTCTTGCCACATCGCGCGAGCTTCTTCGAAACGGCCGAGATGCCCGTAACAGGCGGCCAGAAGGGCGCGCGAGACATCGGTGACGGGGTTGCGGCTCACCCGCTGCAGCAACAGTTCGACGGCCTCTTTGTACCTTCCCAGTTGAAAAAAGGCCCAGGCCTGAAAGTGGAGAACGACATCCGGAAAGTACGGGTTCAGGACCCTCGCCCGATCGAAATAGGCGAGTGCCTCCTCGGATCTGCCTGAATAGAGAAGTGCCTCGCCGAGGCTGACCTGCCCTTCGGCAAAGTTCGGATTGAGGACTAACGCACGCTTGGCCTCGCTGATAGCTCCATCGTGCTGTCTCGAGTAAAGCTTGACCAGACTCAGCGCCCAGTGCGCCACGGGATCGCTGTCATCCCGCGCTACCGCCAGCGTCGCAGCCTCTTCGGCTTGCTCGATCGAGCGCTGCGGCGACGCGCTCCACCGGTTCAGGTAGTCGAGCCCGTGGGTAAGGGCGAGGAAGGCGTGTGCCGATGCGAAATTCGGGTCCAGTTCGACGGCACGTTGCAAAAGGTCGCGGGCGTCGCTGTTCGTTTGCTTCGTCAGCCGGTGCCACAGCTCCCGGCCACGCAAGAAGCAGTCATACGCCTCGGGGTGCCGGGTCTTCCCCGGCGCCAGTCTTTGCCGATCGCCATCTGTGAGGTTGACCGCCAGCGCGTCGACAATCTGCTGCGTGACATCGTCCTGAACCGCGAATATGTCGGTCAGGTCGCGATCGAACCGCTCCGCCCATAGATGCCCGCCGGTGGTCGCGTCGATGAGCTGCGCGGTGATGCGTACCCTGTTCCCCGATTTGCGTACGCTGCCCTCAAGTACATGCCGCACGCCGAGCTTCGTGCCCACCTCCTGCACATGGACGTTCTTGCCCTTGAAAGTGAACGACGAATTGCGGGCGATGACGAAGAGCTGCGACAGCTTCGATAGCGCCGTGATGATGTCTTCCGAGATGCCGTCGGCGAAGTAGTCCTGTTCGGCGTCACCGCTCATGTTGGTGAAGGGCAGGACGGCGATCGACAGCTTCGGCGATGCTGCCGTCGCCGGTTGGCTCGTCGCGGTTTCCGAGGTCGTGGCTGCCTTGGTCCCGGCGCTGCCGACTTGCAGCGAATAGACCCGGATCGGCTCGGCGATGTTCTTGAGCTGCGTGCTCCCGAGATCGCTAACCGAGAGGTCGAGCCTCGCCTTGACTTGGCGATAGGCATCCTCGGACAGGCAGATCGCGCCCGCCGCGGCGACGCCCTCCAATCGCGAGGCGATGTTGACGCCGTCGCCCATCAGATCGCCATCGCTTTCCTCGACGACGTCGCCCAGATGGATACCGATCCGGAACTCGATGCGACGGTCCTGCGGCACGCCGTCATTGCGCTCCACCATGCCGTTCTGCACCTCAATGGCGCAGCGCACGGCGTCCACCACGCTGCGGAACTCGACCAGCGCACCATCGCCGGTGCGCTTCACCACCCGGCCATGGTGCACGGCGATCGTCGGATCGATGAGATCGCTACGCAGTGCCCGCAACCTCGCTAGGGTGCGGTCCTCGTCGGCGCCGGCAAGCCGGCTGTACCCAACCACATCAGCGGCCAGGATTGCAGCCAGCTTTCGGTTCTCGCTCATGGCGCCGTCTCCTCACTTCCACGATAGCAGGGAGACAGAGGGCAAGAAAGAACTTTTGGCCGCTGCTCAGAGCGATCTTGGTTTAGATCGAGTTGGCCATGGCTCGTGTGGACGCTGTCCGACGTTGTAGCCCACGCAATGACTGCTCTGTCAGCCTCCCGGCCGTTCGACGCGGTCGTTCCGAAAGCCTACTCAGGGTCAGGTCACGACGATGCCCGCACCCACTCGAATGTCCGCTCATTGAAGATCCGCAGCCGGAAGTTGCCAGTCCGCTTCCGGCCCAAGTCGGTCATTCCATGCAGGCGAAGCGGGTGTCCGTTAGGACCATTGTCTGCCTGGCGTTCTCGATTCTGACGCACCACCAAACTACCCCGAACATCACACATCGTCGGAATAGCGCAAGTCCGCCACTGCGGCGATATATCCACCGATATGATAATATCCAACGAGACATAGAAGCTCGATGAGTCCTGGTTCGCCTATGCGTCTGATAACATCCGACAGCCGCACGTCGCCGACGTCGTCATTGGCGAGTAACTCCTGCACGAATGCAGCGATCGCCCTGTCATCCTCGGATAGTTCGTCGGGAATGCGACCGACAAAGAGATCCTCGATCGCGGCTGAACTAAGAAGTTCCTCTCTGGCAACGAGCGCGGCGTGGAAATGCCATACATAGTCGGCGCCGATCCTACGGGCAGTCAACAGGATTGCCACTTCCACGATTGCCTTGCTGAGGCGCGTGCCCCAACGAAGAGCCTCGCCCAACGCCTGCACGCGCTGTGCAATTTGAGGCGTATGTAGAAGCAGGCGGAGTGGCCCGCGAACACCTCCGCGAGGTCCGCTAGCGATTTCGTTGCGAACGCGGAGTTGATCCTCGGACATTGCGCCCTGTTCGGGAAAGTCGATACGCGAGCAGATTGCCATGGTTATTGATCCCAAAACGCTGCCTAATCCGCGTTCGCGGAATGACGGCACTATAACGACGAAAATAAGGTTACTGGCAGTAAGCACGATGCACAGCGGGCGAGACGCGAAATCTTGAGGTTGCTGCGCGCCAGCGCCAGCGACTGGTTGAAGGTTTCTTTCATCAGAGGGAGTTCAAAGCCTATGCCGGCGGCGAAGATTAATAACGACAAGCAAACCTTACATGCCCAATGATTTCTCCAGCGTCATAGGTTCCCAACTCTCAAGACCGGGGCTGAGCTCGACACCTTCGAACGGTGTGGTTTCGAAAAACCATGATCGCGGCGCTGGGCGACCCCAAGGCTGTTCGAGTGTTCCGACAGTCCCCCATTCGTGCGGGGGCTCTTCCAAATCGATCAGTTGGATTGGCATGATGAAAATCTCCGCCCGATGGCCGTCCGGATCGCGGAAATAGACATAGAGCATGTGGTCGAGGCCGTGGCGCTGAGGACCGCGTTCCACAGTCTGACCGAAGCCTAACTGAGCTGCTGCATCGCAGGCGCGGAAGATGTGCGACGACTCCATGATGGCATAGGCGAAGTGGTGCAAGGCCGGTCCTCGCCCGCGAATGTAAACGATGTCGTGCGGGTTATTCTTCCTGCTCATGAACGCACCGGTGATCCGCTCCGGCGTGCCGCCAACGTTGTAGTCCGAGCAACGGAAACCAAGGTTGGAATAGTAGATCGAAGTCTCGTGGGGATCTGGTGTGTGCAGCTGGTAGTGGTCCAGACGCAGCACTGCTCCGCCCTTGTGAAGCCGGGATTGTCCCAGCATGCGCTGTCGCGTTTCCATCTGCGCCACAAGCTCGATCGGGGTTCCTGCGCAATCATGAAAGCGCAGAGTGCGTTGTCGGAAAGGGATCTCGATCCATTCGCTTCGGATGCCTTGTCTGTCAAAATATGCCTTCGCCCTATCGAGATCCTCTTCGAACTGCACGCGCATGCCGATACTCTGACAACGCGGCGCGCCCGCGGTCTTGCGCAGGACGAGGCTGTGATGGGCGATTTCTTCCACTGCCCGGAGGAAGACCGTCTCGCTGTCCTCGTCGCTGACGACGAGCCCAAAAATCTCGGTGTAGAACTCCTTGCTTCGGCCGAGATCCTTCACCGTCAGCGTCAGGTGACTGGCTCGGGTGATATTGAAAGGCGGGTTGTAGTTAGTGTCAGGAAACTTCATGTTTTCCTCCGATAGCGCACGCTGATCCATTCAAATTTGCCAAGGGTCGATATCGCAGCCGCCGAATTTTTGAGAACGCCGATCCCGCGGATTCCGACTTCATCGAAGTCGTCGACCTTGATTGGGCCGACGCCCTCGGGAGTTCCGGTCATGATCAAGTCTCCGGCGCTGCGTGATGTATTGGGAAAGGCAGGAGAAGATATAAGGTGTTGAGTATTTCATGTGGGAGGTGCTGGAATTCCGCCGCTCGGACAACCTGTCGACGCGGGTTCGGATCTGCGCGCCAATCGGATTGAGATCGGTCGCACGGATAGGTCCTAGCGGTCCGAAACGGTCGTAAGCCCCTGCGGGCAAGAATGGGTATCGTGCAACCCGCAACAGTGACGTGACGAACGTGTTTCATCCCACATGTCCTCCCAAACGTGTGCGTGGATTATGCGAACGTTAGCGCAAATGTCAAGCTATCCCACAGTGAGGTTAAGATGATTGTTGCGCTGTGTAGCCTTGCCTGCTTCTTGACTCGGGGAGATAGTCGACTTACCTAGCGCTAACGATGGCACAAGGGATTCCGAAAGCTATGCAGCATACGCCAATTCTATGCCTGACGTTCGACAATCTCGGCGCGGCGCGAAGTGTCTTCGATGGCAAGACGGCGGTTCCCGACCACGCCGCACCCGACATTGTTGCCGGCATCCCCAACGTCCTCAGGTCGCTTCGGGGCCTCAATCTGCGAGCGACCTTCTTTGTCGAGGGGTGGAGTGCGCTACACTACCCCGATGCCATAAAGGCTATCGTAGCAGAGGGGCACGAGATTGGGTTGCACGGATGGATCCATGAACCCTTCGCCGAGCTAAATCAGCTTCGAGCGACCCAGTATATTACCGACGGCGTCGCGATGTTGGCCGCGCGCGGCGTTGTGCCAAAGGGCTTTCGCGCGCCGGGCGGCAAACGCGGCTCGTACGCGGAGGAGATCCTTCTCGCGTCAGGGTTCAAGTACGACAGCAGCGTCGAGACAGGCATGTCGATGGATATCCCGCGCGACACATCTCTTTATGTAGGTAACGGGGTTGGGCGACTGCCTTCCGGTCTGATGAACATTCCGTGGGAGTGGTTCATGATTGACGCCATTCATTATCTCCTATCGCCGGATGGAATTCGCGATCCTTTTGCCTTGGCCGAGTATTGGGGGGCAATTCTGCGCAACGTCGCCGCAAAAGGTGGAGTTCTCACGGTCATCTTCCATGCCCATGTTTCGGGCGTCGCCTCCGACAGGCTTGCTGCGATGGAGCGCTTCTTGCACGCGGCGATTGAACTGGGCTTTCGCATTCTTCCTGCGCATGAGGTGGCAAGCCTGGCCGCCAAAGAGTCGCAGAAGGGCTGTTAGGCAGGGTAGAGAGCGCCTCGCCCTCTCTCACACGCTTACCAACAACTTCGTCGTGAACTCCTAACTGCGCGCGAGGGTCGAGACCGTCAAGACGAACCGATTAGTGTCAACGGGCGGATTGTCCGTTGGACTTAGTAGTTCGGTCGATCTCGGTCCTCTAGAACAAGGACCTCAAGCCTTTAAAAACTACAATGGGCTGATTAGGGCTGTACTACCACATTGATGAAGCCGCTGCCGACCTGCGTTACAACGTGATCAAGCGCTTCGTTTGCTTCGCTTAGCCGAAATGCGTGATGTTCTAGGCAACTAAGATCGAGAGTGCCGGCTGCCACCATTCCTGCCATTTGTTGACCTTCCTGCGTCGTGAACCACTTGGACCCGATATATTGCATTTGGTTCACCATGAGAGCGACCGGGTCGAAGCAAACTTGCTCGCGCGTTCCACCGACAAAGACCATTCGCCCACCATTGCTACAAGCGTTAGCTGCGTCGGTCGACAGCGACGATGGCGCCGCAGTCGCAAGTGCCTCCAAGACAATGTCAACGCCCATCCCATCCGTCACCGTCCGAGCCCAATCCGCAATCGAGCCGGAATGAGTTGAGAATGTCTCTATTCGAGTGGGCGAGAGTGCCTTCAGCCGCGCCAATGAAGATTCGTCCCGAGCCACCGCGAGTATTTTCGGGACACCTAAGGCAAGCGCCAGAAGCACCGCGCCGACCCCGAGTGTACCGGTCGCGCCAAGAATCAATATCGTACTGGTCGGACCAGCGCCCCCCTTCAGGAGACCTGAGTAGGAGGTGCCTAGATATCCGAAGCGTGTTGCTTGATCGAAACTCATCTTGGCAGGGAGTTCGACGACACTGGACGCTGGCGCCACCATGTATTGCGCCAATCCGCCCGAAGGATATCGCCGAAACATATCCGGTGAGTCTGGACCAAAGCCAAAGTAGCCGGCGAATGTCGACGCACGGCAACCCATCGGCTTTCCCGCACGGCAGGCCGCGCAAGTGCCGCAGGAGCGGAGCGGATTGATGTAAACCGGCTGGCCCACATTAATCCCGCGTACCCCGGGACCGGTCTCAGCGACGACGCCGGCGACGTCTAGACCAAAAATCGCTGGGAAGGGGGGCAACGGGAGATGCGGAAACCATGTCGGAAAATTATGAATGACATTCTTCAGATTTGGAACGAGGCCGCACGACTTGACTTCAACCAGGATGTCGTCGCCGGAAACTTTTGGAGTCGGAACTTCATCAAAGCTAAAAGGTTCGCCGACACCGTGGATCCGGGCAGCGCGCATTAGGGGCGTTATTGTCTTCGACATCCTGGGTTCCTCTTCGGTAGTTATTCGCGTCGGGTGCGCGTGCAAAGCGTCGCGCCGTTATGATTTTAAGCTTCGTTCGCCGGCGAAGCTCCATGAGAGGCTAGAAACATGCGCATGGGCGATAGTGGAAAGAAATTCACCGCGCTCTGACTGGTTGAGCGACCTCTCGGTCGCGCTCGCGAGTATCGACGACCGTGGTTCGGTATTCTCGCGGGGGGCAGCGGGCACTCAGGGTGCGGGCACTGTCGGTGGTGCGAATACGAGGAATGGGGTCTTTGGCTCCTGACCGGGCCGCACGTCTTCCGGAGCGGTTTCGCCTAGCGCACCTAGCGACGCAATGTACTCGTAGAGCGAACGCATCTGCACCTCGTCCATGTGTCGGACGTTGTAGTATGGCATGGGTGGTAGCGCAGTGAAGTTCTTCAAGAACGAAACCCAATCGTCCTCACTCATCTCCGAAACGAGGAGTCGGAGATTAATCGCATAGGTCGTTCCCCAAGGCCCGCGAAAGCCCACAGGACTGCCGGCAAGTGCGGTTGCCGGATCGATGACGCCGCCCTTCTCGCTGTAATTTGACGTATGGCAGTCATGGCACCCACCAATGATCGACATCACTTGGCCGTATGCGACCGAGGGCCTTGACGGCTCCTGAGCCATGGCCACGGCGCTCCATAATACTGCGATTGCGGCGGCTGCCGCACTCCATCTTACCATTTTTCTCTCCTCCCGCTTTAACGGCATCTCGCAGCCGCCATTCCGGACCATTCCCTCCAAGAATGTTCCGACGCTTCCCCGATAACCGATGGAAGTAAAAGCTGCTGCATAGATTACGCTATCGTTAGCACAGATAACAGGAATCGACGTCCCGCGTCAATCCTGTCTGAAGCCAGTTTTGCCCAATCGAGCGAGGCGGGCTGCCAAGATTCGCGGCGTTTAATGCAAACGATAGCGCACTTCAGGTTCTGTTCCTCCCGCTGCCCCATGGCCACCGCTCCGTTTTTCCCGGCAATAATTTCGCCGAGCATCTGATCCCCTTCGTCCGGTGCTATCCTTGCCAATTTCGGTGCCGGCGACGAAGCCCGGTTCGATGTGATCGAGGGTAAGCAGAAGGCGCAAGGCAAGCTGCCGTTCGAACTTCCTTCATCCATAGCCGAGGTGTTGGCGCAGAAATCCGACGTTCCGCACGACACGGCCAATCCGCTGTATCCGATCGGTTTCGGCATGCAGTACTGAACGTGCGACGTGTCCGATCTGATTTGCCAAGGTTGAGCCGGCGCTCAAGCGCCTACGCCGCAACGACTGAAACTGGGGCAAACCTGCCAGTCCGCACCCGGCCTAAAATTGGTCGTTCCCTGCCGAAACTATGAAAAAACGGCACAATCCTCGTCGTTCATTTTTGAGGCTCGCCCTTCGATCTCTGCGAATGCCTCTTGGAAAATGATGAGCTTGTGCGCCTGCGCCATTGCGTATTCCGTATAGAAACCGTCCGAAATCCAGATGCGCGAGCGCCCCCGTCGGCCATTCCAGCCTAAGCCGCCGATCGATTCCGCTTCGGCGAACTTCCGGCTGGTATGCGCCCGTGAAAGCGCCAGGAAATCGGCGAGATGCGTGATCGATCTGACATCCGTGAGGTAACCGCCAGGCTGCGATGCGTGTCGGTCGATGCCCGCGACAAGCCGGTCCATCAAATGTCCACCTGCATCGCTCCAGGCGAAGATCCGGTAGAGCGGCCCGGGCATTCGTATCTCAGGGCTCGCCAAGAGGCGATCTCCTATAGCCGGCACGAGGAGAGGAAGCAGCCGTTCGGGCGCGCTGCGAAAGCGGATGCTCCTATCCCCCCCGTCGATACAGTCGAGAGCGGCAAGATGCACCTCGTACCACCCGCCGAGCACCGGCAGTGCTTCGGGTGCAGGCACCACTTCCCCCGCGCGGCTCCCTTCGAGCGCCGGAAGGACCAGACGGTACTTCAGGATTTCGTCGAAAAAGGCATAGGCGGTGTTGCGGCTGGAAATGTTGTGCTGGACGGCGAGATGCCCAATAACCCGCCGCGACACGCCCGGTCCGCCTACTTCTGCGGCGCGAAAATGCCGTGTGAGCGCCGCCTGGGAGAGCAGCCATCGCTGCTGCGAGGCGAACTGCGCCGATGAACGCGGCGCGGCCACGTGGCTTGCGACGAAATTCTGAGCCAGCAACCCGATCGCATCGTCAAAGGCTTCCGCCGCCATCAAACGGTCGATCCCGCTCGCTTCCGGCAGAAGGCGGAAGCGCCGCTCAAGCATGGACGTCATCGCAAGCCACTCGAGCGATATAGAGCCATGACAGACAGATCTGCACTCTCTTCTTTTTATCAGGCACGGTCATTCCCCGGTCACAAGCCGCCACCCTGCGACCCGTTCGACAGATAGCCGGGATGGCGGCGCAACGTCCTGAAGGCAGGCCGGAGGAATTCTGAAATTTTCTGGTTCTTTTCTGAAATTGCCCGCTGGCACCGGCGCGTCATCCCGTCCCCGCATGCGGACCCTACCGGTTGACGGGTCCGCCGCGTGCTCATTATGGTGCGCCGTGTTGCGAAAGGGCGTGGGGGGCACTTGTTCTTATTTTCGGGCTTCGTTCTGGATCCGGACCGTGCCGAATTGCGCGCGCCCGACGGGTCCGTGACCCGGCTGCGCCCAAAAGCCTTCGAACTGCTGAAACTGTTCGTTGCCAACAGCCATCGCGTGCTCGGCAAGCAGGACTTGATGGAGGCCGTCTGGCCCGGCATCCATGTCGGCGAGGACAGCCTTTTCCAGTGCATCCGCGAAATCCGCACCGCGCTCGGTGATAGCGAGCGGCAGATGATCAAGCTGGTCTCCGGCCGAGGCTATCTCTTCGCCCTCGAGGTCACCAACGGACAGGGGCACGAGAAGGCGGCGCCGCAGCTCCGGCAAGCGGGAAACCAGCCGAGCACAAGGCCACGCCGGAGACTTCGCGCCGCGATGCTCGCCAGCCTCGGCGTTCTAGTTGTAGCGCTCCTCATTCTCTTCAGCCGTTCCCTTCTTTTCCAACCATCCCGGCCTGTGCTGGAAGTACTACCGATTACAGATGCCGCCGGTAGTCCCGAGGGTGTCGCGCTCTCCCGCAACATAACCGCCGAGCTGATCGGCGGCCTTTCCAAGATCGAAGGCATCGATCTCGTCGTAAACGAGGGATCGAACACGCGTGCCACCTACAGGGTGCAAGCTGATCTCAGCAAAACTGCACAATCCTGGACCATTCAGGCGCGCCTTATCAATGTCGTCAGCGGTGAGATCCAAACAGTCGCCGAGATATCGGTGAACGCGGGGGAAACAGATCCACAACGTCTCCAGTCCCGCCTTGCGGCGGGCGTCGGCTATGCGCTGGCCGTCCGGATGAACAATCTTGCTCAACCGGACAGTACGCATAGGACAGGCGCGGATATCGCGATCCAGCAGGCCGTCGCGTCGATCAACCAGACGACGCGCGAGCGTTTCGCAACGGCACGGGAGATTCTTGAGAAGTATCGCGCCGCCGATCCTGAAAACGTCGACCTGCGAGTGGCGCTTGTCGGCCTGCATCTGCGCGCTGTGCAAATGGGCTGGTATAGCGCCGCCGAAAGCGCCGCCGCCGAAACCGATGCCCGCGCCTTGCTGGAAGATGCTTTACGGTCGCGACCGCAATCCATACCCGTGCTGGGCGCATACTGCCGCTTCCTGACGGCGACCAACCAGTTCGCCGAAAGTCTTGTCGCCTGCGCGCGCGAGCTGACGCTCAATCCCTGGGACGGCGCGGCGCTCTATCAGATCGGTCTCGCAGAGGTCCAACTCGGCCGCTTCGAGGATGGGCTACGGACATTCACCGAGGCCGACCGCTTCGATACGCCGGCGGTCTCCCGCTGGACCTGGCTGCTCGGGGCTGGCTGGGCGAACCTGCTGCTCGATCGCAACGCAGAAGCAATCGGATTGCTGGAACGCTCGATTGCTATCACTCCTGGCTCCGGCCGCTCCTACATGCTGCTGGCGACTGCCTACCGGCGCCTTGGCCGCAAGAAGGAGGCATGGGAAGCGTTGCTGAAAGGCATGGCGCTACGTCCCGACTTCACCGTCCGCACTCTCCCCTTGTCGAGTCACAACGCGAGCGACACCTACCTCAACGCCACCCAGGCCATTCTGCGAACGCTCGTCGAAATCGGCCTGCCGACCGGCGACCCTCGATAGACGCCAAATACCACTTGGCACTCAAGCCGCTACGGCGGCAACGCTCTGCAAGCGACCCGTGCGTGATCGCATAGGTTCCGACGTTGTTCGGCAGCAGTCGGTTCAAGCACCCCCTGACGCGTAGTGAATCGCGGATGCCTGTTCACGGGCAGTCAAAAATGGACGCAGACAATCGCGGAGAATTTTTCTAGCTCTTGCGCGGAAGAGGTTCCCTCGAACGGCCAGTTCTCGCGATTGCAGGCAAAGTAGCCGCTTCACGGGCGGATAAAGCATGCGGGGGAAACAGGTAGGTCGGGGCTAAATTTGATTTCGAGATATGACGATGCGCGGCGGGCCGCGCTGCTCGCCGGAGCGGCGATCATGCTGTTTTCGGTGGGACCGGTTCTGGCGCAGACCGCCTCGCAGGTGACGCCGCAGACGTTCGAACCACAATTGCAGAAGCAAGCGCGCGGTATCGTGATTCCCGAAGGCGCGGGGCAGACCGCGCCCGCCGGTGCGGAAAAGCTCAACGTTCATATCGGGAGTGTCGTCATCGAGGGCGGTCTGCCGGCGCTGGCGGAAGACGCGGTGAAGCTAAAGGCGGAACTTGCCGGCAAGACGGTCACCGCTGCCGATCTCTTCGCCGCCACGACCCGTTTGCAGACAGCCTATGCCGCAAAAGGTTATCCGTTGGTGCGCGTGCTCCTGCCGGCGCAACGCCTGGTGAACGGCGCGACCTTGCGCATCGCCGTCATCGACGGCTTCCTGGAAAGGATCGACACTTCGCATCTGCCGGACAACATCCGTGAACGCGTCGCAAAGCTGCTGGCGCCCCTGGTAGGTAAGAGAAGCATCACCAATGCCGAGATCGAACGACGCGTGCTGCTGGCCGGCGACCTGCCGGGCGCCGTGCTGCGCTCTACCCTTTCCAGGGGGACGACGGCTGGCGGCAGTGTGCTGACGATCGAGGCCCGTTACAAGCCGGTGCTCTTTTCCCTCAACACGGACAACCGGCAGTCGGACCAGCTCGGCAAATACAATACGGGCATGGGCATCGACTTCAATTCGGTGTTCGGTTTCGGGGAACTCATCTATCTGCGCGCCTCCGGCGCACCGCGCTTCGATGGCGACACCGGCTTCTTCTCAGGAGCGCCGCGCAACCGCATGCTGGCCGGCGGCGTCACCTTGCCGCTCGGCAATGACGGACTGAGCCTCAATCTGGAGGCGACGGCCTCGCGCACCGCGCCGGAAGCCGAGGCCGGCAGCAATGCCTTCCAGTCGGACTTCACCCGCTATTCCGCCAGGCTCAACTACCCGCTGATCCGGTCGCGCAACCTGACGCTCAACCTGACCGGCGCATTCGACGCGCAGGACGAGGAGCTGAGCGCCATCAATCTTGGCGGCGTCGCTCTGTCGAAGGACCGGCTGCGCATCCTGCGGACCGGGGCGGACATTTCTTGGTATGTATTCGGTGATTCGCTGTTCTCGGCCGGGCTGACCGGCTCCTTCGGCATCAATGGCCTGGGCGCGCGCAGCGCTGCGGACGCTGCCGCCAGCGATACGCCGCTGTCGCGGCAGGGTGCCGACGACGATTTCCAGAAGCTCGAACTCACGCTTGGCTATCGCCAGCCGGTCGCCGAACACCTGACCTTCGATCTGGGCGCCACGGCGCAGACCTCCTTTGGCCAACCGCTGCTCAATTCCGAGCAGATCGGGCTTGCCTCGACCACCGGCCTTTCGACGTTCCCGTCCGGCCTGATGCAGGGCGATGACGGCTTCGTCGTCCGGGCCGAGGCGCAGTTTCCGTTCACGATGCCGTTCAGCCTGCCGTTCGCGCTTCCCGCTTTCCCGGCACAGCAGGGCACAGGCTTGCCGGCCGACGGGGCGTCAAGCGGCGCCTTCCTCGTCTCACCCTATCTGTTCGGCGCCTATGGCGGTGTGCTCCTGCACGACCCCACCGCGCTGGAAACAGCCTGGACGCAAGGGGCGTCCTATGGGGCGGGCCTGCGTGTCGGCGCCGCCGAGCAGGCGAGCTTCAATTCCACGACCCTCAGCCTCGAATACGGCCGCACCGAGCGCTTCGGTGATGGTTCGAACGACAATCGCTTCACGCTCTCGGCAGCGTTCCAGTTCTAGGACCATCGCCATGCTGCACGTCAAAGACCGCCGCTCCATCGTCCGTCCCGTCCGCACGAGGACCAGGCTCATCGCCCTTCTTACCTCCACGGCACTGGTCGGGGCCAATCCGGCCTTCACCCAGTCCCTGCCGACGGGCGGAAGCGTCGCGGCGGGCAGTGCGACGATCGGCACGCCATCAAACGGCACGCTGACGATCAACCAGACGAGTGCCAATGCCGTCGTCAACTGGCAGAACTTCAATATCGGCCAGGGCAACGGCGTCACCTTCGTCCAGCCGAATGCTTCCTCGGCCATCCTCAACCGCGTCACCGGCTCGACCACGACGACCATCGCCGGCAGCCTCACCGCCAACGGGCAGGTTTATCTGGTCAACCCCAACGGCATTGCCATCACGCCAACGGGGACCGTCAATACCGGCGCATTCGTCGCCTCAACGCTCGGTATCTCCGACGACGACTTCATGGCCGGCAAGCGGACGTTTACCGGCAACGGCGCATCCAGTTCCGTGGCCAATGCGGGCACGATCACCATCAATCGTGGCGGCTATCTCGCCTTGATCGGCGGCTCGGTTGAGAACTCCGGCGTGATCACTGTGCCGATGGGCAAGGCGGCGCTTGGCTCGGGCGAGCAGGCGACGCTTGATCTGGCCGGTGACGGCTTCCTGCAGGTGGCGATCCCGACAGCGGCCGCGGGGACGAAAGCGCTCGTCTCCAACACTGGCAAGATCTCCGCCAATGGCGGTACGGTGCAGCTTTCGGCCGCCGCCGCCAGGGATATGGCGCGCCAGGCGGTCAATATGTCCGGCACGATCGAAGCCAAGGGTGTTTCCGGCACGAGCGGCGACATCACGCTCACCGGCGGCGACGGCGAGGTGGCTGTCTCCGGTGCGCTCGATGCCAGCAGTGCCGCCGGCACGGGCGGCAAGGTCACCGTCACGGGCCGGTCGGTCAAGTTCGCTTCCGCCAAGGTGAATGCTTCCGGCAAGACCGGCGGCGGCACCGTCTATATCGGCGGCGAGCGCCAGGGCGGCGGCACTTTGAAGCACGCCGACACGCTGACCGTCGACGCCAACACCACCATCAATGCCGATGCGATTACGACCGGCAATGGCGGCAATGTCGTCTTGTGGTCGGATAATCTCACCAGCTTCGCCGGCACCATCACCGCCCGCGGCGGTTCGCTCTCCGGCAATGGCGGCGATGCGGAAGTCTCGGGCAAAGCCAAACTCTCCTATACCGGCTTTACCGATCTTTCCGCCGCCAACGGTTCCTTCGGCGACCTGCTGCTCGATCCGTACAACGTGACGATCTCGACGGCGACGGACAGCAATTCCTCTGGCTTCACGGCTAGCGGCAATGACAGTGTCATCAATGTCAACACACTGACCAATGCGCTTCAGACGGCGAATGTTACGGTATCGACCGGCGGAGCGGGCTCTGCCGGCTCGCAGGTCGGCAACATCACCATCGCAGCACCGCTGGCCTGGAGCGCCAATCTCCTCCAGCTCAATGCCGCTCACTCAATCAACATCGATGCGACCGTCACAGTCGGCGGCACTGGCGCGCTTATGTTGAACACCAATGTCGGAGGGGGTTCGGGCGGCACGGTCGACTTCGGACTGACCGCGACGGGCTTTGCCGGTCGCATCGACTTCACCGGCACGCCGGGCTCGCAAGCGCTCTTTCTCGATGGCGCGCAGCAGACGCTCGTTTATTCAGCCGCGGATCTGCTGAACATCAACACGGCAAACTCGGGCCGTTTCGCCCTCGCCAGTAATCTTGATCTTGCGGCAATGCCCTATACCGATGCGCTGATCCCAACTTTCAGCGGCAGCTTCGATGGCCTCGGCCATACGATCTCTAACCTGACAATCAACAGCACGACCAATAATGCAGCCGTCGGCCTGTTCGGCACGGTCACGGGCGGCACGATCCGCAATATCGGCCTTGTAGGCGGTACCGTCAGCGGTGTAGGCACCGCGCCCCAATACCCTAATCCCGTGGCGACGGATGGCGCGCTGGTCGGTCTTCTGACGACGGTCAGCAATGGTACGCAAGCCTCGGTCGTCAATTCGTTTGCCTCGACCAATGTGAGCGGTGGAACGAGCGCCAACGTCGGCGGCCTTGTCGGCGCGACATCGAGCAATGGCGCTCCGGTTACGATCGCCAATTCCTACGCGACGGGCACGGTGGCGGTGGGATCGCAGGGCCTCGCCGGCGGTCTCGTCGGACAGAACTATGCCAAAGCGGGTTCCGCCACGATCACTGGCTCCTACGCGACAGGCAGGGTGACGACGGGAAGCCTCGGTTCCGCCGGTGGCCTCGCGGGCTATAATTATGCCAACTCCGATACCGCTGCGATCACCGGTTCCTACGCGACCGGGACCGTCACCGGTGACGCGAACGCCACGCTCGGCGGCCTGGTGGGTCAGAACTTCGCCTACATAAACATGACAGCTTCCATTGCCTCGTCTTACGCGACCGGAACCGTCGGCTCGACGGCGGGACTAATAGCAGCCGGTGGCCTGGTCGGAGTGAACAGCGCTTCGACCGACGCCTCCGCACTGATCGACAACGCGTTCGCGACCGGTGCGGTCTACGGCGGCAGCGCGGCGGGCGGCCTGGTCGGACAAAATTACGCGTTCACGTCCGCTAACGCTTCAATCACCAATGCCTACGCGACCGGTGCAGTGTCCAGCGTGGCATACGGCCAGGCCGGCGGCCTTGTCGGAATGCTTCAGACCTACGGCGGGACCGCAAGCATCAGCAATGCCTATGCGACGGGCTCGGTCACGGCACCGACCCAATATTTTCAGACCTATGCGGGCGGGTTGATCGGCTGGACCTATCCGCAGAACGGTGGCACGATCTCGGTCAGCAACGCCTATTGGGACACGTCGACGAGTGGCATCGCCGGCAACGGCATCGGCAATGATGGCGCCGGCCAGCAAGGGAATGTAAGCGGGCTTGCTACGTCGGGTCTCCAGACGGCGGGCCTCAACCTCGGCTCCGCCTTCGCCGGCGGCACGAATGGCCTGTATCCCTATCTCACCAGTATCTTCCAGAACGGAATTCAGGCGATCTCTGGCACCGCCTATATCGACAACCAGGTGACACCCGCCGCCTCCGGCCTGAACGGCGCGGTCACCGTGACCGGTCTTGCCAACGGCAGTCGCTTTGGGTCGGCCTCAACAGGCGCCAATGGGTACTATTACATCTTTGGTGCTGCGGGTACCTTTGCGCCCGGCAATGCGCTCATCGCCTATACGACTGCCAACCCCGGAACCGGCGCGACCAACTCTGCGGCCTTCGCCACCGCATCCAACCAGCCCGCTCAAACCGGGTTCAATCTCCTCGGCAACACGCTGTCGGGCTCGACGGTTTCGACGCTTTATTCAACCGCTGGCATCACGAAAGACGCCGCCTTAGCCGCAAGCGGTAATGATGCAGGCGCCACCGCCGCCATCAACGGTACGTCCAACCTTCTGATCAACGCGCTTGGCGCCAGTTTCACGATCGATCAGGCAGTGACGGTAGGCGGGCTGACCGTGTCGACAGCGAGCGGATCGCCATTGACGGTCGCCAGCCCGCTCACGCTGACGGCAGGTAGCAGTCTCCGCCTGCTCTCAGGCGGCGCGCTCACGATCAATGCTCCGATCACGGTCAAGGGCGCGGGCTCCGTCGCGCTTGCCTACGACAGCTCGTCGGCCAGCAATCTCTCGTTCGGTCTGACCGGCTCCGGCTTCACCGGGAACCTCACCTATCTGAACGCCGATGGCACACTCGCCACATCGAACCAGGGCGGCTCGCTCACCGTCAATGGCGCGGTCTATTCGCTTCTCTACTCGATGGCGGATGTGGCCAACATCACCTCGGTCGGTCTGGCCGGGCAATATGCACTCGCCAACAGTCTCGATGCGTCGGGCGCCACATATACAGATGCGCTGATTGGTCCAAACAACCTCAACTATTTCACCGGCGCGTTCGAGGGCCTTGGCCATACGATCAACAATCTGACGATCTCCAAGAGTGCTGACGGCGCAGGGCTATTCGGTTACAGCAGCGGCCTCATTCAGGACATCGGATTGGTCAACGTCTCGGTCGCCAATACGAATCCCTTTGGACGTTACGTCGGCGGCCTTGTCGGATACCAGTCCGGCAACACCATCAACAACGCCTATGTCACCGGCTGGGTGAGTGGCGGCAGCAACGCCGGCGGTCTCGTCGGTTATCTGAACGGGGGCGCGATCAACAGCGCCTATTCCTCCGCCGCTGTCAGCGGGACCGCAAATGTGGGCGGCCTCGCCGGATTTGTGAACGGCGGTGCCGTCTATAAAGCTTACGCGACGGGCACTGTTGTCGACACGGGCAACAGCGCCGGCGGCCTTATCGGTGGGACCGACTCGTCCTCTCATGGAGTCACGATCACCAACGTCTACGCCACGGGCGCCGTCATTGGCGGCAATAGCGTCGGCGGACTCATCGGGTTCTTATATGGGACGCTGCGCAATGCCTATTCGACCGGCGCGGTCAGCGGCGGCACCGCCGGCGGCCTTGTCGGATATGCCTATGGCGGCTCGATAGCCAATACCTATTGGGACACACAAACGAGCGGGACGACCACGGGTATCGCAAACGATTCCGCTGGGGTATCGGGCAATGTGACCGGCCTCACGACGGCGCAATTGCAGGATGGTTCCTCGAGCACCGGGCTTGGCTCGTCATTCACCGTCTCGCCCGGCCTTTACGCATATCTCACCCCGTTCTATGCCAACGGCGTCCAGGCTATCTCCGGCATCGCCTACCAGAACAGCGGCACGACCGCGCTCGCCTCGGGGGCGGGCGGTGCGGGCCTCGTCAATGTGCGCGTCGGAAATGGCGCGGTGCAGACAGTAACGACGGGGGCGAACGGCTATTACTATGCAATCGTCGCCAATGGCACGATCGATACGACCAACGGCACCGACGTGCTGGCCTATACGACCGCTAACGCGATAACGGGTGCGGCCGATGGGGCAACGTTCCGCACGGCGCTTGGTACCGTCAACAATGTCGATGTTTCGGGCGGCTGGCGACGTGACACGACCGCCCTCGGTACGCTGTCGGCGCTTGACGCAGCCTATGCCAACGCGACTGCCGGCACGACGGCATCTGGCCTCGCATTCGCCAATCGCTCCATCTTTGCGGTGAACGATTTCGCCGTCGATACGGCACTTTCGGTCAGCGGCACGGTCAACCTGTCGAGCCCCGGGAATGTCACTCAAACCGCCGCCATTTCCGCCAATACGTTGATGCTGCAGGGGGCAGGCAACACGTTCACGCTCACGAACAGCGGCAATCAGTTCAGCCAATTCGCCGCATCCGGCGGAGCTATCGACATCTACGACGCCAGCTCTTTGACGGTTGCGGCGAACGTCAGTGATGCCTGCAACTGCCTCGTCACAGGTGTGACCGGCGATCAGATCAAGATCGCGACGGCGGGCGACCTGACGATCGCATCTGGCGCCGCGATTTCCGGCAGCTCCCCTACGCTCGTGGCCGGTGGTGCCTTCATCAACAATGCCGGATCAAGTGCGGTCGCAGCCACATCCGGCCGCTGGCTGATCTATTCCGCCAACCCGACTGGCGACACGTTCGATGGGCTTGACAGCGGCAACACGGCCGTTTGGAATACAGCGGCTGGTGACGCGGTGTCGGCGACAGGTAATCGCTACGTCTTTGACTATCACCCGACCTTGACCGTGGCAGCTGTCGATTCAAGCAAGACGTATGGCGACGTCGCGACGCTGCCGAATGCCACGATCACCGGCCTGGATGCGGGCGTAACCGGGGCCTATCTTGGCGATACACTTTCAGATGTCGTCTCGGGATCGGCCAGCGTTACCTCGGCCGGCGTGGCATCGTCAGCGAGCGTCGGGACCTTTGATATCATCGCCGCGCAGGGCTCGCTCGCGTCGAGCGGCTATGGCTTCAACTTTGTCAACGGTAGCCTCAGCGTTAACCAGCGCGCGATCACGGTCACGGCGGATGGCATTTCCAGGACCTATGGCGATGCCAATCCGGCGCTGACCTATACCGTCGGTGGGGCGGGCCTCGTCAATAACGACACGCTCGCCGGGTCGCTTTCGACCTCGGCAGGGCAGTATTCGAATGTGGGCAGCTACGGGATCACCATCGGTAGCCTCGGCAATGCCAATTACGCGATTACCTATAATGCCGCCAATCTGACGATCACCCCGCGTGCGCTGACGGTGACGGCCGATGCGCTGTCGAAAGCCTATGGTGACACTAGTCCGACGCTGACCTATTCGGCGACGGGCCTTGTCAACAACGACGCGCTCTCCGGATCGCTTTCGACCACTGCAGGGCAATATTCCAATGTCGGCGCCTATGCGATCACACAAGGATCGCTGGTCAATGCCAACTACGCCATCAGCTATACAGGTGCCAACCTCACCGTGAATGCGCGTGCGCTGACGGTGACGGCAGATGCGGTGTCGAAGACCTACGGCGATGCCAACCCGGCGCTGACCTATACGGCGACAGGCCTTGTCAACAACGACACGCTCTCGGGATCGTTGTCGACTTCAGCGGGGCAGTATTCGAATGTGGGTGCTTATGCGATCGCCCAGGGGACGCTCGCGGCTTCCAGCAACTACGCCCTGACCTATGCCGGCGCCAACTTGAGCGTCAACCAACGGGCGCTGACGGTGACGGCGGATGCGCAGTCGAAGACCTACGGCGATGCAAACCCGACGCTGAGCTACACGGCGACGGGCCTCGTCAACAACGACACGCTCTCCGGATCGCTTTCGACCATGGCGGGGCAATATGCCAATGTCGGCGCCTACGCGATCACGCAAGGGTCGCTGGCAAACGCCAACTACGCCATCAGCTACACGGGCGCAGACCTCACCGTCAACCAACGCGCCATCACGGTCGCCGCCGATTCTCTCAGCCGCCGCTATGGCCTCGCCAATCCGGCGCTCACCTACACGGTCGGGGGTGCGAGCCTGGTCAACGGCGACAGGCTTTCAGGAAGACTCGCTACCTTGGCGACGAGCCTCAGTGCGCCGGGCGCCTATGCGATCACCCAAGGGATGTTGGCCGCGTCCGCCAACTACAGTATGACCTTCCTTCCCGGTGTGTTGACAGTGGAGCAGGCAGCCAACCCTGAACCCGGCACGACGGCGAGTTCCGTCACGATGGCCTTCGATGTGGGCCGCTTCGCACCGCTCCCCCCGGCGCAATCCGACAACACCGAAACTGCCGATGGCAGCCACGTTCTGTTCGCTGACCCGCGCTTGGACGGAACGGTCATCTGCCTTGACAATAGTAGCTGTATCTCGGTTCCGGCGGGGACAAGACATTAACCCTGCCGACCTTCGCAGGCCGCCGATCCCGGACCATTGGCGGCCCCAAACCGTGCTCAAAGGCGATTTGCCTCTAAACCATAGGGCTTGTTAGAATGACTTCATTCCGTTTTCTTTTGCTGAAACGTTCGTGCCTGACGGCGGCGCTCGTTCTCGTCGCCGGTACCGCGATTGCAGCGCCCCTCCCGGGCGGGGCCAGCTCGCTCGTCGAGACCTACGATGATTGGGGCGTCGTGTGCCAGATGCAGGCCAATGCTCCGTCCTGCCTCGTCAGACAGGTCCAAACCAACAACCAGACCAAGCAGACCGTCCTGGCGGTCGAGATCGGCAAGGCCCCCGACGGCAAGTTCCGGGGCACACTGGTGCTGCCGCTCGGGCTGGCGCTGCCCCAGGGCGCTCAGTTGAAGATCGACGATGCCGCGCTCGGCAATATTCTGCCGTTCTCGACCTGCCTGCCGCAAGGCTGCCTCGTACCGCTGACCTTCGAGGCAGACACGATTGCAAAGCTCAGGGCCGGCAAGGCCCTCAACGTCACCGTCTCCGCCGCCAGCCCGGCCCAACCGCTGGCGCTGGCCGTCTCCCTGAAGGGCCTTGCCGGCGCACTCAATCGCATCGCGGACCTCACCAAGTAAAACCTCCCGCTCTCCGGCGGGAAACGACTTTCCAAGCGTACGGAAACCCAGAGGCACAAGAGGTCCGTTACCCGTGCCGGCCATAGCCTCTGGGACATTGCCACGGACCTCGGCGTGGGGGCGCCGGGCCGGCAGGGATCGATTAAGCTTTCGTTGTGTTTCAGCTACTTGAGTGCTGATTGGAAGCAACGGAAAGTGTAGTCCTTGGTTCGAAGCCCATCAAGGCGAGTCATATAGCGATTGGCGTTCTACACCACCGAGAGCGTCTTCATATGGCGATGGGAGGTGGTCTATCGGGAATGAAACTAGCCGAACTACGAGGGATCGGTTTGACAAACTTTGCCAAATTCAGCTAGCCTACTCGCATTATGGAGGCTCGAATGGCTACGATGAACGTATCTCTTCCCGACTCAATGAAAGATTGGGTCGAGGCGCAAGCAAAGACCGGGCGATATTCCAATGCTAGTGACTATGTACGCGACTTGATTCGCAGGGATCAAGTTCGCAGTGATAAGATTGCCGCCATGCAACGTTTTGTTGATGACGGCCTCAAGAGCGGTGTTGGTAACCGGTCGAAGGACGAACTCTTTGCTACGGCAGTCGCGCGCGTGGACACTATGCGCGGCAGCAGATAATGCATTTTAGCCTTTCAGTTGAGGCGGAAGAGGACATCATTGCGATCGCCGAACAAGGTGTAAGCATGTTCGGACCCACACAGGCGAGGCGATATCATGACGATCTGTTCGCTGTGCTTGACCTCATTGCCGCCAACCCGCGAATGGCACGTGAGCGGGAAGAGATTTCGCCACCCGTTAGAGTTCATCCGTTCAAGGCCCATCTTATTGTCTACCGGATCGAGGAAAACGGAGTAATTTTCGTGATCCGAATACGCCATGGACATGAAGACTGGGCCGGCGATCCTGTCTAGGACTCACAATGGATAAACAAGCATGGTTGTGTGAGAGGCATTGAGGCGCGGCTGTAGCGCATGTCACATCATCTGATATCCCTTACACTTCTGTTGCGGGGCCTACAGCTCGAATCCCATCAAGAGCGGCGTATCCCTTCTTGCCCTTCTGCTCGAAGTCGGAGCGGGATTTGTCGCGACCAGCGTATTTGACGATGCGAACTGTCTTTCCCTCCGCTCGCCCGTCAGATCATAAATCGAGCTGGCTTCAAGCGGCGCGAAAATGTCGTCTGCAGCGACATTCGGGGACGCGACTGCGGTTTCGAAACGCCGGCGCCCCGTCGCGATTCAGAGTGCTGTTCGCAGAGCAGGCGCGGAGCTCCTCCGAGCATGCATGTTGCCTCAACAATACTCATCACCACACAAATTGAGGAAACCCCCTTAAATGCCAAGCGACATGAGCTGAAGCGATCATTTTTCGCATAGTCGACGCCCGCCGGCATAGGGCTGGTAGGTGCAGTCGGACGGTCGGAAGGAGCGGTAGCTGCGTGAGCAGGCGGTGACGTTGCAGGACTGCGGTGCGCCTTGGCCATCGATCACTGCTTCTGGCGACCGAGCTCCATTCGGCGCAGGTTCGGCCATCGCCTCCCGCATAAAGTCCCGCCAAATATGCGCTGGCAAGGCACCGCCTGTGACGCCATTCATTGGCGTATCGTCATCATTGCCCACCCATACGCCGGCGACGAGCGGTTCCGTGAAGCCGACGAACCAGGCATCGCGATTGTTCTGGCTGGTGCCGGTCTTGCCGGCCGCAAACGTGCCGGGATCCGCTCCACGTCCGGTGCCGCGCTCGACCACCAACTGCAGAAGCCCGAGGAGATCGGACTGGTAGGTCGAAAGATCGACGTTCGGCCTTGTTTGCGAGCCAACTCGAAACGCAGTCGCCTGCCCCGCCGCCTGAAAATTGATGATGCCCCAGGGCTCAACCGGTGCCTTGCCGAGTTGGACGGACGCGTAAGCGCTGGTGAGCTCAAGCAAGTTGACTTCGGATGTACCAAGCGCCAGAGACGGCGTATTGGCAAGCGGCGCTTTGATGCCGAGCTCTCGGGCGGCGGCAATCACTTTGTCGATCCCGACCTCTTGAGCAAGCGCCACGCTGGCCGCATTCAGCGATCGGGCGAAGGCTTCGGCAAGTGTTACCCAGCCGCGATAGTTGCCGCCGTAATTTTCCGGCGACCAGCCATTGATGTCGATTGGCGCATCGAGAATGCGGTCGGACAAGGTAAGCCCCGCCTTCAGGGCTGCGTAATAGACGAACAGCTTGAAGGTGGAGCCCGGCTGCCGCATCGCGGTGACGGCGCGGTTGAACTGGCTTGCCTTGTAGTCACGCCCGCCGACCATGGCAACGACCGCGCCGTCCGGCGTCATCGCTACCAATGCGGCCTGCGATGCTCCGACCTCCTTTCCTTCACCATCGAGTGCTCTTTTGACCACCCTTTCGGCGGTCTGCTGGAGCTGTGGCACCAAAGTGGTGCGCACCGTCGTCGAGCCCGGCGAGGAGCCGGCGATTTCGCTTGCCTGCGGCGAAATCCAGTCTGCAAACCAGCTTCCGGAGCGCGGTGTCGGCGTTGTCGGGTGCAGCTTGGCGAAGCTTGCTTTGGCTTCTTCAGCCTCCGGCGCGGTGATCTTGCCATTGGCCACCATCGCGTCGAGAACAACGGAAGTGCGTTGTCGGGCGCCGTCGAAATTGTCGATCGGATTCCATTGGCTCGGCGCCCGCAGCAATCCCGCCAGCATCGCCGATTCCGGCAGATTGAGTGCACCGATATCCTTGTCGAAGTAGATCCGCGCAGCGGCAGGCATGCCGGTGGCGCCGGCACCGAGATAGACGCTGTTGAGATAGCGTGTCAGGATTTCCTGCTTGCCGAGTTTCCACTCCAGCCACAGGGCGATGACGACCTCCTGTATCTTTCGTTTTATTGTTCGATCGCTCTCAAGATATTGCAGCTTGATGAGCTGCTGGGTGATCGTGCTGCCGCCCTCTACCACCGAGCCGGCTTGGATGTTCCGCAGGAGCGCCCTTCCGATCCCTTTGAGGTCGATGCCGAAATGATCCATGAACCGCCGATCCTCAATCGAAAGGACGGCATCGATCAGCCTCGGCGGAAATTGGTCGTATCGAGCATATGGTCCTTGATAAGGTCCCTGTCTTACCAATGGCGCGCCGTCAGCGGTTTCCAGCACGACGACGGGCTTCAACGTCCCGTCCCGGATCTCGCCCCAGGGCACGTCTTTGAGTGCCCACACCAATACGCTTCCTGCAAGGATGAGGCAGGCAAGCAAGGCTAGTCCTATGGTGATTTTCCAACGGCCGGGAGTAAACGAAGCGCTTCGGCGATAGTGCAGCGTCTTTGCAAGCAGACTGCGAATAACGCCTCCTGCTTTGACGAAAGCTGTTGCGGACCATTTGCCAAAGCTGTGTGTAGTTGATGTGGTTTCGGGTCGGATTGATGCCTTGAGTTTCGTCTTCAAATAGCGGGCGGCTGTCTTGGCCTTGGCCCCCGCCGAAATGGAACTCGTCCGCAAATCGTGACCGACTCCACGCAATAAATTTCGCGTTGCCTCTCTGCTTCGGCCAAAAGATCCGGCAGGCGGTCGCGCGCGCTCAGCTTCGATGGACGAGCTGGAACCTTCTGATGGCTCCGAGGGGGATGTCTCTGCCTCAGCCTTATTGGCGGCGAACTCCGAGTTTGCGGGGTGGTTAGCACCTGCGCTTGAGTCGCCGGCGTTTTCGGCTGAGGAACTGGGAGGACTCTGCATTGGTTACCGCTAGTAGGCTCTTCTTCCCGAGGGTACCAAGTTTATAACGTGGATTGCTCGATGATCCATCGTAAAGCGGTTCGCGTGCATTTATTTTTTTCGCATGCCGAAATCACCCCGGTCGCGATGCGGGTGCTTGGACGGCAGCCGATAACGGGGACGTGGCCCATCTGCAGGACGCGATGTTCTGGAACGGCAGATTGGATAGATGCGCTGGCGAGGCGGCTGAATCAGGAATCGCAAGGCGATGCACTTTGGATATTCGCCTACGGCTCGCTAATCTGGAAGCCTGATTTCGATGCCGCGCAGTAGCGGAAGCAGTTGATTGCCCTGGCGTTTGATCTCGGACAGGTACGGCGTGTCGGAGAGCACGAAATGCGTGATGCCGAGATCCTGATACTTGCGTAGCGAACGGGCAACGTCCGTGGCCGATCCGACCAGCCAGGTGGTGCCGGCGCCGCCGCCACCGAACTTGCCCGGCGCGGTATAGAGGTTGTCGTCAAGGACATTGCCGCGCGCGTGCAGATCGAGCAGCCGCTTCTGGCCAACCGCCACGGCCTGCCGGTGATCGTTCCAGCCGGCGCCCTTGTTCTTTACCATCTCGGAGACCTTCGCCTCGGCATCGGCCCAGGCCTGTTCCGTGGTGTCGCGAACCAGCGTGGTGATCCGCAACCCGAACTCCAGCGGCGGCAGGTCGCGACCCAGTTCATTGCTCAGCGCCCTCAGCCGCTCGATCCGCTCCCGGACGCCGTCGAGGGGTTCGCCCCAGAAAAGCTGGACATCGGCCTCGGTGGCGGACACTCGCTCGGCCGCCTCGGAGGCGCCGCCGAAATAGAGCTTGGGATGCCGGCGCTCGCCGCGGACCTCGATGCGCGGCATCGCCGTCGATCCGGTGACCCGGAAGTGCTCGCCGGCATAGGTAACATTCTCTTCCGCCCACAATCTGCGAACCAGCCGCATGAACTCCTTGGTGCGGTCATAACGATGCGCCTGGTCGCCTTCGCTGTCGCCATAGGCGGCAAGGTCGTCCTGGCCCGACACGATGTTGACGCGCACGCGCCCGCCGGACAGATGGTCGAGTGTGGCGGCAGCGGTCGCGAAGTTTGCCGGCCGCCAATAGCCGGGGCGGATCGCGATAAGTGGCTCGAAGGTGGTGGTGCGCGCGGCAAGCGAGGTCGCCACCGTAAAGGTGTCGGGTCTGCCCCAGCCGGTGCCGATGAGCGCGCCCTTCCAGCCGTGCTCCTCCAGCGCCTTTGCGTGGGCGGTCAGTGTCTCCAGGCTGTTATGGTTCTCGACGCTGGAATCGCCGCGATGGCCGGCTTTGACGTCGTTCGGGATATACCAAAGAAATTCGGACGGTTTGCTCATGCTGTCTGCCTGCTGATCTCTATGAGATTTGGACGCCAGTTCTCAGCCGGTAGTGCTGGATTTTTGGCTCGTGAAGCTTAGGGCCAAGACGGCGAAGATCACTGTGCCTGTTCCCACCTGCTGCCAGTAGAAGTTAAGATCAGTCAGCAGCAGCCCGTTGGCGATGATGCTAAGCAGCAATACGCCGAGAACAGTTCCAGCTACGTTCGGCCGCCCCAGCGGGCTGAGCGTCGTGCCGATGAAGGTGGCACCGATCGCATTCAGGAGAAACGCATTGCCCGAGGAAGGGATGTAGACAGTGACCGTCGCCGTCAAGATCAATCCGGCAACGGCGGCTATCAGTCCGACCAGAATGAAGGTCACTGCGACATGGGTACGCGAGGCGACGCCGGAATATCGGACCACACTCGGCTGAACGCCGATCGACAGGACCACGCGGCCGAAGCGCGTACGGGCAAAAACGATCGCCGCTGTGGCAATGATTACGATGGAAACCGCCAGCGGCACTGGGAAGCCGCCAATGGTGCCATGGCCAAGGTAGCGGAACGATTCCGGCACACCCGTTGGCGGCAGATAGACCGGATTGCCGCCATTGGTCAGAAGCTGCTGGATGCTGCGGCCAATGAACAGCGTGCCGAGCGTCGCGAGGAAAGGCGATACGCCGATGCCCGAGATCAGAAGCGCGTTGAAGGCGCCGACCAGCGCGCCCGCACCCAATCCGGCGGCCGCAGCGAATACTACCGATTGGCCCGCAAGCACGAGGGACACGAAGGCGAAGCTCGCGAAATCGGCCGCCGTTCCGACCGAGAGATCAATCCCGCCCAATGAGACGGCAAAGGTCATGGCGATGGAAACGATGGCGAGAAGCGTGAAGTTATTGACCAACACACTCTGCAGGTTCGCAAGCGTCAGGAAAGTGGGCGTTGCGATGGAGAATGCTGTGAAGACGGCGACCAGCGCCAGGATCAGCCCGTAGCGTACCAGGCTGCCGGCGATAGCGCGGGGCAAGCTGGCGGCAGCGGGAGTGGAGGTCTGGAACGACATGGTCAGCTCTCCTGTTTGCGCAGTAGCGTGGTGGCGGAGACGACGATGAGAATGAGGACGCCCTGGACGCCGCTCACCAGCGTGCTCGAAATATTCAGAAGCTGGAAGCCGTTGACCAGAAATCCGACCAGCAGAGCGGAGAGCAACGTGCCCGTGACAGTCGGCACCAGCCGGCGCGAAAAGACCGAGCCAAGCAGAGCCGTTACGACCACCGGCAGCAGCATCTCGCCGGAGCCGGTCGTGCTGCCGCTGAGATAGGAAACGGAGAGGATGCCCGCTATGCCGCCGGAAATGCCGCTTGCGATGAACGCTCCCGCCAGCAATCTGCGAAGCGGCAGGCCCGCGGCGCGCGCCGCGTCCGGAAATTCACCGACGGCATAAAGATGCAAGCCAAGCGGCGTGTACTGCACGACGGCAGCCGTAATCACCGTAAAACCGAGCAGGTAATAGGCGAGAACGGGGATGCCGAGGGGATCCGACGCGGCAAGCATCGCGAGGAACGGTGTCGAGGCAGGAAGAACGGTATTCTGCGTCAGCACCAATTCGAGGCCGGCGACCACGTTCATCACGGCGAGTGTGGCGAGCAAGGGCACAATGCCGGCGACGACGACCGCAAGCGCGTTGATTGTGCCAATCAGCGCGCCAGTGAGAAGCGACGCCGCCACCGCCACCGCATCACCGTAGCCAAGTTGGGTCAGGCTGGCATAGACGGCGGCGCTCAAACCCATATTGGCCGCAAGGGAAAGGTCTATCCCGCCTTTGACGACATTGGAGCCGCCTGCAATCAGCACGATGGTCAGCCCGATAGCAAGCACGCCTGAGATCGCCGACTGTCCAAGCACGTTGCCGATATTGCCGATGCTGAGGAAATAAGGAGCCGTCAGCGAGAAGACAGCAAGGATGGCCGCAAAGGCGATCAGGGACCCGTATCGCAATGCCGCGGCGGCCACGCTTCCGACCTGACGTCGATGCGGTTCCGCGGGTTCGAAACTTATGGGCGGCGCGAGCTCTACATCAGCCGACATGGCGCAATCCCTCCGAGGAACCAATGGATTCGGCCAGGACTTCATCCGCCTTGGTGTCAGATGATTTAAATTCTCGCACTATGCGGCCGCGGAAGAGAACCAGAATTCGATCGGTGATGCCGACGAGCTCAGGCAAATCGGAAGAAAGCACGATAATGCCGGCGCCGCGGGCGGCGAGTTCGCCGATTATCCTGTAGATTTCGACCTTCGAGCCGATATCGACCCCTACAGTCGGCTCGTCGAGAAGATAGACCTCCGATTGACGGCTCAGCCATTTGGCGATCGCGACCTTTTGCTGATTGCCGCCCGACAGCGTCCGCAACAAAGAATCCCGACTGCCGGTCTTGACCTCAAGTCGTTTGATCAAGCTATCGACTTCATCCTGTTCGCTTTTTCGATCGAGGAAACCGAAGCGGGTGAAACGCTCCAGGCTCGAGAGGCTGATGTTTTCCTTCACGCTGAGGTCGAGCGCTACCCCATGACGACGCCGATCTTCCGGCACAAGCGCGAAATTGTGGTCTGCAGCATGGGTGGGATTGGAAAAACGCGCCGCCGTGCCACTGACCTCGATGCTGCCGGACGCCGGGTTCTCCAGGCCGAAGAGCGTTCGGACGAGTTCTTTTGCGCCGGAACCCAGCAGGCCGGTGATACCAAGCACTTCACCGCGCCGAAGTGTAAAGGTGATATCGCTGTATTTGCCCGGCGCGCTGAGCTGCTCGACCCTGACGATTTCATCGCCGAACGCGACCTGCCTTTTGGGAAACATCTCCTTGATGTCCCGTTCCACCATCAGCCGAGCAATCGCTGCGGCGGACGTGCTTTTGATCGGCAGGGAAGCCACATCGAGCCCGTTGCGCAGCACGGTGACATGATCGCAGAGATCCTCGATCTCGTTCAGGTAATGGGAAATGTAGAGGATGGTGACGCCTTCATCCCGAAGACGGCGGATTAACCGGAACAGGATGTCCGCCTCACGGCGAACGAGCGCCGCTGTCGGCTCGTCGAAAACAAGCACTTTCGGCCGGTTCAGAAGCGCGCGGGTGATTTGCACGATCTGCTTTTCGGCAGTCGAAAGCTCACTGATCAAGGCGCCATTCGGAAGCCGAACCCCGAAATAATCGTCGAGGATTTCGGATGCACGGCGCTGCATCAGCCTGCGATCGAGGAACGGGGTTCCAGCAATCCGTGGCTCGCGACCAAGGAACAGGGTCTCCCCGACCGTGAATGTCGGCACCAGCAGGCGGTCCTGATGGATGAAGTGGATGCCGAGTTCTTCGGCAAGATGGGGTGTCAACCTGTCGACATATTCGCCCTCGATCTCGATCGTGCCCCCGTCGGGATGATGGAGACCGGCGAGCAATTTGATCAGCGTCGACTTGCCCGCGCCATTCTGGCCGACAAGACCGTGGATGGTTCCGCGCTTGACGATCAGTGACGCCCCCGCGAGTGCCTGCGCCCCGCCGAAGTGCTTGAAGATCCCCTCGAAGCTGATGATGTCATCTCGCGCCTTGACCGGCTGCGTGACCGAAATGGCCGTCATATCAATTTCTCCCGACACCGCACCAATGGTAAGCGATCCGGGAATTGCCCGGATCGCGATTGAGTGGCGTCAGCCGATGCCGAGTTTCTTGACGACGTCCGAAACATTGTCCTTGTTGGCCAGTAAGGCCGGGACATAGGTCTCGCGCGGCAAGCTTTCTCCAGCAAGCAGTCTTGCGACGTTGCGGATCGCCGTGCGGCCGATTTCCGCCGGCTGCTGCGCTACGTCGGCGCCGGCCGGAGAGCTTTTGTCGGCGATAAGCTGCAGAACTTCCGGGCTGCCGTCGACGCCATATGTGCGGATCTCGGTTCTGCCAGCAGCCGCCAATGCCTGGGTGGCCCCAAGCTGCGGAATGTCCCAGGCCGACCAGATTGCTTTTATCGATCCCTTTTCCGGATACTTGTTCAGGATTGCGGTGATCTGCGCAAAGGCGTCCTGAACGGTGTTGGGAATGACGTCGCGCAATTCCGGCTGAAGGATCTTTACCTTCGGGAAATATTTGACCACGTTCACCAATTGGTCATAGCGGATCGCGCAAGGCGTCACGCCATAAAAGCCATTGAAGACGACAACATTGCCTTCGCCGCCGATGTCCGAGACAAGCTGCAGGGCAAGATCCTTGCCGATGCCCCAATTGTCGGACGTGGTGTTGTTGAGCGAATTGGTAGAGCCGACATCGACTGTCAGCACGGGAATGCCGGCATCGCGCGCCTTTTTCAGCCAGGGATCGATGACGCTCAATGTGCCGAGAATCTGGACGATTGCATCCGGTTTCTGGGCGATCAGCGTCTGTAGCTGCGAGACGAGCTTGCCGTCGTTACGCCCGGCATCCACCGCGATCGGCTCGCCGCCGAGGCGCTTTACCTCGGCAATCTGTGCATTATAGGCCTGAAGATCGAAGAAGTGATCGGTGCCCGTTGCGCTGATGGCGATGCGCTTTCCCTTGAGAGAAAGTTCACCCTCCGCAGAGGCCGGCTTTTGCCCCACAAGAGCAGCGCCGGCAATGGCGGCGCCAGCCGCGGCAGACAGTTTCAACAAGTCCCGTCTTCCGAGACCGCTTTCAGATTTTTCGATGCCCATGGGTAATTCCTCAAATAATAATATCTATAGATTATGTGTATTAATGGGGATGGGGAGACACAAATTTCCAAAAGAAGCGGATACGGAGGAAAAGAACCTGTATCACCACGGCGAACGCGCTGCTGAGACGCGTGAAATCAGAATCTCTTCGGCGCCCGAACTTCACGCGGTCGAGTGGGCTCGGAGCCGCCTCGCCTGAGAACATCGTGCGGATCGGTTTTCGCTGACGATGCCTTGAAGGTCCATCGATCTTGTGAGCCGAGCAACCGAGCAGCGAGCCACATCAAAGCCTTGACGCTTGAAGCCAACCAACGAACCAATCAACGCCAATTACGCGCTGAAGGAAAAGACGTCCTCCTACGATCTGGCAGCCTTGGCAGACGTAGTCGCGATCCTGGGATCAAACGTCACGGTCGGACGCCCAGTTTCGGGGAGCACGAGGGAAATTCGCAGCAGATTGTCCCTTTCGCGGGCAATTTATCTCCGCAAAATGGGCGGTTTTCCCAAACCGAATCCAGCACCTTCGACGGTCCCTGGAACACGGCCATCACCCAAACTAGGGGCTCATCCCAATCGGCAATGAGATATTGACCAAGGCTCGTTTTCAGTTCATACCATTGAATGGTAAGGGGATTCTAATATAATGTTCGGCGACTAACTGCGACGGGGGTTCGTGTGGCAGTTATCTCAGTTCAGTGCCTGATTTGCGTTCCTCTGGTTCTATCCGTGGTGTTCTTGGCAGTGGCCGAGGATAACTTTGCGGGTCACGCAAAGAAGGTGTCCAATCCGATAGCATTGCTGATCCGCATGCCTTTCCAAAATGACATTTTTGGGGGACACACCGTCTATGGCTGGGATTGCCTTTTGGCGTCGCGATGTGGGTCGAACGAATGCATGAGGGGTGGAAGCACGATTTGAATCGCCGGCAAAGAGCCGGCTGATCTGGGGGGACAAGACTATGAAATACCATGTCGGCTATGTTGCTGTTCTTTTGGGCGCAATGACAGCTTGCGGCCCGCTGGAGGCGGCGGATCTGACGCCACTTCTGAACCCGCAGGCACCATCGATCGAGACCCAGAGTGGATGGACTTTTACGTTTGCCCCTTATTTTTGGGGGGCGAGCATGTCCGGAGACGTGGCGCAGTTCGGCCTTCCTGAGGTTCACGTCGACGCAAGCTTCGGCGATCTCTTCGAGAACCTTGATTTTGCCATGATGGCCATTGGCGAAGCGCGCTACGACCGCTTCAGCATCTTCGGCGACATCATGTACACCAAGCTCTCCAATGACGCCCACACGCCGAGGGGCATCATCGTGAACAATGTCGAGGTTACCTCCAAGACTTTTGCGGGGCTGCTCGGCGTAGGCTACTCGGTCCTTGACGGCCCCGACGGCCATCTCGACGTCGTGGGAGGCGCTAGGCTCTGGTCCGTTGACACCAACATATCTTTCAACGGCGGATTTCTCGACGGAATCTCCCAAGACGACAGCGCCACCTGGGTGGACGCTCTGGCCGGCGTCAAGGGTAGCTATTTCTTTACACCGAAAGTCTACCTGACGGGCTGGGGCCTTGTCGGCGGCGGCGGCGCAGATATCGATTGGGATGTCATGGCAGGGCTCGGCTACAAGTTCAACGACACCATCTCCGCCGTCGCCGGTTATCGCGCTCTCGGCGTCAATTATCGCAATGACGGCTTTATATTCGACGTGGTTCAGCAAGGACCTATTTTGGGGCTTGCGATCCGATTCTGAAATATCAATCCTCGCGGTCCGCTCCAGTCCCAGATCCATGCTTGCAGTTGATCGTCTGGTCTCGAGACGAGCATACAGTTGCGATATCGACACAAGCTTCGAATGACGGAGTTGCGCAGAACTCCGTCATGCTGCGGTCAGCCTTCGAGGTTCGTAACGGTGGAACCTTGCCATTCCCCTTAAGGCTCCAAAACGGCTTCGGCTTGTTAGAAATGAACGCCGGCAACAAAAAATCCAAGCCGTACTCACACGCCAGCAACGCTGTATATCCGCCAAGGAGGTACGAATGCGGCCCCCTTGGCGTTACAGCATGCGCACTGCGATACGTTTCACTTTCTCACTACCGGTTATTGCGCAGCAAGTGGAGATGCTGCGATTGCTTCACTGACCGGCGGCGGGTTCCACTTGCCCGTCAGCGCGTCGGGCTTGGGTGCGTAGAGCCGCATTGTCAGGTTGTACGCCCCTTTGGGCGCTGGCAACCAGTTCCATTCCTTGTCCTTGCCCGGGCTCTCGTTCTGGAAATAGAGATCGAGCGAACCGTCGGCGTTATACTTGAACGGCATCCAGCTACTGACTGCGAAGCGGTTGAGGGAATTGGCGACCTGAAATCCGTTGTCGTCATACAACGTCACAGACCAGAAGGCTTGGACTGGCGGAATTTGATCCTTGTCAAAGTGGATCGTATAGTTGTTTCTGCCGTCAAGCGGGTGGCCATTTTCGTCAGCAAGGTTGAGCGGATAGATGGCGTCTTCGGGCAGGTTGGCGCCGAGGCCCTGCTGCGCAACGATAGCGCGCTTCAGGTAGTAATTGCCATAAACACCCATCGTGTCGGTATTCATCGACCAGCCATTGGCGACGCGTGCCAGCGTCTTCACCTTCCAGGCCATCAGCGCCTGAGCGTCTTGTGGAACTGTCTCGAGTGCCTTTTGGACGACCGTATCTGCTTTGGAAAGATCGAAGCTCTTGCCCGGCTCAATGCCGATCTTCTTCATTCGGGCAATTATGGGCTCATCGGTGACATGCGGCGGGTGGAGCTTCAGGAGCTCGGCAGCGTAGGCGAAATAAGCTCCTGCCGAGGCGGTATCGACCTGGGTCTTGGGTGGTGTCTTCATATCCACCGATGGGTCGATTTTCACCTCCACCGGTTTTGCATCCTTTCCCCACTGCGAAAGCAATGTGACAGTGTAACCATCTTGGATCTTATGAACGGCGTCATAGTCTGGCGGTCCGTCGGTTTTTGTCCGTCCGATGACCCAGACATAGGGTGTCGGTGCATCGATCCGTTGGGTTCCTGCTGGCAGCTTGAACTCATTGAACCCTTCACGGAGATCGGGCCGCCAGCCGGGACGGGCAATCAGGAAATGGCCGACTGCAGTTCCAGTGGTCCGCCAGCCCGGTGCCGCAAACACGTCCGTCCACATGTCGAGCATGGGCAGCAGGTAGAAACGTCCGCCGGTGTCGGGGACCGAAACCACGATCGGTTCTTTCGTCAGATCAAGCCAGGCGCTCGAATATAGAGTGTCAAAATTCGGCCGGACCACCACCTTCATGTCCGCGGGAGGGAACTCGAGGATGTTGTTGAACTGATTGGGCGGGCCGCCGATCGCACCTTTTTTGGCATCGGCGTTGGTCAGTTGCTTCCGGGTGATGTCCATTGATAGCAGTGGATAGAAATACACGTACGCGTCCACGCCTATCGCATGGGCTTCCTCTTCGGTGATGGTATTCGCATCTGCCGCGCCGATCGAAAAGGCCGTAAGGCCAATAGTGAGAAAAGCGACCGGTCTCAGTTTGCAGAACAGGTTTCTGTCGTCATTCGCCAATGCACGCATTGCGTCCTCCTGTTGTTAAGATCAGGTGAAATGCGAACGGACCTGTTGATGTATCCCCTGTGCATGTAGCTCCCCAGCTACGTGACGAGTCGAATTATAAAGAGAAAACTAAACTTAGGATAGTTACTCTAATACCGGAGGCAGATAACTCATATGGGTGCAACCGACGACGGAAATCGCTGAAGGCAACCCCGGACGAAGGTCGTCAGCAGGGGGGCCCAGCACCCGAATTTGCATCCAGCAAAAGACATCCAACGAATGGTGTTAAGAAGTGCTTGGATTGATGCCATCGTCTCCGGCCTTACCTCGCTTGCTCAGTTCGTTCGCGTTCTTCGCCGCGACATCGACGCCGTTCGCAATGCAATCGACCTCCCGTGGAGCAATGGCCAAGCAGAAGATCATATCAACCGTTTGAAAACGATCAAACGTGCAATGTACGGTAGAGCTGGCCCAGAGCTTCTCAGGGCATGGATGATGCCGATCAAAAATGCCGAGCACCACGCAAATTGAGGAAGATCACTAATAGCTAGAGACAGCGTTGACGACGACCGATGGTTTGCGCTAACGTTAGCAAAAATGGAGATCGAAATGAGAATTTTGCGATACGAGGCGGCCGATGGGATTCACTATGGTGTCGACAGCGGCGGCGGCAGTATCGTGCGGATCGCTGGAGAGCCATTCAGCGAGATAAAAGGAACTGGAAAGGTGGACGATCTGTCCATGGTTCGCTTGCTATGCCCAGTCAACCGTCCCCGCATTTTTGGAGTGGCATACAATTATCGAGAGCATACCAACGAGTCAGGGAAAGAGCAGCCCTCACTTCCGGTTTTGTTCATGAAGCCTAGCACCGCAGCGAGCGGCAACGGAGATGGGATCGAATTCCCGCGAGACGGTGAAATCGTACATTACGAGGCTGAGCTAGTCGCGATCATTGGCAAGGGTGGTCGGCACATCAGCAAGGACCAGGCACTGAGCCACGTCCTTGGATATACATGCGGCAACGACATCAGCGATCGCATCATACAGCGTCAGGAAAGCAAGTTCGGCTGCCTTTTGGCCGGGAAAGGATACGACACCTTTGCGCCCATGGGGCCGGCGATCGTAACCGACCTTGATCCCACAAATCTCGACGTCATTCTTCGTCAAAATGGTGCGGTGAAGCAGTCCGGAAACACAAGGGATCTAGTTTACTCAGTGGCTGACATCGTTGCTTATTTGAGCCGGTTCATGACGCTTTTGCCAGGCGATGCTATCATGACGGGCACTCCTGCCGGGGTAGGCCCCATCAGTCCGGGTGATGATCTCGAAGTGGAGATCCCCGGCATCGGCATTTTGAAGAATCCAGTTGTACTTGCCGCGCATTGAGCCATGCTTGAGAGCGTCCAAGGTGTGCATGGCAACCCGCGCCCATTTCACGCGCGGTCGGCTCGCTTCAGCCGTGGTGAGGACTCCCAGAAAGCAAATTAGAACGAGACCTTTCGGGATTTGTTTAGGAAAAGAAGCGATTGATCCCGGGTGACTCGATGCTAGTAATGCAAACGTTAGCGCATAACGGGTCAATTTTCGCGGTGGCCTTCGTTGTGGCACTTGACCAATAGTGATCTTCGATGACAACCCAAGGGTGGAGTAATGGCACGAGTTAGATATGTTCCGAATTCAGAACTGGCAGACACGCACGCGGCGCTCAATGAGCGCCTGCTGAAGGAAAGGAAGGTGCCGACAGGGAACATTTTCCTTGCACTCGCAAATGCACCAGCAATTTTGAATGACTTCCTGACCTACGCCAATGCTGTTCGTGCTTCTGACCTCAGTCCGAAGCTGAGAGAGATGGCGATCCTTACGGTAGGTTACTGCACCAACTCGGAATATGAGATCGTTCATCACCATTCGCATGGTCTGAAGGCAGGACTCACCGAGGAGCAGTTCCAAGCTATCCCTGAATTCGAGACCTCGGACTTATTCACGGAAGAGGAAAGGGCGGTGATGGCTTTCGCGAAGGACTCGACCCTGCATGTCGACGTTTCCGAGGAGGTTTGGAACGGTATCGCGAAATTCCTTTCCGAGAAGCAATTGGTCGAATTGGCAATTAATGTCGCGTGGTACAATTCCGGCGTACGGTTGATGGGCGCGTTGAAAGTAGATCTTGAGGACTCCTACAAGAAGTAGGGACCTGAGATCACCATCGAGGCCTTTACTTTGCTCTGGTCCTTAAAGCGGCCTCTCCTCAAGATCGCAGTGGCGGATGAGGGGCCGTCCGGAGAAAGAGGTGTGGTCGTATGGCGGACGGCCCCTTTTTCCCCATGGCCTTGAAACGTGGGGAAATGACGCCGTCATTGCTTCGATGGGATCGCCGTACTGCCACGAACAATCAATTGAGGCGGAGAGATGAAGCTGTACGGCTTGCTAAGGTCAGACTTATTCTGAAGGTGATGCAAAAACCAAAGTCCGCAAGCCGTTGCCAACTCCGAAACAGGTAGCTGTACGGTGGTCAATCCTGGACCCCACCACCGGTACCCGAGCTCATCTCCGAATCCGATGACGGAAATGTCTTGGGGGATGCTTAAAGCTTGGTCCTGGAGTTCATCAATAACTCCTGAGGTGTTTTGTACCGCACCGATCACGAGCGCCGTGGGTCGATCCTTTAAGGAAAGTAGGCGACGCACGGCCTCCCGTCCGAATTCGGGCGAGGAGGGCGCGCCAAGCTCCTCACGAACGGTGATCGCTTGACCGGAGCTTTTTACGGCCTCCCGGAAACCCTGCACGCGAGCCGCGCCAGTGGGCAGTTCTTCCGTGCCGCCGATGTAAGCGATCCGTTTGTGACCTTCATTGATGATATGTTCAGTACTCTCGTAAAGTGCCCGTCGGTCATCAATCCCAAACCATTGGTCACCGAGCAGTGGTGCCTTTCGCAGCAATTGGATGTGAGGCGTCATCTTCAGGATTCGCGCAGAATCGGGATGAGGTTTTGCGCTCGGGACCAGAATGATCCCCGCAACGTTGGCGCTAGTAAGTTCCTTGATGTGACGAAGCTCATGCATTCTGTCGTCATCGGTTTCACACAAAGTCAGTTGGTAATTCGCCGAAAGAAGGCACCGCGAGAGAGCGTGTGCAATAGTCGAATAAAAGCTGTTCCTGATATCTGGAACGATCAGCCCAACGAGATTACTCTGAACCCCGCGCATCATCCGTGCAGCACGATTGGCAACGTACCCCGCTTGAGCTGCAGCTTCATTCACCTTTCGCTTCATCTCGGCGCTGATACGTCGATCGTCGGCAAGAGCGCGACCGACGGTTGAGGGTGAAACTTGCAGTATGGCGGCGATGTCTTTAATTGTTACCATTGTGTTTGGCTCGAATGATCACTTTCGCCAACGATAGCATTGGCGTCGCAGTTGTCAAACTCCGAGATCGCAGACGTTTCCGCTCAATTGAACTAATCTAATTTTCGCCCCGGATACTTAAACTCGGTATCGAGTTGCGATTCTAAACTAGTAGATTTCTCATAGATTTGATCTCACTTTATGGGATTTTTTCGTCCCGCTTCGATGCGCCCGCAGCGAAGAGGCAGCGAATTAGCCTCTTGAACGCCGTTGACACGGAGGCTTCGCTGTGGGATGAATATCTATGCTAACGTTAGCGCAATCGGGAGGGGGCATAACGTATGGATGTTCTGGTGTTCCTGGAGTCGACCATCGTGTCCACAGAAGGACGTGGATCCCGATGACCCTTGCTCTTTTCTTGCAATCCGCTGTTGGTGGCGTCTTGCTGGGTGGGATCTATGGCCTGCTTGCGATGGGCCTCAGCCTGAGCTGGGGGCTGTTGAAGCTTGTGAACCTCAGCCATTTCGCGCTGGCGTTCCTTGGCGCTTACCTGACCTACCAGCTCGGGACCGTCTATGGCATCCCGGCATATTTGAGCGCTCTTCTGATCGCGCCGCTGTTCTTCGCGCTCGGAGTTGCGTTGCACAGCTTGTTCGTGCGTTTCAAGGTGAAGGAATTCGCCTCTCTCTTGGTGACGTTCGGCGTCACGATCCTGATCGAGTCGCTGATCCAATGGATCTGGTCGGCTGACTTCCTTCGCTATGAAACACCCTATGCCCAGAGCACCATCCGGCTCGGACCGATCTTCGTGCCCGTATTGGATCTTTCAGCGTTTGTCTGTGCAGGGGTGCTTGCCACAATGGCCTGGTACGCGTTGAACAAGACCATGCTCGGCAAGGCCCTGCGTGCCGCTGCCCATGACGCCCCCGTAGCGTCGGCTTTTGGAATCAATTCCACCCGCGTGTCATACATTCTAGCCGGCTTTTGCTCAGCTACGGCCGGCATCGCGGGTGTCTTCATTGCCCTGATTGGAACTTTGGCTCCATCTCAAATCGAGGCCTGGATTGGGGTCGTATTTGCCGTCGCCATCATTGGAGGATTGGGCAGCCCTATCGGCGCGCTGGGTGCCGGTATGCTGATTGGCGTGGCCGAGAGCCTTACCATGTCCGTCGTCAATCCCGCTTGGGCGCCGCTCGTCGCATTCAGCGTGCTCATCGTCATCCTCTTGCGCAAACCGGTGATTTGACCATGAAAAAGCTTCTAATCACAGCGCTGGGCGTGGCGATTTTGGCCTCGCTGCCTTACTTGGGAATGGCGGATTACTACCTGTCCTACCTGTACATTATCTTCTTCTGGGTCGTGCTGGCAACGAGCTGGGGCATCCTGAGCGGTTACACGGGCTACTGGAGTTTTGGCCACGCCGCATTTTTCGGGATTGGCGTCTACACAACGGCCACGCTGGCGACGCAGTTGTCATGGCCCTTCGTCGCGACGATACCTGCTGCGGCACTGCTTGCGGCCGCGATTGCCGTGCTGATTGGCTTGGTTGTCTTTCGCTCCGGAGCTTTGCGCGGCGAGTTCTTCGCGCTGCTGACGCTGTCGGTAACGTTTGTCATCGCGGCCATTGTGTCGAACACCGCGCTGGACTCGGGCACGGGCGTATTCCTCTCAGGGATCGAAATCCCGATGATCGGCGTGACGGCGTCTGGCTCCCTCTACATGTTCGGGCTTATCGCGGCTCTTGTTGCGCTGGCGACGTCCTACATCATCTTTCACAGCAAATTCGGTCAGGGCTTGCTTGCAATCCACGACGATGAAGACGTCGCAGAGGTGAAAGGCGTTCCGACGTTTCGCTATAAGCTGATGTCGTTTGCCGTCTCGTCGGCACTTGCCGGCGGAATGGGTGCGATCCACGCCGTATATGTAGGCTACGTCACCGTTGGCGAGACGTTTGCGGTGACCGTTCCTCTCTATGTCGTGCTCATGAGCATCCTCGGCGGTGCTCGCCATTGGGCTGGACCTGCGATCGGCGCGGTCATCATCACAGTGTTGCAGAGCGCTATCGTCAGCGGCGCCCATGCGGAATTCGGCCGCGCGGGCGTGGCTCTTGCGCTGATAGTTGTAATCCTGGTGCTGCCGTCTGGCATTGTTCCCAGCCTTATTCGCAAGTTCGCCGCCAATCGCAACGAAACTGGAGCACCGGAGGCAGCCGCTCAGGCTGCTATTGAGCTCCCGCCTTCAACCGCATCAGATTCCGGTTCGATGCTTCTGAAGTGCGAAGATGTCACGAAATCCTTTGGCGGCATCCGTGCCTTGACCGGCGTCACCCTGGACGTCCAGCGGGGTGAAATTCTGGCCCTGGTTGGGCCAAATGGTTCCGGCAAGTCCACACTGATCAACATGATCAGCGGCCACTACACCATGACCTCCGGTAAGATCACACTGGAAGGCGAGGAGATTTCCGGTCGATCACCGCATCTGATCGCGCAACAGGGCGTGGCGCGGACTTACCAGATCCCGCGCCTGTTCGATAATCTGACCGTCCTCGAAAACATTCGGCTCTGCGCGAAATTTGGCAGCGCGGATCGCATGGGCGTGGCTGCGGTCGACGCAGTCACCAGGGAAGCGCTCGCCTTCACTGGCCTGGCTGACAAGGCCAACGTGCTTCCCGAGGCCTTGAACCTGCATGATAGAAAGTTTGTCGAATTCGCCAGAGCGCTGGCCGCAAAACCACGCCTGCTCCTGCTTGATGAGGTGCTTTGTGGCTTGAACCCAGCCGAGGTCGACCACGCCGTCGAAATGATCAAGCGCATCAAGGCTGGCGGTACGACGATCATCTTCGTTGAACACCTCATGCGTGCGGTTGTCGCGCTGGCGGACCGTGTCGCGGTGCTGGATCAAGGCAAAGTTCTGGCGCTTGGGCATCCAAGCGAAACGATGAGAGATCCAGCAGTGGTCAGCGCATATCTGGGAGGCAGTTATGCTGCTTGAGGTCGATAAGATCGAGGTTGGCTACGGAGATGCGATCGCTCTGTGGGACCTGTCTATCAGTGTAAGGCCAGGCGAGATCGTTTCCGTCGTCGGCCCGAACGGAGCAGGGAAGAGCACGCTGGTAAATGCCATCGCCGGAATTCTTCGGCCGCACAAGGGAAAGATCGTTATCGAGGGTAACGACGTTTCCAAAGTGCCCAGCCATCGGGTCTGCGACTACGGCATAGCAGTCGTCCCGGAAGGGCGCCGTCTCTTCACGGCGATGACGGTCCTCGACAACCTGTTGCTCGGTGCGTACCGCTCGATCGCTCGGGCGGATCGCGATGCTACGCTCGCTGAGGTGTTTCAGCTTTTCCCTGTTCTGAAAGAGCGCCAGGATTCATTGGCGGGCTCCTTGTCGGGTGGGCAGCAGCAAATGGTTGCGATCGGCCGTGGCCTGATGGCCAAGCCGCGCGTGCTGCTCATGGACGAGCCGTCGCTCGGGCTGTCGCCTTTGATCGTCGGGGAAATGTTCAAAATCATCCAGATGATCAATGAGCGAGGCGTAGCCGTGCTGCTTGTCGAGCAGAACGTGAACAAGGCGCTTGAAATTGCCCATCAGGCCTACGTGATCGAGCAGGGCCGCGTGACGGCATCCGGAGCGCCTGAGATTCTCATCAATGATTCAAGCATCAGGGAGGCGTATCTTGGTATCTGAAAATTCGAGCGGGGGAGTTCCCGTGCATGTTCGACGCGTCGTGACGGAGCATTGCAGTCAGGGCGTTGCCAGGTTCGCCCAAGACGGCGCCGTTCCGCGTACGGACATATTCAGAACGATCCCTGGATTGGTGTCGCGGATGGTCTGGTCGACATCGACTTCCACGGCCGTCCCATTTAACGGACACGATCCAACTCGGCTGGTGACAAGCTTCGTTCCTGAGCCCGGCGAAACGCGTTTTTTAGTGCTAACGTTCCCGCCAGATGCTGTTTTTATGTCGCCGGATTTCGATGGCCCGGCGGCCAGGGCGGAGAATCTGGCGGTCAGCCCAGGTTTGGCCGAACGCTTCCAGCCGGATGGCAAACATCAAACTCCCACCGTCGATTATGGCATCGTTCTCGACGGAGAAATCTGGATGGAACTCGACGATGGCAATGAGACCCGCTTGGGTCAGTTCGACGCCTTCGTGCAGAACGGAACGCGTCACGCCTGGCGAAATAAAAGCGACAAACCGGCAAGCATCGCCGTGGTGCTGGTTGGCGCAAGAACCCCCGAAACAACGGATTACGATGACGGCCTGTGAGCCTCAATGATCCAAAATCTCAATCTGACTTTGTGGACAACTGAACATGACCAACACCGAAATCAGAAAAGTGCAGGGCCGTCGCGTCTGGGATTCCCGTGGCAGGCCCACCGTTGAGGTAGAGATCGAGCTGGCGTCTGGCGCGATCGGCAGGGCCATCGCACCTGCCGGCGCATCGACCGGCACCGGCGAAGCTCTAGACCTTCGTGACGGCGGCAGCGCCCTTGCTGGCTTGGGCATCAATAAGGCCTTGGGCGCCGTCAACGGTGAAATCGCCAAGTTGCTGGTTGGCCGAGATGCCAAAGATCAAGTCGAGCTGGATCGTGCAATCATCGAGCTGGATGGCACCCCAAACCGGAGCAGATTGGGTGGAAATGCGTCGGTAGCAACGTCGATGGCGCTGCTTCACGCGGCAGCGGCCGCGGCCGATCAACCGATCTGGCGGTATCTCGCGGGCTCCGACACGGGAATTACCATGCCGCTCCCGGAAATCCAGATTTTCGGCGGCGGAGCGCACGCAGCGCGCCGGGTAGACGTCCAGGATTTCATGATCATGTGCCCTGCTGCCTCGACTTTCTCGGAGGCTTTGGAGTGGACTGCTGAAGTTTACCGCGCGGCAGGCGACATCATGAAACGCACCGGCAAGCTCCAGGGCGTGGCGGACGAGGGAGGCTACTGGCCTGCCTTTACCAGCAATGAAGAGGCTCTTGATGCCTTGGTGCGTTCGATCGAGGCTGCCGGTCTGAAGCCAGGCGGCCAAGTTGCGATATCTCTGGACATTGCGGCCTCCGAATTCGGTCGCGGCGGCAAGTATTCGCTGGCACTGGAAGATCGGCAGCTCGATACGGCCGAGATGATCGACATGCTTGGCGACTGGTTGAAGGCCTATCCAATCGTCTCCATCGAGGATCCGCTCGCCGAGGACGATCCGGATGGGTTCAAGGAATTTACCGCCCGCTACGGCTCCAGATGCCAGATCATCGGCGACGACTTTTTCGTGACGAACGCGGCGCGGGTAACCGAAGCGATCAAGGATAAAAGCGCCAATGCGGTTCTGATCAAGCCGAACCAGGCGGGCACGATCACAGAGACGTTCGATGCGCTCTCCGTCGCCAAGAAGGCGGGTTTTCGGACGATCGTTTCGGCCAGATCCGGTGAGACGGAAGATGTAACGATCGCCCATCTGTCGGTCGGGTGGGATGCCAAGCAGCTCAAGGTCGGATCGTTCTCCCGTTCCGAACGGATGGCCAAGTGGAACGAGGTTCTCCGGATCGAGGAGGCCCTTGGAAAAGAGGCTTCGTTCGCCGGATGGTCGGCGCTGGACTTGGCTGAAAAGCCAGCCGCGGTTGCCGCTGTAGGTTAGAATTTCGATGGGCCGGCTGCGGGTCTCGCTCAAAAACAGGCGTTGACAAAAGATCCGGCCCTTTTATGCTAACGTTAGCAAATGAATGAGGATGAGATGCTTCCGGCTGTTAATTTGAAACCTCCCTTCAACATCACGCGCTTCAGCCATGTCGTGCTTGAGGTCAATGATGTGGAGCGCAGCCGAGATTTCTATGTCAATGTCGGCGGCCTGGTCGAAACAGAATTCGCGGACGGTGTTTCCTACCTTCGCGGATTGTCCGAGGCCTGCCATCACAGTCTTGTTCTGGCACCTACCGGCAGGAAGCCGGCGTGCAGGCGGATCGGTTACCGGGTGTTCCTGGAGGAGGATCTCGACAAGGCCAAGGTCTTTTTTGAAGAGAAGGGGCTTCCGACGGAATGGGTCGAAGTTCGAAATCAAGGACGGACCCTGCTTGTCAGCGATCCGTCGGGCGCCCGCATCGAGCTTTGCTCCAGCATGAGCGTCCATCCCCGCAAGTTTCTCGAGGTGCATGAGCATCGTGGCGCGCGAGCCCAGGGCCTCGACCATTGCCAGGTCATGGTTGCCGATCCGCTGGGTCTAAGTGCATTCTACGGCGAACTCGGTTTCCGGACTTCGGAATATATTGCGGCAGGCGACACTCTCATTGCGAACTTCCTGTATCGCAAAGGTGTCTGCCTCGACCTGGCGTTGGTGCCTGGCATCGGCCCGCAACTGCATCATTTTGCTTATACGGTTCCGGAAAGCAGCGACATCTTCGCCGTGTGCGACTTTGCCAGCCGTTATGGATATGGAGACAGCGTTGAGCGCGGGCCCGGGCGCCATGGTCCTTCGGGAGTCCTGTTCGTCTATCTGCGCGATCCCGATGGACATCGGGTGGAGTTCTTCAACAATCACTACACCACGATAGACGCGGAATTGGAGCCCATTCGTTGGGACGCGGCGTCCCTTAGCACCAATGTGCATTGGGGAATGCCGGCCGTCTCGAAGTGGTTCTTCGAGGCCAGCGAATTTACGGGAGTACCGTTAGAGCACCCCGAGAAAATGCCGAACCCCATGACGCTGGAACGCTACGCAGGAGAGCTGGCGAAGAGGTGAGACCTGCCGCCAGCGGCGGGAGACTGACGCGCTGCGAGAGTCATGAGCGCGATGACATGCTGGAGGCACTTGGGAGGAAAAGATGAGTGCGAATTCCACTATACTGAACAGACGAGCATTTCTCGGGTCTGCCGCCGCCGTGGCTGCCTTCAGCGCGATGCCGAGGGCTTTTGCCCAAGAGGGGCCGATCCGCGTTGGCGGAACGCTGCCGTTGACGGGTCCGCTTGCGGGCGTAGGCGCAATCCATAAACTCGCGGCAGAGGTTTTCGTTGAACAGACCAACGCCAAAGGCGGTATTCTGGGACGAAAGGTGGAGTTTGTCCTTCTCGACGACCAATCGGTTCCCGCCAATGCTCGAACGCTCTATGAGCGCCTTGTGACGGCCGACAAGGTCGACCTCCTGATGGGCCCCTATGGCACGTCCTCGATTATCGCAGCAATGGGCGTTGCCGCTCGATTCAAGAAGATGCTTGTTCAGAGCAGCCTTGGCGACCCGAGTCTCGCACCGTATCCGCTGCAGTTCCCGTCTCTTCCGATCGGGGCCGAACCGCAACTGACGGACACCGAGGTCGTTCTCGATGCCTATGCGAGCCTGCCGACCCCTCCCAAGACGATCGCGTTTGTCACCAGCAAATTTCCGTCGGCTCTGACGATTGCCAAGGGCGGCCAGCAAGTCGCTGAGAAGCGTGGCATCAAGAACGTGCTGGATCTTGAATACGAGTTCGGCACGAAGGACTTCGGCGCAATCGCCAACCGCATCAAGGCGGCTGATCCGGACCTGCTGTGGTCCGGTGCGATCGGAATGGAGGCCGTGCAGCTTCTCGATGCAATGAGCCGGATCGATTACCAGCCAAAGAACCAGTTCTACCTGTTCCCGGCACCCGGCCCGACCGCAGCTCACCCTAAAGCGAATGGCTTGACCTCGCTGACCTGGTTTGAAGAGCACGAGCCGTTCCTCAAGTATGACGGCGCTCAGGATTTCGTAAGCGCATATGACAGCAAGGCGAAGGCGGCGGGTTTCCCGTATCCGCGCACCGAGTATCAGGCCGCCGTGGAATATGCTGCGTGGCAAATCCTTGCAGCGGCAGCAGAAGGTGCAGGGAAGTTGGACGACGCCGCGATGGCTGCGTGGTTGCGCTCGAATACCGTCAAGACGGTCGTCGGGCCCAGGACTTTCGACGGCAAGTTCAATGCCGGAAAGCCATCGACGAAGCTCAAGCAAATTCAAGGAAAGGATTGGGTGACTGTCTGGCCTGCGGACTTCCGACCGGCTGGGAAGGAGTTCCTGACCCCCTGACGAATGCCGCCCGGCACTCCCGCCCACCTGTCTGAAACTGAAAAAATGCATTCGGTCGGGCACGGTCCGACCGATGTCCCTATGGAGGAGTTAATGGTTAAAACTATGATCGCCGCTCGGCTGCATGCTCTGCATCAGCCGATGTCGCTGGATGAGATTCCGGTTCCCACGCCCCGGCCCAACGACGTCCTGGTGCAGGTCAGGGCTTGCGGCATCGTGCCCAACATGGCCAACGTCATCAATAATTGGCCAACCTGGTTTCCCCACCAGCCACTACCGAAGTTTCCGGCGGTGTTTGGCTTGGACCCAGCCGGGGTCGTCGCCGAAGTCGGCGAGGCGGTCACCAATGTCAAAATTGGCGATCGTGTCTATGTCAGCCCCCTCAGATCCTGTGGTTCTTGCAAGGCGTGCCGGTCAGGCAATCGCAGCCAATGCCGCTATTACACCTTGAATGGGTACTTCAGCACCAGCCGCGATGGCCAAAGAATCTTTGATCTTTATCCGTACGGCGGCTTCAGCCAGTACATGACTGCCCCGGAATATTCCCTCGTATGCCTGCCGGATAATCTCAGCTTCGAACAGGCCGGTCGCTTTGGCTACCTCGGTACATCATACGGCGCCCTGAAGAACGCACAGGCCGGACCCGGCCAGGTTTGCCTCATCGATGGGATTACCGGTACACTCGGCGTCGCGGCCACCAAGCTCGGCCTTGCAATGGGCCTCTCCAAAATTCTGGGCACCGGCAGAAACAGAGAATTGATGGACCGCATAAAGGCCATCGCTCCCGACCGCATCGACACAATCATGCTCGGCGAAGGCTCGACTGGAGAATGGGCAAAGGCTCAAACTGGCGGCGAGGGAGTGGACTTCGTTATCAGTGCGCTGGGTGCGAGAGCCCCCGCCGCGACCGTGGTCGACTCCATGCGCGGGGTTCGCCGGGGCGGTCGTGTGGTTGTCGTTGGCGGCGTCGCGGAAGATGTTCCCGTCGACGTGAAGTGGCTGATGGACGAGCAGGTTCAGCTCATCGGCTCCAACTGGTTCAGCGCTGCCCAGGGGCAGGAAATGGCCGACATGGTCCGCACCGGTGCGCTCGACCTCTCGTATCTCGAGCACAAGATCTATCCGCTCGAGCGGGTGAACGAAGCCATCTCCGGCATCGGCGAACGCGATGGCGGCTTCAGCAACTACGTGGTCGTTCCTCCGGTCCCTGCCGCTTATCAATAACAATCACCGGCGCCGGCTATCGCCGACGCCTCCCTCACGCGAAAAGAGAGAACATGTCCAAGAAAGATATCGCGGTCTTGGTCGGAAGCCTTCGTCAGGCTTCGATCAACCTGAAGTTCGCCCGTGCAATGCAGAAAGTGGCGCCCGGCGGGCTGAACCTGGAAATCGTACCGATCGGCGATCTTCCGCTCTACAATCAAGACTTGGAGACGGAGACGCCGCCGGCGGAGTGGACGTCCTTCCGCGAACGCATCAAGGCTTGCGATGGCGCAATCTTCGTAACGCCCGAGTACAATCGATCCGTACCAGCGGTATTGAAGAATGCGATCGAAGTCGGTTCTCGGCCGTTCGGGAAGAGCGTGTGGGATCACAAGCCCGGTGCGGTGACCGGGGCCTCCCCAGGTCTCATAGGAGGCGCGGCAGCGGCGCTTCAACTCCGCGTGATTCTCACCAACATCAACGTTCCTACGCTGCCGCAGCCGGAAGTTTATCTTAGCACCGCAGACAAGCTGGTGGGGGATAGCGGCGAATTCTTAAACGAAGGAACTCAGAAGTTCATCGAAAGTTTTCTCGATGCGTTCGAGGTATGGGTCGCTCGGTTCATGTAAGCAGAGGCGCCCGCACATCAAGCAAATATTCGTTCCCCGCCTGCCATCGCTCCCAAAAAGGGGCGATGGCTTTTCTTTAACAGCCAGTTACAGAACTGACCGCTTCCGCCGCGATGCAGGTCCGAAATCCAACAAATCTTGGAAGAAAATTTCGCTGTCACGATGGCAGGCGTTCGTCGCGTTGACGCAAGCTGCGCCAGCCAGATAGTGCATTATCTGGCGTTAGGAAAACCAAGCTTGCGCGATTTCAGCCAGTTTTCTGCGCGGCGAAGCGATCAACGGGACGGCGACTTTGCGCACGAGCATTCGTTGGCTTTCCTCTGTCACGTATTCGACCGGCGATTTGCCATCGACACGAGCGAGAAAGAGGGCAGGTAAAAGGCTCGATGTCCGGGCTTCGACAGCTTCCCGATCTTCCCAATCTACCTCATTGAGGTACGCAGAAGTCAGCGCCTCGAAGGACGCCGCAAGCTCAGGTGCTGCATTCTCTACAATGAGCTTCTTCAACAGTAAGTGATTCAGGCAGAAAGCCAAATCGAAGGCCGGATCGCCGAACCACGCGCATTCTGCATCCAGGAAGACGGGGCCGATCTTGCTCAAGAGAATGTTTTTGGGGCTTACATCCCCATGAACGAGTGCGTGCCTTGTATTAGCGGTACGGTCGACCAATTCTGATAGACGATCGGAGATGAATGGGTGTTTGGCCGCGGTAGCGACCAGATAAGGCTCAAGCCGCAGAGCGTAAAAGTTGCGAGTCGAATCGAACTGTTCGGGTAGCCCGGGCATACGCGCACTCACCGAATGAATCTGCCCGATCCGTCGACCGATAATTTCCGCGGCCTTCAGATCAACGCGCCCCCGAAGAAGCTCTGCTTTCCATAGCGGATATTCGTCGCCAGGAAGAAATTCCATCGCAAACACGCCCGACGATGGGTCGTGGGCGAGCGGCTTGGGAACAGCGGATGGGAAATGTTGGGCGACGAAGGAGATCCAATTCCATTCGTACTCATTTCTCGATACCGGGGCTTGCCAGTCGGTAGCGACTTTTAGCTTGGGAAGGGCCCGTTTTACGCAGAGGGCCCGCCCGGGCAGCTCAACTCGATAGATATCAGAAGAGACACCGCCCGTCAGTGGCTTGTATATTGCTTCTTCTGAAGGTTCTTTTAGCCCGCTCTTCTGCAAAAACACATCGAAAATGGTCATCTCAGATACAGACATGAATTGAGTGTCCTGTGCGATTTAGCGGCGGAGCGTGTTACGGGGCTGTTCAGGCATTTCTCCAGAGAGAACCCTGACGACTTCTTCCGCGGCGCGGCGGCGTAACTCGATGAGCGATGCGTCGGAAGAAAAAGCCACGTGCGGGGTGATCATCGCCCCAGGGTGATTGATCAATTCTTGCGGAACGCGCGGCTCATCTTCCAAAACGTCAAGGCCGACGCCGCTCAGGATGCCGGATTCCAGACCATGGATCACGGCCGCAGTGTCGACAACCCCGCCTCGGCTGACGTTGATCAACAAGCTGCCTCGACGCATTTTCGAAACTGCGTCCCGATCGATCAGGTGGTGGGTCGATGAAGAAAGCGGCGCATGAACCACGACGATGTCGCTGTTGCCAAGAAGGGCTTCAAAATCGACCAGCTCGATATTTTCGGGGAGATTGGATGCAAAGGGATCGTGCGCCAATACTTTGCAGCCTAGAGCCTGCATCTTCGCTGCGGTTGCTCGGCCAATCCGGCCAAATCCGACGATGCCGCAGGTTAGTTCTGACAGTCGACGGAGGTTGGCGGAGGCGGGGTCCCAATGACCGCTACGAACCTCACGATCGAAATGGATCAGGCCACGGGCCCAAGCGATGGCAAAGCCGACCGCATGATCCGAAACCTCCGCAACACAATAGTCCGGAACGTTCGTCACCCAGACGCCGCGCTCCGAGGCTGCGTCGACAGCGATGTTATCCAGTCCAACGCCCAGACGAGCAACAATCTTGAGATTTGGAGATGCCGCGATCGCGGTTTCGCTGACCTGGGCCCAGCAGGTCAAAATGGCATCCGGCAGATGCTGGACCGCCAACGCATCAATTTCGGCGGCCGAGGATGGTTTTGCGGGTCCGCTCACCAGGGTAAATCCGGCTCGCTCAATGACCTCCCGTTCCACATTGTCATCCGGCCATGCGTAGTCGGTCAGCAACACGGTGCGCGTCATGAAAGATCCTCCTGTTTGTGCGAACGTTAGCGCAAACCTTTTATCTGAGTCAAGGAAAATTGGTGATCAATCGGGGCCTGAAACCCACTGTTTCGGGGCGCGGCAGTATTTGCGGTGATGCGGCGCTTCTGCCTGCACTCCGACGCGATGGCCTGATGCGCCCAGCGTCGCCGCATCGGTAGCTCGACGCTGCGATCATTAAATTTATGCTAACGTTAGCATAAATTGCGGAACGCACGATCCTTTATGTGTTATGCAAACTTTAAGGGTCAATTGACAGGATCGACCTGATCTGTCCGAACAATCTATTTACCACGATAGTCATAAAATCCCCGACCTGCCTTACGTCCAAGCCAGCCGGCTTCAACATATCTCACGAGGAGAGGACAAGGCCGGTACTTCGGGTCTGCCAAACCTTCGTGCAGCACTCGCATGATCGCAAGGCACGTATCGAGACCTATGAAATCGGCCAATTGCAACGGTCCCATGGGGTGGTTAGCGCCAAGTCTTACCCCTGTATCAATGGCTTCAATGCTTCCGACACCTTCGTAAAGCGCAAAAATGGCCTCGTTGATCATCGGCAAGATTATTCGATTCACAATAAACGCGGGGGAATCTTCTGAGGTCGTTACCTGTTTGCCGAGCTGAGCGGCGAAGCTTTTGGCCGCCTCGTATGTTTGTTGCGACGTGGCCATTCCTCTTACCAGCTCAACGAGCTTCATCACCGGAACCGGGTTCATAAAGTGAATGCCCATGAAACGGTCTGGCCGGTCCGTCGATTTTGCAAGACGAGTGATCGAAAGAGATGAGGTATTGGTGGCGAGGATCGCCTCGGGCTTCAGGATCGGACATAGCCCTTCAAAAATATTTTTCTTAATATTCTCGTTTTCTGTCGCTGCCTCTACCACGAGATCACAGTTGCCCAAGTCACCGATGGAGTCCGAACCGCTGAACGTTCCCTCCAGACGCCGATCTTCACCAACCTTTCGACTCAGCGAATGGCGAACTTTCTCTATACCCTCGCAGACGCGCTCGTTCGAGACATCGTAAAGCCGTACGCTAAGCCCAGCTTGGAGGGAGACTTGGGCAATGCCGAGCCCCATCTGTCCGGCGCCGATGATGCCGACCGACCGGATTGGAATTGGACCTTGATCGTTCATGATATTGCTTGCTCAAACTGTGGTAGGATTTCGAAGAGATCGGCGACGAGGCCGTAGTCGGCGATCTGGAAGATCGGGGCCTCTTCGTCCTTGTTGATGGCGACGATGACTTTCGAGTCCTTCATGCCGGCGAGATGCTGGATGGCCCCGGAAATGCCGCAGGCGATATAGAGCTGTGGTGCCACCACCTTGCCGGTCTGGCCGACCTGCCAGTCGTTCGGGGCATAGCCGGCATCGACGGCCGCGCGACTGGCGCCGACGGCCGCCCCGAGCTTGTCGGCAACGGGAAGGATGACTTCCTTGAACTTTTCTGCCGAACCGAGCGCCCGGCCACCGGAGATGATGATCTTTGCAGACGTCAGTTCCGGACGATCCGAGGTCGACAGCGCATCGGCAACGAAGCTGGAAAGATTGGGACCGGCCGTAACCGAGTCGCTTTTCACAATAACGGCCGATCCCTCTTCGCCTGAGGCGGCGAAAGAAGAGGTACGAATGGTGATCACCCTCTTGGCATCAGTCGACTGCACCGTCTGGATGGCGTTGCCGGCATAGATCGGTCGCTTGAACATATAGGGCGAAAGAACCTCGATGATCTCAGAGACCTGAGCGACATCGAGCAAAGCGGCAACCCGTGGCATGACATTCTTGCCGACGGAAGTGGCCGCTGCAACGATGGTGTGATAACTCGCCGCCAGCGACACGATGAGATCGGCAAGCGGTTCGGCGAGATTGTTGGCAAGCGCGTCACTTTCGGTCAGCAGCACCTTGGAGACGCCAGAGAGTTTCGCTGCCTCCTCGGCAGCCGGTCTAGCGTCCTTGCCGGCGACAAGCACATGGACTTCGCCGCCGATCTGTGTCGCCGCCGTCAGCGCCTTGGCGGTCTGGTCGGAAAGGTGGTTGCTGTCATGATCAGCCAGAAGAAGAATGGCCATGGTGTCTAACTCCTCGTTCGGACTGGATTAAAGCACGCCGGCTTCGGTCTTGAGCTTCTCGACCAGCTCGGCCACCGACTTGACCTTGACGCCCGCCTTGCGGCCGGACGGCTCCTCGGTCTTCAACACCTTCAGACGCGGCTCGGTGGAGACGCCGAAGTCGGCAGGTGCCTTCTTGTCGAGCGGCTTCTTCTTTGCCTTCATGATGTTCGGCAGCGAGGCATAACGCGGCTCGTTGAGGCGCAGGTCCGTGGTCACCACCGCCGGCAGCTTGACCTCGATCGTCTGCAGGCCGCCATCCACTTCGCGGGTGACCTTGGCGCTTCCCTCACCGATCTCGATCTTCGAGGCGAAGGTTGCCTGCGCCGAGCCCAAGAGGGCCGCCAGCATCTGGCCGGTCTGGTTCGAGTCATCATCGATCGCCTGCTTGCCGACGATGATCAGACCCGGCTGTTCGGCCTCGGCCACGCCTTTCAGGATCTTCGCCACTGCCAGCGGCTCGACTTGATCGTCGGTCTCGACCAGGATGGCACGATCCGCCCCCATGGCGAGCGCCGTCCTCAGCGTCTCCTCGGCCTTGGCCGGACCGATCGACACCACCACCACCTCTTCGGCCTTGCCGGCTTCCTTCAGCCGCAGCGCTTCCTCGACCGAGATCTCGTCGAACGGGTTCATCGACATCTTCACATTCGCAAGCTCGACACCCGTGCCATCCGCCTTCACGCGGATCTTCACGTTGTAATCAACCACCCGCTTCACCGGGACGAGAATCTTCATGGAAACCTTCCTTCATGATCGCCGAGACCGATTTCGGCCAGGATCTCCGCAGTGTGCTCACCCAATCGGGGCGAGCGGCGGGACGGGTTGAACGAGGCCCCCGAAAATCTGATCGGCGTCCGCAAGCCCGGCACACCATCGAGTTCGACGAGCATTTGGCGATGATGGAACTGCTCGTCGGCAAACAAGTCGCCAACCGTATTGATCGGCCCCGCCGGCACGGTAGCTTTTTCGAGTGCTTCTAAAAGACTGTCTCGGGTCCACAAAGCCGTCTTCGCGGCCAACGTTCGTTCAAGAACTAGCCGGTTCTGGACACGTTGAGCGTTTGTCGCGAACGCCTCGCTGACAGGCAGCTCAGGCATGGCCAACACCTGACACAAACGGGAGAATTGACCGTCGTTTCCGCAGGCGACGATGATATAGCCATCAGCAACGGGAAAGGTCTGATACGGCGCAATATTCGGATGAGCATTGCCCATGCGCTTCGGCGTAACTCCCGAAGCCAGGAAATTCATGCTTTGGTTGGCCAACACCGCAGCCATGCAGTCGAAAAGCGCCATGTCGATGTGCTGGCCGCAACCGCTGTCTTCGCGTGCTTTCAGAGCGGCCTGAATAGCAATGACGCCGTAAAGGCCTGTGAAGATATCGGCGAACGCGACGCCCACTTTTTGCGGCGACCCATCGGGCTCTCCCGTCAAATCCATGATGCCGCTCATGCCTTGGATCATGAAGTCATAACCTGGCCGATGCGCATATGGGCCAGTTTGGCCGAAGCCGGTCACGGAGCAATAGATCAAGCGCGGATGTGTCGGTTGGAGGCTCTGGTAGTCGAGGGCAAACTTCTTCAACCCCCCAACCTTGAAGTTCTCAATGACTATATCAGCGGAGGCGATCAGCGCCCGGACGGCTCTCATGTCATCGCTTGAGTTAAAATCCGCGATCATCGATCTTTTGCCGCGATTGCACGCGTGAAAATAGGCGGCCGAGCGCTTGCCTTCGCCTTCGTCGATGTACGGCGGACCCCAATGGCGGGTGTCGTCACCGTCCGGACTTTCGATTTTGATGACATCGGCCCCCAGTTCTGCCAGCGTTTGGCCGATCCACGGACCTGCCAGGATGCGAGCAAGTTCCACTACCTTCAGTCCGGCGAGGGGTGCTTGCGACATTATATGTCCTCGATGATGGGGATCAGAAGAAGGCTTGAATGCCGGTCTGAGCGCGACCGAGGATGAGAGCATGGACATCATGTGTCCCCTCGTACGTATTGACGGTCTCAAGGTTCTGGGCATGACGCATGACATGATACTCGATCTGAATGCCGTTGCCGCCGTGCATGTCGCGGGCTTGCCGAGCGATATCGAGGGCCTTGCCGCAATTGTTACGCTTGACGATGGAAATCATTTCCGGCGCCATCTTATGATCGTCGAGGAGCCGTCCGACACGCAGCGATGCCTGAAGCCCGAGTGCGATCTCCGTTTGCATATCGGCGAGCTTCTTCTGATAGAGCTGCATACCTGCAAGCGGCTTGCCAAACTGCTTGCGATCAAGGCCGTATTGCACGGTGCGAATCCAGCAGTCCTCCGCCGCACCCATGACGCCCCATGAGATGCCATATCGCGCTCGATTAAGGCACCCGAAGGGGCCTTTGAGGCCTGAGACATTCGGAAGCAGTGCGTCCTCTGTGACCTCGACGCCGTCCATGACGATCTCGCCGGTGATCGAGGCACGCAGGCTCAGTTTGCCGCCGATCTTCGGAGCCGAAAGGCCCTTCATGCCTTTTTCGAGCACGAAGCCGCGGATCTCATTGTTATGGGCTTCGGATTTCGCCCACACGACGAAAACATCGGCGATTGGCGAATTGGAAATCCACATTTTCGCACCGCGAAGACGATAGCCGCCTTCGATCTTTTCCGCACGAGTCTTCATGCTGCCCGGGTCCGATCCCGCATCCGGCTCCGTCAGGCCGAAGCAGCCAATCAAGTCGCCGGAAACAAGGCCCGGCAGGTATTTCTTTTTCTGATCGTTCGAGCCGTAGGCAAAGATTGGATATATGACCAGTGAGGACTGCACGCTCATCATTGAGCGGTATCCGGAATCGATGCGTTCGACCTCACGGGCAACGAGGCCGTATGCCACATAACTCGCATTCGCGGCGCCGTATTCCTCTGGCAATGTTATTCCAAGAAGCCCGGCTCGACCCATGAGGCGAAACAGCTCGGGATCCGTAACTTCATCAAGATAGGCCTCCTGAATGCGAGGCAGCAATTCTATTTTGGCGAAAGCCGCTGCTGTGTCGCGGATCATCCGCTCGTCTTCCGCAAGCTGTTCATCAAGGAGAAAAGGGTCGTTCCAGGCGAACGTCATCGTCGTATCTCACATTTGGACTTCCTCTAGGATGTCAGCAAATTTGCGCGGTGAGAAACGATGTTTACTCATCGAGGTATGAGGTATAGTTATAGCTGATGGATCCGCTACAACGTCGTCTGCTGCCCTCGACAACCGCTCTGGCGGCATTCGATTCCGTCGTCCGCCTCGGAAGCTTTTCCGCCGCCGCCGTTGAGCTGACGTTGACTCAGGCGGCGATAAGCCGCCAGATTCTGACACTCGAGGAGCGGCTTAACACGACGCTCTTCATACGCGGCGGGCGCGGCGTGGCGTTGACGCCTCAAGGCGTCGTCTACCACAAATCGATTCAAGAGGCTCTTGCGTTGATCCGAACAGCCTCGTTGCACGCTATAACGGGCTCGCCGTCGGCAACGCTGAACCTTGCCATTCTACCGACGTTCGGAACGCGGTGGCTTCTACCTCGCATTCCAAATTTCGTTTCTGAGCATCCCGAAGTGACACTCAATTTTGCAACGCGTATCGGAGTCTTTGATTTCGCAAGTGAAGGCATTGACGCGGCGATCCACATCGGCGGCGATGACTGGCCGAACGGCGAATGTACGTTTCTTATGGAAGAGATCGTCGCACCGGTTTGCAGCCCTGCGTTTTTGAAAGACAGTGCAATTGTCTCGGAGCAGGATCTTCTACGCTTACCGCTTCTCCAAATGCGCTCGAGACCCCTTGCTTGGGAAGACTGGTTTTCGAGCCTGGGAATTGAAGGCAAGCCGCTAGCAAATATGGGTTTCGAGCAATTTCTCGGTGTTGCTCAAGCTTGCATAGCGGGTCTCGGCGTAGCCTTGATGCCTCTTTTTCTCATCAAACCTGAATTGGACAGCGGGCAACTCATTGTTGCCTCACATCATCGGGTGCGAAGCAGAAGCAATTACTATCTTGTGTCACCGGAAGGGCTGGAGCCTCCCAAGCCTGTCAAAGCATTTCGAGAATGGCTTCTGCGAGAGACAGCGGAATTCCGTGAATTGGAATCGGCTTCATTGCCTAGCCAATATTGAGGTTGCCCGAACCAAATGGACTCCGTCGGCGGCCGGAGGGGGAGCACTCGGCCTACACAAGCGGATGGACCGCACGGCGGCAGCTTGTCGTCGTTCTGTCCTTGCCGCACCAGGGGAACGTCCGAAGCAAACGACCAAGGTTATAGATTTGCACTTTTTAAGCCTGTCTATCCATATAGTAAGTTCCGGCGAGTCTCGAAGGCTTTTGCGATGGCATCGACGACGTCTTCAGAGCGCTGCGAGGCGAACGTCATGGCTTATGCAAACACCGAGTCCTGCAACCCTCGGCGCAAATATCGTCACCGCTCGAACGGCTCGCCGAGTGAGGCGACGCCGTTGAGCTTCAGTAGGCGGCGATCTACCGAGATGATGCCGAGGACGATGATCGTCACGAGATAAGGCAGGCATGCCAGCAGTTGTGAGGGAACGGCAAGCCCGCTTGCCTGGGCGGCAAGACCCATCAGCGATACCGCGCCAAACAGGCAGGCGCCTAAGAAAATCCTTGATGTCAGCCAGGTGCCAAAGACAACAAGAGCAATGGCAATCCAGCCACGACCGGCGATCATGCCGTCCGCCCAGAGCGGTGTGTAGATCGTCGCGGCGTAGGCACCGGCAAAGCCTGCCATCATGCCGCCGAACGCAACCGCGGCGAAACGGATCGCGATGATGGGGTAGCCAATGGCATGGGCGGCTTTCGGATTTTCACCGACAGCGCGCAGGACCAGGCCAATCTTGCCGTAGGCAAACAGCGCCCAGATGCCTAAGGTCAAGACAAGGGAGATCCAGACGACGATATCCTGATTGAAGAGCCCGCCGACGACGGGAATCTCCGAAAGCCCGGGGATCGCGATCTTCGGCAGCGTGGTGACGGTCAGGCTTTCATAGCTTTTGCCAAACAGCGCCGAGAGGCCCTGACCGAGAATCCCGAGCGCAAGACCGGCCGCGACCTGGTTTGCGTTAAACCCCAGAATGATACCGGCAAAAATCATCGAGAGGAGAGCGCTTCCGAGACCGGCCGCGAGGAAAGCCAGAAAATGACCGCCCCCGTGATAAACAACAATGAACGCGATGACGGCACCAAGCGCCATTAGTCCCTCGACGCCGAGATTGAGGACGCCGGCGCGCTCGACGACAAGCTCACCTAAAGCCGCCAGCAGAAACGGGGTTGCGGCCGCCAGCATGCCCGCGAGAATGAACTCGACAGCGCTCATGATGCGCTCCGGGCGGACACGGGGCGCCATACGATGCGATAGCGCACGAAAGCCACGGCGACGAGATAGATGAGGAGCAGGCTGCCCTGGAAGACGCGGACGGCCGCGATGGGTAGATTGGCGGAAACCATGGCATTGTCGCCGCCAATGTAGAGCGCGGCCATGACGATCGAGGAAATAACGATGCCGATCGGATTGAGGCCGCCAAGATAGGCAACGATGATGGCCGCGTAGCCATATCCCGTCGAGATGGAACGCTGCAACTGACCAAGGGGGCCGGCAACTTCGGCAGCGCCCGCAAGACCGGCCGCCGCACCGCCGATGATCAGCGAGAGCCAAATTGCCCGGCTCTCCTTGAAGCCGGCATAGCTTGCCGCGCGGGGAGCCAGTCCGCCAACCTGCAATTTGTACCCGGCGAAGCTTTTCTGCATGAAGATCCATGCCGCGATCGATAGGCCGACCGCGAGGAGAAGCGAGACATTGACGCGCGTCCCCTCGAACAGGATCGGAACCATGGCGTCGTACTGGAACATGACCGACTGAGGAAAATTGAAACCGTTCGGATCTTTCCATGGCCCGAGAAGCAGGTAATTGAGCAATTGTGCGGCGACGAAGCTTAGCATCAGAGAGACGAGAATTTCGTTGGCATTGAGCCTGACGCGCCAGAAGGCGGTGAGGGAGGCCCATACCGCACCCCCGATGGTGCCGAGCAGCAGCATCGTCGGCCAGATCCATTGGCCTGTCGCCTGCGGCATCCAGATGGGTATGGCGGAGGCGAAGATTGCGCCGAGAATGAATTGACCCTCGGCACCGATGTTGAAGACCTTCGCCCGAAAGCCGATCGCCAGACCCTGAGCGATGAGAAGCAGTGGGCCGGTTTTCAGCAATACTTCGGAGAATGACGCCCAGGAGAAAAATGGCTCGATCAACATGGCGTAGATCACCGCTGCCGGATCACGACCCATGGCGACATAGAGGCCCAAATTAAGAGCGATAGTGACGATGAGGGCGATCGGCGGCGCAAGCAACTTCGCGGTGAACGAGGCCCGTTCCCGGCGAACGAAGGTGGGTAGGGCGGCGGAGAAGGAACTGCTCATGCGGATAGCTTTTCCCGTTGGGGCTGTGCGCCGATCATGTATCGACCGATCTCTTCCGGTTTTGTATCGCGTGTGACGAGCGGCGGGCTAAGCGTGCCATGATACAGGACCTGGATGAAGTCGCTGAGCTCGAACAATTCCTCGAGCTCTTCGGATATGACGAGAATGGCCATGCCTTGATTGCGCAGCTCGATCAGCCGCTTACGAATGGCAGAGGCCGCGCCGACGTCTACGCCCCAGGTTGGCTGTGCAAGAAAGAGCAGTTTCGGCGCCAGCATGATTTCGCGTCCGACGATGAACTTCTGCAGGTTTCCGCCGGAAAGTGAGCCGGCTTCCGCATCCGGGCCTGGCGTGCGCACGTCATAACCCCGGATGCACTCGTTTGCGAAGGCGGTGGCCCTGGCGCTGTTGAGGAGACCATGTCTCACGAGCCTCAAGGGATGAGCTGTCAGCAGGCTGTTGAGCATTAGCGACATCTCGGGAACTGCGCCGTGACCGAGCCGGTCTTCCGGGACGAAGGCAAAGCCCAGTTTTCGACGGCTGGCGGCGTCGAGGCTACCCACATCCCGTCCCATCATGAAGATCTGGTCGCGCTTGTCCCGCGGCAGGGTCGTTTCCCCCGAAATCAGCGCGGCAAGTTCCTTTTGTCCATTGCCGGAAATACCGGCAATGCCGAGAATCTCGCCGCTGCGCACGCTCAGGCTGACAGCGGAGAGCGGCACTGCGAAAGGATCGCCTGGCCGGTAGTCGAGGCCAATGATTTCCAGGCGCTTTTCGCCCTCGGCCATCGGCAATGCGGCCATCGGCTCCGGCATATCGCGGCCGATCATCATGCGGGCGAGATCATGGGCGTCGTGCTCGCGCGGATCCACATGTCCGGTCACGCGTCCGCCGCGCAGGATAGTGGCACGGTCGCACAGGGACTGGATCTCCTCCAGCTTGTGCGAGATGAAGAGGATCGACACGCCGCCGTCGCGAAGTCGGCGCAGCGTGTCGAACAGCTTCCCGACGGCTTGCGGCGGCAGGACCGATGTCGGCTCGTCGAGGATCAGCAGTTTCGGATCGGTCATCAGGCATCGGATGATTTCCACCCGCTGCCGCTCGCCGACCGACAGTTCATGCACGTGGGCCAGCGGATCGACTTCAAGTCCGAATTCATCCCCCAATGTGCGGATGCGCTTCGCAAGTTCGGCCGTTCGGCCTGACACGATCAGCCGGATGTTTTCGACAACCGTGAGACTCTCGAACAGCGAGAAATGCTGAAAGACCATCCCGATGCCGGTGCGCCTCGCCTCCGCGGGGGAGGCAAGGCTGAGGGGGTGTCCATGCCAGGCAACAGTCCCGTCGTCCGGTTGTTCGACGCCGTAGATCAACTTCATCAGGGTCGATTTGCCGGCGCCGTTCTCTCCAAGGATGGCATGGATCGAGCCGGGGACTACGTCCAGATCGATATGCTGGTTGGCATGGGTCTGGCCGTAGCTTTTGGAGATGCCGCGCAGCGACAGCAGCGGGATGGTCATGATTGACTTACTTCGGCAAAGGCGTCTTCACACCTTTGACATGCCAGTCCATCGCGACGATCTGGGCATCCGTCAAGGTTGCGCCCGAGGCCGCTCCTTCGCTGCCGTCTGCCTTGGTAATCGGGCCGGCGAACGGGGAAAAGCCGCCGCTGGCGATCTTCGCTTCAATCTCCCTGATCTTCGCCATGGTGTCTGCCGGGATCGCCGGGCTCCAGTCGACGACTTCGACGACCTTGTCGGCGACGCCGAGGAACGCGTTGGCACCTTTGAAGGTACCGGCGAGATGGGCATCGACCGATGCCTTGAAGAAGGGTGACCAGTCCGTGGAGATGCAGCCGAGATAGGTTTTCGGCGCATATTTCTTCATCGAGGAGTTCAGATTGAAGGCGTAGACACCCGCTTGCTCGCAGGCGGAAATGACCGAGGGCGTATCCTGGGCATTCGAGAATATCACGTCGCAGCCCTGCGAGATCAATGCCTTGGCTGCTTCCTGCTCCTTGGCCGGATCGAACCAGGAATTGACCCAAACGACCGATACCTCGATGTCCGGCTTCACGGCCTGCGCTCCCAGCGTGAAAGCGTTGATGGAGGTGATCAATTCGGGAATGGCAAAGGCGGAAACAGAACCAAGCTTGCCCGTCTTGGAGACAGCGGCCGCCGCCATGCCAAGCAGGTAGGTCCCTTGAAAATACTTGGCGGCAAAGGGTGAGAAATTCGGTGCGACCTGGAAGCCGGAGGCATGCAGGACGGTAACCTTGGGGTTGCGGCGGGCAATCTGAAGCGCGCCGTTCTGATAGCCGAACGAGCCGGCGATCAGGAAGTGATTTCCGTCGGCGACCGTCTTGTTCATGATGCGGTCGGCATCCGGGCCTTCCGCGATGTTCTCAATCACGGTCACCTTGACCTTGTCGCCATAGGCGGCCTTGATCGGATCAAGGCCGGCAGCCAGCGCATGCCCCCAGCCGACATCGCCGATCGGCGAGGGCACGACGAGCGTGATGCCGAGCGGTTCGTCGGCGGCAAAGGCGGAGCGACCGGTGAAGGCCGTTGCGAGGCCTGCGACGGCCGCGCTCTTCATCAATGTTCTGCGGGTCAGATTCTTCTGCATCCCAGTTCCCCTTTTTCGTTTTCAGAATTCTACTGTTGCAAGTGTTGCCTCGGCCGCCGCAAACAGTGCGGCCTCATCCAGTCCGGTGAATTCACCGCCCTGCCAGACAATGCGTCCGTTGATCATGGTCATATCCGTCGGCATGCCGATCCCGACCTTGGCAATGAGGCTCAGCGGGTCATGCCGCGTCCCGACATAGTCCATCCGTCGCGTGTCGATTGCGAAGAGGTCGGCCGCCATGCCCGGGGCAAGACGCCCGATATCCGTGCGCCCCAGCAGGCTCGCGCCTCCGCCTGTCGCGTACTGGAGAAAGTCAAGCGGGGCGGGGGCGGCATGCTGACGCGTCGAGGCTGTCAGGCACTGCAGCATGTAGGCGGAATGGATGCAATGCATCAGGTTTGAGTTGTCGTTCGATGCCGCTCCGTCGCAACCAAGACCGATACGTAATCCGAAGGCCTGCATCGCCGGGATGTCGGTCACTTCGGCGCCGACCAGGTAAACCGGCTCGGGGCAATGGGAGACGCCCGTGCCGCTCGCTGCCATTTTGTGTAATTCGTCGTGCGTCAGTTCCCAGCAATGAGCATAGAATGTGTCGGGGCCGGCAAAACCCAATTCGGCGCAGTAGTCGACCGTGCGCATTCCATGCCGCGCTTTGATGACGGGGCTTTCGCCCTCGCCGACATGCGTGTGCAACTGCACGCCGCGATCTCGCGCCAGCGCGACCGACTCGACGAAGGTTTCGCGATAGCAATTGACTGGCTGGCAGGGGGCGACCACCACCTGGCGCATGCTGAAGGGGCTGGCATCGTGATAGCTATCGATCAGCCGCGCGCAATCGGAGATGAATTCATCGGTGGTTTCGAGCATGGCATCCGGGATCGTCGACCCCTCGGATTTCGGCAGGGTATTGCCGCCGCGGCCTGCGTGAAAGCGCATGCCCAGAAGTTCGGCCGCCTCGAACTGACGATCGATCAGGCGCTTTCCCGCATGGCGGGGAAAGCAATATTGATGGTCGAATGCGGTGGTGCACCCATGCTTGATCATCTCGGCCATTGCAGTGACCGAAGCGTGATAGAAGCAGTCCTCCGTCAGTCGAGAGAAGATCGGATAGATCCGGTCGAGCCATTCGATGACGGAAAGCTTCGTCCAGTCGAGGTCGGCCCGATTGCGCACGAAGCACTGAAAGAAGTGGTGATGCGTATTGACGAGCCCCGGATAGACGAACCAGCCGGAGGCGTCCTGCGCAACGATGCCCTCGGGCAAGGCGTTCAGCGACAGGTTCTCCCCGATCGCCTGGATCGCTGGACCCCTGGTGAGCAGGTCGACATTCCGGCGCACGCTCGGCCCGTTGCCCTCGTCGATGATAACAGCCGCACAATTCTTCAGAAGATAGCCGGTCATTCCATCATTACTCCCCAGCCGGATGCGGATCGGGTTTCAGCTCGTGCAGGCGGTGAATGCCGGGCATTTCGATGAAACCGGGCAGGCTGCGGATGGCGCGCAACCAGAGCCGGATCAAGGGATAGGGATCGAGCGAGACGCCGCCGTCGGGTGCAAGCGCCACATAGGGAAAGCAGGCGATGTCTGCGATCGTCGGCTGGCTTGCCGCAAGGAACCGCATTCCGCGCTCGCCCTGTTCGAAGAGGCCAGCCTCCAGCTCGCGCAGGGCCGCAATCCCCTGAGCCTGCAATGCCTTGATATCTCCCGGTCGCAGCAGCATTTCGTGGAGCCGCGCGCCTCCAAGGTTTGCGGTCAGGCGATGCGAAAAGGAGAGCCATTGCTGCACGCGCGCCGTCTCCTGCGGCGAACTATGGCCCAGCCATTCCGGCGCACCACTGGCAGCGAGATAGGCGAGCATTGCTGTGGACTCGGTGAGCACAAGATCGCCATCCTCGAGGATTGGAATAGACCCCGCCGGATTGAGCGCCAGAAGCTCCGGTCCGCGATGCTCCGCACCGGGATGGAAATCGACTGGCCGGATTTCGAGCTTGATGCCCAAGAGTGCGGCCATCAGACGTACTTTGTAGCAGCTTGGCGATAAAATGTAGTCGTAGAGTTTCATTGTGCGACCAACTGTGCGCCGTAGGTATAGTTATGGCGCTTGAGCCATCGCCTATAGGCGACCGAGGTGAGGTCGGCCCTTGTCGGAATTTCCATGCCCGGATCAAGCGGAAGAAGCGTGGGTATCTGGTTTTCGAGGATCGAGCGATCCTGCAGGAAGATCGTCTGCTGAAAGTGGATGAGATCGGTCATCGGTGTATCGTCGTCGAAGAGAGCCATCCATGGCCATACGTCGCAAAGGTCTTCCGCAAGAGGCTGCACGAACAAGGTGATGACGTCCCATTCGCCCGGTCGCGGAGGGCACGTCTTATAGAGCACTGAACAGGTCGGTGCCGGCACGCGGTACATATATTCGGTCGTAATGCCGCCGGACGCCGATTTTGCCGCCTGCGGCTGGTAGAACTTCACCTGCGTTGCCCAGACTTCATCCTCACTCTCGCGGATCTCGACCTTGTAATTTTCGACCTCCGTATGCGGTTCTGCACCGAGGATATCGGTGTGAACGAAGGGAAAATGCGCGATGTCGAGAAAGTTCTCCACGGCACGAAGCGGTGAACAGCGCACGCGGACTACACCGACATCGACGAAGCGGCGGCCTGGCTGATCGGCTTCCGGAATGGCGAATAGCTCCCTGTCCGGCTTTCCGAGGGAGGACCAGACATGGCCGTACCGGACGCGGACGGGAAGGGAGCGTCCATTGTCGGTCACCACCCGCGCATTCCCGTCGCGATCGCGCATGACTTCGATCGCCTCGCCCATCAGACAGGTCTTGCTTCCCTTTTCGCTGAGCTGGCTGAAAAGGCCGACCGGATACCATTCGTCGATCATCGCGCCGCCTGTCATTCCGCATTCTCCCTTTGGCGTTCTTCCGCCCGGCGGCGGAGAGATTCGGCAATACGGGAAGCCGTCAGACGGTTTGTCGGGCTGCGGTCCTGTTCGATCATGAGATGAAGGAGCGTATGCTTACCCTGGCGCGCGAGCAGCAGCACGATCCAGGGGAAATCAGGCAGGTGGATCAGCCCGTTTGCGTCGGTCTTTGCTCCTGCTACGATCTCGATTGCCGCAACATCCGCTTCCATTGTTAGCGAGCGCAACGGTATGAGCTTGTCGAAGCGTGGGGGCTGTGTCGCCGGTTGTCCGGCGGCTATCCATAAAATACCGCCCGATTCTTCGACCCGCTGGACAGCGACACGGATGGTTTCCGGAGGGACCAGATCGGGATGAGCCGGAATGCGAATGCATCCGCCCGACGGGGAATAGCTCCATCCGTGATAGATGCAGGACAGCGCCTCACCACGGACAAAACCATGCGACAATCGCATTCCGCGATGTGGACAGCGATCTGCGGATGCGGTTACGCGGCCCGACTGGCTGCGCCACAGGGCAATTGAGCCGGCCGACGACCAGGCCGGTATGACCGTTCCTGGTGGCAGATCAGAGGAAAGGGCAACTGGCGCCCAAGATCCGGCCCCATCAAATGGCATAGCCTTAACTCTCTTAATTTTACCAATGACTTAGCGCCACCGGTCATAGGCAGGCGCCGATCCCTGCATCCCCTCAGCCCCCGGAAGCTTGCATAAATAATTCGCATTGGCAACATTGATTAAATAAAAGGCAGAAAATCAGGGATTGCTAAGACGCGATATTTCGGGGCGCTCAATGACTCTGCGCTGGATCTCCTCGACCCAGACGTCGAAAGGACCGAGTGAACAGCCCATTTCCAGCATATCGATTAATTCCACGGGGCCGGCAACCTCAAGCTCGATCCTATCTGCGCCAAAATGGAAGAATGTCTGCGAAAGTCCAAGCTTATTGGCGTGGCGTTGGATCCACGGGACGAATGAGCTCGAGTTGACGTCGCCAAGGATGGTCATGTGTTCTCGAAACTCACCCTGTCGTGGCATCTGCAAATGGCCCTTGCTTGATATCAGGCTGGTAGAATAGCTGCTTGAAGAGTTTGCGAAAAGAGGAACGTCTGGCGCGTTCGAGGCATGACCTCGTCAACCGTCGGGCTGCGCGCCAGCTCGTATCCTTTCAAGGTGGACTGCAGCAATGGCGACAGACGGTCAAGGATCTCCCGTGTGAGCCTCTCGCAAGCGAGCACCATGTCTGGCTGCGCAGCGGCCGCCAATCGCCCAGGTCCTGGCGATCAGGCCTCTGAGAACGAGCTGCGCTGCCATTGACAGAAGTTTTCGCATTCCGCCCCTCCTTGCTCACACTGTCGGGCCGGAGGCGCGGATATAATTGCGCCAGCCGCCGAACTCGGTAATCTCACGACCGCCGGTGACCGCATGAGCCTCGCAGAGAAAACCGGTGACGGAACTGCCGTCATTGAGCGTGACTTTGCCGACGCCAAGTGGCGCCGGAATGTTCTGGACGAAACGGGCGAATGCCGCAGGTGGCAAGGCCCAGACTTCGACCTCCACGCCGTTACCCGTAAAGCCGGGATCGCGCAGCAGCCCCGGCTTGGGCGGGATCGTGCCGGGGAGGGCAAAGAGCCGGTAGCTGCCGTCCGTCCGTCCGCTCCTCAATTTATATCCGCCCGGTCGCGTCAGCTCGTGGTTCAGAGGCATATCCGTCAGATGCGCGCCGACCACCACGATCGGCACGAAGTCGTCGGCCGAAGGCGCTACGCGGCTTGCCTCCGGCAGCGCGGCTTTGCGGTCCTTGCCCATTCCGGTATCCAGCGCTCGATGCATGGCATCGGCGAAGGGGGCCAGCGCATCGTCGGTGAAGGCGGGTCCCACCAGCATCACACCTGCGGGCAGATGGCCGTCGGCGTCAAATCCGGCGGGAATGGCAATCGCCGCGCAATCGAGCAGGTTGGCGAAGTTGGTATAGCGGCCAAAGTGGCTGTTCCTGACGATCGGGTCCGCTTGCATCTCTTCGACCGTGTAAGTGGTGGGGGACGTCGGCAGCATCAGGAAATCCACCTTCTCCCATTCGGCCTTGGTTTTCTGCCGCAATGCTTCCAGCTTGTACCGGCCTTCGAAGGCGTCGACTGCGTCGTAGGCTTTTGCCCCTTCGATGATGGCGCGCACCGTCGGATCGAAGTCGTCGCCATTCGTCGCCAGGAACTCCTTGACCGCCGCCAGCCGCTCGGCGACCCAGGGGCCGTTATAGAGCAGTTCGGCCGCTTGCCGGAAAGGAGCGTAGTCGAAGGGCACGATCACAGCGCCCAGCGATCGCGCCCGTTCGATGGCGGCGTCATAAAGCGCCTCCACATCCTTGTTGCCGTAGAACTCCCGTTCCGCAGCGTCGAGAACGCCGATACGCGGGCGTGTCGACGGCAAGCTTGCTGGAGCGGCTTGCCGCGAGAACGGATCGCGGGCGTCGTAGCCTTCCATGATCTTGCGGATGGCAATGCCGTCGCCCACAGTCGCGGCAAAGATAGTGACGACGTCGACGCTGCGGCAGGCGGGCACCACGCCGACATTGGGCACTAACCCCGGCGTTGGCTTGATGCCGACAAGATTGTTGAATGCTGCCGGCACGCGCCCCGAACCGGCGGTGTCGGTGCCGAGCGAAAAGCTCGCGAGACCTGCCGCAACGGCGACCGCCGAGCCTGAGCTGGAGCCGCCGGAGACGTAATTGCGATCAAACACTGAGCGCGGCGCGCCATGCGGCGAGCGCGTGCCGTTCAGTCCGGTCGCGAACTGATCGAGATTGGTCTTGCCGATCACGATGGCGCCGGCAGCCCTCAATCGCGCGACTGTCGTCGCATCCGCCTGCGGGTGATAGGCGAAGGCCGGGCAGGCGGCCGTTGTCGGCAAGCCCGCTACGTCGATATTGTCCTTGACCGCGAAGGGAATGCCCCAGAGCGGCAGGCTGTTGGATTCTGGCGCACGCGCCACCAGTTCACGGGCCGCAGCTCGCAAGTCGTCCTCGGGCGTCATCGTGATGAAGATGGCCGGATCGTCCGATGCCCTGCATCTTGCGATGATCTCTTCCATTAGCTGGAGCGGCGACAGGCCGGCCGCATAAGCGTGCCTCAGCGAAGCAAGATCGAGAATGGTGGGAAGCATCAGATTTCCTCCAGAATGACCAGCACATCGCCGGCTTTGACATTGCGCCCAGGGCCGGCGCGCAGATCGCGGACGCGTCCGGCGGCATGTGCGGTTACGTTGATTTCCATCTTCATCGATTCGATGATTGCCAATGTGTCGCCGGCAGCCACTGGCTGGCCTTCTTCGACCAGTATCTTCCAGACGTTGCCGGGCACGGCGCTTTCTATCCCGAAGCAACCCTCCGGTATGTCGCCGTCGAGGCCGGCGCCTGCGCCTTCCTCGACGGTGAAGCTGTCGAGACCGAGTTCCTTCCACCGTTGCCGTTCCGCTTCGAAAGCCGCCTGCTGCCCTGATTTGAAGGCGCCTATCGCGGCGACTTCGCGGACAAGCCCGGCTTCATAGGCGGCATAGGAGAATTCGGTCTCCTCTATCCTGACCGGATAACCCCCGTGTGGGAAGGCGGCGCGGGCTTCTGTCAGCTCTTTGTGACTGACGGGGAAGAAGCGGATCTGATCGAAGAAGTCGAGCAGCCATGGCTTGTCCTTGGCGAAGACCGCAGTCTGCCGCCAACTGTTCCAGACCTGGATGGTGCGGCCGAAAAGCTGGTAGCCGCCAGGCCCCTCCATGCCGTAGATGCACATATAGGCGCCGCCGATGCCGACGGCGTTTTCCGGCGTCCAGGTACGAGCTGGATTGTATTTCGTCGTCACCAGCCGATGGCGCGGGTCGACCGGGGTTGCGACCGGCGCGCCGAGATAGACATCGCCGAGGCCGAGCACCAGATAGCTGGCATTGAAGACGACGTCGCGCACCGCCTGTTCATCCGGCAGGCCGTTGATACGACGGATGAACTCGATATTGGAAGGGCACCAGGGCGCGTTCGGGCGCACCAGTTCCTGATATTTGCGCATGGCAAGCTCGGCATCCGGATCGTTCCAGGACAGCGGCAGGTGCACGATGCGGCTGGGGACCTTGATATCCTGCGCGGCCGGCAAGCCCGCCTCGATCTCGGTGAGCAGGCCGAGCAGGCGTTTGCGGGTCAAGGTCGTGCCATCGTAATGGATCTGCAGCGAGCGGATGCCGGGCGTCAGATCGATGATGCCCGGCAGGCGAGCCTGGACGATCGCCTGCATCAAAAGCTGCACGCGCAGACGCAGCGCGATATCAAGCGTCATCGCCCCATATTCGACCAGCAGATTGTCGTCGCCCTGGCGGCGATAGACGACGGGCACGGGTCTTTCTTGGCTCTGGCCGACGATCCCCGACCCTGCTGCATCGCCGAGGCGCTGCAGCCTCGGACCGGCGATGGGGTCTTCTGCACGTTCAGCAGGACGAAACCGGATTTTGTCACCGGGCTTGAACTGGCCCATCTTCCATTGCTCGTCGCGAGCGATGACGGCGGGGCAGACGAACCCACCGAGGCTCGGACCATCGGGGCCGAGAATGATCGGCATGTCGCCGGTAAAGTCGATCGCGCCGATCGCATAGGCATTGTCATGCAGGTTGGAGGGATGAAGGCCGGCTTCACCACCGTCGCTGCGTGCCCATTTTGGCGCAGGACCGATCAGGCGCACGCCGGTGCGGGCGCTGTTGAAGTGCACCTCGTATTCGGTCGAGAACAACGTTTCGATATCGTTTTCGAGAAAGAAGTCGGGCGCACCGTGCGGGCCGTAGAGGACACCGACCTCCCAGGCTCGGGTCAAAGGGGCGGGCCGGCCTGCCGCCTCCGTTTGCTGCTGTGGCGTGCGTGCCAGCCTCAGAACATGGCCGGTCTGGAGCGTGCCGGTGGCATGGCCCCCGAACCGTCCGAGGCCGAAGGTCGCCCTGGAGCCGAGCATGACCGGCGCGGAAAAGCCGCCGGCAACGGCGAGGTAAGACCGCTGGCCCGGCCCCTCTATCGCACCAACGGCCAGTGTCTGCCCCGCCCACGCACTGACGGCTTCGCCATGTGGCAGCAGTACGCCGTCGAGGGTCATCGGCATGCAGGCGCCTGCGAGCGCGATCGTAATGTCGGAAAAGAATTTAAGCACCGGCCCGGAAACAGTAAGTTCCAGCGCCGCGGTTTCGTCAGCATTGCCGACGAGCCTGTTTGCATGACGAAACGAGCGCTGGTCCATCGGGCCGCTCGGCGGCACGCCGACATGCCAGAGGCCGAGCCGGCCGGGCAGTTCCTGAATGCTCGACTGCGCACCCGGCGCCAGCACCTCGATCACATCGGGCACGAAAGGAAAGTCCCTGAGCGCCGTCGTCGCCACGTCGCCGCTCGCCAGCAGCTTGGATCCTGCTATGGCCTGGAGATATTGCAGATTGGTCTCGATGCCGGAGATGGAGCTTTCCGCCAGCGCGCGCTTCAGCTTCTCGATCGCGGCCGGCCGGTCCTCGGCTGCCACGATCACCTTGGCAAGCATCGGATCGTAGAAAGGGGTGACTTCGGTGCCTGTCTCAATCCAGCCGTCGACGCGCACGCCCGCCGGAAAGACGACCTCCGTCAGCAGGCCGGCGCTCGGCCGGAAGCCGGCATGCGGCATCTCTGCATAGAGGCGCGCTTCGATCGCCACGCCTTTAGGGGCGAGGGTTTCGCCGCCGGAAATGATATCCTCGCCGGCAGCTTGACGGATCATCCATTCGACAAGATCAATGTCGTAGACGGCTTCCGTAACCGGGTGCTCGACCTGCAGGCGGGTATTGACCTCGAGGAAATAGAATTCCTCGAGGGCAGGATCATAGATGAACTCCACGGTTCCGGCGGACTGGTAGTGCGCGGAAGAGCCAAGCGCCACGGCCGCGGCATGCAGGCGCTCGCGTATCTCAGGCGAAAGACCGGGAGCGGGCGTCTCCTCAATCACCTTCTGATTCCGGCGCTGCAACGAGCAATCGCGTTCGCCGAGCGCGATCACGCGGCCCTTGCCGTCGCCGAAGATCTGGACCTCGACGTGCCGTGCCTTCGATACGAAGCGTTCGAGATAGACGCGCGCATCGCCGAAACTGGCCTTGGCCGTGCGCTGCACGCTTTCGAAGGCGGCCTTAAGACTATCGGCATCCTCACAAAGCTGCATGCCGATGCCGCCGCCGCCGGCCGTCGATTTCAGCATGACCGGATATCCGATCTCAACCGCCGCAGCGAGCGCTGCGTCGCCCGTCTCGACGAGACCGCTGCCCGGTAGCAGCGGTACGCCGCTTGCGCGCGCCAATTCGCGGGCCGTGTGCTTGAGCCCGAAGGCGGCGATATTATCCGGCGTCGGGCCGATGAAGGCGATGCCCTCCTGCGCCAGCCGCTTGGCAAAGCCGATGTTTTCCGAAAGGAAACCGTAGCCGGGATGCACGGCTTCTGCGCCGGTAGCCTTGCAAGCCGCAATGACGGCGTCGACATCGAGATAGCTTTCGGCGACCGGCGCCGGACCGAGCCTGACGGCCTCGTCGGCCATCAGCGATGCCTTGGCGAAGCGATCGGCGTCCGAATAGACGACGACGGACGCGATGCCCATGCGCCTCAGCGTCCGGATGATCCGGACAGCGATTTCGCCGCGATTGGCGATCAATATCTTCCTGAACATCTCAAGCCTCATCGTCCCAGACGAGGACGCGGATCGGCGTCGGATCGAAGCCGTTGCAGGGATTGTTGATTTGCGGGCAATTGGAAATGACGATCAGCACGTCCATCTCGGCCTTGAGCTCGACATAGTCGCCCGGTGCGGAGATGCCGTCGACGATGGTCATCTCGCCGGTCGGCTCGATCGGCACATTCATGAAGAAGTTGATGTTGGGCACGACGTCGCGCTTGCCCATGCCATGTTTTGCGACCTCCAGAACGAAATTGTCCCGGCAGGCATGGAGATATCTGGTGCCGTGGCCGAAGCGCACCGTGTTGCTCTCGCAGGAGCATGCGCCGGCTGAAGTGTCGTGACGTCCGCAACTGTCGGCCGTCATCCTCAACATGACGCGACCTTCGTTGGACATGATCTCGGTGCCCGTTGTGACATAGGCCGCACCCTGCTCGCGCATGGTGTCTTGGCTGGAATAGCGTTCGGAATGATCTTCTGCGTTGTAGAACAGCGTGTCGATCGCCTGCTGGCCATAGCTATCCTCGATGCGCAATGTCTGGCCTTTCCGAACCACCGTCGAGAACGGCGCTTCTGCGGCAATCAAGTGATCCTGCACGGCGTTCTCGAGCGTGCGGAACGGAGCGGTCTGGATAAAGTCGGTCATGATCGTCTCTCCACTGCTCACAGGTCGGCGGATGCGTTGTTCTCGAAGCCGCGTACGGCCTCGGCGGTGGCGGTGCGGCACAGGTCGTCGGAACTGGTGGGCCGGACAGCCAGCCGCGTCACGGTCACCGGCTTCGGTGCGTATGTCGGGCTCGGATCGAGTGGATGAGGGCAATTGGAAAAGCCGACAATCATATCCATCTCGGCGCGCAGCTCGACATAGTCACCGTCATGCGGCAGCTCCGACTGCCATGCGAACTTGCCGTCCACATCAACGCGAACGGGAGCAAAGAGAGCGAGCACGGCGGGAATGTCGCGCTTGTCCAATCCGGCCTTGGTCGCAAGTTTGATGAAATTGTCGCGGCTGTTGCGGGTGCCTTCGCCGTATTTCGCCAGGTTTGAGGCGGCAGTCGAGCTGCCCATCAGGCAATCATGTGCGCCGGAAGAATCCTCGGTGATGGAGAACATCACGCGTCCCATGTCGGAGAAGATCACCCGGCCTTTCGAAAGGGCGGTGGTCCATTGCATCTTCACCGTATCGGGCAGATTCAGCCGCTCGCTCGTATCGGCCGCATTCCAGGCGGCGAGCGAGATGGTCGAGAAGCCCTGTTCCTGGGCAATGCGCAGCGTCTCACCGCGCTTGACGCGTGTCGACCAGTACCAGCCGCCGGGTATGACTTCCTGATGGACGATCAAAGCCGCATCGATCGGCGGGGCGGGCAGGGGGCTCGGGGTCGGCAAGGCCTTGGGTGCGAATTCCAGACCCTTTCTCTGATGTTTTTCATAACGGGCGCGGTTGGCGGCGATTTCTTCCGGCGAACGTCTGACGTGCTGCATGGCTAGATGTCTCCCGACGGTGCCAGGTCGTCCCGGCGGTGCCCCCTTGAAGCGATCGGGCCGTCCCGGTCGGAGCTGAAGATCGAGGCTGCGCCGGCAGTACGCGGCGGCCAGATGGAAATGTCCTTGGTAATCGTCGCGCCGTAGCGCTCCTTCTCTTCCGGCCGGTCGCGGCGGCGCTCGAAGGCGACAACCCTGGTGGCAAGCGTGAAGGCTTCGCGCATGTCATGCGTGACCATGACGACGGTCATCTGCGTTTCGTGCCAAAGCCGTTTCATCAGCGTGTGGATCTCGGCGCGGATACCAGGGTCGAGCGCGCCGAAAGGCTCGTCGAGCAATAGCACCTTGGGGCGCATGATGAGCGCCTGCGCCAGCGCCAGGCGCTGCTGCATGCCACCGGAAAGCTGGGCTGGATACTTGTTTTCGGCGCCGGCAAGGCCGACCTCCGCGAGGAGTTGCCGCGCCTCGTCGATCGCGTTTCGCCGCGCCGCGCCGAAAAGCCTGGCCTTGTAGCGCGAGCCGGCAAGCTCCTTGCCGAGCAGCACGTTGTTGAGTGCGGTCAAATGCGGAAAGACCGAGTAGCGCTGGAAGACCACGCCACGGTCGGCGTCGGGCTCGCTAGGCAGCGGCGCGCCATCGAGAGAGATCGTGCCTCTGGTGGGCTGTTCCTGTCCCAAAAGCATGCGCAGGAAAGTCGACTTACCGCAGCCGGAGGGACCGACGAGTGCGACGAAGGCGCGGGAGGCGACCGTCAGCGACACATCCTCGAGCACGATCTGGTCCCCGTATTCCTTCCAGACCTTTTCTATCCTGAGTTCGCTCATGCCTGCTTCTCCAGTTCGGACCAGGGGAAGACGGCGATGCGGAGGCGATCAAGAAGATAATTCATGAGCACGGCGAGTAGTGTGATCCAGACGACGTAGGGAAAGATCACATCCATCGAGAGATATCGGCGAACGAGAAAAATGCGGTAGCCAAGGCCGGAATCGGAGGAGATCGCCTCGGCGGCAATCAGGAACAGCCAGGCCGGCCCGAGCTGGAGCCTCAGGCAGGTGATCAGCCGCGGCAGGATCTGCGGCAACACGACGCGAAGCGCGATCTGCCAGGAGGAGCCGCCGAGCGTCTCAGCCTTGACGATCTGCTCGCGCGGCAATTCCAGCGCCTTCAGCGCCAGGTCGCGGATCATCGTCGGTGCAACGCCGATCACGATAAGGGCGATCTTGGAGGTCTCGCCAAGGCCCATGACGATGAACAGTATCGGCAGCAACGCGAGCGGTGGCACCATCGAAATGACTGCGACGAAGGGCGACAGCAGTGCCCTGAGATAGGGCAGCATGCCGATGAGCATGCCGATGCAAAGCGCGATTGCCGTGGATATGCCGAGCCCCGACAGGAGCCGTACCAGGCTCGCCCAGGTGTCCGACCACAGCAGGTATTCTCCCGTGCGCGGGTCGGCGATGAAGGCCATACGGTTGATGGCGTCGGCAAAGCCGGCAAGATTGGGCAGCAGCTTGTCATTGGCGTTTTCGGCAAGCCGTGCGGCTGAACCGACGGCATAAGCGACGATCAGCAGTAAAAAGGGCAACAGCGTCAAGGCAAGCTGCGCACCCCGGCTAGGCCTGGTATTGATCCAACGCATGAAAGGCTCCGCGGATGAAGGGATCTGGCGGCGCGCCGGCGCCGCCAGTGAAGGTATCGCTCAGAGCGAACCGTCGGCGGCCGCCTTCATATAGGTCTCCGTGAAGCGCAACTTGACGTTCGCACTGTCGCCGAGAACCTTGCCATCGGGCATTTCGATGCCGATGACGTCAGCCGAAGGCGCTCCATTGCCGAGCAGACCCTTCTGGAACAGGAAGCTGCGCACCAGATCCATCGTCTTCGGCAGGTTCGGCGAGGTGGTGAAGGCAACCGCGTCGGCAGGCTTATCGAAGAGTTTGGTTGCGGCGAGCTGCGCCTCGAAACCCTTCAGGTCTGTGCCCGATGCGGCCCCCATCGCCTCGCGGGCAGCCTTGCCTTCCGGTGTGTCTGCCCTCAGCAGCGCCGCCGTTTCATACCAGATGCCGGCCAACGCCTTACCGAAATTCGGATTGTCCTTCAGGATGTTGCTGTTGGCGGCCATCAGGTCGATGATCTCGCCCGGCACCTGCGAGCTGTCGAAGACCTTCTTGGCGGAAGGCTCCTCGAGAATGGTCGAGACCAGCGGGTTCCAGGTAACGACGGCGGAAACATCCGGCGTCTTGTAGGCCGCAACCATATCGGCGTCGGAGGTGTTGACCACCTTCACGTCGCGCTCGGTAAGCTTGATGCTGTCGAGCGCGCGGGCGAGCAGATAATGCGAAACCGAATACTGAACCAGATTAATGTTCTGGCCCTTGATGTCTGCGAGGCTTGCCTTGTCCTTGAGAATGACGGCGTCGTTGCCATTCGAAAAGTCACCGACGATAACGGCAGTCGTGTCGACGCCGCCGGCTGCCGGGATCGAAAGGCCATCCATGTTGGTGAGCGTAACGGCATCGAAGGCGCCGGCCGTATACTGGTTCATCGACTCGACGTAATCGTTGAACTGGGTGACTTCGATGTTGATGCCGTATTTGTCGGCCCATTTCTTGACGATGCCGTGATCGGCGGCATAACCCCAGGGCATCCAGCCGACATAGATGGACCAGGCGACCTTGAAACTGGTTTTCGGCGCGGCGCTTGCGGCAGAGCCCAGCCCGAAAGCCAGCGATACCGAAAGAGCCGTTACGGAAAGGATCTTCGAAAAAGTCTGCATAGAAATTCCCCTTTTGCTTTTTTTCAAAAAGGGATCGGCAAAGACCATCGCGCCGCCAATCCCTTGGCTTACGAGGTCTCCCGGGCTTTTATCCCGCCGTGCATCCGGTGGGATTTCTCCCCCAGCCGGTGGTGGCTCTCGGACCAGCACGCTCCGAAGAGGAACGCCGGAACCCTAGCCACCAACTCTGCGGATAAAGAAGCAAGGTCCATGCCACTCCCAAATATGCATGATAGACGCGGTCCGAAGCATGATCGCGAACGGCAGCTACGTCATTCAATGCCGCTATTTTGATCACGCTGCCCAGAATTTCTGCCGGCGTTCCCGCGGGGTCCTTCTTCGTCAGTTGAATAAAGATGCCCAGATCGTTCACCTCGGCGCTGCCGCCGTTGCGATAGAAATCGTGCAGGGCGGCCTCGAAAGCTGGCCGTGCTTTCATGCCGTTTCCTCTCCGAGTATTTTCACTGGCCGGTCCCACTGAATAAGCACGACACAGCCGGTATCGCTCCAGACCGAATGTTCTGTGCCGGGGGCATTGACGATGTAACTGCCGCGGCCGTAGTCGCCGGCCTCGTCGGACTGCACCCCATCGAGAACGAAAATGGTTTCCAGCCCCTCATGGCGATGGCGGGGAACGGACGCGCCGGCTTCGTATTTCAGGAGCGCCACGCCCGGTTGGTCGCCTTCGAAGGGGCGAATCCAATGGATTGTCACCTCTTCACGGAACGGCCCGAATTCCAGATCCTTCCAGCCGCCTGATGTGAGCAGTTCGCGGGTCGTTTCAGGCATGGGCGATGCTTTCCAGGATATCGTCGACACGAGCCGTCCAGCCGACGATGGCGCCCTGGGCGCGGATCATGGCAATGGCGGCGGCCTTGAATTCGGGGAAGTAGCTTTCCGTCGCCTCCTCGGCGAGCAGGCATTCATAGCCGCGGTCGTTTGCCTCGCGCATCGTCGTCTGCACGCAGACTTCTGTCGTTACACCCGCAAAGACGAGCTGCTTGATACCCTTCTCATGCAGGACATCGCCAAGTTTCGTGGCGTAAAAGGCGCCCTTGCCGGGTTTTTCAATGACGACCTCGCCCTTGATCGGCGCAAGCTCCGGTAGGATCGCCGTGCCGGGCTCACCGGAGATGAGGATGCGACCCATGGGACCCTTGTCGCCGATCCTAAGCATCGGATTGCCGCGGTCGCGTTTTGCCGGCGGCAGGTCGGAGAGATCGCGCTTGTGGCATTCCATAGTGTGGATGACCGGCAGGCCGGCGTTGCGGAAGCCCTGGATGAGGCGTTTGACATCGGGGACGATTCTGACGATGCGACTGACATCATTGCCAAGGCTGGCACCAAAGCCACCGGGTTCGGCGAAGTCGCGCTGCATGTCGATGACGATAAGGGCAAGCTGGTCGTGTTTCACCGGAAAGGCGAAGGGTTCTGCCTTGATCTCCGCCATCAGTGATGCCCCGCCATATGCGCGCCGATCACACCGATATCCGCCGAACGCGCCGGTGTCTCATAAACCAGCTTGCCTTCGGAAATCACCATGATGCGGTCCGACATTTCGAGCAGCTCGTCGAGATCTTCGGACAGCAGTAAAACGGCCGTACCGGAATTGCGCGCCTTCATGATGCGGGCACGGATCTCGGCGACAGCCGAGAAATCGAGGCCGAAACAGGGGTTCGAGACGATGAGCAGGTCCACCTTGCCCGTCAGCTCGCGGGCGAGTACCGCGCGCTGCACATTGCCGCCTGAAAGCGCTGCAATCGGTGAGGCGGCGGATGCCGTTTTCACCTTGAAGTCGGAGATCAGCGCGCTGGCGCGCTTCTTCATCTTGCCCTTGTTCAGCCAGATCGCATCCTTGCCGTCCGCTTTGAGATCGAATGTGCGGAAAGCGAGGTTTTCGCTAACGGTCATACGAGGGGCACACGCGTTCTGCAGCGGTTCTTCGGGGATGAAACGAACATTGTTCTTGCGTGTCTCGGGGCGGGTTGCGCCATAAGCCTCGCTGTTGACGCTCACATGGCCGCTTTCCGTCGGCCGCTGTCCGGCGAGGATTTCCGTCAGCTCTTTCTGGCCGTTTCCGGATATGCCGGCGATGCCGACGATCTCGCCCGAGCGCACCAGGAGCTTATCGATCTCGATGCTCTTGAGACCGGAGCGGTCCGGTGCCTTGACCTGCTCGATCGTCAGCACTGGCTTGGCGTTTTCTGAAACGGGAACGCGTGTATCGAGTTCGGCAAGCTTGACGTCGCCAATCATCATCGCCGCCATGTCAGCGGTGGAGAGTTCACCGACCTTGCCGGCGCCGACCAGCTTACCACGCCGAAGGATCGAGACAGCATCGGCGAACTTCGTGACCTCATGAAACTTGTGCGAAATCATCAGCACGGTCAGTTCACCGCGCTCGGTCATACCGCGCACGAGGCCAAGCATCTCATCGGCTTCGGCCGGCGTCAGCACCGACGTTGGCTCATCCAGCACCAGGAAGGAGCGGCCGAGATAGAGCTGTTTGACGATCTCCAGCTTCTGCTTTTCGCCGGCGGCAAGCTCGCTCACCGGTCGATCAAGCGGGATCTTGAACGGCATGCGCTCCATGAAGGCGGCCAGATCCTTCCGCTCTTTCGCCCAGTTGATGATACCAGGCACTTGCGCGCGGCTGATGACGAGGTTTTCAGCCCCCGTCAGCGAGGGGACCAGCGTAAAGTGCTGGTAGACCATGCCGAGACCGTAGGTAGCGGCGTCTTTGGGCGAGGTGATTGCCACTTCGCGGCCGTCGACGGAAAGCGACCCCGACGTGGCGTGATAGAAGCCCATGATGCATTTGACGAGCGTCGACTTGCCGGCACCGTTTTCGCCGAGCAGCGCATGGAAGCTGCCGGTAGGCACCTTGATCGAGACACGGTCAAGGGCGGTGAAGCTGCCGAAGCACATCGTCATGTCGATCGTGTCGATGCCGACGGCCTTGCCAGCTCTCGGAAGGGGCGTATCGCGGACCGTGCTCATGGCAAAGCCTCGATCAGCGTCTTAGAATTGGAGACAGAACCGAAGACGCCGCCCTGCATCTTCACCATCTTGATGGCGGCGAGGTGATTGCCGTAGTCGGTCGCGCCGCAGCAGTCTTCCAATAGCAGGCATTCGAAGCCGCGATCGTTGGCCTCGCGCATCGTGGTGGACACGCAGACGTCAGTGGTGATGCCAGTCAGGATGATATTGTCGATGCGCTTCTGGTTGAGGATCAGTTCCAGATCGGTGGCGCAGAAGGAGCCCTTGCCGGGCTTGTCAATGATGGTCTCGCCCGCAAGGGGATAAAGTTCGGGAATGATGTCCCAGCCGGGTTCGCCGCGCACGAGGATGCGCCCACAAGGTCCGGGATCGCCGATGCCGGCATTGATGCGACGCGAGCGCCAGCGCTTGTTGGCCGGAAGGTCCGCAAGGTCGGGCCGATGACCTTCACGGGTGTGGATGATGTGGTAGCCCTTGGCGCGCATGTCCGCCAGCACTGCCTTGATTGGCTCGATAGGCGCCTGGACCAGTGACAGATCATAACCCATGTGATCGACATAGCCGCCCTTGCCGCAGAAATCAGTCTGCATGTCGATGATGATGAGGGCGGTGTTGTCCGGCCGGAGCGCGCCATTATAGGGCCAGGGATAGGGGTCGGCGTCGACATAGGTCGGCTTCCCGGGGATGACGGCTGTTGCCAGACTGTTCATGGATGATCTCTCCTATTTGGTGAGCGAGAGTGCACCCGGCGCACCGGCGAGCGAGCGCGTGGGCGACGAGGTAATGATCATGATGACGAGCGTGAGCACGTAAGGGGCGGCATAGAAAAGATAATAGCCTTCGGTCACTCCGACCGACTGCAACGCCGGGCCGAGCGCCCCAGCGCCGCCGAAGAGCAATGCTGCGAGGAAGCAGCCGATCGGATTCCACCGCGCAAAGATGACGAGCGCCACGGCCATCAAGCCTTGGCCGGAGGAGATGCGTTCGTTCCACGAGCCTGGATAGTAGAGCGAGAGATAGGCGCCGCCGATCGCCGCCAGCGAGCCGCCGACGGCGGTGGCGATCAGGCGCACGCGATCCGGATTGACGCCCATGGCGCGTGCAGCATCCGTGCTATCGCCGACGACACGCAAAATGAGGCCGACACGTGTATTCTTGAACGCCCACCGGAGGGCGAAGGCGAGCATCGCGCCGAGGATGAACAGCACGTTGATACTCAGCGCCGCTTGGATCTGCGGCAGGCTGGACCAGAATCCGAACGGAATTGCCGGCAGGTGTGGCGCCGCCGGCTGGATGAACGGTTTTCCGAGGAAGAAGGCGAGGCCCAGGCCAAACTGCATCATGGCGATGCCGATCGCGATATCGTTGACCTTCGGCCATTTGCAGATCCAGCCATGCACGGCGCCGAAAATTGCGCCGGTCGCCATTGCAGCGAGTACGCCGAGCCAGGGGGAGCCGCTCATGACGGCGACAGCGTAAGCGGTCATGGCACCGAAGACGAGCGTGCCTTCAAGGCCGAGATTGATGCGGCCCGAACGCTCGGTGATCGTCTCGCCGAGGCTGACGAAGATGAAGGGCGTCGAGACGCGGATCGCGCTGGCGAAGATGGCGAGGGGCACTCCCCAGAGGCCGATTGCGGTGTCGTCCATCATTCGCTCCTTTTCCAGAGGTCGGGATTGAAGATCTTGAAGCGGCCGTAAAAGGTCTCGCAGAAGAGGATGACGATGAAGAGCGTGCCCTGCAGCACCAGCACCGTGGCATCCGGCAGGCCCATGCGGCGCTGGATGAGGCCGCCCGCGGCATTGATGCCGCCAAGCAGGATCGCGACCGGGATAATGGCCAGCGGATTGTGCCGAGCGAGGAAGGCAACGAGAATGCCGGTGTAGCCGTAGCCAGCGGCAAGCGACGCGTTGGCGCTGCCCTGCACGGCTGTGACCTCGATCATGCCGGCAAGCCCGGCGAAACTGCCGGCGATCGCCGTGAAGCCGGCAATCAGCCGGCCGACCGGCAGGCCCTGGATCTGCGCGGCGCGGACATTGCCACCGGCGATGCGGGCCGCAAAGCCGTAGCTCGTCACCTCGATCAATACCCATGAAACGATGCAGGCGACGACGCCAATGACGAGACCCCAATGCACGTCCATGCCCGGGATATGGCCGAGCATGTAGTCTTGCGGCAACGGCTTGGTCGAGGGCTTGTTGAGGCTTGCAGGATCACGCAGCGGCCCTTCGACGAATTGGTTCATCAGGGCGATGGCGATATAGGAAAGCAGCAGCGACGAGATGGTCTCATTGACGCCGCGGTAATGGCGCAGGAAGCCGGCGAGGCCGATCCAGACGCCGCCAACCAGCATGGCAGCGATCGCCATGAGAATGAAGGTCAGGAAGGCCGGTGCCGAGCCGACGAGTGGCAGAGCCATCGCCGCGGCGGCTACGCCGCCCAGAACGACCGCCCCCTCTCCGCCGATGATGACGAGGCCGAGACGGGCAGGTAGGGCAACGCAGAGTGCCGTCAGGAGAAGGGGTGCCGCACGGCTGAGGCTGTTCTGCACGGAAAACCAACTGCCGAAGCCGCCGGTGTACATGAGTTGGAAGAGCATTGCGGGCGATTTGCCGATCGCCAGGATGAAGAGGGAGAAGAGCGCAAGACCGATCACGATAGCCGCAAGGCCGATGACAATCGGCTCGGCCCGCCGCGCGATCCATTCAAGGGTTGGGCGCAGCGAAGCCGGTTTTTCGGAAGCGACTGATATTGCGGGATCATTGGCCTGGACAGTCATGGCGCTTCTCCCTTTGCGGTTTACGCCGTGGACCCGACGACGCCTTCGACCAGGTAATTCATGCTTTCAAGCTCGATCGCGTCTTCGGCGTAGCTCTTGTCGGCGGTCACGACTATGTTGCCCTTGTTGTCCTTCAGCGGCCCCTTGAAGACCGAGAACTCACCCTTCATCATCTCGGCATGCGTGGCCTCGAAGGCCTTGCGGCCTGCTTCGGAAACGCCCGGGCCGAGTGCGCTCATCTTTACGAAGCCGTCCTTCAGGCCGCCGCGTACGAAGTTGCCGAGCTTTTCGCCTGCCTGCGCCTTCTTGACGAAGTTGCTGTAGACGTTGCCCCAGGCCCATTCGGCACCGGTGAGATATTTTTCAGGAGCAAGCGGGCTCTGGTTGGCGTGGTAGCCGCAGATGAAGGCACCGCGGCCACTAGCAGTCTCGACCACCACTTTGGGGCTGTCGACGTGGCAGGTGATGACGTCGGCGCCCTGATCGATCAGTGCGTTGGTCGCTTCGGCCTCCTTGACCGCGAGCGACCATTCTCCGGTGAAGATCACCTGGCAGGTGATGGTGGGATCCACGGACCGAGCCCCAAGCAGGAAGGCATTGATGTTTTGCAGGACCTGCGGGATCGGCTTGGCGGCAACGAAGCCGATTTTCTTGCTCTTCGTTGCATGGCCAGCGGCGATGCCGTTCAGATACTGACCTTGGAAGATATAGCCGAAATAGGAACCCGTATTGGCCGGATGCTTGCCCTCCTGCCAGAGGCCGCCGCAGTGGCGGAACTGGACATCGGGGTATTTGGCGGCCATGGCCAGCATATGGGGGTCGAAATAGCCGAAGGAGGTTGGGAAAAGCAGGGTCGCGCCATCGAGGTTGATCATCGATTCCATCGTCTTCTGGACGTCGACCGTCTCGGGCACGTTCTCTTCTTCGACAACCGTGATGCCCGGCAGCGCCTTGACTGCGGCTGCGCCCTCGGCATGCGACTGGTTGTAGCCATAGTCATCCTTCGGGCCGACATAGATGAAGCCGACGGTGAGGGCTGTCTGCGCAAGGGCCTGGGAGGAGAAAAAGCCGGGTGCTGTGCCGACGAAGAGGGTGGTGGTGGAAGCCTGAAGGAAACGGCGGCGGTTCATGGAAAGGAGTCTGGTCATCGGAATGCTCCCCGTGCGGCGGTTTTGCCGGTTCAACTGATTGCAGAAAAGTGTATGCAATGCCCGTGCCAGATTTTATTGCATTGATTTTACATAAAAATTTCCGGGGTTGTTTAGGGAAGATGTTAAAGTGTATGCAATTTTAATCTCAATCAGGCCAAAGATTGTGCATAGCCTATAAAATAGCCGTATAATCATATGGGCAATAGCGATTGAGTGCACGCTGGCTTGGATTCGCGCGAGATATTATTCAATATAAACAATATAATATTGCCAGTGTTTGACTTTGATCAGTCGGCGCTACATGTGTATGCAACACGCAACAAAACAGAATCAATTCTTGAAACAGGTCAGACGCAGAGAGATCATCCGGGCAGGAACGACCGTCGAGCAGATGGTGCGGGCAATAGCCGACATGATCGTGACCGGGCAGATGCTACCGGGCGAGAAGCTTGACGAAATTTCGCTGGCCGCCCGTTTCGAAGTATCGCGCACGCCGGTGCGCGAGGCGCTGCGCGAACTCGGGGCAATGGGGCTTGTCGAACGCGAGCCGAACCGCAGCGCCCTCGTCACCAATGTGACCGAGACCTATCTGCATTCGATGTTCGAGGCGATGGCGGAGCTTGAGGCAATCTGCGCGCGGCTTGCGGCCGAGCGAATGACAGTCGACGAACGGCGCATGCTGGAAATCGAGCATCACGCTTCCGCACGCCTTGTGCATCTGGGTGCGGAGGAAGACTATGCCGCCCATAATACCGAGTTTCATACTCGGCTCTATCGCGGCGCGCACAACGAACACATCTACGAACTGGTCACGCAAAGCCGAGCGCGGCTTGCACCGTTCCGTCGCGCGCAGTTTCGGTTACCCGGCCGGTTGGCGAAATCCTATGACGAGCACGACGTAATCGTGACGGCGATCATGCGAGCGGATGGCGCCGGCGCTGCGCAGGCCGCATATTCCCATGTGGAAATTGTCAGCGACGTTAGCGCGGTCTTTGCCAAAGCAAGTGAAAGCTAGCTATGCGCTAGTGGCATCCTGATTTGTCCTTTTCACATCCAATCCGGTTCATCGTCACGAATACGGGCGGATAGCTGTAGTCATGCTTTTTCTTGTCTGTCGCGGCATCGACTAAGGCGACTGCCACCATTGTTACAAGACCGTTGTTGCTTGCTGCCGCCATGCGGTCATGGGATGTTTCATCGAAAGGCTGAGCGCTTGCATAACCGGTCCTGTAGCCCGGGGCTTGGCAGTGGACGGAAACCGGGCGTGAGGCGTAGCCGTAGTCAGGCACTCTAATTTCTGCGGGGGTCTTCACAGAGGCACGATACCCCTCGCTATCCAACGCGCAGTCGATGCCTTCCAATTCGGTTCTGGTGGAAAATTGCGCGTCCTTCTTCCGGACATCCTCGTAGGTTCGTACCGTAACAATCTTCTGGCCTTTGAGGGCCGGGATGTCCTGACCGGCAGCGCGCTGTGGTGACAGCACATCGCCGTACTGTACGCCTTTCGCGGTCGGTGTGGCCACAACGCTCATCGCGATAGGCTTTGCAGTTTGGCACCCTGCCAATGCCGCAACGGTGACTACGGAAATGGCGCAAGAACGGATTTTTGCTTTCATCATACAGCCTAAAAATTGGAGGAGGCGGTGGTTCAAGTGACGCGCCTCGCTGGCAAATGGATAAGACTCATATCGTGGCTGGCGGACTCGCTTGTGCCATTGCACGGCGGCTATCAACCTCTGATTATCCCGATAAATCAAAAGCACTACCAACCAATAAACAGAATGTGGTGCATTTTGCGCAAAGCAGCGCATTGCGCTCTCGCCGACCTCCGGGCTCGATATTTGCGGGTTCTGAGAAGCGGAATGAGGCTATTGATTGGTGCGTAAGCACCTAAAAAGCCTGGAAAATTCCAGTTCGCTGTAGTCGCCCGGAGCCCAGGAGCAACAGGATCAGGGTTCCCCAATACAGGCCTGCCCAAGACGAGGGCGCCATGTCGTTTTGTGAGTCTCAATCCAATCATCAGCGTATCGAAAAGACCGCCACGCATGATCCGTAGCCACAGCTCTTCCTAATACGATGACATGGCCGTTACTTCGGGACCTCGGTGGCCTGCTGCTTGAGCTGGACCGACCGCAGCGCCGCCACCGCTGCGCTGCCCTCGGCTTTTTCTTCGCCGCCGACCTGCACGGTTGGCTGGGCGAACTCGATCCCGTTCGATCGGAACGCATCGCGGATCATCGTATAGGCTCGGCGGCGCACGGCGGACTGATGGCCCGGCACGGTGGTGAATGCGAAGCTGAGCTCGATCCCGAATTCGCCGATCTGCTCGACGCCTTTCATCTTCACCGGCTCTATGATGAATGGGGCAAGCTCAGGATCTTCTTTCATCTCCGCACCAATGGTTTTTACCAGCTTTTTTACCATGGCGATGTCGGTGTCGAATGCAACACGCAGCATGAACTTGTCGATCACCCAGTCCCGGCTCATGTTCTGCACCGCACCTAGCGCCCCGAAGGGCACGGTAAAGATCGGCCCGCGGTGGTGGCGCAGGCGTACCGAACGAAGGCTGAAGGATTCGACAGTGCCCTTGTAACTGCCGCTCTGGATGTATTCGCCGACGCGGAATGCGTCGTCGAGCATGTAGAAGATGCCGCTGATGACATCCTTCACAAGCGTCTGCGAGCCGAAGCCGAGGGCGACGCCGAAGATGCCCGCGCCTGCAATGAGGGGGCCGATCTGGACTCCCAGTTCGGCGAGCACGGTCAGTGCCGTCGCGGCGAGCACGAAGACGGCCAGCGCGTTGCGGAAGATCGGAAGCAGCGTGGCGATGCGGTGCTCGCTCGCGGCCTCGCCGCCATGCGCGGAAGGATCGGCGGAGAAAGTCTGCAGCTTGCTGTCGATGAAAGCCTTGGCGATGTGCCAAACGAGATCGGCAACGAGAAGAACGACGGCGCTCTTCAGCAGGCCGTAGGTAATGGCGCTCAAGGTGGGATCCTGATGCGCCAACGAATCCGGATTGAGGTGCCACACCATTGCAAGCCATGCGATGGCGATCGCAATGACGACGGCCCGGCTACCCCTGGCAGCGACAACGGCCTTGAGGTCTTTCCGGTTCTCTCCCATTGCACGCTCGACAGCGCGCCCGACGAGGCGAAGCAGGGGCGGCAGGATCATGGCAAAGATCCCGAGCCAGGCAAGACCCTTGAAGTTCAGCAGCCAAAGCAGCCAGACGGCAAACAGGCAGAGCGATAGCGCAAGTTTTCGCGAACGTGACGATGAATTGCGGGTCCAGACGGCTTCCAGGGCGAGCGCGAACAGGAAGATCGAGAAGCAGAAGGAAATCGCCTGGTTGACAGGTGGCGGGACGCCGAGTGGAGGCCCAAGGGTCGCGGTCGCTATTGCAAAGAAAAGCAGGCCTGCGAACGCCTTGATTCGCCGACGCAGGCCTATGTCCGGGGTTGCAAGCGCCACTGCCGCCGAGAGGCAACGATAAGCCACGAAAGCGATGAGATAGGTCAACAGCACGATGCGCACGAGAGGCGGCCAGTCGACCACGAAGAAGACGATCGCCATGGCTGCGGTAAAAACGGCAATCGGCAGGAACTCCGCGGCAACCGGAGACGACGAGGCGCGATGGGACCATTGTCGCCGGAATACGGCTTCGACCGCTGCGCCGAGCAGTACGAGCCCGCCCAGCAGCACGACGATCGGAGCATATCCGTGGTCGATTGCATCGGCCCGCCCTCGGCGCATGGCCGCGGCGATTTCACCTGGAATCGTCGGTATGGCGGCGACAATGCCGCCATACCGCGAGCGAGCGCGATTGTCCCAGTCGGCAAGCGGTGAATCATCCGGTTTTGCAGCCGGCGCGGCTGCGGAACCGGCCTTGCGGCTATCAAGCCAGGCCTTGACGTCGGGATCTTGCAGCAGGCGGACGAGTTCATCGACTTTGGCATCCGAGGTTTGCTGCTGGGCATGCGCCGCGGGTGCGAGGAGAAGCAGGCCGAAAATAAAGACTGTGGCGACGGCAAGATATGCGGACTTCATGGCATGCTCCTCTGTCGGCCCTGAAATTGGAGCATACAAGTTCCCTACAGGGGAGTACGTTACGGTAAACTCGGCGTAACAACTATCGCGCAGGGCATTTACGGTCCTTGTTACGGTAACGTACTTCCTGAAAGTGGGCGCCGGATCATACTCCTGAAAAAGGTGCCGGCGGGAGTCTGAATGGTCTGATGGACAAGGGGAGCGGCAACGAAAGAGCCCCGGTAGGTACGCGGGAACGCGGCATGTGGCGGTTGATGTTGAAGCTGCCGTCAATTCGCGGCCGCCTTCAGATTCTTGCCACGAAGCCCTCTTCGCTTGGAAATCTGTTCGAAGCCTATGACGACGCGTGCTCCACGCTGGACCGGCTTCGTAGCGAATCCACCGGCGACCGCTCGCCCATGATCGAAGAGTACACGGACATCTGCGCGGAAATTGAATCCGAAGTTATACAATATTGCCTCGAACGCGGTTCGAGCGTGCCGAAATAACCCGCGAACTCGCGTCAAAATCAATCACGTTTTGGTTTTGTTAGAGACTTGTATTGCAACCGTTTGTTTTCTGAGTGATAAATTCGTCTGTTCTACTTTAGCTGGACCAATGTGTGCGGGGGCCGCCATGGACGCTGAAGAACACGACACGAGGGCTTGCGAAGTTTCCGAAGCAGACGCCAGAGCCGAGCTCGACAGGCTGCTCTCCGACCCAAGGTTTCATGCGACGGATCGGGCGAAGGCAATTCTCGGATATATTGCCGAGCAGGGATTAAGCGGGCGTGCGGAAGGGGTCAAAGCCTATTCCATAGCAATCGATGTGCTTGGACGCACCAGCAGTTTCGATGCCTCCCTCGATCCTATCGTCCGTATCGAGGTTAGCCGGCTTCGTACTGCGCTCAGCCAGTATTACGAAGCATACGGCTCGCCGCGCGGAATCATGATCGACCTGCCAAAGGGGCGCTATGTCACGATTTTTTCCGCATCATCCTTGCCGGAATATGAGATCGGCGGTGAAGCGGCAGAGGCCGAAACAGCGAGGAGGGAGCTGGAGGAATACATCGGCCCCCTCCAAACTTCGCGTTCGAAACGTTCTCCGGTTGCAGGGTGGCAGGCATGGGCAGCGATTGCGGCAGTCCTTGGCATGGGGACGGCGCTCATGTGGGGAATGTCTGAGATTGCTCCGGCAATCACTGTCCGCCCGGCGGTCTCGGTCGAGATGGTAGCTGCCGACGCCGCATGGAGCGGAGAGGCAAACGCGACGCGTGAGATGCTGCTGACCGCCCTGACCCAGTTTCGGACGCTGACTGTCACAGAGGCTTTGCCCCCGGACAGACTGCAGTTTGCGGCACACCGTTCTTCCGACGCAAACGCCTATCGGATCGAGATGAAGTATTATGGCGACGGGAACGATAGAAGCATCTGGTGGCAGATAGCGAACCTCGCGACCGGCGAAGTGCTTCGGTCCGGGGTCGAAAGGGAGGATACGGCAGGCAAGAGCCCCGCGGCCGTTAGCATGAATCTCGCGGCGTCTCTAGCCCGAAGGTTTGCCTCGAGCGATAGCGTGATCAATAACGCGGAGACCTATGGAAGCGCTGCAGGTTCGCTTGGAAACGCTTGCGTGCTCCGCGCAGAGCGCGCGCTCGAGGACCGAGACTCAGCGGTGATTGCGAGATCGATGAACTGTCTGGAGCGGACAATAGCGAAAAGTCCGGACGATGCAGATGCCGGCGCAACGCTCGCAAGGGCGCTGCTGACAGGAGAAGAGGGTGTGATCGACCAGGCGACGCTCGCCAGATCCTATAAACTCGCAAGCCGCTCCGTATCGCTTGCGCCGCGTTCCGACCGGGCGCAAGTCGCCCTGATGATGACGCAGTTTGCCGCCGGCTGGAACACGACAGCAATAGACACAGGCAACAGGGCCATGTCCCTCAATCCGAACAATCCGGATGTTGGCGCAACGCTCGCCACGGTTCTTTTTGCCTCCGGCTATTTCGACGCAGGCGTCTCGCTGGCACGGGATGCCGGGCGCAATGTCGACGCCGTGCCAGGCGATGCGGTTATCGTTCTCGCTCTCGACGCCTATCGCAGGTCCGACTGGTCCGAGGCCTCGTTGCTGGCCGAGCAGGTGCATCGCGGCGACTATGTGCTGAAGGTGCTGAGGATCGCCGCACTGGCTCAGCTCGGATCGAGCCAGGCTGCCCCGCGGCTCGCAGCCATGCAGAATCAGGATCCGGATTTCATTCGCCTGTTTCATCAAAGAATGGAGCAGAGACATTATCACCCGTCCATTACTGCAAAGCTCAAGGACGGCCTGACGAAGGCCGGTGCGGACTTCAAAGCCGCCGACCGGCTTGCCAGCGCATCCTAGAGGCGGGGGATGTCGGAGAAAGGCCGCCTGTCGGCAGTGGCTCTTACTATTCCGGTGGCTTCTCACGCCGCCGACCTGTTGCCTGCCATGGCTCCGCGATTGCCGGTTACAGAGCGCTTGGCGTCAACTACAGCAATGGCAGCCTCACCGAGGATATCATGGAGCACGGCCCGATGGTGGGTGCGGTATTCCACTTCTGACCGGGGGAGGGCAGGCAGGCCCGGCCCCCGGCTTGCCGCCATCAGCCCTGACTATTCGAAAGCGAAGATCTTCTTCCAGTCATTCTTCATGTCAACGACCAGCCAGTTGCGGCGTCCGGCTTCGTCGAGCGCCTTGTCCAGCTTCCCAAACGCGGACTGGCGGTCGTAGGCATATTCGCGATCGCCGTCCGTATGGTGGATCAGCATCGCAAAGCCCGGGCTCTTCGCCGCGGTCGTCCACCGCATCATCTCGTAATCGCCGTCGGAATTGCCTGCAACGAAGATCGGCTTGCGCCCGATGAACTTGTTGATACCGGCAGGCTTGCCAGGGCCATCGTCGATGAAGTCGATTTCCGGTAGACGGTTCAGGACAGGTACGTCGTCGACGATCGCAAATTCGGTGGTGATTGTGCTTCCCACCACCTGTTCCGGCGGGATGCCATAGGCCTTTTCCGTAATCGGCCGCATGAACTCCACGCCGCCGCCGGAGACGATGTAGGTCTTGAAGCCGTTGGCGCGCAGATAGTCGAGCAGTTCGCGCATCGGCAGATACGTCATCTCCGTATACGGCTTGCCCGTCTTCGGATGTTTTGCCGTTGCGAACCAGTCCGTGACGATCGAGGCGAACTGGTCAGTCGTCATTCCGGCATGCGTTGCCATGCCGAGTTCGACGATGCCCTTCTCGCCGCTCTTCGCGATCCCTTTCAGATCGCCGGCAAGGATGGATTTGAACGGTTCCTTCTCCTTCCATTCCGGGTGTTGCGGCGCCGATGTCTTCACCCGGTCCAGCATGAAGCCGAGTTGGACGTAATAGGGCTGTTCGGCCCAGAGCGTACCGTCATTGTCGAAGACGGCGATGCGATCTTCAGGCGCGACGTAGCCTTCGCCGCCATCCGTCACCGTTGCCTTGACGAAGGCCATGATGCGGCTCTTCGCGGCCGTGTCGTTCCATGACGGCAGCGACTCCTGCGAGAAGGCGGGACTGACGAAGCCCGCCGCCAGCGTAAACACGGCAACAATCAGCGAGGCGAGGATCGTTTCGGTGTTCCGGATCGGTCTCATCGGATATCTCCTGTCACGCGGTCGTTCTTTTCACGCAGCGGAAGCCGACATGGCTTGTGGACGTATCCTCCGGCTCGGCATGGCGGGCGGCCGGGCGATAACGACGGCAATAGTTCGGGGCGCAGAGATGCGAGCCGCCCTTCAGCACCCTCCGCGGGATGCGGATTTGCGGTTGCATGGGGTCGTAGCTCGCATCTGCCGGTCCGCCGTGGGGATTGCTCGGGATGCAGCAGGATTTGGCGGCAGGTTCGGTGTGCCGTGCTGACCAATAATCGGAGGTCCACTCCCACACATTGCCGATCATGTCGTAAAGGCCGTAGCCGTTCGGCGGGAAAGAGCGCACGGGCGAGGTCCGTTCTTTTCCCGCAGGCTTGGTGCTGAGCGTCGGAAATGTTCCCTGCCACGTATTGGCCATCGGGCGACCGTCGGGCATGAGTTCATCCCCCCAGGCGAATTCGGCGTCGTCCAGGCCACCGCGGGCGGCAAGTTCCCACTCCGCCTCGGTCGGCAAATCGAGGCCTGCCCAGTCCGCATAGGCCTTGGCATCACACCAGGCGATATGGACAACAGGATGGTCCAGCTTCCCACGCAGGTCACTCAGTCCGCCGAGCGGACGGCGCCAGTTCGCGCCGAACTTGAATTTCCACCACTGCGTTATGTCCGGGCCAGCAACATTCTTCGGCTGGAAGAAGACGAGCGATCCTGCCTTCAGCATTTCGGGGCGTGCGCCCGGATAGTCTTTGGGATCGGGAGCCTTCTCGGCGAAAGTCACGTAGCCGGTGGCGTCGACGAATGCCATGAACTTCCGATTCGTCACCGGCGTTTCCTCGATCCAGAAGCCGTCGACCCGTACCGGATGGGTAGGGGCCTCCTCCGGATAGTGGTTGTCCGATCCCATCGTGAAGGTCTTGCCGGGGATCCAGACCATGCCCTCGGGGCCGCCGTCCGCTGTCCGCTCGTTTTCGAATGCCAAAGCCATCCTTGCCTCCGAAATTGAAAGAACAGCTTTGCCTTCGATGCGGCTGTTCGGAAGTACGTTACGGTAAATGCCCGGCGGCAAATGTTACCACCGGCGTAAATTTACGGAAGTGGGCGAAGCCGCGCCTGGATTGAGCGGTGGCAGGGCACCGCCCCGCAAGCTGCCTGGAGCAGGTTTTGCGATGTGCGACCTGCGAACAGCATCCGCCAACGCCTGCCGGTCGAATGGAGCGCCATCGGTTCCGGAACCGAAGAGGGCTTTTTCTATGGCCTCTATCTGCGATCGCAAGTCGGGATCGGACGAGGCGGTCATCCATGTCGAAATCGAGGAATAGCCGACCACTCGTGTCCAGCGCATCAAAGCCTGATAGACGGCACTCTCTTCATCACCGGCGATTGAGTTCATCAGCCGCTTGAATTCCACGTGTTCCGAGTTTGGGCGCGGGCGACGCCAGGCTCGCATTCCGTTTGAAAACCGTGGCAGGAAGCGCCGACCCGCCCATAGGACGGCAACGCAAAGAGCGCAGCCCGAGGCCAGTGCCGCGGCCGTCAAGGTTCGGGAACGGCTCGGCGCCGTCTCCTGCCGAAGCTCGGGCGCGATGATGTCGGACGATGCCGGTGCATCGATGACGGTGACGGCCACAGTCGGCAACGTGGTGGTCCTGGCCTGATGCGCGTCGACATCGAACCATGGATAGGAAACCGCGGGGATGCGGAAGGTGCCGGCCTTGTCCGCCGTGTAGACGATGGTCTCTATGCGCCTGCTTCCCGTCGTATTTCCGCTCACGATGTTATCCGCGATCTGCGGTGGCTTTTGATATTGCCTGAGACCGGCAGCCTCGCCGATGACGACCTGCGGTATCATCATGGCCTGTGTATCCTCGCCGAAGACGGTCACAGTCCGCACGATCGCATCACCGACCTTAAGCTGTGAGGGATTCCGGTCGAAGGACTGGGTGAGCGCAATCTGCCTGGCGGCAAAGGCCGGTGTCTGTTGTCCGGATGCCGAACCGATGACATTGAAGCCGATGGAGGGGAGTTGCACCGTTCCCTTGACCCGTCTCCCGTCTTCCGAATAGCCGAGCTCGATCGGCACCGACGGCAGGGTGAACGTTCCCAATACCTCCGGAACGACGGCATAGGTCCTGCGAATTCCGGAATATTGAACGCCATCGATGGTCTGCAGCAGATTTTGCGGGCGCTCGTTCGCGAGCGTGACGACGGCGTTGGGAAGGTCGAACAGCGGGAACTGCGGAGGCGAGGTAAAGAAATCCGGAACGAAGACGTCGACGATGACGTGCACCTGCTGGCCAGGCACAATCTGGCCGTCGTCATCGACGCTTGCACGAGCGAAAGGTTCCGCCGCCAAGCAGGAAGTGGCGGCCAACAGAGAGAGGGCAAGGCCCATGGCTGCCGATCTCATGGCGTCTTTTCCCGCGTTTCGAGGGAGAACTTCCGTGCCATGAGATCCGCCGGGCTCACCTGGATATTCTTCATCCACATCTCCGACGTCTGTTCGGCGATGTCGATCCTTCCTTGCTTGCCCTGTTTGCCCTTGTCGTCGAATTGCACCTGATCGGGTTTCTCGTTCGGCTCCCCTTGCTCGTCCTGTTCCTCCTCCTGCTTCGCCTTTAGCAGCGCTTCGGCGATTGCGAGATTCGCCTGCGCGTCCGGCCAGCCCTTTCGTCCATCCAGCGCCCTCTTGTAAGCCGCGACCGCCTCGTCGAACCTTTCAAGGTGGAGCAGCGCGTTTCCCTGATCATACCAGCTCTCGGCTGTGTCGACGGCGGCGAAGGCGTCGACGGCTTCCGCGTATTTGCCGGCGCGATAGAGCGCGGTGCCCTTCCACATCGGATCGAGAAAATGCGCCGATGCCGCTGCATAATCGCTGCGCTCGTAGGCAAGCCGGCCCTGCTGGTCTGATGTCAACCACATGTCCGCGAGGCTGCCGGCATCGACCTCGGTGGGCATCACCATTCTCCCAGCAAGAACGATGCCGGCAAAGCGTACGACCCAGCCGCGCCGGAACGATGCCGCGTAGAGAATGACGAGGGGGATGACCGCCCACCATCCCATATCGCGCCAGCGATCGCCTTCCTTAGCCTGCTTCTGTTCGAAATTCGTCCGGATGCGCTGCATTATCCAGCGCACGTCCGTGTCGTCGTCGGTGATTGTCGCGACCTCCGTGCCCGTCTGCGTATGCAGGCGCTTCAGACCCTCGACATCGAGTTTGGCGAAGATGCGTCCGCCGCCCGCATCCGTCTCGAAGCCGCCGTCCGGTGTCTTGACGGGACCGCCTGCCGCCGTGCCGACGCCGAGTACGACAATGCTGCGGCCCGCTCCGCGTTTGAAAGCTTCAAATGCTCTCTGCTCGATACCGTCTGTCATGAACAGGATCGTGCCGGTCGTCTCCTCCTTCGAGAGGAGCTCTTCGGCAAGCTGGAGCGGCCTAGTCGAATCCTTGCCGGGGACGGGCATGATGCGCGTCGCCAGGGCATCCGTGTAGGTTTCGGTGAGAGAGGCGTCCTCTGTGAAAGGAAGGACGAGATGCGCCGTTCCCGCATAAGCGACGACAGCCGTCCTCGCACCTTGCCGCTCCGCGATGACATCCCTGATTTTCAGCTTGGTGCGCTCAAGCCGCGAAGGCGTAACGTCGATCGCATTCATCGTCACCGACAGGTCGACGGCGATGACGAGCGGCGCCGTATTTTCGACGAACGGTGGAACCTCCCGCTCCCAGGTTGGTCCTGATGTCGCGATCGCTGCTGCCGCCATCGCGGCGGCAAGGAGCCAGGAAGGCCGAAACCGGGAGCCGCCCCTTCCCTTGATGACGAGGCTGTCGAGCAGGTGCGGCGCGATGATCCCTTTCCATCGGTTGCGGGCATCGCCGGAGCGGGAGGACAGCCAGAGCAACGCGACCGGAAGCGCAAGCGCCAGCAGCCACCATGGACGCAGGAAATGGAAGTCCTCGATCATGCCGCCACCTCTCTATGCAGGAGGCTGCGGATGCCGCACAGTCCATAATAGACCACGATGAGCGCGATTGATGCACCAAGAGGCCAATAGAAGAGTTCTATGCGCGGTTGCCAGGAAAGCGTCTTCTGGTTCACCGGCGTAATCCGGTCGAGCACGTCGTAGATGGCAGCGAGCGCGGTTTGATCTTCGCCAAAGAAGTAGCGCCCACCGGTGCCTGTGGCGATCTTTCGGAGCATTTCTGTATCGAGCTTGTCCTCGCCGGTCGCGGCCGGATCACCGATTCCGACGGTATGAACAACGATCCCCTTGGTCTTGGCGATTCCGGCAGCCTTGGCAGGCGGCATCTTGCTGGCGGTGTCGTTGCCGTCGGTCAGCAGTATCAATTCCTTCTCCGGAACGGTCGTCTTTTCGAACATCTTGATCGCCAGCCCGATGGCGTCGCCGAGCGACGTGCGGGGACCTGCGATGCCCGGCACGATCTCGGCGATCATCGTCTGCAAGGTGGCATGGTCCATGGTAAAGGGGACCAACGGATATGGCGCATCGCCGAAGGCGACGAGGCCGATCCTGTCGCCGGGTCGCTTCGATACGAAATCGGAGACGACCTTCTTAACGGCATCGACGCGTGCCTCAGTGCTTCCGTCCGCGGCGCGGAAATCCTTCGTATCCATCGACTGCGATAGGTCGAGTGCGAGCATGATGTCTCGCTGCGGCTCGACCTTCTCGATCGGCGGCTCGACGAATTGCGGACGCGCGAGGGCGAGCAGCATCAGGCACCAAGCGAGCGTCTCGACGATCAACTGTAGCCAAGTCCGGCGCGGGATGACCGAACCTTCCGTCGGACGGATGCCGGCGGCGTCTGCAACCTGCTCGAAGAAGGGGATGCGAACGGCCTCCGACGTTTGCCGATGCGCTGGAAGAAGCCACCAGACGAACAGCGGCACGGGAAGAAGAAACAGCAGCCATGGATGGTCAAGCTGATACATGATGGTGTCCGATCCAGCTTCGTGCGGCCGGGACCGCTTGGTCGACGACATCCGGCGGCGGCTCTGCATTGCCGTGGTATTCAAGATCGTCGAGCAGTCTTTCCAGGGCGGTACTCGCTTTCTCGTCGCCATGTTCGCTCAGGAAGCGAACCCAGGCCGCGCCGGCGATCTCTGCCACGGCCGGCCGGCCCCAGCCGGCCAGCATGACGCGCTTCAGAAGGGCGGCGAGTTCGCGCAGCCCGTCTCCTCGCGCGACCGGATCGCGGATTTTCTCTTCAATCTCGGCGAGTTGGGCGAGCGCCTCGCGTCGATAGGCGTTTGCGCGATAGGCCTTCAGCCAGCGCAGAAAGACGACCAAGAGAACGACGACGAGAATTGTCGCCAATACGGCCCATCCCCAGGTCTGCGGCATCCACGAGACCGGCGGTGGCACGGCGATGTCCCTGAGGGATCGCAGGGCGATCTCGGTCATCGGATCGGTCGTCGGAGTGGCTGGTCCCATGGTCATCGCCTCCGTTGCCGCCAGGCGGATTGCTCCAGCAGGCGGCGGAGCTGCGGCGCGGTTTCTTCCGCGGTTGAAATCGGCAGCATTAGAAGGCCAAGCTCTCGTTGCCAGGACCGCAGTTCCCGGCCGCGCTCACGTGCGAAGCGATCGATCGCTTGCCGGACGTCGCCTTGTCTGAGTATCAGTTCTGCCTGAAGACTGCCGCCGCTGATCACGATGTTGCCCGATTGCGGCAACTGCAGAAGGAAGGGATCGTAAACGAGGAGGCAGATCACGTCGTTATGTGCCGAGAGGCGCAGCAGCGTGTTGCGTGTCGCCGCCGTATGACCATCGAAGTCGCTGATGAAGACGACGAGATGATCATGATGAGCGATGTTCGCGACGCGGGCAGCAACGGCGTCGAGCGCGGCGAGACCGGGCGTTCCGGCATAGGCAGCGCTCAACCCTGTATTCTGGCGGGCAATCCTGTCGGCAAGGCCCATGACGGCTTCCCGGCTGCGGTGCGGCCTGAGCTCGACAATCTCGCTGTCGTTGAACACGAAGCCGCCGACCCGGTCGCCGGAGCCGAGAATCCGCCAGGCGCAGAGCATGGCCGCCTCCGCTGCGGTCACCGATTTCATCGACCGTCGGCTGCCGAAGAACATGTTGATGCGCTGGTCGACGACGATCAGCGCTGGCCGTTCCTTCTCTTCCGTGTAGACGCGGACTGCCGGCCTGCTGGTGCGTGCCGTGACCCGCCAGTCGATTGTGCGGATGTCGTCCCCCGGCAGATAGTCGCGCAGTTCCTCAAAACTCAGGCCCCGGCCACGCATCGACGAGCGCATCCGGCCGGAAAGTTGACGATGGCTCCGCGCCTTTTGGACGAAGGTCAGGTCGCGAGCCTGGCGCTCGAGAGCGACGAGCTGCTCGGTACTGACATGGACGCCTGTGCTGCCTTCGTTGCGAGCCATGGCCGTTCCTCATGAAACCGCCACGAGTTCGACGATGCGGTCGATGACCTGATCTGGCGCGGTGTTGGAGGCATGAGCCTCGTAGGAGAGGATCAGGCGATGGCGGAAAACGTCGCTGACAACAGCCTTGACGTCGTCGGGGATGACATAGTCGCGACCCCTCAGCCAGGCATAGGAGCGGGAAACTTTGTCGAGACCGATGACGCCGCGCGGGCTGACACCGACCTGCAGCAATTTGGCGAGGTCCTTGTCATATCTGTCGGGGTATCGCGTGGCGAAGACCAAAGCGACGATGTATTTCTCTATGGGATCGGAGACGGCAACCGCTCCTATCTCCTTGCGTGCCTCGAATATTGCTTGCGGATCAAGCCTTTGCTGCGGCGTGGCCTTGCCCTCTCCATGTGCTTCTTTTTCCTCATCGCGATTGAGCCGCATGATTGCTCCTTCGGATGTTTCGTTGGGATAGCCGACCTCCACATGCATCAGGAAGCGGTCGAGCTGCGCTTCGGGGAGGGGATAGGTACCCTCCTGCTCGATCGGATTCTGCGTCGCCATCACCATGAAAAGCGCGGGCAGAGGATAGCTCTTGCCCCCGACGGTTACCTGCCGCTCCTCCATCGCTTCCAGCAAGGCCGACTGCACCTTTGCGGGCGCGCGATTAATCTCGTCGGCGAGGATCAGGCTGGCGAAAATCGGTCCCTGCTGAAACTTGAACTCGCCCCTGCCGCCCTCGCTGAAATAGATCTCCGAGCCGGTGATATCGGCCGGCAGCAGGTCCGGTGTGAACTGGATGCGCGAGAGCTCGGCGTCGAGATTCCTCGCCAGGCTCTTGATGGCGCGCGTCTTCGCCAACCCCGGCAGGCCCTCGACCAGAAGATGGCCATTGGCGAGCAGCCCAAGGAGAAGCCGCTCGACCATCGCCTCCTGGCCGATGATCGAACGGCCAATCCGTGCGCTCAGCGCGATAATGTCGTCACGTGCGGTCATGCTCGTCCCGTCCATATTGGAAGCGGGCGAGGCCTTCAGGCCACGCCCGTCGATGGGGTTCGCCGAACTACTTGGCTGTCGCCGGACTTTGTTCCAGCGATTTCATCAGTGCGTCGATCATCTGGTCCACGCTGAAGCTGGCCGGCCGCTGGCTGGGCGGATACTCGCGGAAAGTTTGCAGGAATGGAGCCACCCGCCAGACGCCATACTGCACGAGATAGGCATTCTTGGCGTACCAGTCATAATACTGGTCGGAAACGATATCCGCCCGCTCATAAGGGTCCATTCGAAGATTGAAGGTTTTCGGAGCGCGAAGGCATGTGAACGGATTGGCCCAAACCTGAAAACCGCCCGGCTGACGCTGTTCGCAGAAGACGAGCTTCCAGTCGCCGAAGCGATAGGCGACAAGCTGGCCGTCGTCATCGAAGTAGAAGAATTCGGTACGGGCCGATTTCGGCTGTTGCCCCGTCAGATATGGAAGCTGATTATAGCCGTCGAGATGGACCTTGAACTGGTTGCCGCTAATCGCCGTTCCCTTGAGAAGGCGGTCCTTGATGTCGGGGTCGCCGGCAGCAGCGAGCAACGTCGGGAACCAGTCAAGTCCGGATACCATCTCATTGGATGTTTCACCCGCCTTTACATGGCCGGGCCAACGGATGATCGCGGGTACCCGGAAAGCGCCTTCCCAGTTTGTATCCTTTTCACTTCGGAACGGCGTCGTTGCGGCATCCGGCCATGACCATTGGTTCGGGCCGTTGTCGGTCGTGTATAGCACGATCGTATTGTCGGCGATGTTGAGATCGTCCAGTGCTTTCAGCAGTTTGCCGACGTCGCCGTCGTGCTCGATCATCCCGTCGGCATAGTCGTTGCCGGGCATGCCGCTTTGGCCCTGCATTGATTGCCGGACGTGGGTAAAAGCATGCATTCGGGTCGTGTTCATCCAGGTGAAGAAGGGCTTACCCTCCTTTGCCTTCCTCTGCATGAAATCGATGGCGGCCGCCGTCGTTTCGTCATCGACCGTCTCCATGCGTTTCCGGTTCAAAGCGCCAGTGTCTTCGATCTTGCCGTCCGATGACGCCTTGAGAACACCGCGCGGAGAGTTCGTGCGGACGAATTCCTGATCATCTTTCGGATAGTAGGGCCGTTCCGGCTCCTCCTCGGCATTGAGATGGTAAAGATTGCCATAGAACTCGTCGAACCCATGGTTGGTCGGCAGGAATTCGTCCCGATCGCCGAGATGGTTCTTGCCGAACTGGCCCGTTGCATAGCCGAGCGGCTTCAGGGCTTGCGCGATCGTGATATCGCGGGGCTGGAGGCCGACCGTTGCGCCCGGGATACCGACCTTGCAAAGGCCGGTGCGCAGGCAGACCTGACCGGTGATGAAGGTTGAGCGTCCTGCCGTGCAACTGTTTTCGGCGTAGTAGTCCGTAAACATCGTCCCTTCCTTGGCAAGGCGATCGATGTTCGGCGTCCGGTAGCCCATGACGCCAAAGGAATAGGCGCTGATGTTCGTCTGGCCGATATCGTCGCCGAAGATGACGAGAATGTTCGGCTTCGAGCCGGCATTGTCCGTCGCCGGCGTTGTTGCAGACGGTGCGGCCTGCTGTGCATGGACCGGGAATGACGCAAGCGAAATTGCGCCGAGCGTCATAGCGAGAGCTGCGGTGGCACCGAGGAGGCGTCGAGAGAAGGCCGTGTTCATCACGTCCTCCTCGCCATGTCGTGGTCGTTCAACATTACGGTCTCCTTTGGTCGGGCAGTGTCTGGCGCTGCCGAAACTGGATGTCGTATTCGACCACGCCACACTTCTCCCGATAAGGTTCCCGTGGAAGTACGTTACGGTAAACGCGGACGTTGCGGACGTAACAGAAGACGTAAATCGGGACGGGCTACAGGGTCAGCGGCCGTCAGCGATGACGATGAATCGATCCGCGCCATCGAGCGGGCGGTGATCTTGGCATTCGCTTCTTATAGGCGCTGCCTTGCCGCTATCTCGTGGCCGTGCGAGCGGCAGCGATCAAACCATCCAGCCAGTCTTGGTGGCCGTTGATCATGGGGTTGGGCTTGGTCTTTGCCAGATCTTCGGCAGGCTTGCCCTTTTGTGTCTCCTGGGTGAGAACGCGAACCCGCCCGCCTGGCAGCTCCTCGATCAGCCATGCGTGATGGACGTCAAGACGGGTCTCGCCTTCACCAGCCCAGCCATGCCAGGCGACACGACCCGGCTTTCCTTTCGTTGGAGGCACGTATTCGACGACCTCAGCTTCGACGGGAAATCCAAAGGTCTCAAAATAAAAGCGCACGCCTTCTTCCAGTTCCGGCCCTTTGCCGTCGTAGAAGCGGACATTCGCGGAATTGGGATAGTAGCTTGGCCAGAGCGTGGCTTGACTGAGCTGTGGCCAGACATCAGCAACCTGAAGATCGGCGGCGATGACCTCGTTGGAGGAGAAGTTTTCGGTGAAGCCTGGAAGGTAGCCTTCCGGCCATTGAATTGCATTCATCATTCGGAAATTCCTCATACTGCAGCCTGCTGGAGGTCGTGCTCGTTTCGTATTGCTCCGTAATGCCAAATATGCAGACATAAGGGAAATTGGCATTCATGATGATGGATATAAGAATGCGAGATATCAGATCCCTGGACCTCAATCTCCTCAAGGCGCTTGACGCCCTATTGGACGAACGCAGTGTTACTCGCGCCGCCGAACGGCTCGGCCTTACTCAGCCTGCGGTCAGCGGTATGCTCACGAGAATGCGAGTGAGCTTCGATGATCCGCTCTTTGTCCGAACCCAGCGCGGGGTTGTGCCGACGCTGAGAGCGATGGAGCTCGCTGGGCCGGTTAAACAAGTCCTGGGCGACGTAGAAGCATTGCTTCAGCCGCCGACATTCGATCCTGCTACGGCGGAGTTCACAATGTCTATCGCGGCGACAGACTACGCGCTGCATGCTGTTGTCCTCCCTTTCCTGCCGAAGCTAAGGGCAGTCTCCTCAGGTGTACGCGTGGCCGTGCGGCCCTTGGAGCACGATCGGGCACAGATGCAGTTCGAGCGTGGCGATCTCGATCTGGCGCTCGTGACGCCGGAAACTGCGCCGCCGGACCTGCATGCGCGCCATCTCTTCGACGAGACCTACGTGTGCGCCATGCGCGAGGGACATCCAGACGCTTGTGGGACGATCGATCTCGACCGGTTTTGCGCACTGGACCACGCGCTCGTATCTTATTCCGGCGAGCGCTTCTGGGGCGTCACCGACGACGCTTTGGCCTCCCTTGGCCGCCGACGGCGGGTCGCGCTTTCCGTAACCAGCTTCCTTATCCTTGCCGAAATCTTACGCAGTACTGACCTGATCGCCGTTGTTCCCCGACGTCTTGTTGAAGGCGTCGAGGGCATTTTGGTGAAGGAGTCGCCAGTCAGCATTCCTGGATTCTCGAAGATCGCGGTTTGGCATGAACGAACGCATAGCGATCCGCGCCATCGGTGGATCCGCTCGATGATATTCGAGACGCTTGCGGTCACCTGACCCGATCTGGCGTGCTGGGCTCACGTATGATTTGCTGAGTGCCGGCTGACAAGATTCCGGCAGGCGCGGACCGTCAACGCCATGACGGTAAGTGTCGTGCCCGCGATGCCACTGCCGGGAAAGGCGCTGGCGTCGGTGACGATGACATTGGGAACATCCCAAAGCTGATTGTAAGGGTTCAGCACCGAACTCCCCCGGTCGCTCCCCATCCGCGCTCCGCCGGTTTCATGGATTGCTGCTCCCATGCACATAGTCTTGCGGAACCATTTTCGGAACATGAAGCGGCTGAACGGATCGGCATCGGGGAAGGCGCCGCGTCCCATTTCCCTGAGGCCAGTGGGGGAGCCGATGAACTCGAGATCGCCGCCGACGCTGCGCACCATGTCGATGAGCACCTCTTCCTGCTGGCGGAGAAGTGCGTGCTCTTCCTCGCCCATGAGGCAGCGGATATGGGGAACGGGGATCCCCCAGACATCCTTCCGTCGTGCGTTGAGGGTAACGCGATTGTCCGCGTAGGGCAGCATGCGACCGAAGCCGAAGAATGCCAGCCGCGCCGGACCGTCATCGGGCGTCGGCGCACGGCCGATGCTGCCCTGGTAGTCGAAATCGCCGCGACCGGCATCGCCGGTTCCAAAACGCGGCACGAAAATGCCGCCCGAGGAATTGTAGAAAGGATCGGTCGGGGCGGAATCGTCGGTCGCCCATCCTTTTGCCTTGCCGAAGGAGCCGAAGGCAAGGCATGGCAACTGATCCATGAAATAACGCCCGAGCGCACCAGAGCTGTTGCCCAGTCCCTCTGGGTGCCTGGCGGATGCCGAATTCAAAAGCAGCCGCACGCTTTCGATTGGCGAAGCCGACAGTACCACGAGGGCAGCATGCACGGTCTCGACCTTGCCGGTGACGCGATCGATGAACTCGGCGCCGGTTGCCCGGGTGCCTTGCTCGTCCGTCGCGATACGGCGGACGATCGCATCGTGGCGGATGGTCAGCCGCCCGGTCGCGAGCGCCTCCCTCAAGGGTTTCGGCGTACGCTCTGCGTCCGGCGCGATATAGCGCCAGGACACGACATGCCGCTGCGGCCAGCGACCTTCCACTTCGCTCTTGAAGATTTGTTCGGCCGGTGTGAGTTTTGCCGGGCGCGCATAGATGCCGTCCGGCAGCGTCTCTACACCATCGGGATTGCCGTAGAGCCCAAGGCCGGCTTCAACCTCCTCGTAGTAAGGCACGAGATCGTCATAGCTGACCGGCCAGTCCATACCCTTGCCTGTTCGCGACTGGATCTTGAAGTCATCATCCGTCCAGCGCAGCAGCACGCGACCGAAGCTGTGCAGGCGACCACCGCCCTGCCTGCCGCGGATCCAGAGGAACGGCGCATCCTTTGGCGTGGTGTAAGGGTTCTTTCGGTCATTGACGAAGAAATGGCTGAAGCGCTCGGTGAAGAAGGCGGCGCGCGCCTGGATGGGCTGGCCCTTTATTGTAGCGCGTGCGCGCTCCCATATGTTGATGCTGCTGGCCGGCAGTTTCTTGCGAGTCGGATCAAAATCCTTCTGGCTTACTGCGGGACCAGCTTCGAGCAAAAGCACTGAAAGCCCCTGAGCGGTCAATTCTTTGGCGGCGAAGGAGCCGGCGGCGCCGGAACCGATCACCAGCGCGTCGTAGACAGTCTGAGACATGGGTAGCTTCCGTATGAGGTGAAAGTGGCTTTAGAGGCGGGCGCCATCAGCGTCGAAGAGGGAGGCTTTGGCGACATCGAGCCCTGGGTTGATCGTCGTGCCCGGCTGGAGTGCGGCGTCCCCCATGATGCGGTAGGAGAGACTTTGTCCCGCCCAGTCGAACCACAGTACGGTGTCTGCTCCCATTGGCTCGACGACCGAGACGATGCCGGAAATGGTGGGCCAACCGCTTGCAGCGCCATCCGGCGCGATGTGTTCCGGCCGGATGCCGAGCGTAGCAGGACCTGACTTGACTGGTGCCAGAAATGGATAGTCGGTCAGATCGATGGTCAGGCCGTTGCTTTTAAAGACCGGGGTATCCGCCTTGATGGCGATCTCGCCCTTGATGAAGTTCATCGCCGGTGCGCCGATGAAACCGGCAACGAAAAGGTTTGCGGGGCGATGGTAGATCTCGGATGGGCTGGCAAGCTGCTGGATTACACCGTCCTTCATGATGGCGATGCGGTCGGCCAGGGTCAGCGCTTCGACCTGGTCATGCGTCACATAGATCATCGTGTTGCCCAGGCTCTGATGCAGTTTTTTGATCTCGACGCGCAATTCGTTGCGTAGCTTGGCATCGAGGTTGGAAAGCGGCTCGTCGAACAGGAAGACGTTGACCTCGCGCACCAGGGCGCGGCCGATTGCGACGCGCTGGCGCTGACCGCCAGACAGTTCCGAAGGTCGGCGATCGAGCAGTGTGTCGAGATGGAGAAGCGAAGCGGTTCGGGCAATGCGCGCCTCGATCTCGGCCTTCGGAAGGCCCGCCACGCGCAAACCGAAGGACAGGTTCTTGCGCACCGACATGCGCGGGTAGAGGGCATAGGATTGGAACACCATGCCGATGCCGCGGTCCTTCGGCTCGGCCCAGGTGACGTTCTTGTCCGATATCCAGATCTCGCCATCGCTGATGTCCTGAAGACCCGCGATGGAGTTGAGCAGGGTCGACTTTCCGCAGCCGGACGGCCCAAGAAGCACCAGAAACTCGCGCGGAGCAATGTCGATGGAGAGCTTCTCGATGACAGTATGGTCGCCATAGGCGATCTTGAGGTCTTTTACCGATACGGCAGGCTGCATGGCGTTATCCCTTGACGGCGCCGGCGGCGACACCACGCAGGAACCAGCGGCCGGAGAAGAAATAGATGGCGAGCGGAACGACGGCGGTCAGGATGGTGGCCGCCATGTTCACGTTGTAGGCGCGCTCGCCCATTGTGGTGTTGACGATGTTGTTGAGCTGCACGGTCATCGGCAGGTTGTCCCTCCCGGCAAAGACCAGGCCGATCAGGAAGTCGTTCCAGATCCCGGTGAACTGGAAGATGGAGGCGACGACGACCATCGGTACCGACATGGGCAGCATGATCTCGACGAAGATCCGCCAGAAGCCGGCGCCGTCGACGCGGGCGGCCTTGCAGAGCTCTTCGGGGATGGCGACGAAATAATTGCGGAACAGCAGCGTCACCAGCGGCAGGCCGAAAATGACATGAACCAGGACGACACCTGCCACCGAGTTATAAAGGCTCAGATTGGCGAGCAGGCGCACCAGCGGATAAAGGAAGATCTGATAGGGGATGAGGCCGCCGGCCATCAGAAGTCCGAAGAGCAGGCCCGATCCCCTCGGCCGCCAGAAGGACAGGGCATAACCGTTGATCGCACCGATGAAGACGGAAATCGCCACGGCCGGTACGGTGATCTTCACCGAATTCCAGAACCCGATGCGCACGCCAAGGCATTGCGTGCCCATGCAGGCTCCAGACCACGCTGTTTTCCATGCATCGAAAGTGACCGCGCTGGGCCAGGCGAAGATACGGCCCTGACGGATTTCCTCCATCGTTTTCAAGGAGGTGACGAGCATCGTATAGAGCGGCAACAGGAAAAACAGCGCCGAAAGGATCAGGAAGGCATAGAGCCCGATCTGGCCGGCTGTCAGTCGCGAAGGTTTCGGGCCGCGGGCGTGAAGGGCTGTCATCAACGCGCTCCCCTTCTTCTGGCGCGCATGGCAAGCGCATAGCGAAACGGTGCAACGGCGATGATGACGGAGAGCACTAGGACCGTGGCTCCCGCGCTCGCCAGTCCGAGGTTCTGGCGTTCGAACAGATTGTCCATAATGAATTTTGCAGGCACTTCCGTCGAATAGCCGGGTCCGCCGCCGGTCTGCGCCACGATCAGATCATAGGTCTTGATCACGCCCATGGAGAGCAGCATGCCCGATGCCGCAAGCGCCGGCCCAAGTTGCGGCAGGATAATGGAGAGATAGATGCGCCAGATCGGTATTCCGTCGATCTGGGCGGCTTTCCATTGCTCTTCGCCGATGCCGCGCATGCCGGAGAGCGCGATGACCATGACAAGGCCAGCCCCCTGCCAGACGCCAGCGAAGACGACGGTATAGATCGCCATGTCGCGATTGACGATCCAGTCGAAGACGAAGCCTTGCCAGCCAAACGCCCGGACGGTGGCCTGAATGCCGAGGGTCGGGTTCAGCATCCACTGCCAGATGAGGCCCGTGACCACGAAGGACATGGCATAGGGATAGAGGAATATGGTGCGGAACATGCTTTCGAAGCGGACCTTGCGGTCAAGGGCGGCTGCCAGCACGAAGCCGAGGGCGAGGCAGCCTGCGACATAGAGCGCGCCGAAGATCAGCACATTTTCCAATGAGGCGAGCCAGCGCGAATTCTTAAACAGCCTGGTATATTGGGCAAAGCCGACATAGTTGGACGACGGGAAGATCGTCGAATCCGTGAAGGACAGCCGCACCGACCAGACCATGGTGCCGATATAGACGAAAATCGCGGCGAGCCATGTCGGCAGGAGCGCACAGGTCGCAGCAAGGGAACGTCTGCGCTTGGCTTGCATCGGCAAACTCTCTCAACAAATTCTCTCAAAAGGAATAGGCAGAGCCGACCGGCGTCCCTGCCGGTCGGCGCCTGACGAGGCCCTATTCGAAGATCGCGAAGAATTTCTCGGCGCCGGAGGCGCTATCTTCCGAAGGGTTGGTCCAGAACTCGTCTACAAAGTCGTTGAGTGCGCCGGCTTGCTGCGGGGAGAGGATCAGAGCCTGGTCCGGCACGATCTTGCCCGCGCTCATCAATTCCAGTCCTTTCTGCGCGCATATATCGAGCTTCGACTTATCGACGTCGGTGCGCATCGGCACGGAACCCTTCCTGAGCGAGAATTCGACCTGGATGGCAGGATCCATGGCGACCTCCGCGAGCAGTGTCTGACCCTTCTGTGAAGCCGCATCGGCGATCTTCGGGAATGAGAAGGAATCGGCGACATAGACCATCCCCGGCGATTGCGGGGCGAGCATGCAGCCATAGTCCTTGCCGAGCGCTTTGCCGGCGGCAACGAATTCGCCCTTGGCCCAATCGCCCATGAACTGCACGCCGGCCTTTCCGGTGATGACCATGGCAGTTGCGTCATTCCAGTTGCGCCCTGCGGCACCTTCATCGACATAGGCACGCAGCTTGCCGAGAATATCGAGCGTCTTTTTCACGCCTTCCGTCGATGCCTCGCCCTTGTCCTTGCCGACATAGATCTTCAGGAAGCCGTCGATGCCGACCTGTGTCAGCAGGATCATGTTGAAGACCTTGGATTCCTGCCAGGATTGGCCGCCCCAGGCGACCGGCTGTACGCCGGCGGCCTTGAGCTTGTCGAGAGCCGCGAAGAATTCGTCCCAGCTCTTGGGCTCTTCGCTCACGCCGGCCTTGGCGAAGGTCTCCTTGGAATAGAACACCCAGCTTTCGCCATGGGCGCCGGTGGGGGCAAGATAGACCTGGCCGTTGTATGAAATGAGGTCGGCGATCGATTTCGGCAGGACATCCGCCCATTTTCCGGCTTTCGCGATGCCATCGATGGGGCTCAGAAGGCCCTTACTGACGAAGTCCGCATTGGCGAGACCGAGCACGGTCTGCTTGGCGGCCGGCGGATCGCCAGCGACCAAGCGGTTCTGAAACGCTGCATCGGCCGCGCCGAAACCGGCAATGGACGAATCCTTCCAGATCCCGCCGCGTTTTTCAAACTCCTGTTTAATGACGTCCAGAGCTGCCGCTTCTCCGCCGGAGGTCCAGGAGGTCATCACCTCGGCTTTCGGCTTGTCTTCGGCACGGGCCGAGGAAATGGCTGCCGAGAGCACGGCGGCTCCCACCAGTAGGAGCTTCATTGTATTTTTCATCGTTCCACCTCTTCAAGAAAGCCCTCTTGGTGGGGCTTTTGGTTTTCGGGTCATGAAAATCAGCGATAGGTCGGCAAAAGCGCCTGCCGCACGAGCTTGAGCCCATTTGCGATGTCGGTGACCGGATCCGGTGCGGCATCGAGCTCGAGAATGGCCCAGCCCTCATAGCCGCGGTCTCGCAACAGCCTGATCCAGCCCGGCCAATCGACGCGGCCGAGTCCGAAGCCGCAGAAATAGGGATGATGGCGATCATGGATGTGCTCGTCGATCGGGGTATCGGCCGGCATAGGTCCGAGTGCATCCTTCCAGTGGGCGATGATCATGCGCTCGTGATGACGCTCGACGACCTGCAGCGGGTCCGAGCCGGCGACGATAATATGGGCTGTGTCTGGGCACATATGCACGTAAGCCGGGTCTGTCAGCAGCATCAGCAGATCGACATCGCGGGAAGCAGCGAAGATTGAGTGCGCCTCGGTGTGAAGGGCCAGCCGCACGCCCTTCGCATAAAGAACTGCGCCAAGGCGATTGAGGAAATCGGCAATCTTGCGCGCCTGCTCGAAATCGAAGAACCGCACCGGCTGAGCGCCAAGCGTTTGACGCAGCGGCGCGCCAATGACCATGATATCGCTGCCGCAGGCCTTGAGGAACTCGGCGTATTTCTCCGCCTTTTCGATGATGGCAGCCTGTGCGTTCGCCTCCGTAAAATCGCCCGCCGCTTCCAGCTCTGCGAAAAAGCCGCTCGCCAGTGTCAGTCCGCGCCTGGAAAGCTCGGCGGCGAAAGCCTCCACCGAGCCGTAGGTCTTCGTCGCGTCCTGCCAGTTGAACGGCGAGAAGGTCAGCTCCACGCCGGTAACGCCGGAAGTCTGCACGGCATCAAGGATCTTGTCCCAAAAAACGCGGGGTTCGCTTCGGGAGAGTGCAATGATGCTGTCATAGTCCTTCACGCCCCAGAAACCGGGGTGGAAAAAGGTGACGAGATCGACGCCAAAGCGAAGCCGTTCGGTTGAGGTCATGACGCTATCCGTTCTCCGGGCATGGGGGATCGGTTGTGGAGTTGAGGTCCACAACGAATAATCCATAATGATTTCAATGCGCTGTCATTGGCAATCGTTTGCCATGCCCAGATAGTAGACAAGTCGTTTTTTTATGCAAGCGGTTTTTGGCAATCGTTTGCTATATGGCTGCGATTACCGTAGCATCCGGCGCAGCAGGCATCGGGAAGGAAGAAAAAATTGAAAAAAAACAAAGATATGCCGGTGGAGGAGCAATCAGGACCTTTAATGGCGGATGTCGCGCGGCTGGCTGGAGTGGCAATTTCCACGGTCAGCCGCGCACTTGCCAATCCCGGTCGCGTGAACGAGAAGACGCGCGTCAAGATCGATGCGGCCGCCAAGCAACTGGGCTACACGCCGAATGCTATGGCCCGCGGCCTCAGGGTCGGCAAATCCAGCACCATCATGATCATCCTTCCCGGATCGCTCTATTACGGCGTTTCCCAAGTCATTCCCCAAGTTCTGCAAAGCATCAACAAGGCCTTGCTGCAGAATGGCTACAATCTGATGATCGCCAATCTGGGCCGCGATGCGGAATCGGAAAGGCATATTCTCGACCTGGCCTTCGGCGGCACCATTCGCGGCGCCATCATCCTGTCGTCGAAACTGCCTGAGGTCGATGGACGCTCCTTAGCCAATGCGGGCTTGCCGATCGTCTCCATGTTGCTCGACATGAGCGACGCCGGGGTGCCGAGTGTCGTGACGAATGATCGTGAGGCGGTACGGGACGTGACAACCGAGCTGATCAGACTGGGCCATAAACGGTTTCTCTATATCGCCGGGCCGGAGGGCAATTATCATGACGTGGAACGTTATGGCGGCGTGATCGAAGCCTTGCGCGATGCCGAGCTTTCTGAGGAGGCGGTGTCGCGATCCGGCGGCAACCTCGACTACCAGGAAGGCTTCAAGATCGGCATTCAAGCGGCGGCCGACTTCGCGCGGCTGACGGACAAGCCGACAGCGGTGATTGCGACCAGCGATGACATGGCGATTTCTTTCATCAGTCGCATAAAGCGCACGGGGTTGCGAATTCCCGAGGATCTGTCGGTGGTTTCTTTCGATGGCGCACCGGTATGCGAGTTTTGCTTTCCGCCGCTTTCGACGATCGAACAGCCATTCGAGGAGATGGGACAGGTTGCCGTAGCGCGCCTGCTTGATGCCATCGGACAGGAAAAGAAGGAGCGGGACAGGCGTGTTGTCATCCGCAGCAGGCTGATCCCGCGCGAGAGTATGGCTCCGCCAAAGAGCTGCATCGGAAAATAACGCATTGCGCTTTGTTGGTGAGAAACTGCCGCTCTACTTTACTGATTGAGCGAGCAGGGCATGATCTTCGTGCCGGCCTTCAGACAGCTAGTTTCCTTGGCGCGAAATCGCTCATCGCGCCGCTAAAGGGCTTCGGCAGCGGCGAGGCATAGGAGCCGCGTTTGCTGGTGGAGAGGCCGAGCGACACCAGTGCTTCCGCCTGTTTCACCGCCGCCGCGACGCCGTCGATCACCGGGACGCCGTAGATCGCCTGCAACTCGTGCGCAAGATCAGTCATGCCGGCGCAGCCGAGCACGATCGCCTCCGCCCCGTCTTCTTCCAGCGCTCGTTCGATTTCCGCTCGCAACTTGCCGATCGCCCCGGATGCGGCATGTTCGAGTTCCAGCACGGCGATATCGGAAGCACGCACCTTCGCCCGACCGCCCATGCCGTAGCGTTGAACGAGATTGTCGATCAGGACGCGTGAACGCTCCAGCGTCGTCACGACCGTGAAGCGCTGGGCGAGAAAGCCAGCGGTCGCGACGGCGGACTCGCAAAGCCCCAGAACGGGGACATCGCAAAACGACCGGGCGGCCTCGAGGCCGGTATCATCGAAACAGGCGATGATCGCCGCATCATAGCCCATCGTCAGTCGTTCCCTGAGTTCGCTCAACAGGCCGGGAACGGCGAGCGCGCCGTCATAATATCCCTCGATGGAAGCTGGTCCCATCCGTGACGTGGCGGCAATGATGTCCGTTCCGGACGCAGCGACGGCGCGGGCGGCAATCGCAGCCTTTTCGGTCATCGACGCGCTGGTATTCGGATTGATGAGCAATAAACGCATGATCTCAGCTTTTCTTGGCCTGCCGGCGGCCGAGCATGGCCATGATGCCGAGCGCCACGAGAATGATGGTGAAGGAAAAGAGGGTGGTCACAGTTCCCAACGCATAAAGCACGGGCGTGGTGACGTTGGTGGTCATGCCGTAGATTTCGAGCGGCAGCGTGTTGTAGGTGCCGGATGTCATCAGGCTGCGCGCGAACTCGTCATAGGACAGCGTAAAGCCGAATAGGCCGACGCCGATCAGGCTCGGGGTGATCATCGGCAGCACGACATGGCGGAAGGTCTGCCATGAGGTCGCCCCGAGATCGCGCGCAGCCTCCTCGTAAGCCGGTGAAAAGCGGTTGAAGACGGCGAACATGATCAGCACGCCGAAGGGCAGCGTCCAGGTCAGATGCGCGCCGAAGCCCGAGGAATACCAGGCCGGAGCAAGACCGCCCTGCTGGAAAACGACGCCGATGCCGAGCGAGATGATGATCGACGGAACCACCAGGCTGGCGACCGTCGCGTAGAACAGCAATGAAGATCCGCGAAAGCGGCGGCGAAAGGCCAGGCCTGCCAGCAGCGACACGACGACGGTGACGACCATCACCATCAGCCCGAGCATGAGGGATCGGCGGAACGAGGCGCCGAAATCGCCGACCGCCTGCTTCTCGAACAGGTTCGCAAACCAATGCAAGGAGACACCGTTCAGCGGAAAGGTCAGGCCGCCATCCGGTCCCTGGAAGGAAAGGATGAGGATCGCCGAAAGAGGGCCGTAGAGAAACAGCACGAAGACAATGAAAAAGATCGCCAGGACATAGAATTCCAGGCCGCGCTTTTCGCCGTTCATCTCAAAGCTCCTTGCGGATATCGACGACCCGCAGGATGGCGGAGACCATCAGCAGGACGAGGACCAGCAGCACTACCGCATTTGCCGCTGCGGCTGGGTATTGCAGAAGCGACATCTGATTTTTCATCATCAGAGCGATGGAAGCACTCTGGCCGCCGGACATGACCTGCACGGTCGAAAAATCGGCCATGACCAAGGTGACGACGAAGATCGTGCCGATCGCCATGCCGGGCTTTGCAAGGGGGATCACCACGTTCCAGAGGATTTGCCAGCCGCTGGCGCCGGCATCGCGCGCCGCTTCGAACAACGAGCGGTCGATACGCATCAGCGTGTTGAAGATCGGTGTCACCATGAACAGCGTATAGAGATGCACCATGGCGAGCACGACGGCGAAATCGGAATAGAGCAGCCATTCGATTGGCTTCGGAATGAGGCCCATCTGGATCAGGGTCGAATTGACGAGGCCATTGCGTCCGAGCACCGGAATCCAGGAGATCATGCGAATGATGTTTGATGTCATGAAAGGCACTGTGCAGACGAGGAAAAGCACCATCTGCGTCGATGTGCGGCGGATGTGGAAGGCGAGGAAATAGGCAACCCAGAAGCCGATCACCAGCGTCAATACCCAGACGATGGCGGTGAATTTCAGCGTATTGAGATAGGTCTTCCAAGTGACCCAGGAACCCAGCGTATCGGTGTAATTCGTGGTCAGAAAGGCGGGATAGAGACCGGCGAAATCATAGTCCCAGAAGCTGACGACACCGATCATCGCGATCGGCAGCAGGAAGAAGAAACCCAGGATCAGAAAGAGCGGCGCTGCCTGCAGATAGGAGACGAGCCATAGCGGCACGCCGAAATGGCCACCTGCTTTCCGTGGTGCCTGATCTGTTTCTGAGGAGGCGATCGTCGCCATGTCCCGGTCTCTCCGTTAGCGGCTTCCTCCCCCCGCTTGCGGGGAGAGGATTTGATTTGAGGATGGTGCTTAGGCGGCGATGAACTCGTTCCAGCGGCGGACCATGTAGCGGTCTTCGTCCATCACCGAGTTCCAGCAGGCGACCGCGCCCATGCGGGCTTCGAACGAGCCGCCGTCGCGAACGGCGCCGGCCTTCTCCATGACCTTGCCTTCCGGAGACAGGATATCGCCCTGCGCCGGCTTGCCTTCGATCCAGTAGCCCCATTCGTCGGCCGACATGAATTGCTTGGCCGTTTCCATGCAGGCCGAGTAGTAGCCCTGGCGATTGAGGTAGCCGCCGACCCAGCCGGAGGTGTACCAGTTGATGTATTCGTAAGCGGCGTCGAGCTGCGCGCCTTTCAGATGCGAGGCGAGGCCAAGGCCGCCGCCCCAGGCGCGATAGCCTTCCTTGAGCGGCTGGAAGGTGCAGGCGATCCCCTTGGAGCGCACAGCAGCAACGGCCGGCGACCACATCGACTGGATGACGACTTCGCCCGACGCCATCAGGTTGACGCTTTCGTCGAATGACTTCCAGAAGGCGCGGAACTGGCCGTCACCCTTGGTCTTGATCAGGAAGTCGATCGTCTTGTCGATCTCCGCCTTCGTCATGTTGCCCTTGTCGGCATATTTGATCTTGCCGGCCGCTTCCATGATCATCGCGGCATCCATGATACCAATCGATGGGATATTGAGGATCGCGGTCTTGCCCTTGAAAGCGGGATCGAGAATGTCGGCCCAGCTTGTGATCGGGCGGCCGGTCAGGTCCGGACGGATGCCGAGCGTGTCGGCGTTGTAGATGGTCGGAACCATCGTCATCCACTGCGTCGGCTCCTTGGCGAATTTCTTGGAGCCTTGCTCTTCGACGAAGCCGACCGTGTGCGGCGCCGTGCCCTGGGCGATGACGCTGTCCGGCTTCAGCTTGCCGTTGATGAACAGCGGCACGATCTTGTCGTAATATTTGAGCTTCTTGACGTCCATCGGCTGCAGAACGCCGGTCGGGAAGACCTTCTTGGCGATCCAGTATTCGATGTCGGCAATGTCATAGCTGTCAGGCTGGGTGACGGCGCGCTGGGCGGCGGCGTCGGAGTCGGTTGCCGTCATTTCCAGTGTGATGCCGAGATCGGCCTTGCACTTTTCGGCAATGGCATTGATGTTCGAAACGCCGGTGCCGAACTGGCGAAGCGTGATGTTCGATTGCGCCCAGATGGTCGGAAAGCCGGTGATGAGGCCGGAGCCGGCGATCGCACCGGCGGCGGCAGCGCCGGTCTTCAAAAGCGAGCGGCGGGAAATTCCTTTGGCCGCCTTAATGGTCTTCGTTTCAGTCGTCATGTCAGTTCCCCTGTTGTGATGCTTGGAATTCATGCGGAAACCCGGCCAAGGAGGACGACGTCCTCCGGAGCCCAGCTCAGAGACACCGCATCGCCGACCGATACGGGTTTGGCGAAGTAATCGCCGTCGCTCGCGATGACCGTGAAGTCGTCGCTGCCCGCGCCGTTGACGGTGATTTTCACCGACGCGCCGCGATATTCGATGTTGGAGACGATGCCGTTGAAGCCGAGGGTTTTTTCGGAAGCCACTTGCAGGCGCACGCGGTCTGTGCGGATGCCGATATCGATGGCCTCGCCCACGTTCCTGTCGGTTCCTGACACAGAAAAACTCTGCCCCTCGGGCACTGTCATCGTCAGCACGCCGTTTTCGCTGGATGCCACCCGGCCGGAAAGCACGTTATGGTCTCCCATGAAGCGGGCGACGAAGGCTGTCGCAGGACGCTCGAAGACTTGACGGGGCGTGGCCGCCTGCTCGATTCGGCCATCGTTCATGATGACGATGATATCGGCGAGCGCCATGGCCTCCTCCTGGCTGTGCGTCACATGCACGAAGGTGATCCCGAGCGTCTTCTGCAGCTTCTTCAGCTCGGCACGCATGCGGATCTTCAGGAACGGATCGAGCGCCGAGAGCGGCTCGTCGAGCAGCAGGGCTTCCGGATCGGTAATCAGCGCGCGGGCGAGGGCCACGCGTTGCTGCTGCCCGCCGGAAAGCTGCGCCGGACGCCGCGTGGCATAGGCCTCCATCTGCATCAGCTTCAGCATCTCAAGCGCCTTGGCCCGACGCTCGTCCTTGTCCACGCCCTTCATCTTCAGGCTGAAGGCGACATTGTCGATGAGGTCGAGATGCGGAAAGAGCGCATAGGACTGGAACATCATGGCCGTGCCGCGCTTGGCTGGCGGGAAGTCGGTGACGACGGTGTTTCCGAGGCGGATATCGCCCGACGAAATGCTTTCATGACCGGCGATCATGCGAAGGGTCGACGTCTTGCCGCAGCCCGATGGACCGAGAAAACAGCAATAAGAACCGGCAGGAATCTTCAGACTGATGGCATGCACGGCTGTCGTGCTGCCATAGATCTTCGAAACGGATACTATATCGATCTCTGCCGCTTTCGACATCATGCCTTCCTCTGTTTAAAAGAGACAATGCACGAGCCATGCCAATTCCGCCGCATTGCAGCAAGCTGCTGATAACAATCGAAGTTTTTGAAGTTCTTAGCTTGATTGATCTCACCGGTAATTCGACGAGTGCACATCAAATAGGCTTTCGTACACAAAATAATCACATGATCGTATACAATTTGGCATCGTAACTGCACCCAAATCTATTGGATTTTTGCGACGAACCTGGGTATGTTCAGGGAAAATCAGGTCGTATTTCATGAAGCAAACTGCGGGCGCCCTCCAAGCCGCCGACGATTCAGCCGAAACAAGCACGCAGCAGATCCGCGACGCCATTCGCGACGCGATCGTTGAAAGACGCCTTGCTCCTGGCGCGAAGCTTTCCGAGGCAGATGTCGGCAATCTCTTCAATGTCAGCCGCACGCTGGCGCGTGCCGCCCTGCAGGCGCTTTCCTATGAAGGGCTTGTCAGTGTCGAGAAAAATCGCGGCGCCTTTGTCGCCTATCCGTCCCCGGAGGAGGCACGGCAGATCTTCGCCGCACGCCGGCTCGTCGAGCCAGGCATCCTGCTTGAGGCGGCAGCCAGGATCTCGCCGGCGGACATCCAGCATCTGCGGCAGCTTCTGTTGCTGGAAGGTCGGCTGGTCGAAGAGCACGGATCGGCCGCCCGCCGCGCGGAGATCAAGGCCTCAGGCGATTTTCATCTGGCAATCGCGGTGATATCAGGCAACGCCATCATGCAGCGCTTCATGGAGGAACTCGTCGCCCGCTCCTCGCTGGTGATCGCGCTCTATGGCCAGTCGACCGCCTCGAGCTGCGGCCATCACGAACACGGCGACATCGTCGATGCCCTTGAACAGAAGGATTCGGACAAGGCCTGCCGCCTTATGCTGCAGCACATCGCCCATATCGAGACCGATCTCGACATGCGTGAACGCAAGGGCTTCAATCTGAAAGAAGCATTCGACATCTGAGGGCGGTGGCGTTCAGATCGCGAGCAGGCGCTTGAGAGGTTGCCGGACCTCTTAAGACGATTGCGCTTCCAATTCCATATGTCATTCAGTTCCCTAGTCGCGCTCTGGCCTCAATTCTTCAGCACATCCGCTATCCCTGATGCTTTGGGTTTGAGAAAATTCTTCCGATAAGCCGCCACGGAAAATAGGAATTCAATCCACTTTGCTTCGAAGATTAGAATATCTTCGCCTATCAAAAATCTACTAAATATATAGGGTAAATTATCTAATTAACCGGACAGATCATCATCATGAACATCCTCGCGCTGAGTGGCAATGTCAAAAGACCATCCAGGACGGCGTCCTTGGTGAACGTCGCCGCCAATCGGCTGCGGCAGCGCGTTGGTGGCGATGTGCAGTCCATCGAGCTTGTCGACGCAGCCCCCGTGCTCTTTCGGGCGCTTAGAGCGGATCAACTTGATACCGAAGGCAAGGCGATCATCGCCGCGGTGGAAGGCGCCGATATCATAATTGTTGGATCGCCGGTCTATCGCGCGTCCTACAGCGGCGCGCTGAAGCATCTCTTTGATCTCGTTGATTATCGAGCATTGGCGGGCAAGCGGGTCATTCTCGCCGCAACCGGAGGGACACTGTTGCACGGCCTGATGCTTGAGCACCAATTGCGGCCGCTCTTCGGTTTCTTCAATGCGTTGACCGTCCCGACCGCAATCTATGCGCTTGAGGCCGACTTCGCCGATCACGAACTCACGAATCCCGCCGTCCTCGAGCGCATCGATCGAGCCGTCGAGGAGGTCGCGACAATCACGCCAGCGCTCGACATCGGAGCGACCGCCGCCCCGGGAAAACACAGCGGATTGGCAGCCTAGCCCATAGAACGAAATTCAAGAGGGAGCTTTACATGACTTTTTCCAATGCCGCGAACGATCCGGTCAAATTTGCCTATTGGGTGCCGAATGTTTCGGGAGGCCTGGTGATTTCGAATATCGAACAGCGTACGAGCTGGACGATCGAATACAACAGGAAGCTTGCGCAGATCGCCGAAGCGAGCGGTTTCGAATATGCCTTGAGCCAGATCCGTTTCACGGCAGGTTATGGAGCGGAGTTTCAGCATGAGTCCGTCTCGTTTAGTCACGCCCTGCTTGAATCGACCACGACATTGAAGGTGATCGCGGCGATCCTGCCCGGTCCTTGGAATCCGGCCCTTGCCGCCAAGCAGATTGCGACCATCAATCACCTGACCAACGGGCGCGTCGCGGTCAATATCGTGAGCGGCTGGTTCCGCGGCGAATTCGCCGCCATTGGCGAGCATTGGCTCGATCATGACGAGCGCTATCGTCGCTCGGAGGAGTTCATCCGTGCACTTCGCGGCATCTGGACCGAGGACAATTTCACCTTCCGCGGCGATTTCTATCGCTTCAACAATTATTCGCTGAAGCCGAAGCCGATCGACCCGCAGCCGGAGATTTTCCAGGGCGGCTCCTCCCGTGCCGCTCGCGACATGGCGGCCCGGGTGTCTGACTGGTATTTCACCAACGGCAATACGCCGGCCGAGATCCGCAAGCAGGTTGACGACATCCAATCGAAGGCCAAGGAGAATGGCCATTCCGTGCGGATCGGGGTGAACGCCTTCGCAATCGTGCGCGAAACGGAGGAAGAAGCCAAGGCAGTGCTTGCCGAGATCATCGAGAAGGCCAATCCCGAGGCGGTCAATGCTTTCGGGCATGAAGTTAAGAACGCCGGCAAGGCGTCGCCGGAAGGCGAAGGAAACTGGGCGAAATCCTCTTTCGAAGACCTCGTTCAATATAATGATGGATTCCGCTCGAACCTCATCGGCACGCCACGGCAGGTTGCCGAGCGGGTTGTGGCGCTGAGGCAGGCGGGTGCGGATCTGATCCTGCTGGGCTTCCTGCATTTCCAGGAGGAGGTCGAGTATTTCGGCAAGCATGTGATCCCGCTGGTTCGTGAGCTCGAAGAGGCTGCTAGTACCCAGCCAGTGGCGGCCGAATAGGCTCGCTGCAGCAAAATACCTCGTAAATGAAACATGATGGGTGCGTGGGCCGATTGGTCCACGCCGACGGGATTGGCGTGCCATGTTCAAGCCGCGCCCGAGCCGAATGGAGGACACTGAATGCCTGCCGCGACCTATTCCCTTGACGTGCTGGATCCCGGTACGCTGCGGGGCTCCGGCGACCAGATTGCCCGCGCGTTGCCACCGGGCAAGACCGGCGGCATCCCGCAGCATGACGAAGAGACCCATGCTCTCTCTTTGCATGGCATCAGTCTGTCATTCGGTGGCGTCGCTGCCTTGGTCGATGTAGACCTTTCTGTTGAGCCGGGGGAGATCCGGGCGATCATCGGTCCAAATGGCGCCGGCAAGAGTTCGCTGATCAACGTCATCAGCGGTGTCTATCGCTCGAACGAGGGCCATGTTCGTATCGGCTCCAACACCTATCGCCATGTGCCGACGGAACTGCTGGCATCGCTTGGCATTGCCCGCACGTTCCAGAACCTCGCCTTGTTCAAGGGCTTGAGTGTCACTGATAACGTCATCGCCGGTCGAGCCTATACCGTGCGCTCGACCTTTGCCGAACAGATCCTCGGGCTTGGCCGCGCGCGCCGCGAAGAGGCGGATGCACGCGAGCGGGCGGCCCGTATTCTCGAGTTCCTGCATCTGGGCCAGGTCAGCCATCGTCTCGTAGGCACGCTGCCCTACGGACTGCAAAAACGCGTCGAGCTCGCCCGCGCCCTGGCGGCGGAACCGAAGATCCTGCTTCTAGACGAGCCTATGGCGGGGATGACGGCGAGCGAAAAGAACGACATGGCCGACTTCATCCGGTCTGCCCGAGATCTGTATGACACGACGGTGATCCTCATCGAACACGATATCGGCGTGGTCATGCAGCTTTCCGACCGGATCGCGGTCCTCGATTACGGCCGCAAGATCGCCGACGGCAGCCCGGACGAAATTCGTACCGACAAGCGCGTCATCGACGCCTATCTCGGCGTCGTTGCGGAAAACGAGGATGGGGAGGGCATCTGATGGCAGATTTCGACTGGCCGTTTCTGATCGAAGTGCTGGTTGGCGGCTTGCTCTCGGGCGTTATGTATTCGCTCGTCGCCATCGGTTTCGTGCTGATCTACAAGACGTCGGGCGTGCTCAATTTCGCTCAAGGGGCAATGTTGCTGTTTGCCGCGCTGACCTTTGTCAGCCTTCTTGAGCGTGGCGTTCCCTTTGCCTTGGCGCTCGTCATTACATTCGCGGTCATGGTTCTCATCGGCCTCGCTATCGAGCGTACCGTGCTGCGGCCGCTGACCAACAAGCCGCCGATTACGCTTTTCATGGCGACGCTCGGGCTCTCCTATATCATCGAGGGGGCGGCTCAACTCATCTGGGGCACGCAGGTCCACGGTCTGGAGCTCGGGATCGAGGATGTTCCCTTCGACATTGGCGGCGTGTTCATCAGCCAGTTCGATCTTTTTGCGGCGGCAGTCGCTGCTGCGATGGTGGCGGCGCTGTCCGCCTTCTTCCGCTACACCCGAATTGGGCTGGCATTCCGGGCTGTAGCGGACGATCAGTTCGCCGCGCTTGCGGTCGGACTGAAACTGCCCTGGATTTGGGCAACGGTCTGGGCGGCTGCCGGTGTCGTGGCACTGGTGGCTGGCCTGCTATGGGGCGCGCGGCTCGGCGTGCAGTTCTCTCTGTCGCTGGTGGTGCTGAAAGCGCTGCCCGTCCTCGTTCTCGGCGGCTTTGATTCCATTCTGGGTGCGATCGTCGGCGGCCTGCTGATCGGCGCGACCGAGAAGCTCGCGGAAGTCTATATCGGCGAATATTTCGGCGGCGGCATCGAAGGCTGGATTGCCTATGTCGCAGCACTCGCCTTCCTGCTCATCCGCCCCTCCGGCCTGTTTGGGCAAAAGCTCGTGGAAAGGGTCTGATATGGCCGTCGTTACCGCCGATCTTCGTCCCACATGGCTCCTCAGCCGCTGGCTGACACCGATTGCCATCCTTGCCAGCGCCTACCTCGTGGTTCCCTTTGTCGGTTCGACCTATTTGTTCGAGGCGATCCTTTTGCCGTTCCTGGCGCTCAGCCTTGCCGGCGTCGGGCTGAATCTGCTTACCGGCTATGCAGGCCAGGTCTCGCTCGGAAGCGCCGCCTTCATGGCCGTCGGTGCCTTTGCTGCTTACAATTTCAATCTGCGCGTCGATGGCCTGCCTTTGATCATCAGCATCCTGCTGGCCGGCCTTCTGGCGGCGGTGATCGGCATCATTTTCGGCCTGCCTAGCCTCAGATTGAAGGGCTTTTATCTTGCGGTGTCGACGCTCGCCGCGCAGTTCTTCGTGCAGTGGGCTCTCACCAAATTTAGCTGGTTTTCCAACGACTCTGCCTCCGGGGTCATCGATGCGCCGCCTCTGACGCTTGCGGGCGTCGAGTTTACGGGCCCGGCAGGTCGCTATCTCTTTTCACTTACGGTCGTGGTGGTGCTGACCTTCCTGGCGCATCGGCTGACGAAGTCTCAAACCGGCCGCAACTTCATCGCCGTTCGGGACAATGAGACAGCGGCGCGCATCATCGGTGTGCCCGTGCTGGGAACCAAGTTGCTGGCCTTTGCTATCTCCTCTTTCATCATCGCCGTTGCAGGAGCGCTTTGGGCCTTTGCCTATCTGAGGACCGTCGAGCCGGCTGGCTTTAATCTCGACCGATCGTTCCAGATCCTTTTCATCATCATCATCGGCGGCCTTGCCTCGACGCGGGGCGCCTTTCTCGGCGCCGCTCTGATCGTCGTCTTCCCGCTCGTGCTATCCCGACTGGGCTCGTTCCTGCTCGGCGATGTCTTCGATTCCGGCGTGCTCGACATGAGCCAGCGCATCGTGCTCGGCGCCTTGATCATTCTGTTTCTGATCCTCGAACCGGACGGGCTTTCCTCGCTTTGGGGCAAGATCCGAAGGCGGTTGGGCTCTGCCATCGACAGGCCGGCCTGACCAAGCTGGGGCACAAGCTCCGAAAATACCAAACCCACTGCTCGTTCAACCCAGTTCCGGCCATCACACCGGACAATACCCGGAGTGTATCCAAACATGACCATGCTTGCGAAATTGAAGGCCGCCGTCATTGCGGCTGGACTAGCCGTCTCGGCCGCGATACCGGCCGCCCATGCCGATGAACAATATTTCCCGCTGCAAAGCTATCGCGTTGGGCCCTATGCGGCCGGCGGCACAGGTTTCTTCGGTGGTTTTATCGACTACCTGAACCTCATCAACACGCGGGATGGCGGCGTCAACGGCGTCAAGCTCACCTGGTCGGAAGCGGAAACGCAATACGAGGTTGAACGCGGCGTCGAGGCCTACGAGCGTCTCAAGAGCAATCCGAATATTGCCGCCTGGAACCCGCTTTCCGTCGGTATCGCCTATGCCATGATCGACCGCATCACGCAGGACAAGGTGCCGTTGATCACCATCAACCATGGTCGCACGGATTCCACTGATGGCCGCGTTTTCCCCTATGTCTTTCCGCTGCTGCTCAATCCCTATAGCGAGACCTCGGGCA
>NZ_JAQJCK010000017.1:0-124105 GCF_030182455.1 Rhizobium cerradonense
CTCCCCGCCCGCCCATGAAACGCGGAGCGCAGGGAGCGGGGGCAGTCGATCCCGCTTCCGCTGCGGCAACTTCGTTGAGGCTCCTGCGGCTGCCCTTGTTCCGCTCCCTGCGCGTCGAGAATTCCCGAAATCCCGACCTGCGGCCGGCGCCATGATGATTTCTCCGATGCTCTTCATTGTTTCCCGATCGCGCCCGCGCGATCGTCGGAGCGAGTCAGCGCACAGCTCAGTCCGAACCGCCTTCCAGCCGCAGCGCCGTCGGACGGCGCGGCCGCGGCCGGAGCGAGCCACAGGCGAGCGGAGCAGGCGAAGGAAACCCGCGCTCATATTTAGCGCCGAAGGGTTTTCCGGAGCCTGTGGAACGCGATCTTACGGAACTTGCGCAATGCCTCGAAGACCACTCGCGCTGACTGCCCGCCCCCCGCTTCGGGCAGCGCAACTTTATCTCTTTGGCACGACGCAGTCCGTTCGATCCGCACCACCGATCCCGGTGTTGAACCCCTTGAGTTGCTGACGCACCCGACCATGAGGCCCGTTCCGGTCTGCTCTGTTTGTTTTGCCCCTGACATCGCCGGCCGCCCGGATCAAGGGGCAGGCGCGGCAAGCCGCTTGTCGCGTCGGAAAAAAGCGGCTTTCCGCCTGCGGCCGAAGCTTCCGCTTTTTCCCGCCACGACCCCTTGACCCGAGCAACCGTCGGCGCGGGGCGGGCTTTCGCCCTCCCCCTCTGTCCCGGGGAATGTCAGAGGCCATTCACCCGGAAAGACGGGAAGGCTTCGCCCGAGGGGCTTGCCCTTCGGGATGGCAACCGCAACCAATGGAGATTGACAATGACTGACTACGCAAACTTCGTGCGCTTCGGCGAAAACGGCACTCTCACCGGCAACATCGCTTCGATTTCCTACGACCTGGACATCACCGGGGAGGCGTTCAACAGCAACAATCCCAAGGCTCCCGTTTTCCGCCTGTTCGCCAAGTCCCCGAGGGGACGACGCGTGGAAATCGGCGGCATCTGGCAGAAGAAGAACCAGAATGACGGCGACTATTACAGCCTCTCCATCAACACCGGTCACGGCAGGCTCAATGCCAATCTTGGTCGCTATCCCGGCCAGGACGACGATGACCTGATGGCCGTTATTCCGTGGGATTGAGGCAACCGCCGAAACATTTGTCCGCCCGTGGGCTCACACCCTTCGGGCGGGCGACGCGGTGTCCGTCCAGTCATCACACGGCAGAGCTTGATCCTGCCCGCGATCAACGCTCCGAAGCCAGCGCCGGGGCATCGAACCCCAGCGCTGACTTTGCTGCGCAAGCCCGAACTGTTGTTCTTGACAACAACAGCAGGTGATGTTATCGAAAACAACATGGAAGCCGTGCTGATCGAAAAATCCAGAACCACCGTCAGCGACACGGCATTTTTCGAGACGGTCCTGTGGCATGTGCCGACCCCCGTTCCCGGCAGCAGCCATCACTTCAAATATCGTCTGGCGCTGATCGTGAACGGCGAGTGCGTCATGCGATATGACAATGAGCGGGGCAAAGGCGATCATCGTCATATAGGCGATCTTGAGGAACCGATAGAATTCACAACGCTGGAAGCGTTGTTCGACGCCTTTCAGGCGGACATGGAAAGGATACTCGCATGAGGACATTGGTCATCAGATTAAGCTCGATTGCCGACGCCAAGGCCCGCTTTGTCAACGCGGGACAGAAAGTGCTGGAAGGGATCGTGGTACCTGCCACGCCGTCGGTGAACTTTCTGAGTTATGACGACATGCACCGGGTCCTTGCGCCGTCACGGCTGGCCATCGTGAAGGCGATGGCAGGACAGGGGCCGTTGGCGATACGGGAGGTCGCCCGCCGCGTCGGCCGTGATGTGCAGGCCGTCCACAAGGACGTGACGACACTGGTCAACGCGGGTGTCCTGGATCGGACGGACGCCGGCGTCGAATTCCCTTATGACCAGCTGCATTTCGAGTTCGATGTGAAGGCGGCCGCCTGATTTCGCCGCTGCTCTGCGCTCCGGTTCAATCATGGTCGCGAAGGCCGACGCTTCCTGACGTGGCCGATCAGGCGATCACTGTTTGGCTGGAGCGAAGTTTCAAGCCGTATCCGCGCGAGCGCTTCCGCCTAAGAAGCGTGAGGAAGAGGTCGACGGCTTCCTGTTCATGCTGGAAATAATGCACCAGCTTCTGACCACTGGCACCGATGCGGCCCCATCGACGGACAAGGCACGCTTGTCCGAAGAGCGTCGGCTCGATCGACATGGCATAGTAGCGGGCCATGTTTTTCGTTGCGTCTATTCTCTCGATATAGAGCTGGTAGGGCTGCATAATCATGACGGCAGGATCGCCGAGAGTAGATTCCGCGTCCAACGACACTTTTGAATCGGTCGGCGTGGACCGATTCATATCCGTGATGATTCGCGAAGGATGATGCTGGGATTGCCAGGAGCTTTGGACACTTGATCATGCCCGCTCAGGTCCCGCGTGGTTTGCGGGCCAAATCCTTAGCTGGCCGACTCGGGACCGCACGTCGCAGATCAGCCTTTGCGAGAGGACAGAAGGCCGGCGAGCGTTGCGACGACGATGATGGCGCCCGCTTGAATCAGGATCCATAGATCCGGTCCGTACACAACGCACCACAATGCTGTCATGCAAAATACGAGCGCGCTGAAGATCAAGCATTTGGTCTTGAACGAAAGACGCTTTCCCCTCTGTGACCGCAAAACGTAAAGTGCCACCACGATTGCAATCAATCCTGCCAGTGTGAACAGCAATTCCATGCGTGTCGCTTCCTCTGCTATTTCTGCGTGGACCTTCCAGTCTTGTGAAACCTGTTCTGCCTGACACAGGCTTTCATGTCCTCGCGCCGAAACCAGATCGCACGCCCGCATCTCAGCGGCGGATTGCCCGATGTGAAGACGATCTGTTCGTCGGACCGCATGCGCAGTATCTCGTGCGGCATGATCAGCGGCCGGCGGCTGAGCTGTTTCGAGCGCGACTGCGACGACCCCTTCATGCCCGTCGCGCGGTTCGTCTGATCGACCTCGACTGTCGTATCGCCGCAGCGCTTCGAGATGTAGTCCGCCGTGTCGGGATCGTTGATCGCGGCAAACGAAATCCAGCTCGTGCTCTCGAACCATTTGCTTGCGGCGTCCCGGCCTCCATAGGCTTCGCGCATCTGACCAAGCGACTGGAAAATCATCGCCAATGTGATGCCGTACTTCCGGCCCGCGTCGCGCGCGGTTTCCAATATCCGCATGTAACCGAGCCGGGCCACTTCATCGAGCAAGAACAGTGTGCGCCCCTTCACTGCGCCATTGCGGTTATAGATCGCATTCAGGAGTGCACCGATCACGACGCGGGCGAGGCCGGAATGGGTTTCCAGCGCCTTCAAGTCGATATTGATGAAGACATCGGTTTGACCGTCGGCCAACTCATCGGCCCGGAACGTTGAGCCGGAGACGAGGGCCGCATAGTTCGGGTAGGAAAGCCAGTGGGTTTCCTTGATGGCGTTGGCGTACACCCCTGAGAAGGTTTCAGGCGTCATGTTCACGAAGGCGGCGACATTCTCCCGCACGAAATCGGATTCCGAATTGTCGTAGATTTCCTGAAGCCGCGCCCGCAGTTTCGGTTCCGGCTCGGACAGATTGGCGCGCACCAGCCGTAATGTTCTCCTGTCTCGCTCGGTATGACCGGAGAGACATACATCGGCGATCATGGCGGTCAGCAGTTGCAGCCCCGAGGCTCGAAAGAAGTCGTCACGCACGCCGGCTGCGCGACCGCTATCGCTCATGATCCACGAGGCAACCGCGGAGATATCCTCTTCCGCATTGCCGCCATACCAACCGATCCAATCCAGCGCGTTGAAGCCGATGCCCGGTGTGGTGGGATCAAGGACGACGACTTTCCGTCCGGCTTTCCGCCGATGCTCGACGACCATCGGGGCGACCTCGCTTGACGGGTCCAGCACGACGAGGCCACCGCCCCATTTGAGCGCGGTCGGGATCGTCACCGAGGTCGTCTTGAGACCACCGGAGCCGGCAAAGACGATGCCATGCGACGATCCGAAGGAGCCATCGAAGCAGAGCAGCGGCGACTTGCCGCCGACGCCCCATGTCATCGGATCGCCAGCGCGGAATGACATTGTCGCGACGCTGTCGCGGTCGACCCGATAGCGCTCGCCGATGACGATGCCACCGCTCTCCGGAAACAGGATCGCTGCCTCATTCATCTTCATCCAGTCCGCTTCGCCATGAACGGCGCGCTTGCCGCGGATGCGCCGGGGCATGGGTTTGGCAAAGGCAGCATTGCCGCGCAGCGAAACGCGAAGCGCGAAACCAGCGGCGAGCAAAACCGTGGAGGCGCCAGTCATCGTCGCCAGGTCGAGATAGGCGAACACGGATTGCCCGGCCGGCACGCTGCTGGCAATGTCGGCGAGCCGGATTGCTTCGCGCGTTACGGTGATCGCGGTCGCAGCCGCACTGCCCGCGACCACGCTCCATCCAGCAGCCTTGATATTGATTGCGTCGTTGGCTGCAAACAGGAAGGTAACGCCGATCGCGGCGGCGATGACGCACGGCAATGCCAGACCGATACGTCCGAAGATCAGCTGTGCCTGGGCAGTCTTGCCGAAAGCCGCAAGCCATTGCTCGATGCCCGGCAGAAAGATCATCGCCGCCAGCATGATTGCGGCGGGCAGGGCTGCGAGGAGCACTCTATTCACCGTCATTGCCGAAAGCCTCAGCACCCAAAGCGACAAGACGCGCACGCTCCTGTTCGTCGTTCTTTATGCGGCGACCCCCGTCGATCAGCAGGCCGAGCAGCAGCGCGCGCTTCTCGTAGCGCAGACCTGCTTTCACGATCAGGCCACCGAGCTCGATTTTGTCGCGCGTGTCCTTCTTGCGCGCATCCGTTGAAAAGGTCCGGCCCATCCGCTCAAGCCTCGCCACCGCTGCCCGCATGCGCGCCAGACGTGACCGGCGAGGGCGTTTCGCTGGAGGCCGAGCCGTCGCCGGCAGTCTTTCTTGGTGGGGCCTTTTGCTTGGCTCCAAGAAACCGGTTGGCAACGTCCTCGAACGCCGCCTGAAGCTCGGCTTCGTCCACCTCGATTTCGCCTAGACCGGCTTTCAACGCGATCCGTCCGATCCGCTCGGCTTCGCGCGTTTCGGCTGCCTTAAGCTGGTCCTGCAGCTTTGCGATTTCTTCCCTGATCTTCGATGACGGCTTCTTCATTCCGGACGCGTCTCCTCTCGGTCATTGACGTGGCATTCGCGACGCCAACACTCCCTCGGATGCGTTCTTCGGCAAATGTGCAGATTTGCACGTCGGCAAGGCCGACACTTTGGGGGATCATCCCGCCGATCCGAAGGAGCGGGTCCAAGGGCGCAATTATACGTCGCTGACGCGACGCCTTGAGTTCAGCCCTCAAATGACCTTGCCAGCTCCCGACGAACGAGGTTCCAACCGGGAGTTACCGTCGCCGTGGCCATCGCCCACTTCTCAGCTAGCATCGTCAGCCGCGGCGACGGCCGCAGCGCGGTGCTGTCGGCGGCCTATCGGCATTGTGCGAAAATGGAATACGAGCGCGAGGCCCGCACCATCGACTATACGCGGAAAGACGGCCTGCTGCACGAGGAGTTCCTGCTCCCGGCCGATGTGCCAACATGGGCTCGAATCCTTATCGCGGATCGTTCCGTGGCCGGTGCTTCCGAGGCTTTCTGGAACAAGGTCGAAGCCTTCGAGAAGCGCTCCGATGCTCAGTTCGCCCGCGACTTGACAATCGCGCTGCCGCTGGAACTTTCGGCCGAGCAGAACATCGCACTCGTGCGCGACTTTGTGGAGACGCACATCATCGCCAAGGGCATGGTCGCGGACTGGGTCTATCACGACAATCCCGGTAATCCACACATCCACCTGATGACGACTTTGCGCCCGCTGACCGGGGATGGGTTCGGGGCGAAAAAGGTCGCTGTCATCGGCGAGGACGGCCAGCCGCTGCGCACGAAGGCAGGGAAGATCGTTTATCACCTTTGGGCCGGTTCGGCAGACGACTTCAATGTGTTGCGTGACGGATGGTTCGAGCGGCTGAACCATCATCTCGCCCTAGCAGGCATTGATCTCAAGGTCGACGGGCGTTCCTATGAGAAGCAGGGCATCGAACTTACGCCCACGATCCATCTCGGTGTCGGCGCCAAGGCGATCGAGCGTAAGGCGGAGAGCCGAGGCGCCCGGCCGGAGCTTGAGCGAATCGAACTCAATGAGCAGCGTCGCAGCGAGAACCTCCGTCGTATCCTGCGTCGTCCGGAAATCGTGCTCGACCTGATCACGCGTGAGAAGAGCGTTTTCGATGAACGCGACATTGCCAAGGTGCTCTCTCGCTATGTCGATGATCTGGCCGTCTTCCAGCAATTGCTGGTGCGCATCGTCCAAAGCCCCGAAGCCCTGCGTCTCCAGCGCGACACGATCGATTTTGCCACCGGCGATAAGGTGCCGGCGCGCTACACGACACGCGAGATGATCCGCCTCGAGGCGACGATGGCGCGGCAGGCGATGTGGTTGTCGGGAAAGGAGACGCACGCTGTTTCGGGAGCGGTGCTGCAAGCAATATTGCGGCGACATGTGCGTCTCTCGGAAGAGCAGAAAGCAGCGATCGAGCGGATCGCCGGTTCGATCCGGATTGCCGCCATGGTTGGACGCGCCGGCGCCGGCAAGACCACGATGATGAAGGCCGCTCGCGAAGCGTGGGAACTGGCCGGTTATCGCGTTGTCGGTGGGGCGCTTGCCGGAAAGGCGGCCGAAGGCCTTGAGAAGGATGCCGGCATCCGGAGCCGCACGCTCGCCTCCTGGGAACTGCGTTGGGGTCGAGGCCGCGACTTGCTCGACGAGAGAACGATCTTCGTCATGGATGAGGCCGGCATGGTTGCCTCGAGGCAAATGGCCGGCTTCGTCGATGCCGTCGTCAGGGCAGGGGCCAAGATCGTTCTGGTCGGTGATCCCGAACAGCTCCAGCCGATTGAGGCAGGCGCTGCTTTCCGCGCTATTGTTGACCGCATCGGTTACGCCGAACTCGAAACGATCTATCGTCAGCGCGAAGACTGGATGCGGCATGCCTCGCTCGCACTGGCGCGCGGCAATGTCGATCAGGCGCTCTCCCTCTATCGGGATCACGGCAACGTGCTGGGATCAACGTTGAAGGCGGAAGCTGTCGATAATCTGATCGCTGACTGGAACCGGGATTACGATCAAAGCAAGACTATGCTGATGCTCGCGCATCTGCGCCGCGACGTGCGGATGTTGAACGAAATGGCGCGGGCAAAACTCGTCGAGCGGGGAATCGTGGATGAGGGCCACGCCTTCAAGACCGCCGACGGTGTACGCCGCTTCGACACGGGCGACCAGATCGTCTTCCTGAAGAACGAGAGCTCTCTTGGCGTCAAGAACGGCATGATCGGCCATGTGATCGAGGCAGCACCAAACCGCATCGTGGCTATCGTGGGCGAGGGAGTTCAGCGACGGCAGGTGACGGTCGAGCAGCGGTTCTACAACAATCTCGATCACGGCTACGCGACAACCATCCATAAGTCTCAAGGAGCGACCGTCGATCATGTCAAAGTGCTGGCATCCTTGTCGCTCGACCGCCATCTGACCTACGTGGCGATGACCCGCCATCGTGAGGATCTCAAGCTCTATTACGGTCGCCGATCCTTCGGCTTCAATGGTGGCCTTTCCAAGGTTCTTTCCCGAAGGAATGCCAAGGAGACCACCCTCGATTACGAGCGCGGAACGCTCTATCGCCAGGCACTGCAGTTCGCCGAAAACCGCGGGCTGAATATTGTCCAGGTGGCACGCACGGTGCTGCGCGACCGACTGGACTGGATATTGCACCAGAAGACGAAAGTCTCAGACCTAACGGGACGCCTTGCCGCGTTCACAGAGCGCCTCGCCGTCCGCCAATCCCCGAAAACACAAACAGCCAAGGAGACGATGCCCATGGTCGCCGGGATAACCGGGTTCGAGAACACCGTTGCAGACGCGGTCGCGCAGAAACTCGACGCCGATCCTGCATTGAAGAGGCAATGGGAGGAAGTCTCGACGCGCTTCCGCTATGTGTTTGCGGATCCCGAAAGCGCGTTCCGGGCAATGAATTTCGACGCTGTTCTCGCTGACAACGACAGCGCTGGCAAAGCTCTGCAGAAGTTCGAGGCCGAGCCGGCGTCGATCGGACCGCTTAAGGGCAAGACCGGTATTCTGGCAACCAAAGCGGAACGGGAAGCCCGTCGCATGGCCGAGGTCAATGTGCCGGCTCTGAAGCGCGATCTCGAAACCTATCTCCGGATGCGTGAAGACGCGACACGGCGTATGGCGATAGATGAACAGGCGTTGCGTCAGCGTGTTTCGGTCGACATTCCGGCCTTGTCGCCGGCTGCACGTCTGGTGCTCGAGCGCGTGCGCGATGCGATCGACCGGAATGATCTGCCGGGCGCTCTTGGATATGCGCTCCGCAATCGCCAAACAAAGCAGGAGATCGACAGCTTCAACAAGGCCGTTTCCGAGCGGCTCGGCGAGCGGATGCTTCTGGCCAATTCGGCACGCGAGCCCTTCGGAAAACTCTTTGACAAGCTCTCCGAGGGGATGCGGCCGGAGGAGAAGGAACGGCTGAAGGAAGCCTGGTCGGTTATGCGCACGGCCCAGCAGCTTGCCGCTCATGAACGCACGACGGAGGCCCTACGGCAGATCGAGGAGCTGCATCAGGCGCAGCGCCAGACACCGGTGCTGAAGCAATGAGGTGTCGGCGGATTGGTCTGATCCTGCTCGGTGCCGGCAGCGTTATCGTGGGCGGGGCGGCAGTCGCTCAAATCGGCGGCTATCGGCTCAACCTGACGCCGAGCGAGCCGCTCGGACTCTGGCGCATAAACGCACTCCACCGTCCGGTCGCGGTCGGTGATCTGGTGTTCATATGTCCGCCGCCGACGGCGCTCTTCGAGAGTGCAAGACGGCGCGGCTACCTTCGCGCAGGCTTATGCAGCGGCGGCTTTGCTCCCTTGATCAAGACGATTGTCGCATTGCCAGGTCAGCATGTGGAGGTTGGCCGCGACCTCGCCATCGATGGCCATCCTCTCGCATCATCCAGCATCCGCACGACGGACGCCGAGGGTCGGCCGTTAGATCACTATCGCGGCGGTGTCGTGCCGTCCGGATATCTGTTTCTCCATTCAGCCTTTGCGAGCTCCTATGATTCCCGATATTTTGGACCGGTTCCGGACGCTGGTCTTCTCGGCCTGGCGCGACCGGTGTTCACCTTTGATCCGTAGTCGCAGTTTCCACCTTTGGCGATCCGGTTCGCTGGTCGTGGCCTCCGTTGCTTGCGGCTGGCTTGGCTGGAGCGGAAACGTTCTGGCGCTGCCGATTGCTACTCTGTTGCCGGCGCTGTGGGCGATGGCGGCGTCGCGCTGGACGGCAGCCTTTCTATCAGCAGGCTATTTCCTGGCCGCATCGCGTGGCTTGCCGCAAGGTGTCGCCAACTTCTATGCCGCCGATCTCGGGCCAGGCCTCTTGCTCTGGGTAGCCGCCTCGTTCTCGTTCGTCGCCGTCCATGCGGTGCTCTGGACCAAATATCGAGGAAGATGGCGGGCCGGCCGCTATCTTCTGGCGATGATGCTGATGGCGGTACCGCCATTCGGGATTATTGGATGGGCGCACCCGCTCACCGCCGCCGGCGTATTGTTTCCGGCATGGGGCTGGTGGGGCCTCGGTGCGACAGCTGCCGGCCTGCTCGCCATGACGACGAGATATTGGCCGGCCGCCACCATCGGCCTTGGAGGCTTCTGGCTCTGGTCCGCCGCAACGTGGACGGAGCCGGCTCTACCGGAAGGATGGGAAGGTGTCGATCTTGAAATGGGCCAGATGTTCGGGCGCGATGCGTCGCTCGAGCATCACCGTGGCATGATCGCCATAGCTAGGATATCCGCGAGCGAAGGCGGGCGTGTTGTTGTGTTTCCCGAAAGTGCGTTGGGTTTCTGGACGCCGACAATCGAACGTATCTGGCGCGACGGGCTGCGTGGTTCCGGCCTGGCCGTCATCGCGGGAGCGGCTCTAGTCGATCGCCAAGGCTATGACAACCTCATGGTGGCGATCTCAGCCGGCGAAGCGAGAGTCCTCTATCGTGAGCGTATGCCGGTCCCGGTCTCTATGTGGCAGCCTTGGTCACGATGGACTGGGCAGAGCGGTGGCGCACATGCACATTTTTTCACCAACCCCGTCGTCGAAATCGATGGCAAGAAGATCGCGCCGCTGATCTGCTACGAGCAACTCATCCTCTGGCCGATCCTGCAGTCTCTGCTGCATGCCCCGGACGCCATCGTCGCCACGGGTAACGGATGGTGGACCAAGGGAACCTCGATCGTTGCGATCCAGAAAGCGAGCGTCACCGCCTGGGGCAGACTGTTCGGGCTGCCTGTCGTTATGGCCTTCAACACATAAGGAGTGACCGAGATGGTCGATGCTGCCCTCATTCAGCAATGCGCCGATCCGGGGCTGAAGCCCGCGATCGTCATGCAGTTCATCGAGCGCGCAGGATCCCTTGATCCGCTTACGGTCACCGTGCGCTCGGGAAACCGCATCGTTTTGGTGCCCAGGCCAACGACGGCGGACGAAGCGCTTGCACTGATCCGCGAGAACCTCGGCCGAAACACCATTCGCGTCGGTATCACGCAATATCCCGCCGGCCTTGGCATCGTCGACGCCGGACAGCTGAAGCCTGACCTGGTTGATGCGTGCCAGAATATCCGCGTGGGCACGGCGCTGTTTGCCAAAGTCTACCGGATCGTCGCGAAATGGTATGGGAATCCCACGGGAAGAGAGGCGCTGCCGCAGATTCTCGAGGATGCGATCATCGCGTGGCAGACTGGATATTTCGAGGGAACGGCTGTGTTTCGCGCGCCGGATCCGGGTAGCCTGAAATTGACCGCTCCGATGCCAGCAGAAAAGAACGAAATCCGGCGCGGCGATAATGACCCAATACCAGGCGATTTCGAGCTCTCGCGTGAGAGCACCGCGTCCGATCCGAACAAGGCAGACATTCGGATTGATCTCTCGGGAATCGGTAGTCGCGAGAAATAGGTTTCACCCGCCTCGGATTTGAAAGATTCATGATTTCTCGAATGAGCGGCGGCGACACATTGATCGGCATCGGCAATTGCCCACCGACCGTCCCAGAAGAATTGGCATTTGCGATTAGATGAGGTTTTTCCGGATTGCGAGTGCGGTCAGGTGCGTGGTCGTGTGGACATTGAAGCGCTTTTTGGTTTCTGCGAGCTTCACGCGGACACTGTTATACTTGACACCCTCCAAAGCCGCGACTTCCTCCATCGTTTTACCGACGGCGATCCATCGGAGATAGGTTGCTTCCTTCGAATCAAGATAGCCATGATCCTTTACGCTCGGCGCTTCCCGGAGGAAGGCAATACGGGCATGCAGCTGAGCTGCGGCAGCCGCAGCCGCAACCGCATCGACGTTGCGATCCACATTTAATGCCGCTTTTTCCGACGCCAGAGTGAACAACGACATTGACCCGCTGGCCGTCTTGATGGGAATGGTGACACCAGAGCGTATATTGAAGTCGGCGGCGTGCCCGAAGAAAGCGCGCTCCGCCTTTGAAAGCCGCGGCCGCTCCTGCTCGGCACTCCAGGTGAAAATTTGCTTGATGGATTTCGCTCTTTTTACAACCGGATCCAGTGTCGAATATTTTCGCTTAATGTAGATCGATTGCCATTCGGGATGATAGTTCGATACAGCGAGAATATGGCCCGGCTGGAGGTGGACATATGCATAGGCACCGAAACCCGATTGCTCGGCAAGCTCGGCCAGCGCATCTTTGAGAATCGTTTCATCTCGCTCGATCGCCGTGAGATCCGTGAGCCTGTCCAGCCAGTGCTGCATTCCATTCCTCCATGAGCGCGTTGGACACACCATCACGTGCCGAGAAGTGTTCTGGCACGTAGATGGCTTTGCCGAAACGACAGCGCCTACGTCGATTTTCGGCAGGCGACCTGCGATTGGGATGTGATTGAACTGCGAAGCCGAGCGCTTCGGTGGGTTAGGTGCTCCATGGATGGATTGGTGCTGCCCTCAAGTTGCCTGTGAATGAAGGCAATATGGAATATCGGCATAGACGTATTCTCGGGGGATCGCCGGCTCGATCAGGCCGGACAAGAACCGTTCGATCTTCTTCGGGCTGTTGCTCGCCAGGAGGGTGTAGAAATTCCCGCTGTTCCAGGTGACGTGGCATTGGTGAAAGCAGCGCTTCACAGCGTCCGACATCTGCGCAAGCGTAACCTCGCTCTGGTTCATGACGGTCAGCACGTTCGTCTTCTTTGCCATGATTTCGGTTGGGTCGAAGAAGCGGGCTTTGAAGCCGTGGTCTTTCTGCAATTCGCGGCGCTGATAGTCGTCGATATCGGTGGTTTTGAATTTCTCGACGAAGAGGAAGAGGCCATCATCCTTCAGATGCTGCGAGACAAATTCGATCTGGTCGGGCCGATTTGGCGAATACATCTGGAAGGTCGTGTCTTCGAGAATGATGTCGAAACCGGAAGAGAACCCGGCCAGATCCTGTCGCGAACGGAGGAGATCTCCTGTGAGGTGATGGAATGGGCCGTGAAAAAACGTGGCATGCGGAGGATCGCCGTAGGCCATGAAGCTTCGCAGGTTTTCGACATTTGGGCTGCATGACAGGCTCTCGACATGGCCTTCCGCCAGCTCCGAAACCGTCCGCGCCATCGTACCTTCGGCTGTGCCCAAGGAATATAGACTGATTGGTTCGGGCATGTCCTGAGCATATCGGAGAATCGCGCACCCAAGACGGCATTCCTCCTCAAGCCGATAGGGAATGCTGGCAAGATAATGCTGGTCGAAAGGCCCACGTCGCTGTTCATGCAGGCGGATGAAGCGGTCGAGAAGTGCGTTGTCGCCAAGCAGCCTCCGGTCCACCTGCGGCTGTTTGACAGGACTTCCCGACCGGCCGGCAGCCGTAGCGGCGAAGAAACTGGCAAGTTCGTTCAAACGCGGCGCGCGTTCGCATTCTTCGAAGAAAGAGGAGATGTCCCGCATGTCGTGCTCCATCGGTTCGACACGCATCGATGCTCTTGCTGCGAAAGCTCTAGCTGCTGCTCCACCGAGCAGAACGAGCACCATGCCGCGGCACAGTTGCAGGAAGCCTCCTCTTCAACCGTCACAATCCCGTTATTCTTTCAAAAAACAGTCATAAAATTTTGCGTTGCAGAAGAAAAATGAAAATCCCGCCATGGTTTCGCCTGCTGGTCAGCCGATGCTGAGCCCTGGCGCTCAGTGAGCGAAGCCGAAATTAGTACCCGTCGAAGCGAACGAAGACGAAAACGGGTGGTCAGACATTTCTCTTCCTGAAACGAGCACTGCTCGTATCGCCGGAGCGAGTCCAGAACCACTTAGATAAAGCTAACCGCCGGATACCATTTGTTCCATAACCCGTCTTATGCGTGAATAGCAACTGTAAATTGTTGCGTTGCATGTCATGCAACTGAATTCCGCTCGCTGTACCGGTTCGTCCGTCAGGCATTTGCCGGTTCTCCGGCGGGCATGTACGGGTGTTATCACGCTCCCGATCTTGAGGCATATCAGACCGATGCCTCGAGAGCGAGGAGCAACTCGTCGATGGTTTTTTTCATGCCGCTAGTGAGTTGCCGCCCCTTTTGCCAGAACACCACATAATGATAGACTGCGCCAGGTTCGAAGGGTCGAAACTCCAAGCCAAACTGCCGATATTCCCGGGCGATCAGACTGTTGACGATCGAAATTCCTACGCCGGCCGCGACGAACCCGACGTCATGGCCGTTTGCGTCATACTCCACGGCCAGATCCGGCTCCACGCCGCTATATCGCAAGGCATTGATATTCATCTGGTGGGAGGCAAACTGGGGCTCTATGTCCACCAATGCCTCGCCAGCGATATCCTTTGGCGTGATTATTTCGTTAGCAGCCAGCCGGTGTCCCGACTGAAACAGGCAAACGTTCCTGGCGGTAGCTGCAGGTACCCATTCGAAAGCGCGCTCATCGAGCGGCAGGCGCGAAACGCCAAGATCTGCGCGACCATTCAAGACGTGCTCTGCAATCTGCTGATAGCTCCCCGACTTAATCTGAAACGATAGAGGACTACTCTGGCGAACAGCCCGGATAGCCCGCGGAATAGCGTTCAGGCAGAAAACAACGGGGACTGCCAGGCTCAGGGAGCCCTCCTCCTCGTTGCGCAAGGCGGCGATCGACTTCTCGATCCGGTCGACACTCTGCAGGGCGCTGTCGACACGCCTCAATAGACCCCAGGCACGATCCGTCGCTACCAGTCTATTATTCTCCCGCGCAAACAAGCCAAGGCCGACCTCCCCTTCGAGCTGCCTGATCTGCTGGCTGACGGCCGGCTGTGTGATTTTCAGGTTCTTCGCGGCGAGCCGTTCCGAGCCGGTGCGCAAGACCTCGCGAAAAATCTGTAGCTGTCGAAGCGTCACACCGCATGTGGATTTTGCCAGCATCTTTTCGTCCCTTCGTTTGGCGCCAAAACACCGACTTTCTCAACGACCAAGTTCCAGCGGCAGCACGCGGTATAAGCTGCGCTTATCGGAATTATGAGCACCTTATAGATTGACGACACGCGTTTAAAGTATAAATGTCAAACAGGCTCAATTAATACTTATGATTATAAGTATTTAAAATACTATCTGCGGTAGTATCGAGCGCAGCGTGATTAAATCGCTATATAAGACGACCTTATTTCGGCGCCGCCCCGATGTAAGGAGGAGAGGACCTGCGTGCTCAATTTTGCACTTCAATTCTTCAATGGCCTACAGATCACCGTTGTACTTGCGCTCGCGAGCGGCGTTCTCGGATCTCTTCTTGGTCTACTTGTCGCTATCGTCAAACTGTCGAGGCTGCGCGTCGCAGCCCTCTTCGGCCAGACCTATACGACAATCGTCCGCGGCCTGCCCGAACTGCTCGTCATCCTCGTGATCTATTTTGGCGGGACGGCAGCCATCACCGCGCTGACGGGCCGCTACGTCGAAATCAACGCATTTGCCGCCGGCGTCGCGGCATTGATGATCGTCTTTGGCGCTTATTGCGCGGAGATTTTTCGCGGCGCGATCATCAGTATCCCGCGAGGACAGGCGGAAGCCGCGCGCAGTCTCGGGCTCAAACCATGGCAGATCTGGACCTTCGTGATCCTGCCGCAGATGATGCGCGTCGCCCTGCCCGCTTATGGCAATCTCTGGATTTCACTTGTGAAGGATACCTCCCTCGTCTCGGTCATCGGACTGACCGACATTATGCGCGTGGCCTTTGTCGGCGCGGGATCGATGAGGGCTCCCCTTCCCTTCTACCTTATGGCCTCCGCGCTTTATCTCGCCCTAACCAGCCTTTCGCTCGCGTCGTTTCGCGTGCTGGAGCGACGCATCCAGATTCCTGGGCACTGAGGGAGGTTGAGCATGGACCTCGGTCTGATCGTCGAAAGTATTTCCGTGCTGGTGCACGGTGTTTTCCTCACCCTTTCACTCACGCTTCTGTCGCTCGTGATCAGCTTCTTTCTGTCGGTGCCGCTCAGCCTTCTTCGCGCATCGCTCAACAGAACGCTTTCTGCATCCGTACTGGCATATACGTACGTGTTCCGTGGCACACCATTGCTGGTGCAGCTCTTTCTCGTCTATTACGGCCTCAGCCAGCTATCGATCGTCCGCCAGAGCCTCCTGTGGCCTGTGCTGCGCGAGCCCTTCTGGTGCGCCCTTATCACATTCTCCCTGAACAGCACTGCCTATACGACCGAAGTGTTTAAGGCTGGCATATTGGCTGTGCCGCGCGGCGTTGTCGAAGCCGCAAAGGCCCTCGGCCTGTCTCGGTTCATGCTGATACGGCTGATCATATTCCCATTGGCATTCAGGACGGTACTTCCCTCCTATGCGAACGAGGTCATTGGCTTGGTCAAGGCCAGCTCCTTGGCGAGCACCGTCACGCTCCTGGAGATCACGGGACTGGCGCGCCGGATGGTTTCCGAGACATTCGCTCCCTACGAGGTCTTCCTGGCGGCAGGCCTCCTCTATCTGCTTCTCAACTTCACGGTTTCGATAGTCTTTCGATTCCTAGAAATGCACCTCGCTCGCTCATCCATCAGAGTTTCAAAGAACGGAACCGCTTACCCGGTAACCTCATGGCTCTCGTGCCCGTGGAAGGCGATGAGCAAACGAACCCACACCAACCCATCCACTCACTCATTATAAAAAGGGAAACAGCCAATGTATAAATCCGTTCTCCTGGCATCATTCATCGTTGTCATCGTCAGCCAAATCAGCGCACAGGCCGCAGAACGAAAGCTGCTTACGATTGCGACCGAGGGCGCTTCTCCGCCCTGGGACATGGTCGATCCGGAAGGAAAGCTCGTAGGTTATGACGTCGACGTCGGAAATGAATTGTGCCGGCGTATCGCGGTGGAATGCAAGTTTGTCGCTCAGGACTGGGATGGGATAATCCCGGCGCTGACCGTCGGCAAGTTCGATGCGATCATGTCCGGCATGGCGATCACGGAGAAGCGCAAGAAATCGATCGCCTTTTCGCAGCCCTATGCTGGCGGCTTCAACCAACTCGTTATGCGCAAGGATCTTAAACTCCCGGCAACCGACACCAAGGCCAAGATCAATCTGACAAACATCGGAGGTGCGGAGCAGTCGGTCCTTGAGCAGTTGCAATTGGCGCTTTCCGGCAAGACACTCGGCGTGTTGAGATCTTCGAACTCGGAAGCGGTCCTCAACGAGCTCTTCGGCAAAGTGGCGACGATCCGTAGCTACGACACCCAGGACAATCTCCATCTGGATCTTGCAGCTGGTCGTATCGATGGCGGCCTTGCCGACTATTTCACATGGAAGACCTTTCTTGACGGGAAGGACGGCGAGTCAGCAGCCTTCTACGGTCCTGAATTATCCGGCGGGCTGTGGGGTCCCGGTGTCGGAGTCGGCATTCGCAAGGACGATACTGATCTGCTCGCGAGCTTCGACAAGGCCATCAACGACTGCATCAGCGACGGAACACTGAAGAAGCTCAGCCTGAAGTGGTTCGGGATCGATATCTCTCCGGCCGCTGCGCCATGAGGCGGCTCGATGGCTGAATGATCGAGAACGGCCTGCCAGAATCCAACGCGATGGGCCGGTTATTCCAATACGTGGCTTATTCACAATAAACCTTGCAGGTCGACCAATGTCCTCTTCCTTTACCGTGGCCATGACGGGCCAGTCGCTGATCCATCATGACATCAGAACCTGCTGCGATCCCGGTTTTCTGCAAATCGTCGAGATCCTGAAAAAGGCAGATGTTGCCTTCACCAATTTCGAAGGAACCATTTTAGGGCGGCATGGCGGCTCGCCCATGAAAGGGTCTTACTTCGGATATTCCGATCCCCATGTCCTCGACGCTCTGAAACAAACGGGGTTCAACGCCCTGGCGCTTGCCAACAATCATGCCTTCGATCTTGGTCCACCTGGCATTCTGTCGACGCTTGAGGAGGTTCGTGCTCGCGGCTTCCTCCACGCCGGTATCGGCCTTGACCGCGATCATGCCGTATCGCCGGGCGCAGCCGCTTTCGGCCGCCGACCAATTGCCCTGGTGGCAATGGATGCCGGGCCTGGCCCCCGAACCATGTATGCTGAAAATGCGGGCTACCGCCGTCCGTCCCGACCGGGTGTGAACCAATTGGAGGTGACAAGGATCTTCGAGGCGGATCAGGCCGCGTTCGATATGCTGGAAACGATTCAGGCGACGTTTCAAAGCTCTAAGCTTGAGCGGGCAAACTATGCACAGCCCGACGACCCTCCTATCCTTGACGATGAGAAAGAAATCGACTTTTACGGCACCATCTTCCGGCGCTCCAACGCCAACCGGCGCGTCATCGCGATCGATCCCGACAGCGCTTCGAGTCAGCTGACGGCAATCGCGAGGGCCAGTTCCGTTGGACAATTCGTCATCGCGTATCTCCACCATCATCACTGGGAGCCGAATTGGGGTGATGTTCCTGACTGGGTCAGAGCATTCGCTCATGCCTGTATTGATGCCGGTGCCCGTGCCTTTGTCAGCCACGGGACCCCAGTCCTGCAACCGATCGAGATCTACAAACGCGCCCCGATCTTCTTCGGCCTTGGGAATTTCATCTTTCATACCGAAAAGGGGGAAACCGAATGGAGCTCGCCCGACGTCTGGAAGAGTGTCGTCGCCACATGCGAATTCGATTCGGCGGGGTCCTTGCAGATTGATCTTTTACCCGTGGTACTTGGTGGTGAGGATAGGATCGAAGGGGTCGATTTTCATGAGCGGCACGTGCCCGTGGCTGCTTACGGAAAAACCGGCGAGCAGATCATCGACGACCTAGCCGAACGTTCGTCCGTATTTGGCACGCGGATTGAGCGCAATGGCGTGATTGGCAGAATTCAAATTTCTCGAGGCTAAAACCAACCCAATCTTCAGCGGAATGGCGACCCCATCCCCTACCTTTGAGATGCTTCACAGAGATCGAGGCGAAGCTGTAAACTTTTGAATGTATCTCAATTGAGATACATAAATGGATGGATGCGGAGATCAGGAGCACTGGCAATGCCCGAACACATCCATGCTGCACACTCGCGTCGATGAAAAACTAAAGGCCGACGCTACCGAAACTCTAGCCAATTTCGGCTTGTTCGTTTCGGATGCCGTTCGAATCTTCCTGACCCGTGTCGCCAATGAGGGCGGCTTGCCGGTGGCTTGACTGCCGATCCGGGAGCCAATGACGAATGGTTCCGCGCCAAGGTGCATGAGGCTCTAACCGATACTCGGCCAAGCATACCGCATCGGCAGGTTATGGACGAGGCACAAACATTAATCGACAGGAAGCGTCGTGCCAGAGCTTAAATTGCGTACGGAAGCGACTTCTCTGAAGGATCGGTTCAACCGCCCTCGCCGTTGTTTTCATCTCCTGCGATCGCCCTGATTACGGCCAGTGTCCGCGTCCTGAGCTTTGGCGGCAGGCGAAGCATTTCCTCGACAAAGCGGCGCCCTTCCGCGGTGGCGAGATATGCAATGCGCTCATTTGCGTCGGGAGCGATAGTCACCCCCTCCCCTGATCCCGGTCGCGGCAGCCCGTCGAAAAAACAGCCAACCGGAACGTTAAGTTCGCTTGCAATCTCATAGAGCATCGATGCGCTGATGCGGTTCTTGCCACTCTCGTATTTCTGAACCTGCTGATAGCTCAAGCCGACCTTCTCACCGAGTTCGGTTTGCGACAGGTTGGAATGAATCCGTCTGATGCGAAGCTGCTGTCCTACATGAATATCGACGGGATGCGACGCTTGGTTGCCATTCACTTCAGCTCGAAGCTCCTCTGGCCGTGAGCTGCTCGCAAATCGCTTTGCCAACCGATGATGCATTGCTGTTTATCTCCTTGCCAGAGAGTTTCATGCTTCGGAAGACCGATCACGGGCCGATCCCGGCTACAACCAGTATTAGGCGGTTCTCGTGTTCAGTTGAAGTTAATTAGGGACTCTCAGTCCGTCGATTGTCAAGCCTCCAATATGCATCTGTTGCGCGATGGACGTGCGACGGACCATTGGTTGGAATCTTAGGCGACTTCGAGTGGACAGAGGCCTCTCGCAAGAACGGTTGGCGTTGGAAGCCGAAATCGATCGCTCTTACGTTGGGCGTGTCGAGAGAGGCAGAGAAAACGTCACTGTTTCGACGTTGGAAGCCTTCGCAAGAGTCTTATCCGTGAATGTTTCTGAGCTCTTTGCGGAAATTGATCCGAATGATGCTCGACCATCGTCTCTTCGGTCGGGTCGGAAGCGAAGGGCCACGTGATTTATCCGAATCTCAGCTCTGCTGCGTTTTACCAGGGCTATTTCATGTCAAATGGGAAGGGAATAAGTGTTACGAGAACGCCCACTCAGGATCGTTCTCGTTGACGGCGCCTTCATTATAACGAGCCTTGAGATTGGCCCATAAGGGATCGCCAACGAAACTTTCGAGCGTCCCGCAAGCCTCGTCAAGCGAAAGGCTACCATATTTCCTCAGTGCAGCCTGGATATTTCCTGGCCCCAGCAAATTGAGTTCGCAGAAGGGCTCGGCATTATCCAACAGTACGCGATGTCCCCAGATGCCGGGCATTCGGTCGGCAGCAATCACGGCGCATAGCTCGTGGTCACCGTTCATAGCGAGTGCACGGCACACGGCATAGCGCATAAGGGGGTAGTAGACGGTGTGTCGGCTGCCGCCGAGTACACGCACGCCCGGCAATATCGCCGTAACGATGAACATCAAAAGAAGATTCGGGATGATCTTGCGCTCCTGCAGCGCAGCGATGATCGCATCCGCTGCGAATTCAAGCGAAAAAGCCTCCGCTCCTCTTGCTTCAAGCCGGGAACCTGCCACCCGCAGCGGAAAGAGATGGCCGCGATCGCTGCCCCAGAACAAGTCGGTGGTATTCTTTAACCAGTCTTGCCAGGGGCCCTCAGCAAGGACCTCCACGGAGGCAAGCAGAACTTGCACGAAGCGGCGATCTCCAAACAGGTTTCGGGCCAGCCAGGAGGTGCCATCCTGAAGATGTTCGACCACAAGATCGGCCACATCGTCATCATCGATCTGCAGGAAGTCGATATCTGCATCAAAGTATTGCTTCCAAAGGAAGGCATTGGCCTGCTTGATCGCGAGCGCGGCGGACGAGAACTCATGTTGCGGGAGTATCGACCGCAGCCGCTCGACAAGCTCTCCATCGCCATCGGTGCGATCAAAGTTTTTAAGGATGAAGCGATAGGGGCCGTTTTGCGCGAGAATGCTGTAGGGAATCATCTGACTCCGACTCAATCCGAAGAGGTTGATCGCCTCGCCGCCGAGTTTCAGCCAACCGGGTCCTTTTCGACCGCGTTCAACGAATTTGACTGTCGATACGGCATAGGAGACGTAAGCCGAACGACGATGCGCCTTTAGACCCATCAGGCTGAAGAGATGCGTGTAATAGGCGTCCGGCTCGATCAGCAAATGCAGGTGCGGGCCGGATTGCATGACAGGGGCATTGCCGATTTCCACGGCGATGGAACGGGCCCGGCGATCCGAAAATCCCCAATTCCCGGCCGCCCTGAGGATACATCGCTGGAGAAGCTCCACGGCGTGGCACCGGACATCGGAACTGCTTGCATGCGGTTCGGCGTCGAACACAGTTCGAGCATAGTCCGCCAGACTTTGTTGTCGGAACTCGGCGATCCACGGAAACAGGGCACCGATTAATTCCAATACGGCGTGCTTGTTAAGCTGTGGGGCGATATCATTTATTGGTCCAGGCATGACGGCTATAGCGCGACGATCAGGATGAGAGGCGGGCGACAATCTGGATGAGATTCTTACGTCGCGGTCGGGCTGAAGTTATCATGCTGATTGTCGCTGGCAAGGCCTTCGTCGTGTTCTGATTGCCGCTCCGCGACAAACTGGGCTGTGTTTCTGATTGTCGCGAAGGATGCTGGCCGTCCTCTTTGGCGCTTTTCCTCGAGCGCCGTTCGCCGCCTGTAGCTTTCGACATTCATCTCGAAGATCGTTGCATGATGAACGAGGCGGTCGACGGCTGCGAGCGTCATGGCGGGATCGGGGAAGACCCGGTTCCATTCTCCAAATGGCTGGTTTGCGGTGATCATGATCGAACGATGCTCGTACCGAGCAGAGATCAATTCGAAGAGCACGCTCGTTTCGGCCTGATCCTTGGTGACATAGGCCAGGTCGTCGAGGATGAGCAGATCGAACTTGTCAAGCTTTGCGATGGCGGCTTCGAGCTGGAGTTCGCGGCGCGCGACCTGAAGCTTTTGGACGAGGTCGGTCGTGCGGGTGAACAGCACCCGCCAGCCGTTCTCGATAAGCGCGAGGCCGATGGCTGCGGCGAGATGGCTCTTTCCGCCGCCCGGCGGTCCGAAGAGCAAGATATTGGCGCCTTTGGCGAGCCAACTGTCGCCGGCGGCGATGGCCATGACCTGGGCCTTTGAGACCATGGGCACGGCGTCGAAGGCGAAGCTGTCGAGCGTTTTTCCAGGTGGCAGGTGAGCCTCGGCGAGATGTCTTTCTATCCTGCGATGGGCGCGCTCGGCCAGTTCATGCTCGGCGATGGCCGACAGGAAGCGCGCGGCTGGCCATCCCTCCCGATCAGCCTGTTCGGCAAATTGCGGCCAGAGCGTTTTGATCGTCGGCAGGCGGAGTTCGTTGAGCATGATGCCGAGCCGGGCTTCGTCGATGGTGTGGACGGTCTTCATGCGGCTTCTCCTGCACTGGCCGTGCCGATCAGGGCTTCATAGCCGTTGAGTGATGCGAGTTGCACATGAACGGTCGGCAACTGGGCCTGGTCCGGGGCGAAGAGCGCTCTCAGGGCGCTTAGGTCAGGCAGGTCGCCGGCTGCGAGCGTTCGGGCCAGTTCCTCGGCCAGTTCGCGCTCGCAGCCGCGATCATGGGCCAGCGCCAGCAACTCGACGGTGATCTTGCAGGCCTGCTTGTCGGGAAGATGCTCGATGAGAGCCTCAAAGGCCCTGCGATATTCCTGGCGCGGGAAGAGCTTGTCGCGATAAACGAGACCCCGAAGCGCCATCGGCTTTTTGCGCAGGGAATGAATGACGTGATGGTAATTGACGACCTGGTCGTGCCGGCCGTCTGCATGGCCACGCCCTCGAGGCAATGTTATCAGATGCGTGCCGCCGATAAAGACGTCGAGGCGATCATCGAACAGCCGCACCCGCAGCCGGTGTCCGATCAGGCGGGAGGGCACGGTGTAGAAGACCTTGCGCAGAGTGAAGCCGCCGGTGCGCGACACCGTGACGATGACCTCTTCGAAGTCTGTGGTGCGGGTATCGGGAAGTGCCTGCAAGTAGGCGCGCTCGGCATCGATACGCTTGCCATGCGCGGCATTGCGGCGGCTGACGATCTCATCAATGAAGGCGCGGTAGGAGCCGAGATCGTCGAAGTCCCTGGTGCCGCGCATCAGCAAAGCATCGCGGACCGCATTCTTGAGATGGCCATGGGAGCTTTCGATCGAGCCGTTCTCGTGCGCGACGCCCTTGTTGTTGCGCGTCGGCGTCATGCGGTAATGGGCGCACAGCTCCTCGTAGCGATGAGTAAGATCGACCTTGGCGTCGGCATTGAGGTTGCGGAAGGCGGCCGACAGGCTGTCGCTGCGATGGTAGAGCGGTGCACCGCCCACCGACCACAAGGCATTCTGTAGCCCCTCGGCCAGAGCGACGAAGCTTTCGCCGCCAAGAATGACGTGCGCGTGTTCGAAGCCCGACCACACAAGCCGGAAGTGATAAAGGAGATGGTCGAGCGGCTGACCGGCGATCGTCACGCCGAGACTGCTCGTATCTGTAAAATCCGACAAGCCGAGGCGGCCGGGTTCGTGCGTCTGGCGGAAGATCACCTCCTGTGCCTCACCGTGAACGGCCCGCCATGACCGGATGCGCCGTTCGAGCGTGCGGCGAATACCTTCGGGCAGTTCCGGATGACGCCGCAGCATCTCATTGTAAACGGCGACCGCACGGATGCCGGGGGCAGCCTTGAGAAGCGGAACAACCTCGGTGTCAAAGATGTGCTCAAGAGGATCAGGGCGACGTCGGTCGCGCGGCGGCTTGTTCTGGGATGGGAGACGCGCTTCCTTCTCGATGCGGTAAGCTGTCGCCCGGCTGATCGACGCCCTGGCGGCGGCGACCTCAATGGAGTTGTTTTGTCGGTACTTCATAAAAAGCCTCGTCTGATGATCGGTTACATGGCGACCCGGCACAAAGGTGATTCTCCATTCCAGAAAACCACCAAAGTATCGGGCCGACCGCGATCATGAGACGCTGAAAAAATTGCGCCGCGGCGGGGGTGTAACTCCGGTCGGGCTACGCCCTCCCTTCGTCACACCCCCGCCGCCGAGTCTCATCCTGATTGACGCTGAGTCTCATCTTGATTGTCGCCGCGCAGACGGCAGTCCCCGACGTGATGAGGTTCTTGATTTCGCGAAGGTCAGTGCATAGCCGGCGGCAACACAGGCGATCATTCCGCTTCCAAAAGCAAGGAACGCTGCCGACGGACCGAGCGCGTCCCCGGCACCGGCGAGACCTGCATAGAGAATGAGGCTGAAGCCCATGCAGGCAGCATGCATCCAACCCTTTGCTCGTCCCAGCTTCGCGCCTGATACGAGCCTCTGTATCTCGACATCAATCAGCACCCGCGACAAGTTATAGCCAGCGCCGAGAATCGCCATCAATGCGTAGGCAACGCCGAGATTCCGCGTTGGATAGAAGACTGCCATGGCGGAGCCACACAAAAGGACGATGATCGGGATAAAGCGGCCATCGGCTTTGCTGAATCGCCTGAGCGTCAAGATAAGCATGCTGATGATCGCACCGGCGGCCCAGCAGAATTCCAGCGTGCCGAACTCCAGGGAAGTCCCTTGCAGCTCCTGGAGCACGAACTTCGATATGAGCGCGCTGATCAGCATGCCCATGGCGTAGATCAATACATAGCTGACAATCAGAAGCGGCGGCAGGCGGCTTGTGCCCTCGCCTTCGCACGCCTTCAATGACGCTTGCACAGGACGGCGATAGTCAACCGGAAGCGTTCGGATGTGGTCCGCGCTACGGGGCATGCTTAGCATCGAAATCGCAAACGTGACAGCGGCTAAGAGGAAGCACGACGCCCAAGGCGCGGCACTGAGAAGCCAACCGGCCGCGATCGCTGCCAGCATGTTGCCCGCCTGCATGGCGACGTACGCCAGTGAATTGAGGGCTACTAGGCGCTCTAGCCGCGTAATAGAAGGCACGATTGCCGAAGAGGCCGCTAGATACAGGCGATCGGCCATTGCATAGAAAATCACCGAACCGCACAGCGCGTAGTAGGAACTGTACAGGATGAGCGCAGCAGATGTCGTCAGCACGACCACGATCCTGCTCACATCGGCTACCGTACAGAGCATCCGGCGATCGAAGCGGTCGACGAGATATCCAGCCGGCGCGCTCGCCAAAAACTCGGAGATGCTGCCCAGGGCTAGGAACAGGGCAATGAAGCCGGCATTGTTGTCTGACGCCGCAAGTATCCAGATTGTCCCGACATAGTAGGCATTGCGCCCAGTTGCCGCAAAGAAGACGCTTAGGAGAAAGAAGCACCGCACTGATCGCAATCTGCTTTGATCCGGTGCAATATCGGCATCTTTGTTCATATACCCACCAAAATAGAGACGCAGCGCTGCGTTGCGGTGAGGCTAACGAATGATCGGAGATCCCGCTTTCAAAATCCCGTTGTAATCTGCTCGGGCGGTCGGGGGGGCTTATGCCTTCCAATCTGCTCTATATCGCTTTGGCGTGCTACCGATCACGCGACGGAAAGCAGCCGCAAAATGGCTGGGGCTTGAGAACCCGCATGCATAGGCGATCTCGGTTATCTGCCGGTCCGAATAGCGGAGCATTTCGCTCGCGCGCTCGACTCGTCTTCGGATGATGAATGCGTGCGGCGGCAAGCCGGTCGAATGCCGAAACGCTTTCGACATGTAATGCTCGCTCAAGCCCGCTTCGTGAGCAAGTTCAGTCAGACTCAAAGATCCGTCCAATGAAGCGTCAATTTTGTCGATCAGGCGCTTCAGGACCGCTGGCGAAAGGCCGCCTTTGAGATACTGTCGCCTATGGCCCGAAAGACGGAATAGTCGCCCAAAAATGGTACTCGCATGGTTCTCGACCATCATATTAGCCAAGGGATCCCCCTGGCCTATCTCCGAGCAGATGCTGCGGGCGGCGTATTGAATCAACGGATCTTCAAAACCGATCGTTGGCGCCAGCCGGTCAAGATCAGTTCCGGGTACATTCTCGAAACGATCTTGGATAAATTTCTTGCCAATGGTGATGAACACGTAGGCCGCTGTCGCATCGCCATCGTCCCAGCCGCTCCAGCTATGGTCTGCCGGAACAAATGACAGCGATCCGGCCGGTCTTTGCTTAAATTCGACCCTGCGGCCATCCAGATAATCTTCACCCTCTTTCGCAACGCCCAGGATGTTCAAGAGGATCGCATGATTGTCGGCGGAAATGTTCGTTTCCTGTCGCCCAATGCCGGTCCTGCGGACGACGTCGGCCCGCACTGATCGCCAGCATCCATGGTCATGTGAAAATGCGGAATGTTCTGCGCGCCTGACTGCACGAGGGTCGAACTCCACAGAACCAATCATCCACAATTCCCTTCTATCGACTAGCTGGCGAACGCCGAGTCAAATCGGCGCTATCGGCCGCTACAGCAAGATTGAAGGGAGTTGCCCCTACGGGCCTAGTGACGTCGAAAACATAGGCGCCGGCACTTGGCAAATTGTTCGGCATATCCCGAGACCCTGGACCGAACAGGGCTGCATATCTATCGTGGCCCAACCCATCTGGACCATTGACAGCGGTAATATCAATGATGCGCAGACCATACCGTTCCGCTGCGGCCTTCACGCCAGGACTGTCGACATTTAGGCGGCCAATGCGCCCGCGCTCTCCACCCAGTATGCTTGAAATGGCAAGTGCCTTGTCGTTCTTCGATACGAAAATGGTGATGGGTATTTTCATGTGCCCGACGGCCTCGATCTGCGAGCGGAACAGGTCGTCATCGATATCCGGCGCGGCGAGCACCACCATCAACCTGTTGAGAACGTCTTCGCGTCCCTCAAGTTTGAGCTGTCTCAGCGTTTCCATTATGAGAAACGCTCCGACACTATGACCGAACAAGACAATCCTTTTCGCAGAGGAGGCGCCAGCTATCGAAGTGACAAGCCAGGACAGATCGTCTCGCGAAGAAAGGGCCGCATCCCTATCTGCCAGATATCCTGCCATGCGTCCCTCGGATGGCCAGGAGAAAAGTATAGGATGTCCGCCGAAAGGAGCATCGGCTGCGATCTGAGCCAACCGATAAAGACTTTCCTGGTAGGTGTAGTTATAGCCATGAACAAAAATGCCTACCGTTCCATCGTCCGACGGAATTGCCGCCTCCTGGACAAAACTTCGCTTCTCCAGTGTCTTGCGAACAGTTATCGCCATCGACCTGTTTGGATCTGCGGCTGCGACGGGATATTCGATCTGCGAGCGCTTATGATTGGGAGGGATCGACAATTGAAACAGCTCAAATGTCAATTTTTCACCGCGTTCACTGGAATAGCCGCTGCCTTCTCTCGTTCGGTTCGTGGCAGCGAGCAGTGTGATCTGATGTAAACCAGCCTCCTTTTTGATCGGCTGCAATACGGAATCGCTCGGTCGAGTGGCACATGCACTCAGACCCAGACAAATCAGTAACGGAAGAATAAACGGGCGGATTGCGCTCACCCCATGGATTTTGAGCAGGAGGATTGCTTCCGCGCCTGAGCGTGAACGTCGATAAACTGCTTGGATATCCCTCGCCTTGTTATCTTGTAGACTGCAGCAGGTGGCAGATTTCTCAATGTGCCGCCAATACGCCTAGCCTTCAGGCCCAGCCTATCAACTATGGGGCGTGGTATTGGACATCTTCGGCTATACGTGAATTGATAGAACGCGCCACCAGGTTGCAGATAAGAGAACGCGCCGGCGAGAATTTTGATGACTTTGCGAGGTGGCATTGACAGAAGCGGCAGACCGCAGATCACTGCACCAACCGATCCATTGGGGAAAAGATTTTCGTTGGCAATTTTCGCGGCGTCCAATTGGAGAATACGCGCTTCAGGAAACTCGATTTCGAGGCGTTGAGCAAATTCCTCCCCACGTTCGACAAGCGTCAGATCACTTGACCGCACGCCACGCTCGAGAAGAGCTCGCGTGAAGACTCCAGTCCCTGGCCCCAGTTCCAGCACGGATCCAGCGGATGGCGAAATCTCCGACGTCATCAATCGCGCGAGGGCGTTGCTTGAGGGCGCAATCGCCGCAACCCGATGCGGATCGGCGATCAATGCTCGGACAAAGAGGAGGTGATCCAAGATCGGGTGATGAATGAAGTTCATCACGCCCATGCCTTCCAGCGCCAGCCCAAGACCACCAGTCCTTCGATGACGCTGAGCCCGATCACGGTCTTGAGCGCCAAAACCGACGTATTCGTATCTCCATTCATGAGCGCGGAGAAATATCCCACCGCGATAAAAAGCCCGTCCCATAGCAGAACTCCTAGCGTTGTCGCACTGACAAACTGCAAAAATTTCGTCCGCAACAATCCTGCAATTCCTGGCGCCATGATCCGGACGGTGGGGACCAACTGCGCGATCAGCGCGATTGACTGTTCATTAGAGCGAAATCGATCTTCCCATCGGCGATATTTTTCCGATGAAATCCCAATCATGCGCGCTGTCTCTTCGATAAAGCGGCCCGAGCGATGCTCGCCCACCGCCCTTCCAATCAAGTATAAAGGCAGGCAACCCAGCACGCTGCCAATCAGGCTGAAGGCCAGAGCTGTGGGCAGCGAGAAACTCCCTTCGGCCGCCGCCACCCCAATCACCACGAGCAATATGTGGGATGGAATTACCAATATGAGCCGCTCCAGGAATGTCGCGATCATCAGGGTTACGACTCCGAAAGCGGTTATAGTCGGAATAAGCGCGGCGAGTGGATCTGAGGTAAGCGTGTCAGGCATGATACCTTCCTTAGTTGGCCGCCGCGCTCCCATCGCGATGCAAGAGCGTCTCGCAGCTCAATCCCAGAAATGAGCAGGACGCGCAGGCGGCATCATGCCGCCTGCGGGGGGTACACGTCCCGCGGTCTTGTTCCGGGGGGAGGAACGCGACCGAAGAGGTTGCTATAAGCATCGGCAGGCATTGCTCTGTTGGCGCGGTTGCGTTCGACCAATGACTTGCCGACGCCGAGAACAGATCATCGATGACCCTGTCCCCTGGTCGAATGCACCGATTTAAATGCGATCGCCCGACCATCATTGGATGCTTGCGGCGCTGCTTCGTCCTCGGGATTTTCATGGACCAGACCTGTCCAACCCAGGAGCCGCTTGAGCACTTTTTCCAGATCGTCGACGAAGGTGAAGATGACCGGGATGACGATGAGGCTGAGCAGGGTCGACATCACCACACCGCCGATCACTACGATGGCCATCGGTTGGCGAAAACTTGAATCCCCACCGGTCAGGCTGAGCGCAGCCGGTAGCATGCCCGAGGCCATGGCAATGGTAGTCATGACGATCGGCCGCGCGCGCTTATGGCAGGCGTCGACGAGGGCATCGAACCGCGACATGCCTTGCTGACGCGACATTATCGCGTATTCGATCAGCAGAATGGAGTTCTTCGTCACCACGCCCATCAGCATCAACAGGCCGATGACGGCCGGCATCGAGAAGCTGGTTCCCGTCACCACAAGCGGCACCAGTGCGCCGCCAAGCGAGAGGGGCAGGGCCATCAGCAGCGTGAGCGGCTGCAGGAAATCGTGGAACAGGAGGACGAGCACTGCGTAGATGCAGAACACGCCGATGGCCATCGCGAGCGCGAAGCTCTGGAACAGCTCGGAGCTGCGCTGAAGTTCGCCCTGTTCCACCAGCGTAACGCCCGGCGGCAGATGCTGGAGCGCCGGCAGCGCCTTCGCCTCGCGGTTGACATCGCCCAGGATGCGGCCGTTGAGCTCGACGGAAACGGTGACATTGCGCATGCGGTCGATGCGGTCGATCTCCGAGGGGCTGCCGCCGATGCGGATATCAGCAATCGAGCCGAGATCGACATTGCCGTTGGTGCCGGCGACGCGCATGTTCTTGATGTCGTCGAGATTGGTGCGCGCCTCCGGCGAGAAGCGGACGACGATCGGGATCTGCCGCTGCGGCAGGTTGAGCTTCGGCAGATCGGAGGAATATTCCCCATTCGTCGCCACGCGCACGGCGCTGGCGATCGCATTCGACGTTACCCCGAGTGCCGCGGCGCGCGCAAAATCGGGCGTGATCTGGATTTCCGGCGCCTGCCTTGCCGCAGTCGATGTCACCGCTCCGATACCCTGCAACGTGCGCAGTTGCTCCTCCAGCGCCGTGCCTGCGCTGTCGAGCGCATTGGCATCATCGCTGGCAAGGGTGATATCGAGCTTGGTGCCGTTGCCGCCGCTGCCGACCTCGATTCGCACTCCGGGAAGGACAGCGAGCGCCCGTCGGATATCGTTTTCGATTGCCGGCTGCTTGCGGTCGCGATCGGCGATCGGAGTCAGCACTGCGACGATCGTGGCCGAACCAATATCGCTGGTAGTCGTGACGTTTGGCCCACCGCCGTTCGAAGATGCCGTACCGACGGAAGAGAAGACACGCGTGACATCGCGCAGCTTGCCGACGATATCGGCGGCTCTTTTGGTCATCGCATCCGTCTGCTCGATGGTGGCGCCCGGCTGCATCGTAAGCGTGATCTGGGTTCGCGCGTCGTCGGAAGCGGGTATGAAGCCCGACTTCAGCAAGGGGATGGTGGCGAGCGAAAGCGCAACGACGACGGCAGTCACGGCCACCGTGGTCTTTCTGTGATCGAGGGCCGCTTTCGCGACAGCCATATAGGCGCGCATGATACGGCCATCCTTCTGCTCCGTTGAGTGCGCCTTCATGAAATAGGCCGCCATCATCGGCGTCAGCAGTCGGGCAACGACAAGTGACGCGAGAACGGCAACGGCCGCTGTGATGCCGAACTGGCGAAACACAAGGCCTGGTATGCCGCTCATGAATGCGGTCGGCAGGAAGACCGCGACCAGCGTGAAGGTGGTCGCGATGACGGCGAGGCCGATTTCATTGGCCGCTTCGAGAGCGGCATCCATCGGCCGCTTGCCCATCTGCAGATGGCGGGCGATGTTTTCGATCTCGACAATTGCGTCGTCAACGAGGATTCCGACCACCAGCGACAGTGCCAGCAGCGTGACGATGTTCAGGCTGAAGCCGGCCAGGTACATGATCAGAAAGGTCGGGATGACCGACAAGGGCAGCGCCACGGCCGAAAGGATGGTTGCGCGCCAGTCCCGAAGGAAGAGCCAGACGACAACTATCGCCAGGATAGCCCCCTCATACAGCATATCCATCGAACCATGGTAGTTATCCATGATCCGGCCGATGGTGCTGTAAGCCTCGTCGATTCGGACATTGGGATGCGCGGCAGCGAAGCGCTTGATCGCCGCGCTAACGTCGGCAGCGACACCGCTATCCGAAAAACCGTTCGAACGCTTGATCTCAACGGCGATCACCGGCTTGCCGTCGAGATATGCGATCGAGGAGCGCTCCGCGAAACTGTCCGTGACGGAGGCGACATCGTCGAGGCGGGCCTGCTGGCCGTTGGCCAGGGGTATCCGCAGCGCTTTCAAGGTTTCGACCGAAGGCAGCGCGCCCAGCGTGCGCAATGTCTGGCGGTTGCCGCCAATCTCTCCAAGACCGCCCGACGTGTCGGCTTGAACGGCCTTCAATTGTGCCGATACTGTCGCTGCCGTAACGCCGAACGACGCCATCGTCGACGGATCGAGATCGACATGTACTTCGCGGTCGATTCCGCCGATACGATTGACCTGACCGACACCTTGTACCGACAGCAGGGCCTTGGTCAGATCATTGTCGACAAACCAGGAAAGCTCGGTCTCGTTGAGATCGGTCGAGCGGATGGCATAGGTAACGAGCGCGGAGCTCTGCACCGTAACCTTTGTGACAGTCGGCGTCTCCATTTGCGAGGGCAGATCGGCCTTGACGCTGTCAACGGCGTTGCGGACCTCGTTGAGGGCTGCCTCGCTGTCCTTCTCCAGCTTGAAGGAAACCTTGATCGAGACGGTGCCGTCGGTGATCGTCGTGGTGATGTGGTCGAGATAGGACAGGGCAGCAAGACTGTCCTCGATGGTACGGGCAACTTCCGTCTCGAGCTGTGTTGGCGCAGCCCCATCGAGTTTTGCCGTGATGGTGATGGTCGGAAGGTCCATATCAGGGAAATTCTGGATCGCCAGATGCCTGAAGGCCAGCAGCCCGCCGACGGCAAGCATGACAAACAGCAGGATCGCCGGGACAGGGTTGCGGATCGAGAAGGCGGAGAAATTCATCAGTTCTTCTCCGCAATCTTCACGAGATCATTATCCGACAGAAAGGCACCGCCCGAGGTGACGACCTTCGACGAAGCATCTATGCCCGACACGATTTCGACCTTGCCATTGTCGCGACGGCCGGTTTCCACACGGATCCTCCGCACGCGACTGTCCTGGCCTGCTACGAAGACGTAGCTGATGCCGTCCCGAAACACGATCGCCGTCTCGGGAACGGTCAGGGCCGGAGTGGTCTGCAATTCGATACTGCCAGTGACATAAAGGCCGGTGCGCGGACGGATATCGGCCGGAAGTGCGACATAGACGATCGCCCGACTGGTGTCGGTGCTGACCGAGGGACCGACAAGCCGCACCTTGCCTTCGATTGCATGCCCGTCCGGCCCGTTGATCTTGACGCTCAAACCATCCGAAATGCGTGGCAAATATCGCGCCGATACTTCAGCCTGCCATTCGACCCTTTGCTGGCGCACCATGCGGAACAGCTCGGTGCCGGTGGAAACGACCGCGCCAAGGTTGGCGGAGCGCGAGGTTATCAGCCCATCGTCGGCGGCGACGATAGTCGTTTGCCCGAGTTTGATCTTCTCGCTGTCGAGGGTCGCCTCCTCGGATGCCAGGCTTGCCGTCGCCGTCTGCTCGTCGGCGAAATATTCAGTGATTTTCTCGGCGGACAGGGCGCCTGACGACTGAAGCTGGCGCGCGCGATCCGCATTCGCCTTGGCCTTGGCCAAGTTGGCCCGTGCGGTGACGACGGCCGCCTCCTGCTTGCGGATGTCGGCGAGCACGCTGTCCTGGGATAATCGCACCAGGGTCTGTCCTTTTTTCACCACGGAGCCGACATCGACCAGGACATCCGTGATGCGAAGCCCACTCGTCTCTGAGGCGACGATAGCCTCCTGCCACGGCTTCAGCCAGCCGCTCGCGGGAACGGTCTCTGGCCACTCCCGCTGCAGCGGCGCCGTCAGGGATACGGTGAGCGCGGGCGCCTGTTCGGCTGCGGCATTGCAGCTGTGAAGCAGAACCATCATGGTAATGCGCACAGTGGCGAATCTTATGGACGACTTTCTCAACAACGTAATCCTTGCGGGCTTCACCGGCACGGCGCGCGGGCTTCTCCGCCCTGCGATCGATGCCGCTATGCCTATGAATACCCTGCCGAACGTTAAGTACGGTCAAGCTAGTGTTAAGTTAGGTAAAGATGAGTGGAGCACCCGCGCTCGTGGTGTATCAAGAGCCGTGGTGAACGACTGGCAGGTCACCAGACGGCAGTAACGTCAGCGCTCCAACTTCCCGGGCTCAAGGAGACACTCCATGAAAATGGCAATCATTGGCGCAACGCGTGGCATTGGCTTGGCTATGGTGCAAGCCGCCCTGAAAGACGGCCATGAGGTCACCGCGCTCGCCCGTGTGCCAAGCCGAATGCCAATTGACCACACACGATTACGCATCATGGCCGGAGATGCTCAGGACTTTGATGCGATCGTGAAGGTGGTGGAGGGGCAAGATGTCGTTTGTGATTGCTTGGGGACAGCAAATGTAACCCGACCCGTCACCATGTTCTCCTGCTGCGCGGAAAATCTTTCGAAAGCGCTCAAGCCGGAACAGCTACTCATCGCCGTTACAGGCATGGGGGCTGGCGACAGCAAAGGGCACGGGAGCTGGTTATACGACCATTTCTTTATGCCAATTGTACTGCGTCGTATTTACGCCGACAAAGATCGCCAGGAGCGCATCATCATGAGCAACATCGCCCGCTGGATCATCATCCGCCCTGGTTTCTTGAGTAATGGTCCTCGAATGGACCGCTATCGCGCTCTGACCGATCTGCGTGGCATCCACGGTGGCAGGATTTCACGTGCCGACGTTGCCGGGTTCATGCTCTCGCAGGCGAAGTCACCTCAGTTCATCGGTCAAACGCCTCTGCTGATCTATTGAGATCTTTGGCCGACACGGCGGAATTTGTCGGAGGGCGACCTGTTTGCGACCGGATGCAGGTGCCGACTGTATGGGTCAATCGCCGATAGGGGGTATGGAGACATGGCGAAGAAAGACGCATGCTTTGGAGAGGAAAGCGGAAGAATGCGTTGCTGGCACTCTGGCGAGAATCTGCCTTTCACCGCCGGTCGTTTCGTAAGCCGTGCCTATTTATAGCTTTCTATGCGTATCTTGTCCTTCTTAATGCCCGCCCCGCCTAGCGTTTCGACGACAGACGCAATAAGCCTTTTCGATCCGCATACGTAGAAGATCGCCTCATCGCTGCGGCCTCTCGCTACTGTCTTGACGGCAGCCGCGAATGCTTCCGGACGAACTGCGTTATAGTCAGATACAAGCGGCTCCAGCTCCTTGCCATAAAGGAAATCGCCCCGCTGTACCTGGACCACAGCCATCTGATGATCGCCTCTCTTGTGTGCCTCGAGGATCATCGAGCGAAATGGCGTCATCCCCACCCCACCCGCTATGAAAACCAGGCTGCCGGTTCCGCGATCGGGTAGTTTGACGTGCGCGCCCGTACCAAACAAGCTTATCGTGTCATGCGGCCGAAGCGCGTTCATCTTTTCCTTGAATTTGCTATTCGATCCGACATGCATGCTGAACATGAGCTCAGGATCCCCGGGCACTGACGCGAAGGACATCTCGCGCACAGAACCCAGGAAGTCGAACCGACTGCCAACTCTCAAGTGAGTATATTGCCCCGCTTTATAGGTGACGCCGGTCGCATCGAAGAAAAACGAGTAGACGTCGTCGTATTCGTGAACTTTTTTCGTGAAGGTGATTCTCATCTGGGTTTCTTTTTTACCTGCGCCGTATTCACTAAAAGCGCCGTTGCACTAGCTTGCCCGACCATCGAGGCCAACCATTGCTGCACTGTCGCGCCACAACCTCTCTTGAGCATCCCGGCTTCGCGCCAATTCGGATGGAATTGGAAAGGTCGGTTCTCCCTTGACCAGGGAAATGTAAATCCGGCCCCGCGGTGGGACGACTTCGCCGAGAGAGACTTCGGCCAATGCTTCGCCTGAACGTTCCGGTGTACCGATGACATATTCGGGACGGAAGAAGCCGACTAGACGGAAGACGGTATGCATGAGGAGCATTACGAACGCGCGCATAAGACGGGGACTGTCTCGACCCAACGATGTGCCACCGGTGAGGCCGGGACTGAAGGCGACCACGTTGATCTGGCGGGCCTTGACTTCGTCCAAGGCGGCGAAGGACTGCGCGGTCAGCAGGTTGCACAGCTTGGACGCTGCATAGGCTCGTATTCCCGAACCAAAGCCATTCTTGTCCGGATACGCTAGCCTATGTGGCTCAAGTGTCTTTGGTGCGATCGGAGTGACAGCGGGATCATGCGTTTCGCTTGTGGTGATGACCAGTCTGCCATGCTCGGCCATGCACGGCAGTAGCAGTCTGGCCAGCAGATAATGGGCCAGGTGATTGACCGCGAATGTCAGTTCGTAGCCGTCCGCACTCCGCCCCTCGTTGGTCGGGCTTTGCATGCCGGCGTTAAGTACCAGGATGTCGATGCGGGTACCGGCAAGGCGCCACATCACCGCTTCTGCAAATTGACGAACGCTGGCAAGCGAGGCGAGATCGAGCGGAATGACCTCGACGCCGGCCGGTGCCCTTCGTCCGCTTCCCCGCGCGCCAATTATGACGCGCATATCGGGCCGAGAGGCGATGTCCTCTAGCGCATGAGCGCCGAGGCCGGCTGTGACCCCGGTCATAACAACAACACGTTCTGATTTGGCTTGGTTCATGGCTGATTATCCTGTTCGAGCATCAGATTCTGCTTATGACGACGCGCTGAAACGCGGCGTTAGATGTCAGGGGGGCGTTTGGCGCGGTGCGTGACGACTTATCCCGTCCCGGAGCATGGCTGGAATCTCGGGGACGACGAATCTGGAGTGGTCGGAAGTTTGATGTGGCCGGTAAGGTAAACACCGGTACGTGGAGGGACATCGGGCGGCAGCGCGACATAGACGATCGCTTGCGTGTCCGCGTTGACCGAAGGTCCGACAAGCCTCACCTTGCCCTGAATAGCATGATCGTCAGGCCCATCGATATCGACGCTCAATCCTTCCGAGATTCGCGAAAGGTAACGTACCGGAACCTCCGCTTGCCATTCGACACGTTGCTGACGGACCAGACGGAACAGCTCTGCACCGGCCGAGATAGTCGCCCCGAGTTCGGCGGAGCGCGCAGTTATAATTCCGTCATCAATGGAATTGATGGTGGTCTGGGCGAGCTTGACCCTTTCGCCGGCAAGCGCCGCTTCCTCCGACCCGAGGTTTGCCATCGCGATCTGTTCGTCTTCAAGATACTCGCCGACCTTTCCATCGGAAAGCCCACCAGTCGCGCGAAACTGCCGTGCTCTTTCCGCATCGGCCTTTGCTTTCGCCAGATTTGCCCTGGCAGTCGCGACAGCCGCCTCATGCTTGCGAATGTCGGTCAGCACGCTATCCTGGGAAAGCCGAACAAGCGCCTGCCCCTTCGTGACCACGGATCCGAGATCGACCAGGACCTCGGTGATGTGGCCGCTCGTCTCCGAGGCGACGATCGCTTCCTGCCATGGCTTCAGCCACCCACTTGCCTGGACGGTTTCCGAGCAATCGCGCTGCGTTGGAGCCGCTAGCGAAATGGACAGGGCAGGTGCAGGGCCTTCCTCCATCATGGAGCTAAGGAAGACGGAAAGAAGAGCTGCCGCAACCAGCACGAGCGCGACCGTAATAAGCGGCTTTTTCAAAGATACATTCCTTGCGTTTCCGAAAGTGCATGACTTATCGCCCACGCGGGCATGCCACCTTGGGTACTAGTAGCCGTTCGAATGTTAAGTACGGTCAAGCAAGTGTTAAGTTAGGTAAATGTCGGTTTCGCTTCCGGATTTCTATTGTATGGAGCAAGCGTACAGAAGATGGACGAAGTGAATGACCAAAGTTCTCCTCATTGACGATGATGTCGAATTGACAACTCTGCTCCAGGAATATCTGACTGAGGAAGGGTATGACGTCGCAACTGACACGGACGGCCGTGCCGCAATCGCAGCGGCAGCCGGCAATACAGTCGACATCATCGTGCTCGACATCATGATGCCCCGGATGAACGGGATCGAGGCTCTGCAGCGTATCCGTAAGCTAAGCCAAATCCCTGTTCTGATGCTAACGGCAAGAGGCGATGATATCGACCGCATATCGGGACTGAACCTTGGCGCGGACGACTATGTACCGAAGCCCTGCTCGCCGGGCGAACTTGCAGCGAGGTTGCGGGCGATCTTGCGCCGGGTGCACCAACCGGCCTCGGGCGCGTCGACTGATGTCCTAGAGGTAGGACGACTAGTAATTTTTCCAGGCAAACGAACCGTCGAGTGGCGCGGCGAAGCCTTGGAGCTCACCGGCACCGAATTCACTCTGCTCGAAGTTCTCGCCCGGAACGCAGGTCAACTCGTATCGAAGCAGGACATATCCAAGCAGGCATTCGGAAAGCCACTTACGCCGTTCGACCGCCGCATAGACGTTCATATCAGCAGCGTTCGACAGAAACTAGGGCTGAGGGCCGACGGCCAGCCTTGGATAAGGTCTGTCCGCGGCCAAGGCTATCAACTTTTGGTGGAATGACCATGCCTCAACTTTTCTGGAAGTTCTTCAGGGTCATCTGGCTCACACTGGCTGTGTCCGTCGCAATCATAATTCTGATCGTCAAGTTTCTTCAGGCTGCTCCCTTCGAGCGGGAGATGGCAGCGGAGCGACGGGCGCTTGTCTCGAACTTGGCCGCGAATGTGCTTGTAACGGACGGCGAAGATGCCGCCATGCATTTCGCACGAGCAAGCGAAGAGACACTGCCATTGGGCCTGACCATTTCAAAGGTCACCGACGCCACAGCATGTGCGCAGAAGGACACCGCAGATACGCGATTCGTTCAAAAGGACGGGGCTTGCTATCGAGTTTCGGTGCCGAACCTCACTAGCTTCAGCGTCAAGGATCTCGCTCCGTTGATACCTTGGTTTACGATCCTCGTTTCGAGTACGCTGTCTGCGGGTGCACTGGCTCGCTATCTTGTTCGTCCAGTCGTGCATCTGCGTGATGGCTTGAGCGCGCTTGCTCACGGCCGATTCGACGTTCGTATCGGCAACAAGATGGGCGGTCGCAAGGATGAGGTTACGGCACTTGCGCATGATTTCGACTCCACGGCAGCCAGACTGGAGGAGCTTCAACAGGCGCAGCAGAGACTTTTCCACGATGTATCCCATGAACTGCGCTCTCCTTTGTCACGCCTGCAGGCGGTCGTGGGCGTTCTGCGGCAGAGCCCGAAGAAACTTAGTGCTATGCTCGACCGCATCGATCGCGAAGTCGAACGACTCGATGAACTGGTTGGTGAAGTCCTGACTCTTGCCAGATTGACGGCTCGATCCACGAGCCCGCTGAAGACGCAGACCCTTGATATCATTGAGCTCCTGAATGAGATCCTCGGTGACGCGGCGTTTGAGGCGGAGGCGAAAGACATCTCGATCACATCGGATGTCGACGGTGTCTTCCGAGCCGAAGTCGAGGGTGAACTAATCTACAGAGCGCTCGAAAACGTCCTACGCAACGCGGTCAAGTACACTGCTGAACATTCGCACATATCCGTTTTATGCGAACCCATGACCGATCTCCTCAAGATCTGCGTCACAGATCAGGGACCTGGCGTAAAGCGAGATGAACTCGAACGCATCTTTCAGCCATTCTCCCGTGGCAGCGACGCGATGCCGAAAGGCGGATACGGCCTTGGCCTCGCAATCACAAGGCAAGCGATCGAGCGGCATGGAGGTCGCGTGTACGCATCGTTACCGGCCAACGGTGGCTTGGCTATTACACTTGAGATTCCCCGGAGGGCGACGAAACATGCTCTCTCGATCCGGCGGGACTGAGACGATAGATCGATCAACAAACATACGCGAGACTGCCACTATGGTCGGGCAGGGACGCGCATTGACCCGTTCTGATTCCCGAAGTACACCTGCATATTTTACCTAACTTTACACTGCCTTTACAGCAGTTAACGTTCGCACTGCTAGATCTGGGTCATCGCAACCACTCAGAGATCTCGCAGATGGGCATTAGCTTCCAGCTTTCTGAAACACACCCGCAGGCAATACTCTGTCTGTTACTGCTATCGACGCTTTCGTCCTGCGCAAACGTGCCGCTGCAGCAAAAGGGAACACTTGGCTCCTACACGGGTATGACCCCCTCCGGAGGCACACTGACAAAAGCAAAGCTGCGCGTGGATCCGCAACCAGTTCTCGCTGCGAAGACGGTGCGCATCTTGCGGACCTCCACGCAGATCGGCAGCGCCAGCACAATCCAACCCAAAGATCTGGCGCTCGTCTCCAATGCCATCGACCGGGCGCTTTGCACCGATCTCGCCGACCGCTTCAGGATCGTCACTTCGGACCAACCAGCCGATCTCACCGTCCATGCCACTGTGACCGACATCGTTGCTACAAATAAGACGGTTGCTGCCACCTCTACCGTTACAACGCTCGGCGCGACGGTTGCTGCAGTCCCCGTCCCAGTCCCGCGGATACCGGTCGGCCTTGGTGGCTTGTCCGTTGAGGCGGAGGCGATTGCTCAGGACGGATCCCAGAAGGCAGCCATGCTGTGGTCGCGAGGCGCTAACATGCTGACGACGCCGCGATACTCCAGAGTGGGAGATGCGTACTCTTTGTCGTCTGCTTTCTCCAACGACTTCAGCCGCATGCTGGTCAAGGGGAAGGATCCTTTCAAGGGGTTGCCGGCGATACCCTCGATGCAAAGGATGCGAGTTTCGCTTGGCGGTGCTCCCAAATATGACGCCTGCAAGGCGTTCGGATCTGCCCCCGGCATCACGGGAGCCGTCGCCGGCCAGCTTGGCCTGCCGCCGAACTGGAGCGACAAGGGCGCCACCGTCCACCAATAGCAACAGAAAATCCATGTGCCGCAGCAGCGTTCGCTAGGCGGTTCGAGCAAATCAAGGAAGAAAGGACATCCACATGAAGATAGATCTAAAGATCATAACGGCAGCGGTTGCAATTCTCGCCGCAGACCACGTGCTTGCTGCACAGGGGCAGGCCTATCTGCAACCACAGAAGGCCGCCGCAGTTCTCGCCGATGGCGCCCCTTGGTCGGCCGATGCGCCGAATGGCAGATCCTTCAAACTCACCCTCAACAAGGACGGCACCGGAAGCATAAAGGGACCCATGTTCTTTTCGCTATCCGTCAGCTGGAAGGTCAAAGGCGATACGATGTGCCTGAATAACACGATGATGTCGAAGTGCCTGCGCTTCCGCGAGATTCCCGGCGGGCTTCAAGGCTGGAACGGCGATACGCCCGACTTGAAACTCACGCGCCCAGCAAATTGAATTTGCGGCGCCGGAGTTTGGCTTGCTGCTGGGGAGCGCATCACGCCCGAACCCGTCGGAACAAGTCTGAGTTGAAGCAACAGATCGTCCGGCTGACGCGCCGTCAGCTATCCGAAAAGACGTCGCTGCGTGCATGGCGGCGACGTTGAATAATCAGATGACCAACATTTTGTGAAATCCAATCCATGAGCAAGCGGAACCGCTACGTGACATCCCCACCGGCCGAAAATTTCGACGGAGTGCTCTTCGCCAATCCTGGCCATCCGGGAACGGATCGCTCCGTGGGAGATCTTTTCCGTTGGCAGCGGGAGCGCAGAGTGCCGTGGCCGAAGCGTATCGAAGTCGAGGGGACTGTACCAGAACGTCGCGTTTGCGGTCTGCGCGCCACTATGGTTGGGCATGCGACGGTTCTGATTCAGTCAGCTGGGCTGAATGTTTTGACGGATCCCGTCTGGTCCGAGCGCGCGGGGCCGCGTGGCTATATCGGCAGACGCCGAACCACTGCGCCCGGCATCGCGTTTGCGAACTTGCCGCCAATCGACGTGATCTTGCTCTCACATAACCACTACGACCACCTCGATCTGCCGAGTTTGAAAAGGCTGCATGAGCGCTATGCGCCCATTATCATCACACCCTTGGGCAATGAGACTATTGTCCGGCGTGCGGTTCCCGATGCCAAGGTCGTGACGGGCAACTGGGGTAGCAGCTTTGACCTGGCAAACGGCGTCACCGTAGATATCGTGCCGGCCAATCATTGGTCGGCACGTGGGTTGCGAGACCGTCGTATGGCGCTGTGGAGTGGCTTTATGCTGAGAACCAGGGCCGGCCTCATCTACTTCGCTGGCGATACCGCATATGGAACCGGTGCGATTTTCAGGGACATGCGCGCGGCTTACGGTCGACCAGATCTGGCACTGATTCCGATCGGCGCCTATGCGCCTCGCTGGTTCATGGCGCCCCAACATGTCGACCCGGCCGAGGCCGTGTTGATCATGCGCTCGTTGGAAGCCCGCAAGGCAGCGGGAATCCACTGGGGTACCTTTCGGCTGACGGATGAGCCCTGGGACGAACCGCCACGATTGCTCGCTCGAGCTTTGACGTCGCACGGCATGAGCCCGGCTTGTTTCGAGGCTTTGTGGCCAGGACAAGCCGTCAATGTTGCAACCGAATAAGGATCAAGAGTTTTCGCAGCAAGCAGCCTGCTGGCGTCCACCGCGTAGTTCGAGAGTTGTTGCCGCTTCCGTGTTCTTGCACCCGAGCGGGCCCAGTTCATCAACACGACCCGCACTAGTTCATCGTGCATATAGGAAGGAAACGAACATGTCAGACGTTCAAAATACGGTTCATTGGACATCCAGCAAGTTCAGCGACACCTTGATAATGGATGCACTGCTGAAACATGTCCTCGGCCTCATGCAATATGGCATGTGTGACCTGGGTGAGGTTTTTGAAGTCATCGGGCAATTGAAACCAAACGACGAAGAATGCTGGATTAACGCGTGGAGCGCGGTAGCGCAACGTCTACAAACCCGGGCTGAAGAGGCCGATCGGGCAGGCAAGCGCCTTACGGCCTCCTCCACATACCTTCGCGCTGCGACCTACTGGCGCGCCTCCCTGATGTATTTCAGCTATCCTGGAGATTCGCGTCTTACCGAACATGCGCACGCCAGTTCCAAGTGCTATGCGCGATACCTTGAGCTATCTGGTTATCCTGGAAAGTATGTTGAAATTCCGTACGAAGGCACGTTCCTTCCGGGACATTTCTTCAGATCTCCTGCTGCTGCAGAAAGCGCTCCGCTGCTCATCATCACGCCGGGTCGCGATACCTGGGCCGACGATACGTGCTGGGTTTACGATGCTGCAATGCGCCGTGGAATCCACTGCCTGGTCTACGACGGTCCCGGCCAAGGTCTGTCACTAAGACTCAATAATTTGCATTTTCGACCCGACTGGGAGAACGTCGTCAAGCCCGTCGTCGATTTTGCGCTCGAAATTCCTGGGATCGATCCGTCCAGGGTCGGTCTTATGGGCTTGAGTTTCGGCGCCTTTCTTTCCGTGCGGGCTGCAGCATTCGAAAAGCGCCTAAAGGTATGCGTTGCCGACCCCGGATCTTTGAGCTGGGGAGAAGCGATCCTCAACCATTTCCCGCCCCCCATCCGTCAACTGCTGATCGGAGATGGAGTGGACGCCCTTCCTGAGGCCTTTAAGCGCACGGCCCAGTACACGTCGCTCAAATGGCTCGTCAGAGATTATGCCTGGAAACACGGTGTACGTGAGCGGGAGGTGTTCAACGCCCTTCTGGCCTATGACAACGCCCCCGTGGTCGACCGAATTGAATGCGAAACGCTCGTCATGGACGGTACCGAAGAGATAGCGAAGGGAGAGGCCCAGAGGCTATTTGATGCTTTGAAATGCCCCAAGCATTACCTGTTATTTGACGAGGTCTCGACCGCACAGGCTCACTGCCAGATCGGCGCTTATTCCACCGCTTCAGCATGTTTGCTGGATTGGATTGAGGAGCGGCTCTGAGATGACAAACGAAAAATCCAGTTCCCAACGGCCCTCACTCGAAGAAATCCGCCGTTACATAGAAAGCTGGGGTGAAGAGCCCTTGGTAACTCACCAAATCGCGACGAATGTCTATTGGGTTGCCGGTGCAGGCGGAAATTCCGGAATAGTCGTTGGCCGTCGTGGCGTTGTTGTGATCGACGCAAAGGTCAGCTCCGGCGCGGGGAAAAGACTTCTGGACGAAGTCGCTCGGATCACATCCAATCCCGTTACGCACGTCATCCTTACGCACGGTGACGGCGATCATGTCATGGGGCTTGCGAGTTTTCCTGCGGGTGTGACCATCATCTCTCACGAGAACTGCAAGACAGACATGGAGGCTGCAAACGCTGTGGCACTCATGGGCCGGCTTCCTAGCAGGGCTTTGCCGAACTGCACCTTCACGACAAGATTCGCCTTAACGATTGAAGATGTCTGGTTCGAATTTTTTCACTTCGGTCCCTCGCACACCAGCGGCGACACCGTTGTCCACCTCCCGGACGAGAGGGTGATTTTCGCCGGTGACATCCTGGCGTGGGGCGGCAGTCCAACTCCCACGATACATGACGAGAAACATGGCTCGGCGAGTGGCTGGCTCGCCACTGTGCGGGAGATGCTCAAGCTTCCAGCCGACATCTTCGTAACTGGACATGGCGACCTGCAAACGAAGGTGGAGGTCCAGCAGAAGCTGGATGAGTTCCAGCAACAATACGATGAGATCCAAGTCATGGTCGCCCGGGGCAAATCCCTGGAGGAGGTGGAGGAGGCAATGGCGGTAGATTCACCAGCGCCACTCGCTGGAGGCCTTCGTTTGGCAAGTTTTGCATCTGTAGCCTACCACCAGCTCAAGAAGACGAAAGTAGGAGATTGATGATGCATATGGAAGCGCTGGACCATACGACCGCGATATTCGTTGTTCAGCGTTTTCGTCGAGCTCGACGGTGGTCAACTTTCGGGTTGTGTCTAGCTAATCCATCGGATCCGCGAAGCGTCCAGCAATGCGCCATGTGTTCCCACGCATTGATTGCTCAGTCAGTCGCTGACCGAGCTGACGTGTCCGTCACAATGCCTTCAGCTCGATGCGAATAGGAACTTTTCGAATCCGCCACTCCCCGACTATGTCAGTCGGGTCTCACACGCCACTCCCAGTCGAGGCATCCGTCCCGGCACGTGTCGTACCGAGAGCTTGCCATCCCTCATTCGGCTGTGCTTTGATTCAAGCAGAGATAGGGTGATGAACGGTACAGAAGCTATTGAGGGGGAAGAGTCGAGCTTGGACCGACTCTTTTGATAATGATCGTCGTACGGTTTCGGAACCCTTCCCCATCGTCTCACAAGGCTAGAACGACTTTTCCTGGAACTCGCGCCCCTGTTTCAGCTGCAGTGATCGCGGACAACGCATCAGTAAATGGAACGACGAGGCCGACAGTCGGTCGCAACACACCTTCACTTGCAAGGTCAGCGATTGCCGACAGATGTTTAATCCCCATGGTCGCGAAAGCGAGCTTATATCGTCTGGCTAGCATTCCACGCACCATCCTGCCGGGCGTCGGATTGATATCGACAAAAATTCCTTTTCTGTTGAGCATCGAAAGCCCAGCCCCCACAGACAGGGTTCCAAGCGTGTCGAAGACGGCGTCGAATTTTCCATTCTGAGCCTGGAGCTGCTTATCCCCATAGGTGAAAACCGGATCGACTCCGGCTGCTTTGGCACTTTGCAAGGACGCGGTGCCACATGAGCCGCTCACTTTAATCCCTCGGGCAAGCGCCAACTGCACTGCAGATGCACCTACAGCACCGGTGCAGCCATGGATGAAAAGATGCGATCCCTTTGACATTTTGGCCTTGTCGAATACGGCTGCCCATGCGGTCATCACTGGAATGGGGAGGCAGGCAGCCTCCTCAAACGAAAGGCGCGCCGGCTTTTTTGCCACCAAATGTGAATCCAGGATGATTTCTTCCGCAAAGGCACCGGATTCGTTGAAGTCAACGGTCCCAAAAACGTCGTCACCGACAAAGAGACCCTTCACATCCCTGCCGACGGCAGCGATCACTCCAGCGAAATCGGTTCCCATACCCTTTGGGAACTTCCGGCTCCTGAATAATTTCATGACGCCTTTTCGGAGCTTCCAATCAAAAGGATTTATCGCCGCTGCACTAACGGTGACACGTATCTGTTTTGCACCAAGCTGAGGCAAGTTGGCTTTGCCGATATACATGCGTTCCGGGCCGCCGTAGCGGTCATATTGCACTCTCTTCATATTAGATCTCGTTCTTCCGTCAAATATTGCCCTAACCTTCGTTGCGCTGTTTTCACCGGCAATGGTGCCCTCCAGGAGGGACATACGCACGGCTCCATTGCCTATAAGCTCCGGAGCTGATTTACCCGCATGTGCGGTTTCATCGAGTTGAATGTGGCGCGAACACATGTATACTCCTATCAGAATACTCTCGCGAGAGCAATAGGGACACCATGTCATCGATCAGGCTATTCATTTTATCTTCCTTCGCCGATATCGGCCCCATGCACGGACACCGTCTAAGGCAGGAGGCCGATCGCAAGCGTGTGCCGTTTTGGACCGACATTCCCGTCGGAGCCGTTTATGGTGCAATGAATCGGCTCGCGACCGAAGGGCTGTTGCGCGAAGCGGGCCGCGAACAGGAAGGCAACCGCCCTACCCGTCAGATTTATGAAATCACCGACGAAGGAAGGCGTGTGTTGGCGGATCTGAGGCGTAATGGCCTGACGGAAATCTGGTTTAAGTATGATCCGTTCGACCTCGCGCTTACGCGCACCGATCCAGCCAAACTGGACGAACTTCCCGCCCTCCTGGCCGACCGGTTTGCAAGGATGACAGCGCTGCTGGAAGAGCGGCGGCGCATGATCGAGCAAGCCATGCCCTTTATCGGAGTGGCGGAGGAATGGGCGGTCCGTCATACAGAGCGCCGGATGGAGGCGGAGGTCCAATATCTTGCGGACCTCATCGCAGCTCTCCCGGATCTCATGGCCGACGAGCGCAATCCCCGGCCGCGCAAGGAAAAGCCATAGGTTCTGTCAGGTGACAGCCGCCTTGAGGCCAACTCCAATTGGGTTTTCTTCCCGTGGTTATCGGGCATTCACTGTTGGACGCGCCATCTGGCTTGCGGCTACGTCTTGAGCGGGTCGGGCCGCAAAGCACGAGTGATTTCGCCTAGGATGGTCCGCTCATCGAGTCATCAGGAAAGCTCAGCAAGGTCCTGTTCCGTCAGCACGATGTCGCCCGCAGCCATATTTTCTTCCAGATGAGCAATGGAGCCGGTGCCGGGAATTGCGATCATCACTGGCGAAAGAGCCAGTAACCAAGCCAGCGCGATCTGGTTGCTGGTTGCCCCATGTCGGCCTGCAATCCGCGCGAGACGCCCGTCGTCGATATTCGCCATCCCTCCGCCGAGCGGGAAGAAGGGGCTGAAGGCGATATTCTCCGTTTCACAAATTCCCAACAGCGCAGCATCTCCGCGCTTGGCAACATGAAAATTGTTCTGCACGGCAACCACCGGCGCTATCGCACGGGCTTCGGCTAGATGATCGGCATCGATATTGCTGAGACCGAGGTGACGAATTAACCCCTCCTCGCGCAGCGCTGCAAGAGCTTCGAAACGTTCAGCGAGCGACTCGCCATGGGGCGGCGCCATCTCCCCGATGCGCAGATAGACCAGATCAAGCCGGTCCAAGCCGAGATCTTGAAGATTTTCCTCTACCAACCGGCGCATGTCGGCACCTGTCGCGGTCCGATGGCTATCGTCCGAGCTGAAAACGTGACCCACTTTGGTTGCGATCACGAGGTCCCGGCCGTAGGGAAAAAGCGCCTCTTGAATTAGCCTGTTCGCACGAACAGTTTTATCGCTGCTATGATAGAAGGCGGCCGTATCAATCAGGTTCGCACCGAGCTCGACGGCGCGGCGAAGCACGGCGCGGCCGGCGCCCGGATCCCGCGCTGGGCCGCGAAACCCCTTCGATACAAGGCGCATGGCGCCAAACCCCATCAGGTTAACTGGCATGTCTCCGCCAAGAGAGAATTTCACAGCTTTGTCTGACACTGGTTGCTCCATGAATTGCGAAACTATTTGTGCGGAAGAAATGGGGGGTTCTTCGCCATATACTCCTACATGAGTATTCTTATGATAGCAATACGCAAGGCAGTGCGGTCAGTTGCTGACGAGTGTACCTGTTCTTACGAACTGGCCGACATCGTTCGAAGCCTTTGCAGCGACCTTGTTCAAAATCAGCGGTAGGATGCCGCCGGCCCGTAGGATCTCGACCTCGACCGATCCCTTCTTCATGCCGGCAATGGCCGGCGCGTCTCGCTGACGGGAATCCGATCCTGCGGGCGCCGGGAACCTGCAAGACTCGGCTCTATACTCGCTAGATCGATTTGCAGCGTGGAGGTATAGCGCGGCTGTGAGGAAGGATCGAACCAAATGCCGACACGCTTGGCAGAGCGTTCGACAAAATTGACGTGATCTTCGCTGCGCCCGGTCGTCCGCAGATATTGGATCGTCTGGCCATCAATCGGGAAGTAGGCGCTGTTGCCGCCGAATTCCGGCGTCATGTTGGCAACAACGGCGCGATCGCCTGCCGTCAATATCGAAACGCCCGGCCCAAAAAATTCGACGAACTTGTCCTGAAGGTCGATCTGGCGGAGCAGATGCGTGACCATCAGAGCAAGATCGGTCGCAAGAACACCATACCGCATGCAGCCGGTCACCAAAGAAGCGCAGAAGCGCAATTGAGCCAACACGGCCAGTTGCGCTATTGGGTTCGCACGAAGGAAATGTTGCGTTCGATGTGGATTCAGGCACAAACACCAACTCGATGTCGTGAGTTTGCCGATTGCCGATATTGCAGATCGACAGGAAGCTCCCCCTCGCCGCGAAATGCCAGGTGAAGTTACCCAGGGGAGCTTGTAGCCGCCGCGCCACCTTGAGTGTCGCGGCGGCCAAAATGTTCGACGCGACTTATTGCCGGCCCGTCTTGATGACTTTGTCGAAATACGGCGCTGGCGCCACTTTCACGCGGATTTCGCGCAACTCATGGCGGTCCACCGTGCGCCGGCGTGTATTCGGCTCGCCCCAGAGGAGCGTGAGTTCCGTGCCGGGGGTGGCGTCTTCAAGATTGACAAGCGCAAGCGAAATGAAGCGCTTTGCATTCGCCGAATAGGCCGACCATTGCGAGACGCCCGCGAGCTTGCCGTTGCTTAGAACAGCGTCGGATTCGAATGTGGCATACATGGGTGTGGGAAGAGCCATGAAGCGGCCAGGCTTTTCGTGGTCGAAGAGCGAAGCCTTGATCGTCGCGGCAACGTCATCGTCGTTCCAGACGAGCGTCACCTTCGTGCGCCTCTGGTTGGCTGCCCGATCCTTGAGCGCATCCCGGCCCACGAAGTCGCGGTTCCAATCGATGAGGCCGCCATAACCCACTTCGATGGGGTCGACATAATAGTCCTCGATGCGGTCGGAGACGTGACTGCCACCGAGCGACGCGATCGATTCCAGATAGTAGTTGTTGAGCCATTCGCGATAAGGCTTCATTTCGGCGCTGTGATAGATCGCCGGCAGCGGCATGGGCATCCAGCCGGATTCCTGGGCCGTCGTGGAGTAGGCAAGCGCGCCGATCTTGCGCATTCCATATTTCTCGCCTGTTCTTTCCAGCGCTTCCCGCACAGCCTGCTGGTCGTCCCATTTGCCATAGAGTTCGAAGCCCGGCGCGCCCGCCATACCATGCCGCAACGCCCGCACGTTTTTGCCGGCGATCCGGAACTCGCCGATGAAGAAGAACTTGATGTCCGGCAGCGTGTTGCCCGTCACGTCCTGCATAAGAGCCAATGCCTGTGGCCCCTGGATCTGGAGCCGGAACACATCGCGCGGCGCTTGGCGGACCGACCAGTTGTCATTCTTCTCGGCAGTCACGTTCAAAGATGTGCTTTGGGCATTGTAGAGCAGCCAATCGCTCGCAAACGGCGCGCCGACGACGCGGAAGAACTCCTCCTCCTCGCGGAACAGGATCGCGTCGGCGATGTAATTGCCGTCATGACCCGTAAGGACGATCTGCTTGGCGCGGCGCACCTGAAATGGATCGAACTTGTTGAGCGCGAACTGCGACAGGAAGGGGATCACTTCCGGCCCGCGCAAATGCAGTTCGGTCATGTGATAGGATTGCTCCAGAAGCGCGACGCTATCCTTCCAGGACTGCACCTCGTCGCGCCAGTTGGTGAATTCCGGAGGTATGCCCGGAAAGACATAGGGGCCGATATTCGACCCCCGCAGCAGCTTCACCGCTCCGCCCGCTTCGTTGATCAATGTTTCGAGGCTCCTCGGGGCTCCTCCACCTGCAGCCATGATACTCCTCCCTTAGCTTGCGACATCCTCCAGTGTGGCCTCAGCCCGTTGGTTGCTTAACGGTTGAGATCAAGAAAACATACTAGTTGGTATCGAAAAACCTATTGGTATGTCAAGCAAGACGAAAATGCACTGAATTAAATGCGCCGTCGCGATTCATCCTCGGGGAGCCGTTTGGAACTCGGAGGATTGCTTGCTGGTCGCCTGCGCCCAAATCGCCTTCTGACAGACGATGCGAGGGCCAATCAGTCCGCCTGCGCTAGTGAACCGAAACCATGGCGGACAGCCTTTTCAGTACGGAGAATTCGAGCCGGACGTTCGTCCGGCTCTTTGCAGGTCTAAACGGTCAGAACGCCGTTCTTCTTTGCCGTCCACGTGGCGATGTAGTCCATCAGGCCCGGTGAGAGGCAGTCGTAGGGTGCAAGGCCCAGCTCGGTTAGACGTTCACGAATTGCGTCCATCTTCGAAGGGGCATACCCTGCCTCGATGATTGAGGATACGAACGCGGCAAAGCCGGGTTCCGCCCATCCTTCTTCTTCGAAACGCTCGGGGTGGACGAAGGACAAACCCTTGAACGGATGATCCCGCTCCACCGGCCCGTACATATGAACACCGCACTCCTTGCAGGCATGTCGCTGGATCAGGGCATTTGCATCGACGACCACGAGCTTATCGCCGTTCTCAACGACTTCCACGGCTTCCGTGGGCGCTACCGCAACGATGGAGAAATTTGCGCCCACCGGCTTCCAGCATTTGGTGCAGCCGCAGGCATGATTATGGGCGATATCGCCTTTGATCTTCACCTTGACCGGGTTCGTGGTGCACTCGCAAACGAGAGTGCCTCCGGCGATCGGGGCACCTCCCGTCCTCAATCCCCCATCGACATGGGGGTGTATGCCGACATTTGCCATTGCATCTTCCTCCTATTTGGCCGGACACCACGCCCGGCCTTCAGAACGGCAGGTAGCCGATTAACGATCCAGTCGCTCCGCATGCCACCTCAAATGGGGGGCCGAAGGGGCATTCCTCGAGCCGCTCGACAGTGATCCGCCAGGTGTGGGCCAATTGGAACTCCGTTACAGTTCGACGGCGTAATAGGTGAATCCGCCTTCGTCCTTCCCGACGCCAGAAATGGCGTCATTGATCTTCTCCAGCGGCCACACCATCGGCGACATGACCGACATGTCGATGATCCCTGCTTCGACCATCGCCGCGATCTCCATGCCTTCCGCGGCCGTGAACCATACCGAGCCGATCAATTCCATCTGCTCGTCCATCCACCATTTGACGTCGACAGGCAAAGCGCCCGATGTGCCACCGATGTTGATGATGCGGCCGCCCCGTTTGACGCCGCCCATGGCGTCCAGCATGGAGTCGAGCGGCGCCTTGGCGCCGAGCGTATCGAGCATCAAGTCCACTCCGCTCCCGTTCGTCTGCTCCTTGACGAATGCTCCCGATGATCCCTTCACGTTCGAGAAGGTGACGATGCGATCCGGCGCGATCGCTTTCAGCCGTTCAAGCAGCGCCTCGCCCCTGGCCACGGCATAAATCCTGGCAACACCCATCGCCAACGCGAACAGTGTGGCACCCAAACCCAGTGTTCCGGTTGCGCCGTTAATGATTAGCGTCTTGCCCATCAGCGGTCCGCACTTCTTGAGGGCGGCGTAGGACGTACCGAGATAGCCCATGCGGGAACCTTGGACGAAGGTCATGTTGTCGGGGATTTTGACGACCTGCGCCTGCGGGGCCAGCATGAATTCGCCGAAGCCCCCGTAAGGATAGCGGGCGAACATGTCCATGCTTTTGGGGTTGTAGCCGAAGTACCCGCCAAGCGTCCAATATTCGCAGGCCTGCGGTTTGCCGGAAGAACAATGGTGGCATGCTCCGCAGAAACGCCCGGGATTCACATAGACCCTGTCGCCCGGCTTGATGCTGACAACTTGGGGACCGACCTCGTGAACCACACCACTCGGATCAAGACCGTGAATCGCAGGCCGTGGCGGCAGCGGCATTTGCGGATACCAGGTCTCCCAGTTAGCCAGAACATTCGCCAGGTTCGGAACCATTCCGCAGGCTTTTACGCGGACGATTACATCGCTCCCGGTGGCCTTTGGACGTTCGACCTCGTCAATGCTCATCGGCTGACCCACGGCGTGGAGCCGCGCGGCACGCATCATTTCCATCGGTATTCCTCCCAAACTCGAAGATTGCCCCGTATTGACATACTATATGGACTGTGAATACCGTTTAGTATCTTAAAAGGCAAGCGAGGAATGCAACTATCCTCGCCGACCCGGCAGAGGCCGGTGTGAAGGAGGAGAAATGAATTTCGTTTTGGTCGACTGGCTCCGCATTCTCTGCGGCGTCTGGTTTATCCCCCACCTGATCGGCAAGGGCCTCCATTATGAGAAGGCAGAGGGAACGTTCGACGCGGCTGGCTTCAAGCCAGCGAAGCTGTTCGTCGGTCTTGCGATGGTTGCAGAGGCGTGTGCCGCCGTGGGTTTGATTTTTTCTGTCTATCCCAGGATTGCGGCCGTCGTCGGTGCCCTGGTGCTGTTCGGTTCGGGCTACGCGGTTACAAAAATCAACGGCCTGAATTGGCGTTGGCAGAAGATGGGGCCGGAATATCCGATCTTTTGGGGGCTCATTTGTCTCTCGACGGCTCTTGTGTAACCGGTGCATTTTGAGGTACGCCTCGGTGTCTGGATACGCACGAACGGGAATTACGAATGGCACGGCTGACACGTGAGCAAAGTCAGGCTCGAACGAAAGAGAAGCTTCTAGCGTCCGCTTATGAGGTCATGGCACGGTACGGCTACGCTGGGGCTTCGATTGAGCGGATCGCCGAGGAGGCCGGCTATTCGAAGGGCGCGTTCTACTCGAACTTTGCCAATAAGGAAGACATCTTCCTCCAGCTTCTTGCCGGCAATGCCGGTGGCGACGTGGTTCAGTTGACGGAACTTCTCGGGAACTGTGATGATCCCATGGAGCTCATTGACGTTCTCGCGACCTGGGCGAACAACCGCGGCGATGACCGGCGGTGGGGAATGCTGGCGATCGAGCTGCTGCGCATGGCACAGCATGATCACACACTCGGAGATCGCCACATCAAGCTGTTCCGGGATCAGTGGGAGGGCGTCGGCAAGATCCTTATCGAGAAGTTGGATCTCGTCATGCAGCCCCCCGCGAGCCCGTTCTATATTGGCGGTATCGTTCTCGAACTTACCTATGGCGGTATTTCGAGCTTCCTCAGGGAGGGAGCCCCTGGCGACATGGTCCGGGTCGTTTTGCACGACATGTATCGGTCGTCGCGAGCAACCAAATCCGGCGTCCCGGTAAAGGCCTGACCGGGACCATCTGCCACACGGCATGACAAACGCACGGCTTTACCGTCAGCCGTCCCGCGCGCCGTTAACGTCTCAACAATCTATCGATCACCGAAGTCGCCATGCAGCGGGGAAAGCACCCGCTTTTGCGTCCATAGCGCGCTTGACTTCCAAAAATTCGGAGACTAGCTTTCATTCGGAAACCATTTAGTATGTGAAAACTACTCGGTATCCAAACTGAAAGTGGCGACCGCTGTTGAGGAGCATGCGGTTATTGGGGGGACTATGAGCAAAAGTAGAATGACAGCGATCTGTCGGAGCATGCAACCCGGACGTTAGGGCGCTGGCTGCTTTGGTGCCGGCTGTCACGCGCTGGCGTGCCGGACGCCGCAGGATACATTTTCGCAATTCGGAAAACATCTCATGCTTGGATTTGGCAACTCTCCGCAGGAGGCGTTGGCCGCGTCCCTGCTCGTCATGATGCTCGTCGGCATTTTCGCGTCGGGCCTGATGCGCTGGCGCGGCCTGATGCGCCCTACCGACCTCCTGATGCCTGCTGCATTGCTGGCAGCCTATTGGCTCGTCTACAACAAGGTGCCGGCTTTTCCGCCTGTCGGGGCGGTCAACAAGCTGTTCTACGTGATTGTTATCGGGACGGCAGTGGGGTTTGCGGTCGAGATCGCCGCCCAACGCGCGGTTCGCGTTGTTGCCTTTCTTCAGCCTGTGGCAGCCGCATTTTATATCGGTCTGCCTCGTTTGGGAGTGGCGACGTGGGAAGTGGTGGCTGCTGCGACGGTGGGCGTTGCTATAATGTGGCTCATCCTGCGCGGGATGTCGGCTCGCGCGGAGGATGACGTAAAGCGGGGCGGCGTCGTTGCCGTGCTTGCGCTCGGCTTCGCGCCGATAGCCCTTCTCGGCGCATCGTCCTCCTCGTTTCAGCTCTGTCTGATGTTCGCAGCCGGTTGCCTGGGAATTCTCCTGGTACACATCGTCAACCCCGTTTTCCGCTTTGGCGGCGCCTCATCGATCGGCGTGTTGGGTGGACTGATTTCCGTCGCTTTCACCGTGGTGTTGATCACGCGCAAAGCCGATCCCGTCGCCATTGCGATCCTCGGCCTCTGCGTCGTGCTGCCAGTGTTCTCGGAGGGTATCTGCCGGATGCTTGGCGTATCCCGGCAGTTTCCGCGCCTTTTCGTCCATGTAGCCCTGGCTGTGCTTCCGGCCGCGTTGGCGGTCGCTGTCGCGTTCCTGGACTATGGATCGAGTTTTCCAGCTTAACCTGAGGAGGAGAATGAAAATGAAATATAGACTTGCAGCTTTGTTGCTTTCTATGACGTCGCTCGCCGAGGCAGTGTCGCCCGCTTGGGCCACCAAGTTCGACATCGACCCCGTCCATTCAGGAATCGCGTTTTACATCGACCACCTGGGCTTCTCGAAAGTGATTGGGGTCGCGCAGGAATTCTCAGGCGCTTTCGACTTCGACGCCACGAAGCCCGAGGGAAGCAGCCTTGATGTCAAGGTCAAGGTCGGTTCGATCTCGACGAACAACAAGCAACGCGACGGCGACATCCAGGGTGCTGATTGGTTCAATGCGACGGAATTTCCGGAAATCATCTTCGTCGGCAAGGAGTTCAAGAAGACCTCCGACACCACGGGCCAAATTACTGGCGACCTAACGATTGCGGGCGTCACGAAATCCACTGCGCTGGATGTCAAGTTCAATAAGGAAGGTCAGAACCCCTGGGACAAGAGCCACGTTGTCGGCTTCAGCGCGACAACTAAGGTCAAGAGGAGCGATTTCGGCATGAAGGCAGCACTTGGGATGATCGGTGACGACGTCGATCTCGTGATCCAGGTGGAAGGTCGCGAGCACCAAGGCTGATTGAACGCAATCCCGACCGCAGGGTCATTTCGCGAGAAAGGTACCGTCGCTGTCGCGCGACGGTACCTTTTCTGTATAGGCGCATCAGAAAACGCTTTGCCCAGAACAAATAGCCGCTTCACCGGCCGCTTCGCAGCTTCCATAGTCGCCCGACCCGGGGATGGCGGCCGGGTGAAATTTCCAACTATTTCGGATACTTTTTAGTATGCAAATTCTAATCAGTATGTTAACGAAGATCCATGCGGCTGGAGGACGGAGATAAAACCGTAAGCGCGCATCGGGAGGATCTGTCAATGCTTTCGCCTGCAATCTCGCTCGTTTGCGGTACACCCGCGCGGCCAAGCTCGCCCATTTGCGGACCGCGAACCTTCAGCCGACGCACTCCTTATTCTTCCGCGACCTGACACTCGCAATCAAGGCCGCACCGCGGCAATTCTGGCAATCATCGAAAGGAAATCTAATGGACGTACGCGCCGCCGTCGCCATTGCCGCCGGTAAACCGCTGGAAGTCATGACCGTTCAGCTCGAAGGCCCGAGGGCCGGCGAAGTGCTGGTCGAGGTCAAGGCAACCGGCATCTGCCACACCGACGATTTCACGCTCTCAGGCGCCGATCCGGAAGGCCTGTTTCCGGCAATCCTCGGCCATGAAGGCGCCGGCATCGTCGTCGACGTTGGCCCCGGTGTCACCTCGGTGAAGAAGGGCGATCACGTCATTCCGCTTTATACGCCCGAATGCCGCGAATGCCCGTCGTGCCTGTCGCGCAAGACCAATCTCTGCACGGCGATCCGCTCCACCCAGGGCCAAGGGCTGATGCCGGACGGCACCTCGCGTTTCTCGATCGGCAAGGACAAGATCCACCATTATATGGGCTGCTCGACCTTCGCCAATTATACGGTGCTGCCGGAGATTGCCGTCGCCAAGGTCAATCCGGACGCCCCCTTCGACAAGATCTGCTACATCGGCTGCGGTGTCACCACCGGCATCGGTGCGGTCATCAACACCGCCAAGGTGGAGATCGGCGCAACCGCTGTTGTCTTCGGCCTCGGCGGCATCGGTTTGAACGTCATCCAGGGCCTGAAGCTTGCCGGCGCCGACATGATCATCGGCGTCGATCTCAACAATGACAAGAAGGCCTGGGGCGAACGCTTCGGCATGACGCATTTCGTCAATCCGAAGGAGGTGGGCGACGACATCGTGCCCTACCTCGTCAACATGACGAAGCGCGGCGCCGACCAGATCGGCGGGGCCGACTACACCTTCGACTGCACCGGCAACACCAAGGTGATGCGCCAGGCACTGGAGGCCAGCCATCGCGGCTGGGGCAAATCGGTCATCATCGGCGTTGCCGGCGCGGGCCAGGAGATTTCCACCCGTCCTTTCCAGCTCGTCACCGGCCGCACCTGGATGGGCACGGCCTTCGGCGGCGCCCGCGGCCGCACCGATGTTCCCAAGATCGTCGACTGGTACATGGAGGGCAAGATCGAGATCGATCCGATGATCACCCACACCATGCCCCTCGACGACATCAACAAGGGTTTTGAACTCATGCATTCCGGAAAGAGTGTCAGGGGTGTTGTCATCTATTGACGATCAGCAACTTTCTAAGAGGGGAATTACATGATCATTGGATCACCACGAGAACGGCTTGAGGGGGAAGCACGCGTCGCGATGACGCCGGACAGCGCCACCCAGCTTCAGAAACTCGGATATCAATGTGCCATCGAAACCGGCGCCGGCAAACTTGCCGGCTTCTCCGACGACGCCTATCGCGCAGCCGGCGTCAGGATCGTCGACAGCGTTGAAGCACTTTTTGCAAGCGTAGACGTCATCGCCAAGGTGCGCCCGCCGGAGCCGAGCGACATAGCAAAGCTTTCGAGCAACAAGACGCTGATCTCCTTCTTCTATCCCGCGCAGAACAAGGAGCTTCTTGAGCAAGCGAAGGCAACGCGTGCAAACGTGATTGCCATGGACATGGTGCCGCGCATTTCGCGCGCCCAGAAGATGGACGCGCTGTCCTCCATGGCCAACATCGCAGGCTATCGCGCCGTGATCGAGGCCGGCAATAATTTCGGCCGCTTCTTCACCGGCCAGGTTACTGCGGCCGGCAAGATCCCGCCGGCCAAGGTTCTGGTGATAGGCGCAGGCGTCGCCGGTCTTGCCGCCGTCGGCACCAGCGTTTCGCTCGGGGCCATCACCTATGCATTCGACGTTCGTCCGGAAGTGGCCGAGCAGATCGAATCGATGGGTGCAGAATTCGTCTTCCTCGATTTCAAGGAGCAGCAGCAGGACGGCGCGACAACGGGTGGCTATGCATCCCCGTCGAGCCCGGAATTTCGCGAAGCGCAGCTAAAGAAGTTTCGCGAGATCGCGCCGGACATCGACATTGTCGTCACCACTGCGCTAATCCCAGGCCGCGATGCGCCGAAGCTCTGGCTTGCAGACATGGTCGCTGCGATGAAGCCGGGCTCCGTGGTGGTCGACCTTGCGGCCGAACGCGGTGGGAATTGCGACCTGACTGTTCCGGATCAGAAGATCGTTTCCGAGAACGGCGTCACCGTCATCGGCTACACCGATTTCCCGAGCCGCATGGCCGCGCAGGCATCGACCCTCTATTCGACGAACATCCGCCACATGATGACGGACCTGACCCCGAAGAAGGATGGCGTTCTCGTCCATAACATGGAAGACGATGTTATTCGCGGAGCCACTGTAGCCTTTGAAGGCGAGATCACCTATCCGCCGCCACCGCCAAAGATCCAGGCGATTGCAGCCCAGAAACGACAAGAAAAGGCCAAGGAGCTGACGCCGGAAGAACGGCGTGCCGCCGAAGCTTCCGCCTTCAAGTCGGCGACGCGCCAGCAGGTCGGCCTGCTCGTCGTCGGCGGCCTGCTCATGGCACTTATCGGCGCCTATGCGCCGTCGGCCTTCATGGGCCATTTCATCGTCTTTGCGCTCGCCTGCTTCGTCGGCTTCCAAGTGATTTGGGGCGTCAGCCATTCGTTGCATACGCCTCTGATGGCGGTGACCAATGCGATTTCCGGGATCATCATCATCGGTGCGCTGCTGCAGGTCACAGCGGGCGGATGGCTGGTGACGGCCCTTGCCGCCGTTTCGGTGGCGATCGCTACCATCAACATCGTCGGCGGCTTCATGGTCACCCGGCGCATGTTGAACATGTTCCAAAAGTCGTGACGCCGGCCCGGGGATCAGAATCATGTCTATCGGTATCCAGACCGCGGCCTACATCGCCGCATCCGTTCTCTTCATCCTTTCGCTCGGCGGCCTTTCCGGTCAGGAAAGTGCCAAGCGCGCCGTATGGTACGGCATCGTCGGCATGGCGATAGCCATACTCGCGACCATCCTCGGGCCAGGCGTCGGGCTTTCCGTTGTCCTGCTCATCATGCTCGTCGTTGGTGCTGTCGTTGGCACGTTGCTGGCGCAGCGCGTCGAAATGACCGGCATGCCGCAGCTCGTAGCAGCGCTACACTCCTTCGTGGGCCTTGCTGCCGTGCTGATCGGCCTCAACTCCGACATGACGGCGCATGAGTTCGCCACCAATGCGGAAAAGATCATCCATGAAGCGGAAATCTTCCTCGGCGTGTTCATCGGTGCGGTGACCTTCACCGGCTCGATCATCGCCTATGGCAAGCTTTCCGGCCACATCCGCGGCAAGGCACTCATCCTGTCCGGCCGGCACATGTTCAACATCCTGATGGTGCTCGTGTCGCTTGCGCTGATGATCATGTACATGAATGGCGCGGGTTCATGGTCGCTCTACCTGATGACGCTGATCGCCTTTGTCATCGGCGCTCATCTCGTCATGGCGATCGGCGGCGCCGATATGCCGGTCGTCGTCTCGATGCTCAACTCCTATTCCGGCTGGGCGGCGGCGGCGACAGGCTTCCTCCTCGGCAACGACCTCTTGATCGTAACCGGAGCACTCGTCGGCTCGTCGGGCGCGATTCTCTCCTACATCATGTGCAAGGCAATGAACCGCCAGTTCCTGTCGGTCATTCTCGGCGGCTTCGGCAATGCCTCGGGCCCGGCGATGGAAGTCGTGGGCGAGCAGGTTGCCATCGATGCCGAAGGCGTTGCCGCAGCGCTCAACGACGCCGACTCGGTCATCATCGTTCCAGGTTACGGCATGGCGGTCGCGCAGGCTCAAAGTGCGGTTTCGGAACTCACCCGCAAGCTGCGCGCAGCCGGCAAGAACGTGCGCTTTGCGATCCATCCGGTTGCAGGCCGCCTACCTGGCCACATGAACGTCCTGCTCGCGGAAGCCAAGGTGCCCTACGACATTGTGTTGGAGATGGACGAGATCAACGACGACTTCCACGAGACCGATGTCGTCATCGTCATCGGCTCGAACGACATCGTCAATCCGGCCGCAAAGGAAGACCCGAATTCACCGATCGCGGGCATGCCCGTGCTCGAGGTCTGGAAGGCCAAGCAGGTTTTCGTCTCCAAGCGCGGCCAGGGTACCGGCTATTCCGGGATCGAGAACCCGCTGTTCTACAAGGAAAACACCCGCATGTACTACGGCGACGCCAAAGAGTCGGTCAGCGGCCTGCTTCCGAGGCTGGCCTAAGTTCGATGATGAGTGCCGCCACCAACTGAAGAAATACTGTCAAAGAAACGCATTCCTCGGCAGCCATAAGACCTTCACCGGCAGGCTGCCGTTGCGCGTTCTGGATAGTTCATTCAGAGGTCGCCCGACTACATTCAGCGCGCGATAGGTTGTGGAGACGGACCCGTCCACATGCGGCTAAGGCCGCTCGAACGGTTTGTGTCAGATAGCGAGATCGCCTGCAAACTAGAAGGTGACCTGTGTTATCGAATAAATGAGCGGAATGACGCAACGCCCATGGCTAGGAGTGCCATGGGCGCGGACGAAGTCTTAATTGATGCGTTCTTCAGCCCGAAATTCAGCCATGAAATATCTGACTGCCGGAAGTCGCTCGACTATCGCTTGGAGCATCCGCTTCGAGTGCGACTAAACGGTGATTTTGGCTCGCCGCTCAGCGTATGATCCTCGAGATCCGCCCGTGATGCGAGACGATCTGCTGCTATTCTTCGGGGGCAATGCGAACGACGATTCCACTGAGAGTCTCGTCAAAGGGGATCTGACAGGAAAGCCGCGAGTTCTCTTGGCGGTAGTCGGAGCCTTCCAGCAACTCGCTCTCGTCGATCGAGGGCGCCGCCAGGCTTGCGGTCTCTGGCAATTCCTCGACGTAAAGGTGGCAGGTGGCACAGGAAAGGCACCCGCCACACATTGCAAGCAGCTCATCAAAGCCCGCGTTTCGGATATTCTCCATCAGCGAAGCGCCCACTCTTCCCTCGAAACTATGCAGCTCTCCGTCCCGCGTACGCACCGATATCATAGACATTTTTTCCTCCACTTCATTCCGGCCCTCGAATGCCTCACGGCACTTCGGGGCCAAGTTCCTTGAGTTGTTTCGATGTGTCCGCCAGGGCGTCGCGGTCGATCCTCGCTGAGCTATCGACAAGCTTTCGTCCTTGCACGTAATCGCGGGGTGCGTTGATGCAATCGAGGGCCAGAACCGCCCCGTCCTTCAGGTAGATGACGCTGAAGCTTCGGCTGTTGGGACTACCGCGTGTCACCACGCTGTCAAAGCCGTAGTTGAGACCAACTGTCTGGATCCTCAAATCGTATTGGTTGGACCAGAACCAGGGCGTCGCATCGTAGGGCTTGAGTTCGCCGCAGATCGCCTTGGCGGCGGTGGTGGCCTGATCCGTAGCGTTCTGTACGGATTCAATGCGAATGCCACGGCCATGTCTCAGCCTTGCGCAGTCTCCGATGCAGTAGATGTCCGGCAGGGATGTCTGGCAAAACTCATCGATATCCACACCGTTTGAGCCTTCCGCGCCCGCCTCGATCAGCGGGCCGGCTGAAGGGGTAATACCTATGCCGACCACGACGATATCGGCGGGGATCGTCTCGCCGGTCGCAAGTACTACGCTCTTGACGCGGCCGTTGGAACCCTCCAGAGAGCCGACGCCGGAGTTGAGGCGAATGTCAACGCCATGTGCACGATGTTCGGCTTCGTAGAACCTCGATACCGGCTCCCCGGCTACGCGCGCGAGTACGCGGTCGAGCGCCTCGACCAAAGTGACCTCTTTGCCGATCTCTCGGAACACCGCTGCCGCTTCGAGACCGACATAGCCGCCGCCGACGATCACGATCCTTTCGGCGCCGGGAAGGACTTCGACGAGCGCGTCGCAATCCGCCTTGTTGCGGATATAGCAGATTCCGGCCAGCTCGCTGCCGGGGCAGGAAAGTTTCCTCGGTTCGCCACCAGCCGCCCAAACAAGCTTGCCGTAGGAGAAGCGTTCGCCAAAGTCCGTGACGACGACATGGGCTGCCGCATCGACGATGGTCACACGCCTGCCCAGCATCAGTTCCACTTGTCGCGAAGTCCAGAAATCCGGCGGCCTGAGATGCATCCTTTCGAAGGATTTCTTGCCTGCGAGATATTCCTTCGACAGCGAAGGGCGGTCGTAGGGGACTTCCGGCTCGGCGCTGATCAGCGCAATGCATCCCGTGAACCCGGACTGCCTGAGCGCTGCCGCTGTCTGCGCGCCGCCGTGCCCGCCGCCGACGATGATGCAGTCGAAGAAGCGATTGTTGTCCTCCCGCGTCATTGTCATGACTCTCTTTCAGCGCCGATGAGGACGAAGCACATGGTCGCGGGCTTATCGCCCTTGTTGCGCCAGGCATGGCGCGTGCCGCATTGGACGACGACGTCGCCCTGCTTCAGCAGCGTTTCGGCGCCGTCGTCGAGTTCGAGCCAGACCTCGCCATCGAGGACAATGTCGTAATCCACTGTGTTGGTGGTGTGCATACCGGGGGCGTCGGGCTCGAATGCCTGGATCAGGCCGGGGATATGCACCGCCTGTTCTTCGAAGGCGGCAGCCGGATCGACGGTCGCGAATACCGAGTCCGGCGGGAAGACGACGATCATCAGCTTCGTCTGGCCCGGTTCGGGGGTGATCAGGATTTGCGGCGGCGCCTGCTCCGCATGACCCTGCGGAAGGCTGGGTTTCGCTGACGTTGCGTAAAGGACGGAGGTAAGATGGCCCGGCACGGAATCGTACACGTGGGCATTGGGTGCGGGGCCGTCGCTGATGAAGACGGACTTGCCGTTGCTAATTCCTGTGACGACGCGCCGGGGTATGCGCAGTTGCGTTGCCTTATTCATAGATCAGGCCCTTCGCCTCAAGCTGCGGACGCATGTTGTTAATGTCGAGGCTCAGCTGGCCCGACTCGTAGAGGCCACGCTTCTCCTCCTCCATCTTCTGACGCTTTCGGGCCTTCTCCAGAACCGACGCCGCCTCGTCGCGCTTGACCACACAGACGCCGTCGTCATCGGCGACGATGACATCGCCCGGCTCGATATAGGCTCCGGCGCAGACCACGGGGACCTGGACGTTCGCCAGCGTCTCCTTGACGGTGCCCTGCGCCGATATCGCCTTGGACCAGACGGGGAAGTTCATGGACCTGAGGTCGGCGACATCGCGTACGCCGGCATCGATCACCAGACCCAGAATTCCGCGAGCCTTGCACGATGTCGCGAGAAGATCGCCGAAATATCCGTCCGTGCATGGCGAGGTCGGTGTGACGACCAGGATGTCGCCGGGCTGCGCGACCTCAAGGGCGACATGGATCATCCAGTTGTCACCCGGTGGCACCTCGCATGTGAGCGCCGTCCCGCCGATGCGCGCGCCCTCGATCACGGGGCGCAGATGCGGGGCCAGCAGTCCCTTGCGGCCCTGCGCTTCATGGACTGTGGCGACACCCAGCTTGCCCAGGGCTTCGCATATCTCGCGATCCGTCCGCGGTGTCTTGGTCATTACCTTCATTGGAAGCCTCCCGAGATGCATTCAAACGTATTTCAACCAGCCGACCGCGCCCAGGAGGAAGCTGCGCTCGAACACGCCTGCGGCGCTGGATCTGGCGGCCTCATCAAGCAGGTTGGCGCGGATCATCAAGTCGACCGTGGCATTCATCGCAGCTTGCGGAATGGAAAGATCGCCGGGCCACATGCCCATGTCGCGCATGTAGTGAAGGCCGCGCGAGGCGAGTTCGCTGTCGTCTTTCGTGGTAATTCGCTGGAAAATCGGAAGCGTGATGTCGTCGCGGCTCGGGTCGTTTGTTATCGCATAGGCTTCGAACAGCGCCTTGAGGAAACGGGCGACCACATTGCGGTTGCCGTCCAACCAGCTTTTGCGGCCGATGACTGCGGCGAAGACGATCTCGGGAATGACATCGTTGATTTCGCCGATCAGATTGTAGCCTTCGCGTTCGGCCAGGAAATTCCATGGCGCGGGCTGCGGGGCGCACTCAATTTCCCCCGCCTGCAGGGCTTCCCAGCGCTTGGTGTGGATGCCGGCAAGTTCGAATTCGTAGTCGCCGGGATACCGCAGGCCTTCCTTAGACAACAGCATTTGGGTGTAGATCGCCGTGCCCTCGGTAAGCGACGAGGTACCGACCTTTTTGCCCTTGAGGTCCCTGATCGTCTTGATCGAAGGCTGAGCGACGAGCGACATCGGCAGGCGATTGGAATTCGAGGCAATAACCCTGAGCTCGCCGCCTTTGACGAAGTTCGAGACGGCACCTTCAGGTGGCGTTATCGCGAGATCGGCCTCGCCTTCGAGAACGGCGGTGGTCGCCTTGTCGACGGTGCCCATCTTCTTGTATTCGATCACCAGCCCGTGCTTGGCGAAAATTCCATGCTCTTCGGCCACGAAGACCGGGAGCCAGTTGAATCCTTGCGCCCCGCCAGCGAGGCTCAGATGTCGGCTGGAAACCATGTGATTTCTCCCTATTCAGTTGCGACGCTTCAAAGGCCGCGTTCGCGCAATCTCTTGTCCAAGAGTGGATAGACCCGGCGTGCGTTTCCTTCGAAGACTGCGTGTCTCTGTTCGTCGTCGAGGGCGAGATGGTCGATGTATCTCTTGGTGTCGTCGAACGGGTGCCCGGTCTCCGGATCGGTCGCCTTCACAGCGCCGAGCAGCTCGGAGCCGAACAGGATGTTCTTGGTGTCGACGACGCGGAAGAGCGTATCGATCCCCGCCTGGTGATAGACGCAGGTGTCGAAGAAGACATTGTTCATAAGGTGCGTGTCGAGGCCGGGCTTTTCGAGCATCATCGACAGGCCGCGATAGCGGCCCCAGTGATACGGCGCAGCCCCGCCTCCGTGCGGTATGATGAACTTGAGTTCCGGATGGCGCTCGAACAGGTCTCCCTGAATCAACTGCATGAATACCGCCGTATCGGCGTTAATGTAGTGTGCGCCCGTCATGTGAAGGCAGCGCTCACAGGAACTCGAAACGTGGATCATCGCGGGGACCCTGAGAGCGACCATGGCCTCCCACATGGGATCCCACCATGGATCGTAGATCGGTGGCGCACTCCAACGCCCGCCTGATGGGTCGGGGTTGAGATTGCATCCGACGAAACCGTTTTCGACGCAGCGCTCCAACTCCTCGATGACATCAGACAGGTCGCCGTCGACTGTCTGAGGAAGCTGGCAGACCGCCGCGAAATTATCCGGGAACATGTCGACGATCCGGCCAATATTGTCGTTCGATAGGCGCGACCACTCCTTGGCGACCGACAGCCCCGGTACATGGTGTCCCATACCGGAGGCACGGGGGCTGAGCAGCGTCACATGCGAGCCGCGCTCGCGCTGAATTTTAAGTTGGTTCGCCTCAATGATGTCGTACAACTGCTTATCGGGGATTCCCGGATAGACAGGGAGCACGGAAGACTTTCCTTCCGCATAGGCGACTTGCGCCGCGCGGAAGGCGTGGTGCTCCGGCGGTTCGGTCGTAAAGTGGCCGTGGCAGTCGATGATCAGCGACATCACGCATTCCACTTCGCGGGGAGGTCGGATATGCCACGGAACCGCCAGCCCTTGCCCTTGACCTCCCGCGACGGATCGAGGCGAAGATCGGGCAACTGCCGGAACACTTCGGCAAGCGCAATCTCGCCCATCGCACGGGACAGGAAGTGGCCGGAACAGAAGTGCGGACGGAACCCGAATGACAGGTGCTGCTTCTTCTTGCGGAACATGTCGAAGCGGTCGGCGTTTTCGAAACGGATCTCGTCGCGGTTGGCCGACCCCATGACGATGGCGACGGATGACCCCTCAGGGATGACCGTGCCGGCAATCCCGAAATCTTGCTTGGCAATGCGCGGTGTTACGCCGATCGGGGCGATCCAGCGCAGACCCTCGTCGAAGGCGCGCATCGCGTTTTCCTGCGGCTGCTCCGCCATGAGTTTCGCCTGGTCGGGATTTGAAAGAAGACCCGTGCAGGCGTTCGCCGCTGCATGGCCTGGCTCCTGGAGGCCACCGAGGATGATGACGCGCATGGTCGGAGAAATCTCCTCCCAGCTTCGAACCTCGCCCTTTGGCATTCCGCCGTACATGACATGGCTGAGCAGCGAGTGGTTGGGCTTCGACAGGCACGCCTGGTAAAGATCGCCCATCTGCTTGTCGATGTCGGCAAGCGCATCGTCCAGTCGCTTCCATACGGCCGGATCATTGCTGACGTTCTGCAGACCCAGCGCCATCGCGTGGAACCACTCGACGAGAGCTTCGTTTGGCGTCTCCGTCAGGCCGATGACATCGCCAATGCACCGCACCGAGATTGGCTCGAAGAGTTCCGTCGTCAGGTTTGCTTCACCATTCTTCTTGATGGCGTCGATGTAACGCTGCACGACCGGGCGCGTCACGCCTTCGACGAACGAACGCACGCGTTCCTGCGTGAGATTCTCGTCGATACCCTGGCGGAGGCACTGATGATCTTCCCCAGACATGGTCAGGACGTTCGGCATGCCCATGACGCGGGCCTCGGGGCGGTCTGCCGAACCCGACGGTCCGAACGCTTTGTCGTTGCCGCCGATCGTGCGGCAGTCGTCGAACCGCGTAATGAAATATTCTTTCGTCCCTTCGAAGAAGGCCACAGGCTCCTCCGCGCGTAGCCTCGCGTAGACGGGATAGGGGTCCCTATAGAGATTTTCGCCCGTCAGCTCGGTGTTCGTTCCCGTCATCGATTTCCTCCCTCACCCTGCATCGCAGGGTTTTCGCCAATCCCGCCGTCATGTTCTCCAACCCGACGGCATGCATTCTCAGGACGTTCCTCTAGAGCAATCGCCATGCGATTGATGCTTGACATACCGAAACGTCTTCGGATACTGATAGGTATCCAAAGCGGGATTGGCTGTCAACAAGAGAAATGGACAGGCCGTGGAGAGACCGCCTCGGGAGGAGGAAATCATTGAACGACAGCAGCATCGCCGAGATGCGTCTTGTGCTTGAGGCGCGTGATGTCTCCGTGCAATTTGGCGGCGTCAAAGCCCTGACCAATGTGTCGGTTTCCGTGAGGGCCGGAGAAATCTGCGGCTTGATCGGACCAAACGGAGCAGGCAAATCGACCTTTCTCAATGCGGCGACCCGGCTGGTGAATTACACAAGCGGATCGATCATGCTTGGCGGTCAGCCGCTCGAAGGCGTCGGTTCGCGCGAAATGATCGGAATGGGCATCGCGAGGACCTTCCAGAACCTTGGCATCTATGCGTCCATGACTGTTCTGGAGAACGTCATGCTCGGTGCGCATCATCGGTTTGGCGGCAAGTTCGCCCAAGCGATTTTCGCTCCATCCCGGGCAAGGGCTGTGGAACGGTCCGCGCGCGAAAAGGCAATGGCAGTGCTTGAAGAGGTCGGCATGGCCGAGCTCGCCCCGCGCACCGCCGGATCGCTTCCCTATCCCCTGCAGAAGCGTATGGAGATTGCTCGCGCGCTTGCCGCCGAGCCAAAAATTCTTCTGCTCGACGAACCTGCCGGCGGGCTGACGCACGGCGAAGTCCACGAATTCGGGGCGCTCGTCGATGGCATCAGACGCAATCGGGACCTCTCCATTCTTCTCATCGAGCATCACATGGGGTTGGTCATGAGCCTTTGTGACCGGATCGTTGTGCTACACCTGGGCCGTAACCTGGCCGAAGGCACCCCTTCCGAAATCAAATCCAACGACGCGGTGATTGCCGCCTATCTCGGGAAGGCAGCATGACGCTGGATCTCAGAAACCTCTCCGTATTCTATGGCAAGACGCAGGCGCTGTTCGACTGTTCGTTCTCAGTGGGCGAAGGCGAGTTTGTCGCCCTGCTCGGCTCCAACGGGGCCGGGAAGACAACGCTCCTGCGCGCCGTGTCGGGACTGCTCCCATTCAAGGGCTCGGTTGCCTTTGCTGGAAAAGCGCTCGACAAGATCGTGGCGCAGAAGCGCCTCGCGCTCGGCATCGCGCACATACCCCAAGGACGAGGGACTTTCTCCGAGTTTACGGTCGATGAAAACCTGTCGCTCGGAGCGACGATCGTGTCCAACCGATCCCAAGTGAGGGAGGACAAGGAACGCTGGTACGAGACATTCCCGCGTCTGCGCGAACGGCGCAACCAGCTTGCGGGAAACCTTAGTGGCGGAGAACAGCAGATGCTGGCTGTGGCACGCGCGCTCATGTCCCGACCGAAGCTTCTGATGTGCGACGAGCCATCGCTCGGGCTCGCCCCTTCGATCACCCAGGAAATCCTGGCGATTTTCAAGACGCTCAACAAGGATCACGGCATGACGCTGCTCGTGGTCGAGCAGAATGTCGACATCACCCTTCAATATGCCGACCGGGCCTTCGTCATCGAGGCCGGCCAGATCGTCGCGAGCGGTGCGGCAAAGGAGCTGATCGGCAACGAAGACATCAAGAAATCTTACCTGGGAGTTGCCTGATGAGCCTCTTCTTCCAGCTCGTCGTCAGCGGCCTGACCACGGGCGCAATTTACGCGGCGCTGGCCCTGGCGCTCGTCCTCATCTTCAGGGCAACCAACGTCGTCAACTTCGGCCAGGGCGAGATGGCGACCTTTTCCGCCTATGTCGCCTGGCAGTTGATGCACTGGGGTGCGCCGCTCTGGCTCGCCGTCCTCGCGAGCCTCATTGTGGCGTTTGCTACTGGGATTGTAACTTTCCGCTTGATTATCCGGCCGATGATGAGCGCTCCGGTGGAGGCAATCGTCGTTATCACCCTTGGTATCCTCGTTCTCTTCCAAGCCGCGTGCATGTGGATGTGGGGCGCCGAACAGCTCTCGTTCCCAAGCCTTTTCCCTGACGGCGGCTTCAATATCGGTGGGGTTCGCGTGCTCTCTTCCGCCATCGGCACGCTGACGATCCTTCTTGTTATTGCTTTGGCAATGGGCATCATCTTCCGGTTCACCAGGCTTGGCCTGTCGATGCGCGCGGCCGCTTTCGACCATGCTCGAAGCGTGCTTGTCGGCGTCAACGTCGAACGCATGCTGATGTTGGGATGGGGCTTTGCCGCTGTCATCGGGGCGCTTGCCGCCATCCTGATTGCCCCCCGCCTGTTTCTCAGCCCGACAATGATGACGCCAATCCTATTTTACGGGCTCGCTGCAGCGACGCTCGGCGGCTGGGACAGTCCGCTTGGCGCGATCGTCGGCGGCCTCGCCGTCGGCGTCGCCGAGAGCTTGGGTGCCAGCTACCTCTCATTTATCGGCGCCGACATGCGCATCGCAGTGCCGATCGCCCTCACCCTGGTCATCCTGCTTGTGAAGCCCGTTGGCCTGTTCGGTTCCTATAAGGTGACAAAGCTATGAATGATGGAGTCCGCGCGGCCACTCTCAAGTTCGGTCTCTTTGCGATCGTCGCGATCCTGATCCCAGTCTTTGCGCCGGGATATGCGTTGCAACAGGTGGCGATTGCCATCGCCTACGCCATCGCCATTCTCGGTTTGAACCTGCTGATGGGGTTCGCCGGGCAGATTTGCCTTGCACAGGGAACGCTGTTCGGTGTCGGCGCTTACGTTACCGCGATCCTCAACGCCACCTACGGCGTCTCGCCGCTCGTGACGCTGCCTGCCTCAGCCGCGGTGGCAGCCGCGATTGGGCTGGTCATCGGCCTTCCGGCACTCAGGCTTCAGGGCTTGCAACTGGCCATCGTTACATTCGGCATTGCGGCCGCGTTCCCGCAACTGCTGCTCAAGATGAAAAGCCTGACCGGCGGCGTATCGGGGCTTTCGATCGATGCCCCCGAAGCTCCGAGTTTCTTCTCGGATCGCCCCGAACTGTGGCTCTATATCATATCGCTTACGTGCGCGGGTGTCGGTGCCCTGCTCGTCTCGCTGATGCTCTTCGGCGACAACGGGCGCGCCCTTAGAGCACAGCGGGATAATCCACAGATTGCTCAGGCGCTCGGCGTCAACCTGACACGCACCCGCCTTTGGGCGTTTGCCGCAAGTTCGGCGCTCGCCGGACTCGGCGGTGGAGTGTTCGGCATCATCAGCGGTTTCATCAGCCCGGAGTCGTTCCTGGCAATCCTGTCCATCAACATCGTGATCGGCAGCATTGTCGGCGGCGTCACCAGTATCGTCGGAGCGTTTCTCGGCGGTCTCTTCATGGTCTTCGTCCCGACCTGGACATCTGACATCAACCTGAGCCTCGGCAATCTGATCTACGGCCTCGCGCTGATCCTGATCATGACGGTCGCGCGCAACGGGGTCACTGGCTTCATCGAAAAATGGCTCTCGATGACTTTTCGGAGGATGGCGAGTAGCCGACGCCAAATTGAAACAAGGGAGGAACTGATATGAGATTTATCTCTGTACTGAAAGGATGCGCAATGCCGCTGGCTGTCACGGCACTGCTCGCAGCAAGCAATGCCAATGCTGCGGAACCGTCGCCGGGCATCACCGACGACACCATTAAAATTGGGGTCACCGGACCGCTCACTGGACCGGTCGCGGTCGTCGGCGGTGTCGCCGAAGGAATCCGCGCGCGGGTCGAACAGGCCAACGCCGAAGGCGGCGTCAAAATGGGCGATGGCAAGACCCGTAAGATCGATCTCATCGTCGAAGACGATGGCCTTGATCCCCAGCGCACCTTGGCGAATGTCCGCAAGATGGTCGAAAAAGATCAGGTATTTGCTCTCGTCGGCACAGCCGCGACGCCAAACAACCTGGCAATCGGCCGCTATATCACGCAGAAGAAAGTGCCGAACGTTTTCATGTATTCGGGTGTCGTCTCCCTGAACGCTCCCGAATGGGAGGTTGGCTTCGTACCGTCGTTTTCAACCGAAGCCGACTCATTTGCTGCGTACCTTCAGATCAACAAGCCCGACGCAAAGGTGGCCTTCCTGTATCTGAACACGGAGACCGGCCAAACTTTCATGAAGGCCTTCGATAGCGCAATCGACGGAACGAACATCAAGGTGATCGAACGCCAGCCGGTGACATCGCAGGACCCCACTGTCGAGACCCAGCTAAACACTCTGAAAGCTTCCGGCGCCGATACATTGGTGATTATCGCCGCGCCGCGCCAGGGCGGCGAAGCCATCCGCTTCCAATCCGAAAGCGGTTGGAAGCCTTTGACCCTGGTCACGAACTTGTCGTCAGCGTATCCGGTTCTCCAGTCGGTCGGCCTGGAAAATGCCAAGGGTATCATCACCTCCGACTTCCTGAAGCCGATCACCAGCGATCAGAAGTCCGGTGACGAAGGCGTCGATCACTATCTCGACGCCATAAAAGCAGCCAAGGTGAACTTCGTCTTCGCCAATACGATTGGCCAGACCGGATACGCCATCGGCGATGCGCTCATCCAGTCCCTCGAAAAGCTCAAGGACCCCACCCGCGAAGAGCTGATGAAAGTCGTTCACAACATGAACGGATGGAAGAACCCATTGCTTCAAGAGGGTATCGCGATGACGACCAAGGAAGGATCCGACATTTACCCTGTCGAGGCGCTCCAGCTCTACCAGTTCGACGGCCAGGAATACGTGCCGCTCGGTGGAGTTTTGGATTTTGAAGGCAAAACACACGAATAGTTCTCCCTCCGTTCGGGTGCCGGTAACCCGGCACCCCTTCACTGAGGTGAGGCAGATTTCACTCAGCAGTGCACTTCGATCCGATTGGCTAGGCGTCAGTTTTTGTTTCGGTATGCATCCGGAAACACGATATCCTGATCGACGAGCACATTGAACTTGTACCCTGGCCGGATCTCCAGTGTCGGCTGCACGTCCATATTGCGCTGGATCGTCCGATCGGCAACGCGCCCGAAGGTTTCGGCGAAATTCCGCCGCGCTGCGTCTGAGGCAGTATCCTGCGTCGCCAGAGTCGAACTCTGCGGCACGGCCATATCGATGCCCGTTCCGATCAGGGCAATCAGCACAGCCGACCCGAACGTCCTGAGATAGTGATTGTTCACTTTATCGGTGAAACCGCCATAGCCCTGGGCGTCCGTACCCGCCATGCCGCCAATTTGCAGCGTCGAGCCGTTCGGGAAGATGATGTCGGTCCAGACGACAAGAACACGTCTCTGGCCGAACGAGATCTTGCTGTCATAACGGCCGAAGAGCTTTGTTCCCTGCGGAATGAGCAGGCGATGACCGGTTGCGCTGTCATAGACGTTCTGACTCACCTGCGCAGTGATGCGGCCGGGAAGATCCGAATTAATGCCTGATATGAGCGTCGCCGGAATGACGGAGCCGCGTTTCAGCTCAAAGGGTGATTGCTGTGGCACGACGCGATTGGGGAGGTATCCGAGATCCTTGAGATCGGCGTTGAAGAAATCCTCCTTCGAGCGCTGCCCATTCGGATCGACGTTCTGACCGACGAGACCGGCTCGCAGGGCAGCACTATAGAGGTCGGACGGCGTTCCTGCGGTCGGCGCCGTGGTTGCCGCGCTCGCGTCGTCCGCTCGCGAGCGCGCGTCGAGCTTGCCGCGATCGATGGCGAGCGGCGCGTCATAGGCGGTATCCCTCGCCTGCAGTCGGGCCATGCGCTGGCGATGCCGTTCACGCAAATATTGTTCCTGGTTCTCGCGTTCGAGACGTGCCCGCCATGCATCTTCCGGCTCCAGTTCCTGCCAGCGCCGATCGCCTTGTTCGGGCTGCGGCGTGAAGGGATTGGGCACCTTATGCTCGTCCTGCTTTGTCGAGACAGGTGTTGGCTGGAACGTTGTCTGCTGCTGCGGCTCACCGATAATTCCGTCGGTCACGCCACGCTTGATCTGGTCGGCGAAGGTCGAGGCGGGATTGCCCGAATTCCCTTCCGGGCCTCGGTCCTTACCCGAATAGAGTCCGCGGGAAGCAAGGCCGTAGAAAATGACGGCGAGAAAGGCGACCAGCAGCACGATGACCACGACGATCGGCAGACGGTTGATCCGCTTGATGCCTTTATCGATTCCTTCGTTTGCGGTGCCGCCGAGCTTGAGAGATTGAGCCATTCTTCTCCTCCCTCAAGGGCGTCGCATCAGCGACAACGCGCTCGCCGCCGTCGCCCCGTTCGCCGTGACGGTATAGGCCCGACCAAGTTCGACACTATTTGTCGAAAGACGCACCAGAACTTGACCATCGAACGGTGTGATTACATAGGCGAGCGTGACGACTTTTGTCTCGCCATCCGTCTTCTGGTCGGTGATAACGGCATAGCCCCATCCCTTGAGCGCCGCCTCGAGCGCCTGCCCAAAGGATGAGCTATCCTGCTTAAGAGCGATTGTCGCTTTCCCTGGTCCGATTTGCTCGGCGAGGCGGCTGACCATATCACCTGCGAGGGCGCCTGCGGCCGGGGGTGAGATTTCCACCGGCGCTGTGCTGGCGGCGAGGCCGTCGGTGTCCGTCGACTGGCATCCGGAAAGAAGAGTGACCAGGATGCAGGCTGAGGCAAGACTGAAGACGAAGCGGAGCCCAGGAGTTCGCATCATCGCCCTCCCCTTCTGATCGTCACTTTTTCTTGCTTCCACCCCACGCCGGAGACGAGGACGGCGCGATCGATATTGTAATCGACCACCATCATATTGTTCTTCAGGCGATAGTTGACGATCCGGTTCTGTCCTCCAGAAACGACGAAGAGCACTGGCGCATCCTGCCCGGAAATCGAACGCGGAAACTGGATGTAGGTCTTGAGCCCATCGGAATAGACCCTCGTCGGCCGCCAGCCGGCTTTTCCCGAGACGGAATAGGCGAAACTCAGCTGTTCGGCTGGAACGCCGGCGCCGGGCATGGTGCTTGCGTCGAGCCGAGCGTTGACCTCGGCGAGTTTTGTCGAAACATCTTCGGGATATTCGAAGCCAACACGGGCCATATATTGCATCGCATGCGACTTGAGCTGGATATGATACGTGCGCCTGGACGTCGTCACGACCATCGACGTCACCAAGCCGGGTTCCGAAGGCTTGATGATCAGGTGTATGGCCTGTCCGCCTGCCGCTCCCGATGTGGCGGGTTCGACTTTCCAGCGAACCGTGTCGCCGACCAATACGTCGCGGACGACCTCGCCGCCCTGCAGCTCGATATCGCAGACCTGAAGCGGCGAGCAGACGACGGAGGGCTGCACCTCCCCATAGAGGAAGATCACCTTCCCATCCGCTCCCTTGGTGACGAGGCCCCGCGATCCGCGCCACTGGGTGGAAAGTCCCAAACCTTTCGACTCATTGGCGGTGGCGCCGTCGGCGGCCAGCGCGCGGGAAGAGACGAGGATCGAAGATGGCCCGACGGCGAAAATGATGGCGCCGGCCGTCAGCGTGGCCCGTAGAGTTCTGCGTGGGATGTTCATGTGGGAGGCCATGCCTTTCAAAGCTGTGCGGTCCAGTCGAAATCGCGGAGATAAAGACCGATAGGGTTCAGGCGGATTACGCCTTCGTCCTGGGGCGGCGTGAGCGTCACGGTGGCGACGCCGCGAAAACGGCGCACTGCAGTTTCCTTGCCGCGCCGGTCTCGCTCGAACTCCGTCCAGTCGACCTGGTAGGACTGGGTGGAAAGGGCGACGATGTTGTTGACCTCGACCGCGACCGTCGCGGTCGTCGCCTTTTCGAACGGCGAGTTCGAGCGGAACCAGGCATTGATCTTTTCCGTCGCGGGATCGGACATCCGGAGAAGGGCGTAGGTCCGGTCGATATACTGTTTCTGCACGACCGCATCCGGCGTGACGGATCTGAAGTTTGAGACGAAGCTGCCAAGGGTCGCGCGCACGACCCGCGGATCTGCATAGTCTATCTGCTGCGGCAAACCGGCGTTGGCAGCAGTGCCGAGCCTGTCGATTTCGACGATATAGGGAACGAGCTTAACCTGCGTGCTCTGGTATAGCGCATAGGAAAAACCGATCACCGCCATGAGCATGCTGGTGACGCCAACGATACGCCACGCCGCGGCAGCCCTGACATAGGAGCCATAACGTTCGTTCCACTCGTTTCGTGCGGCGATATAGGGATTGTCGGGCGCATTACGTCCGGCCATAAGAACTCTGCCTCCGGCTACTTGTTTTCATTGATCGGTGGAGGCGGCGGCGGTGAGGGTGTGGCGCTTGTCCGCGTCTGATCGAGCTTCGCGTTGGCAAGACCAAGCAGCGAACCGGCATAGGCTCCCGGTGAACCGATCACCTTATCTTTTGCGGCCGAGCCAGCTGCCCAACCTGCACTGCCGATGCCGGATGCCATGCCTCTTAATGCAGCGCCTGCCATCGATGATCCCCCTACCCGCGCCGCGCTCGCGGTCTGAACGCCCTTAGATGCGGCGTTCGCGCCAAGGAATGCGCCGCCTGCGGCGAAGGTAGCGGCTTGGCTGCCGTGGCGGATCGCTTCCATGCCACCACTCACCGATGCACCCTGCACGACGCCCTGCAGGATTGGCGGCACATACATCGCGATCACGAAGACCACGACCGAGATGCCGGCAATCGCGAGTGTGGTGATGAACTGCTCGGAGGTGGCCGTCGGCGCTTCGGCGAGGCTCAGCAAAATGTCGGAGCCGATTTTGGCGATCATCACCAGCGCCATCAGCTTCATCCCGACGGAGAAGGCATAGACCAGATATTTGATGGCAAAGTCCTTTGTGAAGGAAGAACCGCCGAGGCCGAGCATGATCATGCCGGCGAGCAGGCCGACATACATCTCCACCATGACGGCAACGAAGATCGCGGCGACGAGACTGAAGGAAATCACCACCACGACCATGGCGAAAACGGCGGCGATCGCGAGCGCATTATCCTCGAACAGGCCGAACTTCGCCTGTTCGGACATCTTGGTTGCGACACGGATACCGGCGTCGAAGATGTTGGCAGGGGACGCAGAGCCGCCGCCAGCGCCAATCTGAAACAGACTGTCGACCACCGCCTTGGCGAAGGAGGGACCCTGATCGAGGATGAAGGCGAAGAGACCAATGAACATGATTCGCCGGACGAGTTCGGCAAACCAGCTATCCAGCGAGGCGGCATTGATCGCCAGCCACACGGCAGCGATGCTGACCTCGATGCCGGCCAGGATCCAGAACAACGATCGCGCTGCATCCATCACCGTCGTTTCCCAGCCTTTCGCGGCGGTGACAACGGAGTTCTCCAGCGTCGTGAGTACTTCGCCCTGTTGCGCGAAGGCAGGAGTACTTGCCAACAAGACGACGCCGACCGCAATGAAGGCGAGCTGGATCTTCTGGAAGGAGCGAACAATTACCATCGTGGTTTCATTTCTTGCCCGCCACGGACATTCCGATCCGGATCACCACCGAAGAACTTTTCCCGATATCCCCGATGCTCGGTATCTGAAGCAGGCCGCGAGACGCCCACATCCGATCCGGACCGAGGTGCCGGATTGGGTTGAACCAAAATCCAAGTGACGATGCCGGCGCCGATAATTGTGGCCCCGGCGATGGCGATGGGCAGGCGCAGGCTCACCAGCGGGGCTCCATCGTTTGACCACCGCGGATGTCACGCTCCGTTGCGTTGAAGAACTGCTCGCGGCGGGCCTGCGCCAGATCCTTTTGCGCCTGTTCCGATTGGAACCACGCTCCCATCATGGTCATTTGCTGGGAGACGAGACCCCGCAACTTTTGCATCTGTGCGACCTGTTGGGCGGCGATCTCGTGCCCGACCTGCAGTGCTTTCATTTGTCCATCGGCTGATTCCGACATCGAGCGCAGCGATGACATCGTGCGTTCCTCACTGGAAAACTGGTCGGCGGTCAGATTTGCGGCCTTCAATGTCCCGGCGATCGTGTCGCGGTTCGTGTCGGACCAACTCTGATATATCGTCGAAAAGCTCGCCCCATTTGGCAGACTGCTCTTCATCTCGGAGAAGCTTTGAAAGCGCTGCTTGAGGAGGTCGTCGATATTGCCCATGGAGAACGCAACCCCTTGACCCTGCGCGACGACGTTCTGCAGGTTCTTCAGGTCGCTCTCGACTTGACCCCAGACGTGGTCGGGTAGTTGCGCTGTGTTTTGCAGCAGGTTTTTGTAGATATTGAGCTGGGTTTGGATTTGCTCGGCAAGCTGGGAGATCTGGGTGATCTGATTGTTCACCTGCTCGGCAGATTTGCCGACGAGCGAAACCAGTTCGGCGTTATTGGCGAGCTGCGTCCATTCGGTCGCCTGCCCTGTCACGCCGCTGGCCTGAACGGGAATGGGGAATGCGGTCGAAAAGGCGGCCGCCGCGATGACTGCCGTGCGGACTGTTTCAAGAGATCTGGAAGAATGAATCGGCATGGGCGATCCCTCTTTGCTGGAGCCAGTGGAGAGGCCACGTGGCCCCATACTCGAGGTGGAGCGAACGGATGCGCTTCAGGTCTTCCTTGCCTGATGCGCCGACGAATGAGAGAGCGACAGGACCGAGCGCCATATCGAACAGGCGGCGGCCCTCGGGTGAGGCGACGTAATATTCGCGCTTGGGAATGGCGGTCGCGACGATCTCGATCTGCCGCTCGTTGAAACCGATCCGCTCGTAGAACTCGCGCGTCCCGGACTCGCGGGCCGCGCCATTCGGCAGGCAGATTTTCGTCGGGCAGGATTCCTTCAGCACGTCGATGATGCCGGAGCGCTCAGCATCCGAGATCGACTGCGTGGCGAGCACCACTGCGCAATTTGCCTTGCGCAGCACCTTCAGCCATTCGCGGATCTTATCGCGAAAGACCCGATGACCAAGCATCAGCCAGGCCTCGTCGAGAATGATCAGGCTGGGGGCGCCGGTAAGACGCTTTTCGATGCGGCGGAAAAGATAGGTAAGGACGGGGACGAGATTGCGCTCACCCATGTTCATCAACTCTTCGATCTCGAAGCATTGGAAGGCACCGAGCGCCAGACCGTCCTCCTCGGCATCGAGCATCTGTCCCATCGGACCGTCGACGGTATAGTGGTGGAGCGCGTCCTTGATCTCGCGCATCTGCACACCGGATACGAAATCCGAGAGCGAGCGACCACGCGATTCCGCCATCAGAGCGATCTGGCGGGAGATGGCGTTGCGATAATCCGGCGTGATCGTCACGCCCTGCAGCGCAACCAGCGTCTCGATCCACTCGGCGGCCCAGGCGCGATCGCCATCGGCAGAAAGTTCGGCGAGCGGGCAGAATGCGAGACCGGCACTTTCCTCCTTCGTTGCTGGCCTATTGGCGTCGCCGCCGATCTCGTAATGGTGGCCACCAATGCTAAGCGTCAGCGGCAGTATCGAACCGCCCTTGTCGAAGGCGAACACTTGCGCGCCGGCGTAGCGGCGGAATTGCGCTGCGATCAGCGCCAGCAGCGTCGACTTACCCGACCCGGTGGGACCAAATATCAGTGTGTGGCCGACATCGTCGACATGCAGGTTCAGCCGGAACGGCGTCGAACCGCTGGCGACCTGCATCAGCGGCGGCGAGGCCGGCGGATAGTACGGGCACGGTGCGGTCGGGCTGCCCGACCAGACCGAATTGAGAGGAATCAAGTCTGCCAGATTGCGAGTGTTGATCAGCGGTTCGCGGATATTGGCATAGGAAACGCCGGGTAGGCTGCCGAGAAAAGCGTCGGTCGCATTCAGCGTCTCGATCCGTGCACCGAACCCTTCGACCTGGATCAGGCGGCGGACGGCCTCGCACTTTTCTCGTAGGCGGTTTTGATCCTCGTCGAAGATGACGATGACAGGTGTATAATAACCGTAGGCGACGAGCTGCGATGAGGCCTCGGCAATTGCGTCCTCGGTTTCGGCGACCATCATCATGGCATCCTGGTCGAGCGATCGGGATTGCGTCTGGAAGAGCTGATCGAGGAAGGGTCTGACCTTCTGCTGCCACTTCTTGCGCGTGCGCTCCAGCCTCGCCCTTGCTTCCTCCGCATCGAGGAAGATGAAGCGTGACGACCATCGATAGGCAAGCGGCATCAGGTCGAGGCTGTTGAGGATTCCCGGCCAGCTTTCGGCTGGTAGCCCGTCGACCGCGACGACACCGAGAAATCGGTTCTCGACCAAAGGGGTCAAGCCGTGCCGTAGCTCGGCCGTCACCAGCCAGTCAAGATACATAGGGATCTCGGGCAGACGCACCGGATGGTTCTCGCCGGTGATGCAGAAGCGGATGAACTGGAAAAGCTCGTTATAGTGGGCGGCACGGAATCCGCCGTGCTCTGGCGTTTCTCGCGTCAGCATCCGGCGGATCGACACGACGTTCATGAGATACTGTTCGAGCTCGCGGATAGAAGCTAGAAACGTCTCCAACGCCCTGTCGGCATAGGTGGTCGAGCGGCTGGCTTTATCGGAGTACACATAGCGTGTTAGGCCGGAGCGCCGCGGCTCCGGCGGCCGCCAGGTCAGGATCAGCGCGTGCCGGCTCTCGAAATGGCCGCTCTCCTTCTGGAAATGCGCTCGCCGTTCAGCGTCGATCGCCCGCGTGATCGGATCAGGGAAGTGGCAATCATCATTGGCCGGGTAATCGTCAGTCGGAACCCTGGCAGCTTCTACTTGTATCATCCAGCCCGAACCGAGGCGCGAGAGGATCGCGTTGATCTGCCGTGACACTTCGTTGCGCTCGGCGTCGGTCGAACTTTCGCTGTCCGGGCCGGCAAAATACCAGCCTGCCATTAGCGAACCATCCTTGAGCAGGATCACGCTGTTGTCGACCAGGCCGGCATAGGGCACGAGATCGGCAAAAGACGGTTCCGTGTGGCGGAGTGATTTGAGCGCTACCATCGCACGATCCTCAGAATCTGCGCCAGGGCGACGACGTGGCGCGATAGAACGCCTTGTAGGAGATGTGCCGGACATAGACCCGCCGCATGAGGGGATCGGCCTTCGCCATCATACGAAGGGTGGCCACGGCGATAAGCCAGATGGCTATGCCGAACAGCGCGGCATACCAGGTCAGCACCACAAAGATCAGGATGATCGCGGCAAGGGCCGTGAGCAGCACCAGCTCGCGGTCTGCGCCGATCAGAAGGTTCGGACGGGACAATGCCCGGTGTACGCGCGCGCGGGATAGGTTGGAGCCAACTTCAGCCATGAACCCCCTCCCCCTGCGCGCAAAGCACTACCTCCGGCTTGGAGATGTCAGCATTGGATCGTGCCGCCTCACCAATCGATGCCCCTGTCGCACCATACAGGGCAACGATCTGCGTTGCGCCCAGAAGAACACCGCCTACGAGGGCGACATAGCAAAGCCTTCTCGCGAAATCGTTCAATTCGCCCCCGAAGATGAGCATGGCGCCGGCGATCGCCACGGCCGCCAAGGCGATGAAGCCGGCGACAGGGCCGGTGATCGACTGCTGGATCTGCTGCAGCGGCGTTTCCCACGGCAGTCCACCCCCGCCGGATGATGCAAGCGCCGGCTCCGCCAGGGCTAGAGAAATGGCAGCGAGCGCAGCGTTGGCGGAAATAATCTGTGTCCTACGCGACATGACTGTCCTCGTCGATTTGTGCGTAATGTTCGGTCCGATAATGTGAGTTGCTGAAGCCCTCGACGTGGATGATCTCGCGGACCCGCCTCCCCTTGCCCGCCCGCTCGATGGAGACGACGAGATCAACTGCCTCCCCAATGACATCCTGCATGGGCTGATGGCTCGCTTCCGCGGTCAGTTGCTCGAGCCGACGCAAGGCAGACATCGCAGTGTTGGAGTGAATGGTGGTGACTCCGCCCGGATGTCCGGTGTTCCATGCCTTCAGCAGCGTAAGGGCGGCGCCGTCGCGTACCTCGCCAACGATGATACGGTCGGGTCTGAGACGCATTGTGCTCTTCAGAAGACGTGCCATATCGACCGTGTCACTGGTGTGCAGACTCACTACGTTATCCGCCGCACACTGGATCTCGGCCGTGTCCTCAAGAACGACCATGCGATCGTCCGGCGCCGCCGCAACGATTTCGGCGATGACCGCATTCGCAAGCGTCGTTTTGCCTGACCCGGTTCCCCCGGAAATGACGATGTTCATCCGGGAGTCGATCGCGCTACGCAACACAGAAGCTTGTGCTTGGGTCATTACTTTCGACTTCACGTAATCGTCGAGTGGGATGAGCCGGGAGGCTCGCCTCCGGATCGTGAATGTGGGCGCCGACACCACTGGCGGCAGCAAGCCCTCGAACCGATGTCCTCCAATCGGCAGTTCGCCCGAAATGATCGGTTGCTCGTCGTCGGCTTCCGATTGCGATGCATGGGCGACGCTGCCGATGACGACTTCGGCGGCCGCCGGGCTCATCACGCCCGCTGCGGCAATTCCGTGGCCGAGCCGTTCGATGAACAATCTGCCGTCAGGATTGAGCATGATCTCGACGACCGTTGCATCGTCAAGTGCGACGCAGAGCTGGTCACCGAGCGCGTCCTGGAGTTTGCGGACGAGACGGGAACGAGAACGGAGCTCGGTCATGCCGCGCTCCTGATCCGGTTGCCGGCACCGTTCGTCGTGATCGGGTCATATCCCGGCGGGCAAACCCGATCGAAGCTCGTAGGATCGGCCGGCAGGACGCCCCCAACTGCGACGGTGTCACCGATCGAAACCGGAGATCCAAGTCGCCGCATTGGCCACCCAGCCCGTTTCAGGATCCGCTCAAAGCGAAGATCGGTTGCCGTGACGATCTCACGGAATCCGTTCACCATCGACCATTCGATGATGCCGGCGAACATCGTCAGTGTGGCGAGGTGCAGTTGTCCCCCTCCCCTTCCCGCCGGTAATGACGTGTCGACGCAAAAGCGGGAGCTCTCGATCATTGCTGCATGGTCACCGAGGCCGTTTGCTAGCAATTGAGGGAATGTCCGTTCCAGCATGGTCGGGCCGGAAGCGGGCAGAAGGCGCGCACATCCCACTACTTTCCGGTCAAACGCGATCGCCAGAATGTAGGTTGGGCGCAGATCGTCATATTGATCGCGTTCGCCGGCTGAGGTGAGGACAACATCCCATTCCAAGCGTTTGCCGAACACCGCGGCTCGAAGATGGTGCATCTGGTTCAAGTAGTTGCGGTGGCTTCCGTAATGGTCGGCCGAGACGCTTAGGATCCGCATTGTGATCTCCGCATGGACTGGTCAAGCAAAGGAAAATCACCTCGTTTTGCGCATGGCTATGTGTAGATTTGCATCCGGTGATTCTACCGAGTCGGGGTGGAGTCCAGCATCTGTGGACGTTGCGAGCGGCGCAAACGGCGCGATTTCATGTGCAAATCTGCAGTCGGTCGCGACTGGCCAACTCAAGAAGAATCGGCCTAACTTGCGGAAAGTCATTAGGGAATCGTTGTCGTGGGAGATTCCGCGGAGTGCGCGTTAACCTGTTGTTAACCAAAAACGTCTTGCAACCGTGACGGCATTCGGTAATCGTCACGGAAAAATGGCGTTACGTGCCAATTAACCGTGACAAGAGATTTCACCGTGAGCAAAGCAGCTGCAATGTCCAGAAATGATCGCCCGTCGGTAGACGTTACCATTGGCGAGCACGCGGAACTGCTAAGTTCTCAGCTTCAGGCTATGAGCGAGGCCCTTTTCCCGCCGACGTCGCACAAGAGTTTGCGAAAATTCACGTCGGGTGAAGCTGCCCGTCTGATGAAGATATCCGACTCGACGCTTCGAAAGATGACGTTGGCGGGAGAAGGTCCACAGCCTGAGCTTGCCAGCAACGGGCGACGTTTCTATACGCTTCGCCAGATCAACGAAATTCGACATATGCTCGCTGGCTCTACTCGCGGGCGCGAGAGCATTGACTTCGTGCCTCATAGGCGGGGCGCTGAGCACTTACAGGTCATCGCCGTGACCAATTTCAAGGGTGGCTCTGGCAAGACGACCACCTCCGCCCATCTTGCACAATATCTCGCGCTCCAGGGCTATCGAATCCTTGCTGTCGATCTTGATCCGCAGGCGAGCCTCTCAGCCCTCCTCGGGGTTCTTCCAGAGACTGATGTGGGTACGAACGAAACATTGTACGCGGCAATTCGCTACGATGAAGCAATGCGGCCACTGAAAGAGGTTATCCGCCCGACGTACTTTGACGGTCTCGATCTTGTTCCTGGTAACCTTGAGCTTATGGAGTTCGAGCACACCACTCCAAAAGCCCTGACTGATCGCGGCAGCCGCGACGGACTTTTCTTCACACGTGTAGCGCAGGCCTTTGATGAGGTCGCTGACGATTATGATGTGGTCGTTATTGACTGCCCTCCCCAGCTGGGTTTCTTGACGCTGAGCGGCTTATGCGCGGCCACATCGATGGTCGTTACTGTGCATCCCCAGATGCTCGACATCGCCTCGATGAGTCAGTTCCTGCTCATGACGCGCGATCTCCTTGGTGTGGTTCGGGACGCCGGGGGCAACCTTCAGTATGATTTCATCCGTTATCTTTTGACGCGGTTTGAGCCCCAGGACGCGCCGCAGACGAAAGTTGCTGCGCTGTTGCGCAACATGTTTGACGACCATGTTCTCACCAATCCGATGGTGAAATCGGCAGCCGTATCGGATGCGGGTTTGACGAAGCAGACGCTTTACGAGATTGGGCGAGAGAACTTGACCCGTTCGACCTATGATCGGGCGATGGAGGCTCTTGACGCAGTTAACTCGGAAATCGAATCCCTGATCAAGTCAGCATGGGGCCGCGCGTGATGGGCCACGACACCATACTTTCAGCGACTCTGTTGGGAGCTCCCAACAGTCCAGTGCTTGCTCGATCTCATCTTGTCGCCAGATGTCGTCCTTTCGATCGGGATCGCCAGCACCCCGTGGATTTTTGGCGTGGCGCCTATAACGGCGCCGTGTTGGGAGCTCCCAACCAACCGCATTTGGTAGTTGAAGCGCAATACCACGGCCGCGGTCTATGGAGGCCTTTGTCATGAGCCGCAAAGACGCAATCGACTCATTGTTCCTCAAGAAGATGGCGGTCAGCGAAAAGCCCGTAACGGATAAACCGCCAACGCGCGTGCGCTCTGGGGCCATTTCCGCAATGGGTTCGTCGCTGCAGGAGATGGCGGAAGGGGCAAAGGCCGCCGCGAGGCTGCAGGATCAACTGGCTTCGGGCGAGGCCGTCGTATCTCTGGATCCGTCCATAATCGAAGGCTCGCCAATCACCGACCGGCTAACGACGGACATCGATCCGAAATTTGATCAGCTCGAGGCCAGTATTATGGAGGATGGTCAGCAAGTTCCGATTCTTGTTCGTCCTCATCCTGAGGCGACGGGCCGATACCAAATTGTATATGGAAGGCGGCGATTGCGCGTTGCCGCAAAACTTGGGCGTAATGTTTCCGCCATCGTCCGGAATCTTACCGATCGAGAATTGGTGGTGGCGCAGGGGCGAGAAAATCTTGACAGAGCGGACCTCTCGTTCATCGAGAAAGCACTATTTGCTCTTCGACTCGAAGACGCGGGCTTTGATCGTGCAACGATCATCGCGGCGCTCTCCACCGACAAGGCTGACTTGAGCCGCTACATAGCCGTCGCCAGAAGCATACCAATGACGCTCGCCACCCAGATCGGCCCGGCGTCCAAGGCTGGTCGGTCGCGCTGGGTCGCACTTGCTGAGAGCCTCGGGAAGGTTTCTTCCATGGACGCAATCGACCAGATTATTGCGTCGGAACAGTTCAGGAATTCAGATAGCGACGCCCGCTTCTTACTTGTGTTCAAGGCAGCGTCGAAGCCCAGTAACAAAGTTTCTAAGAGAGTGCGGGCTTGGAGTACCCCAAAGGGACGAAAGGCCGCAAAAATCCAAAAGGATGCGCGGCAAACAGCTTTGATTTTTGACGAGAAGCTGGTGCCCGCTTTCGGCGAGTACGTCGCCGACCAATTAGATCGTCTCTACACGCAATTCCTTGAAACAAACGGAGGAGAAAGATCTGACAGGCAGTAACGGCCCTATCGCTTCTGAGCGTTGCTCGATCGAACTGGGCCACAGGTAGCCGCAAAAGAAAAAGGCCCTCCAAAACGGCGTTCCGGAAGACCTTCTCTGTAGTATCGCAGCTAAGAGAATCGCATTTCCAGGAATCTCAGTCAAGAGTCCCGTGAGGGAAAAACGTCGTGTTGGCGAGCGGATTTCTTTTGCCTAACGAAAGGTAAAGGGAAATGCAAGCACACGTCTCAACGACGCCCTTTGGGCGGCGGCCGGTGTCGCTCGGCCAAATTTCAAGTCAGATGTCGGCAAAGGCTGTGGAGCCTAGCGCGAACGCGAACAAATGGCATGTATTCCAGAATATCCGGGAGGTGAGGGAACTCCTCGGCGCCACGGATCGCTCGCTTGCGATCCTCAATGCCTTGCTGACCTTCCATCCGGAAACCACCTTCACCGGCGATGCCGAACTCATTGTATGGCCCTCGAACGAGCAGCTTGCAGCGCGTGCCAATGGCATGCCGGCAACGACATTGCGCCGACACATCGCGGTGCTCGTGGATTGCGGCCTGGTCATCCGACGCGATAGCCCAAACGGCAAACGCTTCGCCCGCAAGGGCAGGGGAGGCGAGATCGAACAAGCTTATGGCTTCGATCTGTCGCCAATCGTGGCCAGGGCTGAAGAATTCAAGGACATGGCTGAGACGATGCAGGCCGAAAAGAAGGCCTTTCGTGTTGCAAAGGAGCGGCTGACGCTGCTGCGTCGCGATATTGTAAAGCTGATCGACGCGGGGATAGAAGAACGGGTTCCCGGCAATTGGGGCAGGGTGCAACAGACGTATCAGTCGATCATGAACAGACTGCCGCGCTCTGCGCCTCGCCAGCTCGTTGACGATATCTGCATCGATCTCCACGCGCTCTACACGGAAATCCGTGACGTATTGGAATCCTTCGCAAAAACACAGATTCCGGTCTCCAATGAGTCCCATTCCGGTCGCCACATACAGAATTCAAAACCAGACTCTATTTCTGAATCTGAACATAGCATTGGAAAAAAAGAAGAAGCTGGCAGCACGGTGGAGGAAACCGATAACGTACGGAGCTTGCCGAAACGGGAATTGCCTTTGGGGATCGTTCTGGATGCCTGCCCAGGAGTAAGGGAACTTGCCCAGGGTGGCGAAATCCGCCATTGGCGCGATTTTCGGGCAGCGACGGAGCTTGCGCGGCCGATGCTGGGAATCAGCCCGAGCGCTTGGCGAGATGCCTGCGAGGTTCTGGGCGAGCAGCACGCCGCGATCACACTGGCCGCAATCTACCAGCGGGCTAACCAGATTGGTTCCGCCGGAGGATACTTGCGCAGCCTGACAGACCGAGCCCGGGAGGGTAAATTCTCGACTTGGCCGATGGTCATGGCGCTATTGCGGACCAAGCTTGAGGCGCAGAAGGTGAGGGGTAACGATCGGGGGGCCAGCCTGGATGATCCGGCGGGGAGCGGTTCGGGTCTGCGTGCGTCGGACGCCCTGCTGAGAAGCGTCAACAGGGCGAGACCGCTATGAGGACTGCTTCTGGCTCCGTTCCCGAATGATGATGTCGCAGCCAGCCGAGCGCAGTCCAGTCTCCTGCGCTTCCGTCGCTTGTTCGTCCGTCGATAAACGCGTGTAGCCGATCAGACTGGCTTGTTTGGTCGCTCGGGTCATCGACCAGCCTAAGCAGGGCGGCGGTCGCGGAGAAGCGTCAGCAGGGCCGGATTGATGTAAAGGTTCTCGCGTCCCGCCTTCACCTCCTGAAGCAAGCCGTTATCGGTGAGTGCCTTCAGGTAGACGGATGCCGCCTGACGTTTTGCGATGCCGGCCTGCACAAGATCGCTAATGCGGCAGTACGGGTTGACGAAAATCACTTCAGCCAGCTCCCGTGTGTAGAGTTTCGGGAGATCGCGGCGAATTCGTTCAGCGGTCTGATCGAGCAGATCGCGAATGGCGCGAATACGTGCTGTTGACCAGTCCGCTGTCTCTCGTACAGCTTCGAGCATGTAGAGAATCCACTCCTCCCAGGAGCCTTGCGTGGTGACGGCAAGAAGCCGATCATAATAGGCGCGCTTGTTGCCGATGATATATCGGCTGAGGTAGAGGACGGGGATGTCAAGCAGGCCTTTATCGACCAGATAGAGGAGGTTGAGGACGCGACCTGTGCGGCCGTTGCCATCTATGAAGGGGTGGATAGCCTCAAACTGGTAGTGCATGACAGCCAGTCGGACCAAAGGGTCGATTTCTTCGGCCTCGTGAATGTAGCGTTCCCAGTTTGCAAGCTTGCTCCGGAGCAATTCCTGTCCTTCCGGCGGGGTGTAGATGACCGTGCCAGTAGCCTCGTTCATCAGTGCTGTGCCAGGCGTTGAGCGGATGTCGAGATCAACGCCCTTGATCCTGCGGCAGACAGCGACAGCCGTTGACGTTGATACCGGGCGCTCTCTGAGCGACTGAAACCCCTCGCTTAGAGCCGTGCGATAACGAAGCGCTTCCTTCGTTGCAGGATCGGCCTGACCTCCTGGCTCGTTGGCGAAGCGGAAAAGCCGGTCGGTCGTGGTGACAATATTCTCTATTTCCGAGCTTGCCTGCGCCTCAAGCAGTGGGATCGAGTTGATAAGGACAGACTGGTTGGGTATGAGCTGCCCTGAGACGCGGAGTTCAGCCAGCGAGGCCCTTGCTGCGATGCATGCCTTGAGCACGGCCTTTGTTTCGACGTCCTCTCGGGGCGGTAGAGACGGAAGATCGTTATAGGGGCGATCAGGGCGGAACGTCATGTCGGTCAATCCTCATTTTGCCGACATGTCGCATTGGATATGTCGATGGCATCGACACGTCAGTAGTTTATGTCGATGAAAGTTGATTCTATCGACATATTATGGGGCCTGCAAGTCGACTTCCAAATGCAGAAGATATGGATAAACGATTGTTTGAAAACATCTCTGGACCCCTCTCCGCAGTGACAAAGGCCAGCATGTCGAACCCGGGACGCGAATCCCGTTGAATTGGGTAAGTAACTAGAGGTCGCAAATGAAATCAATGTTCTAGTTACTGTATGGTTGTAAAGAAGTTTGCGAGCAGAGAAGAATCGGGCCATCCTCCGACAATCGCAAATAAGTAGTCCTTCATGACGCCAACACATATAAAATGGCTCCACAAAACAGACGAAGTGCTTAAAACCGCAGACGGTGCAATGGTGGAGGTCTGGGAGCTCAACCATGAGGAGGACCCCGCTGTCCTGTCAGCCTGGGCGAAGCATTTCCGGCAGCATTACTGCCTCGATGAGGAGCTTGCTGATCTTGTTTCAGGAACGGGAAAGTCGAATGCCGAGTTCCTGACCGAGATCAAGTTTCCGAGCGCCAAGGTCGGGACAGGGCCAGCTACGCGATCCGGTGACTTTGGAGAAATTCTCGTTGCTGACTACATCGAGTTCGTTCTCGGCTACTGGTGCCCTCGTGAGCACCGCTACGAGGACCGCATCAACGCTAACGTCTCGGATAACGGCACGGACGTGGTCGGCTTTCGCTTTGCCGGTGAAAAGCCGAGTCTGAAGGACGAACTTTTTGTCGTAGAGTCCAAATCCGGACTGCGTCCGACCACTGAGAATCGACTTCAAACGGCCGTCAACGATTCTGCAAAAGATCGCCTGCGAGAGGCAATGACGCTCAGCGCCCTGAAAAAGAGGCTGCTTCGCAAGAATCGGGACTCCGCCCTCAAGGTCGAAAGGTTTCAAAACGAGGCCGATCGACCTTTCACACGATGGAGTGGGGCGGTCGCGGTCCTCGATACGGAAACGGCATCGAAAATGGAACTGGAGAAGACGCGGGTTTCAGACCACCCCAACAAGGACAACCTGAAACTCGTCGTGATCAAGGGCATTTCGATGATGGATCTCGTGCACGCGCTCTATGAAAGGGCAGCCAATGAAGCCTGATGCAGTTGCACGACAAGTCCTCTCAACCGTTCGAGCAACGGCAAAAATGCACGAATTCCGTGTCGCTGTGGAGGACTTCATCGAGCTGCGGCGCGACCCTGCCTCGCTCTATTCTCTGGCGGTCGGAATCCTTGGAGATGCTGCGGGCGCTGTCGCCGATCATTTTGTCGAACCGGGGACGAGCGCCCGTCCTCCTACCTGGGCGGAGGATACATCGATCGATGAGAATGTTCGGTTTGCCGCGACCTTCTTCGACTCTTATCTTGAGGCAAGGTTAGACGGCAGCATCTCCGCCGAATTTTCGCTGCTATGTGCGGCAGCCTATTATCTTTCCGACGCGATCGGAAACGCTGTGGTGATAGTGAAGCGTTCAGATGAGCCTCCCGCTGACCTTGGAGGCGGACTAGCGCTTCTCGCGAGCAGGATCCTGCAGAATCGACTGGATCCGATCGACGCAGAAATCTTTCACTCGACATTCGCAAATCGCCTGCTCGAGCTGGTCCGCGCACATTACGCCCTTCAGGACGAGGACGAACGCGCGATTCCGGAGCTCTGTGGCGAGCTTCGTGAGATGCTGTATGAAATCGGAACCGACCGCGAGGTCCTTTACGCCGATATTGTCACCGCAATATGCGCGGGTAAAATCCAGAACTCGTCGCGCAACAAGCTTCCACCAGCTTCAGGATTGCCCCTGACTGCCTGGTCGCCGGCGCTTACGAAGCCGGGCTTCCCGATAGAACTCTGGCCAGCACAACGGCGTATCTGTGATGCCGATCTGCTAAACGGGCGCTCTGCCGTCATCCAGATGCCAACAAGTGCCGGAAAGACGCGAGCGACGGAACTTATCATTAGGGCAGCGTTTCTTTCCGGACGGACTTCCCTCGCGATCATCGTCGCGCCATTTAAGTCGCTCTGCCACGATATTCGCTCAGATCTCGTAAGAGCCTTTCAGGGCGAGAATATACTCATGGACGAAGTTTCGGATTCCTATCTGATGGACTTTGGAATTGAGCAGCTTCTCGCCCAAAACAGCGTTCTGGTCATCACGCCGGAGAAGTTGCTCTACATGCTGCGTCGGGCCCCTGATCTGGCCGAGAGAATCGGACTGATTGTTTACGACGAGGGTCATCAGTTCGAGGGTTTCACTCGCGGGCCAACCTACGAGCTTCTCCTTTCGTCGCTTCGAATGATGCTAAAGCCTGCTGCGCAAATCGTTTTGATTTCCGCGGTGATTGGAAATGCGGAGCAGATTGCCGATTGGTTGATTGGAGACGCTTCTGCGATCGTTGGCGGAAAGGGTCTTCTGCCGACTGCAAAGAGCATTGCTTTCGCGAGCTGGCAGAAAGAGCGGGGATGGCTTAGGTATGTGAACCCGTTGGATCCCGATGAAGACGAGTACTTCGTTCCCCGAATTATTGAAGAACTTCCACTCGAAAAGAAGAGTAAGCGGGAACGCGATCGAGTCTTTCCGGACCGCAATCACCCTGCGGAAATCTCGGAGAGTGTCGACATCGGGTTGTACCTCGCGCTGCACCTCGGGAGCAACGGGAGTGTGGCATTGTTTTGCGGCCAAAAGGCCAGCGTGTCGAAGGTCTCCTGGCGCGTGGTCGATCTGTTCACGCGAAAGGTCGAATTGGAGAAACCGAGCGCTTGGTCTGATCAGCAAGAGCTAGACCGCCTTGCTAACCTAATTGCCAGCAATCTCGGTAACGACGCCGACGTCGTCGGTGCAAGTCGCTTGGGAGTTCTTTCCCATCACGCAAGCACGCCACACGGCATTCGCCTCTGTGTCGAACATGCGATGAAGGCAGGTCACGCACGGATCGTCGCCTGTACGTCGACGCTAGCCCAAGGCGTGAATTTTCCGATCAAATATTTGGTGGTGACTGCCACCCAGCAAGGCAAAGAGAAAATCAAAGTCCGCGACTTTCACAATCTCATGGGTCGAGCAGGTCGCGCAGGCATGCATACGGAAAGCAGCGTCATATTCTCCGCGCCCCCGATCTACGACGAGCGAGGAGACGACTATAAGAACTGGCGTTGGGAGGCTGCAAAAAAGCTACTAGATCAGGACGGTGCTGAACCCAGTCAGAGCAGTATCCTCCAAATTTTTGACGACTACAAACAGACAGCTGGCACCCCGATCGTCCTTACCTTCGATCTCGCTGATGAGAATTTAGCCTTCGCGGACGAGGCTGCGATCGAGTTGATTGTCGCGGAAGTCCTCAAGCAGTTTCCAAATGTAAGTGCCTCGGAGCTCAGAGATTATTTACATGGGAGGGCGAGGGCGATTCAAAGCATAGCGATGTACCTCGCTCAACATATCGACTTCGAAGCGGAAGATGCCATTGATGCCGCCGAGCGATTGGCCGCAAACACTCTGGGCTATCATCTCGCTGATGAAACAACACGACCTCGCGTGATTGCGCTCTTTCAAGCGACGGTCAAATCGATCCAGAGCAATACGGATGCCGCTTATCGCTTGCTGATCAAGAAGTCCCCACTTCCGCCAGCTGCGCTTCGCAAACTCAGCGCGTGGGTCGAAGCGAGCACCGAGCAGCTGACTGCAGCCGTTAAAGAAGGAACACTGTTGCCGCTTTTGATAGAGCAAGCGCTCCCACTGGCTTCAGCAAAATCGCTGTCGGCGTTGAGCGATGCAGCAGTCATCCCCACCATTCTATCGGCATGGACCGATGGAAAATCCTTCGCGGAAATACGACAGATCCTTGTCAACGATGACATCCGTGTGAGCGGAGATCATGCCACCGCCGATCACATTGTAGCAATATGCGAGGATGGATTTGGTTATCATGTCGCCATGATTTTGGCCTCGGTCGTGGACCTGCTTGAAACGATTGAGCCAGAGCTAGTCGACGCCACGACGCTTATTCAACGGCAAGTAAAAAATGGACTTCAGACAGAATCCGCGCTTGCATTCTACGAGGCGGGCTTTGCGGACCGAGTGATCGCGCAATTACTTGCTGAAGCGTTTCCAACTGTGAACGATCGTTATGGCGCCAAGGTAGCTTGCAGAGACAATATTGGGATGGTTGCAGCGCTACTAGAATCATCCCCAGAATATTTCCGAGGAGTAGCTCACGAGCTGGCGAGCATGTGATTTTGTACAGGGGGCGCCACACCTTTTTAAATCCACTCGGTATAGAAACTCTGGCACGTGTCCTCGCTGCGAAGTTGCGACTCCGCGATACCGTAAATTCACTTCCGAATCGCTAACCAAATTGGCTGGTTTTCGTTCGCGCCGCACCCCTGCCGTAACAGCGCATTAAAGAAGCCTTGCCGCGCGTCCGTTGCGCCGGGCTGCACTATTATAGTAACTCGCTGCCTGCTGCACAGAGCGATGCCGCGACTGCTCCATTGCCTCGGGGAGGGGAATGCCGCGGTTAGCCGCCTCGGTGAGATACCCGGACCGCAATCCGTGCGCCGAAAACTCCGCACTCTCCAGCCCCGCCATTTCCGCCCGCTGCTTCAGGATCGCGTTGACCGACTGCGGATCGAGCGCCCGCCGCGAGACGGTGCCCCATCTTCCGATTGCTCGAAACACGCTGCCCTTGTCGATCTTGGCCGCCGCCAGCCAGGCATTCAACGCGTCGACGGGTCGGCCTGTGAGATAGACGACGTCGTCCTGCTCGCCTGATGTCGTTTTGGTGCGGCCGAGATGAATGGCCAGAGAGGGGAGGGGAGGGCCGTCGGGCACTGCGATCGGGGGCTCTGCGGTCAACTGCTCACGGCGCAGTCCGGCAATCTCGCTGCGCCGGCGGCCACCGGAGGCAAAGGCGACCATCAGGATTGCCCGGTCCCTCACATCGCGCAGGCTGTCGGTCGAGCAGGTCGCCAGCAGCTTTGCTAGCACGTCGCCAGTCACCGCCTTGGCGCTCTTGCGGCGACGCGTCCGGGGCACGGCACGCACGGCGAGGCGAATGGCGGATTTGAGGGCAGGGGAGGTGAAGGTGCCGTCGAGTCCGCGCCATCTGGTCACGGTCGACCAGTTCGCCAACCGCCGGCGCACGGTGGCCGGCGCGTGTGGGCCGATAGATTTCAGGAAGCCCTGGGCGCGCAGATTGTCGGCGACATCGGCCGGCATGCCGTGATCGGGATCGGTCGCGCGCTTCTGCGGATCCCATAGGTGCTGGGCCACAAACTTCAGCAGCAGCGCCTCGGGCGCCGGCCAGGGCAGCGATCTCTTCGTCGCAGCCAGAGCCCAGGCCTCGAGATAGGCGAGATCGGAGGTGATCGCCCGCAGCGTGTTGGCGCCCATGCCTTCGTTGACGAGATGGCGCAGAGTTTCGACATCGCTGTCGGTCAACAGCTCGGCCAACTCATCCCGCCGGTCGATCGGCAGAACGGACGCAATGGTGTCGAGCTCGACGGCGCGCCGCTCGACACCGCTCAGGCTGGCGGACTTTCGCGGTGCCGCCATCAGTCGATCTCGACATGCGGCCGCCAGCGGCGGATGATTTCAACAATCTCCGGCTTGTAGGCATCCGGATAGGAGAGCGTTTCCTCGCGAGCGATCCAGGTGAAGACGGTGATCATGTCCTCGCAGATCTCTGGATCGAGGTCGGCCAGGTCGGTGAGATCGAAACCGCCATGCACATCGGCATTCCACCAGGCGAGCAGGAAATTGGCGACGCGCCGGCTCTGGCCGGTATCGCGGTGGGCGACGTTGAGGAGCTTTTCGATGGCGAAGCGGACGCGGTCTTCCATGTCTGGGAGCCTTTGGTGAGTGTGGTTTAGCCAAGATTCGGCGGATTCGGGGCCTCTGTCAATCTACCATCGATAAGAGGTAGTTATCGATGGCTATCGCCGCAGAAAACCACCGTCCGAGCAACGGAAGTAAAGCCCAAACTCGCTTCAGTATGACAAAAGAATAGCCTTAATTCATATGGTTAATGGAATGGAAAATCCGAAATCACGCGTACGTGGGGGGTACGTGGGGCAGATTTGGTGGCGGTGCCGGTTCATTGGGCAACGGTGGTGGCGCAGCCGAGCCGAAGTGGCCCCGGGTGTTCAAGCCCGAGCGAGAATGATCGCCGACAGGGGCGGAACCGGTGGGCCGACGTTGCCGATACCAAGCCGGTCACCGAGATAGTGGTAAAAGGACAGCCCAAGCTTTTGGCAGGTCTTCAGAAGACCCAGCATGACGTCGCGCGCAACACGGCCATCGCGGCTCATCGTGCCGCCGGAGATCTTTCGCTTCGTGACAAAACTCCGCAGATCATTTTCGGATGCGTTGGTGTGCAGCGGAATCTCGGGATGATCGAGCACCTTCAGTAGCTCGCTCTTTCTCCGAAGCAGCCGCTCAAGCAGCTTGTCGAGTGCCTCATACCCAGTGCGCAGGCTGAAGATTCGGTCGAACCGTCGTCGGAAGGCCGGCCCGGCCCGCGGGGAAGGGTTCTGCTTATAGGCTTTCAGCGCCTTGTAGAAACGCCAGACGAGATCGCGGACCATGGTGAGCGACCGCTCCTCTTTTGCGGTTCCTGGCATCAGCTTTTGCAGGAGACGTTCGGCATGAACCCAGCACAGCGCGTGATTGCCGACGCGGAACTGGCCGGCGTCGTCGGACACGATCACCGTGTTGCCCATCAGGCCGTGGTGACGGATGGAACCCCACAGGCCGGCCTCGGCATGCATGCCGATCTCCTGTCGGTCGAAGATGTCGATACCCTTTTCGGCCAGATGCGTCATGAATGGTACCTGGTTACAGAAGCGCTGCGGTTCAGGAGCGCGAAGTCCAGCAGGAATGGCCGCATCCGCACGGCGTTCTTTCAGGTAATCGAACGCGGCATCGTTGAGCACATAATCCTGGTAGTTGCCGCGCAGTAGCGACAGGAAATTCAGGCGGGACTTCGATTTTGTGGTGCGAAAGACAGTAAAATTCGGGCCGCCGATGTGTGTGGCGTAATACGGATTATGGGAATGACGGGCGCCGGTGTCGTCGACGGTGACATAAGACGACGACACCAGACCGGCATGCAACACCGCCGCGTCCTCGGCAACAAAGCCATCCAGCTGCCGGGTCAAAAGCCGTACGATCTGGCGTTTTGAGATGTCGAGACCAATGTCATTGAGCAATGTCGTCAGACGGGCGGCCGTTACCTGTCCTTGTGCATGCAACATCAGGCACAGCCGCCGGAGATTGGCGCCATGGCCACCGATGATCCCCGCCGGCAAGGCTGCCAGTACCGTCTTTCCGTCCGGCGTCACCCAGCATTCGCGACGGTAATGCACGAGCTCCGCCTTGAGCACCAGGTCGCGAACATAGACGCTTTTGTACCCCTTGAAGCGTGAGCCGGCCGGGGCATTGATGCGCAGGATCTCCTGCCGGCTCACCCGTTTCACATCCAACTTTGCGCCGCGCGGCTTCTTCTTTGTCTGGGCTTTGTTATCGGATTTGGCATCCGTCGCCTTGTCCATACCGGAGGAGCGAAACGGCGGGCGCGGCGGCAGGTTCTTCAACCGGGCGATCTCGTCGCGCAGCAGCTGGTTGTCGAGTTTCAGGCGGGTGTTCTCGAGCCGAAGGGCGGCGTTTTCCTCGCGCAGCTGAATGTTGTCGGCCTCAAGCTTCTCAAGCCGGGCTTCCGCCTGCTGCGACCGCTCCAACAGACCGGACACCAGACTGCGCAACGCATTCAGCGACAGCGTATCGGCATGCTCGGGGGAGGGGAGCCGTTTCGTCATGACAGAATCGAATCATGATTTGCCCCTGCAGGAGAATCCCCAGGCCAGCAATCAACTCTCAAAACGCCGGGTTATGCACACTTCTATGCTCGCGCACCGAAACGCTGCCACCGATTTTGCCCCACGTACAAATCACGCCTCATGATGGGGTGAACTCCGTCCGCAGTCGGCCCCTGTGGTCACCTAGCCGGGAACTCCAGGTAATCCTGAAGAGGTCAGAGAGTCCCCCTCAATCTTAAGGGGCCGACCAGGCTAAATCTGTCGCGTATCGACACGAGGAGGGTCGAAGTTTGAGAGAGGATTGAGGCCAAGGAACCGCAAGAGGGCTTCTGGTGCAACGTAGTTGATCCCTGTCGCTCCGCCGTTTTTCGTGAACTTCTTAATTTCGGCAAAGACCTCGTCGTGTTCAGTGGCAACAGAGTTCGGTTCCCAAACCTTTTGGTAGACATAGCGCGAGGCAAAGCCCGCGAGAACATCAGCAACTTGAATCCCCAGGGAGGATTTGGAGTTCTGGAATCTGAGGGCAGCCGGTGAGGCGAAGCGATAGTTTGCGTTTCGGAGCTTGATCCCCGAACCCTGCGCGTGAACCTCTTCCGCGAGCTTTTTGTTTGCATCGATAATGTCGTCAAAATGTGCCTGTTCGTCATGGACGAAAGTGATGCTCCCGATCTGACCTTTTAGGTAATGATTTAGCCGCGCATAGATGCTGGTGAACGACGAGATGTTAGGCAGAAGCCAAATGAGGCCGTCGTGCTTGTTACGGTCTAGAATCGGGAGTGCCTGCTTAACTGCGGCATGCGGATGGCATTTCTCGAAATCCTTTAGGCTTGCGCGCGTAAACTTCTCGACGCCAGCAGCAATCTCGCGATCTGCCTGGGATCGATGGCTCCAGTGAATAAGGCGTTTAAAGACCTGACGGGCGTCAGGCCGCTTTTGAGTCTGACATGCAATCGCATACAGTTGCACCAGCTCATCGGGGCCATGCAGGGCGATGTAGTCGGCCATCACGTTCTTCATGAACATGCTTTCACGCGACAAATCGGCCGGCGAAACATAGGGAACGACGATTCGTTCGACAATGTTCATGATCACATAATAGTGCTTGTCGACGAGCTCGATGAAAACCGGCCAGTCGCGATCATGTAAAAACCTGGCGAGATCGGACACGAACCTGGGCTTAGATTTTGTCTTGGTCGATTTGAGTTCTGTCCCCTGCAACCGATGCAGCGCCTTCAAACGGTCCACTTCGTCGCCAAGAGCGGCAAGGTCGTCGATGCCGATGCAAGCCAGCGTAAAGAGACGCTGGCCTCCAAAGCTTGGGTGAGCACCAACTTTGCACAGGTCTCCGGTATTGCCGCTTTCGTCCAGATAGAAGTTTTCAAGCATAGCGCGCTCCGACATTCTGCTCGTATGATTTAGACCACGCAGGTCACCGAACAGAAAAAGCCTGGCAGTGCGGCGAGTTCATAGGTCCGGGAAGCGAGGTTTCCCTCGGCCGTGCGGACAACCTCCCGAGCATGATCGCCTGATCGAAAACGCAGGCTGCGGGCAATGTTGGCGAGCCCGACGAAAAGCGGCCTGAATCCGAAGCCGTGTCCGTCCTCCGTGTAATATCGCGAGATCCCTTCTGACAGGACCAGTTCGATCGCGCGTCCGTGGTCGGTTAGGCCAGCATAGAGCGGGTTTGACTTCAAACTCGCAAGGACGCCGATACCATGATCGGCTACGACAAACTCGAATCTGTGGGGCTCAAGACTAAAGGCGAAATAACCGGTGTCGCTCTTTTGGCTGTGGTCGACGACATTGCTCCAAAGTTCATCAATAGCTGCGAGAAACTTGCCGCTATGGTCGTTTGAAAAACCCGCATTGATGCTCAGGCGCTTCAGTCGGTTGATCATGTCTGTCCAAACGAGCCGGTTGGAGACTATGGTCGAAACGGGGGCAAACCCGTAGGGGTTCGGCGCCTCGTCAAGCCAAGCCGTTTCTCGATCGGTGACGAAGCGCCGGAAATGCTGCTGCTCCAGCCATTCCGCCTCGGACGGTGTCAGGAGAAGCTGCGGGAAGATGTGGGTAAGCTCAAGAAATGCTCCTAAAGATTGAGCAGCACATGCCGGAAGGTCCGCCGTGTCGACAGCGCCGGTCTGTAACGCCAGAGAAATATCCTCGACGAGATCTAATGTGAGCGTTTCGATGAATCACCTTTAGACTGACGCCATATCTTGGCCATAAAAGCGTCCGCGAAGGAAGAGGTTCCGTTCGCTTAGGTTGTGTTGAAGCATATCATCGACCTCAGAGGGGATCTTTGTCTGAGACGAAACCCAGCCAAGCTTTGAATTACCGGAGCGGACTGCACGCTGGCGCTTGATCGTCTTCATGTAAGCCATCGTATCGATGTAGATCACCTTCCGGAAATCTCGCTGAAGATGCGCTATTACATCCGGGTCACCTCTGACAACGATGTCGAGCGGCCGGTCAGCGGTTTGAGCGATCTTGCACAAGCCATCGATATGGAACTGCCGGCGCGCCTTTTTGCCGGAACCTGTGATGAACTCGTAGGAGATAATACCAATCTCTCTCCGCGCACGCACGAAGTCCGCCCAACGCTCGAAGTCTTTCAATGTCCTGGAATTGACATGGAGTGCGCAGGCGATCCCATTTCCCTCGAATTCGCTCCAAACTATCGCAATGCGCTTCATCGCGTGCAGGTCATCGGTACGCGGCTTGTCAAGCACCAGGCTGAAGTTTGGAGCGGTAACAAGCTGGATGTCCAAATTACGAAGCTGCCGAAGGACCTCCATGCGGCGATCTTGCAAAGTCCACCAAGGTTCGATGCGTTCGTCGTGATCGACCCCGCTGAGTATGAGATCAGCCGACGGATCGATTTTGAACGCCTCGCAAAGAAGATCCCGTGTAGCGAACCGAACCTCGCCACGGGCGAAGTCCACCACGTCGTGGAATCTCAGGGTAAAAGCAGATCCGGATACCGGGCGATCGCGACCGGTCCAATGGTAAATCAGTGGCACGACATCGTGCACGATAGGCCGGTAGTTTCCGGTCATGTGTGGTATATTAGCAAGATCGAAACCAAGGATTTCACGGAGCTGATCGACATACTGGACTGGATTTTTCATGCAAACAGCGGTGCACTCGTTTGGCTTTCCACAACAGAAATCCAGGCAGTCCAGAATAGAGTCCCGCACCGACAGGCCGCCACACCACTCAAATTTGGTGCAGTTTCCGCATCCGAGGGCAAGCGAATGGGTAAATGGATCATCCGTGAGCGCGCGCACAAGCACTTCATTGCTGGGTGGATCTAGCAAAACGAGACCTCCGCTTTGCCCGAGAGCTTCATGATGCGTCGAACAATTCCGCCGGCCGTCCCGCCACTACTGGAAAGGTTGGTCAAAACATCGGGACTTGGATTGTCGTAGACGCCAACGACGTTGTTGCCGTGGCTTACAGTGATCGCGGTTTTGCTCAATTCGATAATCAGCCGGTCACCTTCTTTGACGGCCGCTCCCTTCTTGAGCGAGATCATAGCGCAGCGAGGCTGATCGGTAGGCTGTTGAGTAAACAGGTCTGGCGTCGCGAGCTCGACGCGCTTTCGGTCTATGTGCTTTCGTATCGTCGTTCGAGTTCGCGTTAGAAACTCAATTCCCATATGCGCGCTCCGTTAACAATGGACGGTAGTATTTCGATCTGCCTTTGGTGTATTCACGAATGATTCCGCGCGAGGCCAAGCTAGCCAAGCGGTTATTCCATGCCGTTGTACTTTTTGTTTTCTCAGCTTCGCCAAACTGTTCCATTAAAGAGTTGGCGTCGACCTCGTCGAACTTCAAGACGAGGTCGAATGTCAGCTGTTGCTTGGGATCAAGATTACCAATCAGCTCTACCTTCGATGCGCTACCGTCTGCCGCAAGCTCGCAGGTTACGATGACGTCATTCTTGGCATGGGCAATAACCGACAACTCATCCCAGACATCGGAATTCGCGTTGGCGACGACCGGATAATAGGACGAGCTCTTCGTCCGCAGATAGGTCTTGAGGGCAAAGACAGACTCGCGGAGATAACTCGCTGTGGCGACCTCGATACCGCCGAAGTCCAGGAAGAGCGGTTGCGGGACGACCATTTCGTCTGGGATTCCCTTGATCATCTCGGCGAAAGCGATCTTCCCATTGACGGCGCCGGCAAGGACAGGGCCATCGGAAATTTGCATCAAAGAGATTCTCATAGTCGTCACCTTTCTCACGTGCGTTACGTGAGATATAGGCGTCGACGTGCTTTTCGTCAAGCGTGAAAGTGCAAAGGTGCCCAATCCTCCCCGCAGCGCTAGGTGCGAGACAACGATGGTAGCGCAAGTGATGACGGCTTGTTCACCATCGAGCCCTCCATTCCCTCTAGAAGGTCTGAGGTGCCGATACGGGAGCTTTATGGCTTGCCGATAAGCACTAAACCAGCCAGTCAATCTGATTAAACCGTTGCCTGCACGCTTCCGCGTAGGTCGGTTCAATCATTTTTGCGAAATCAATAAGTCCCTTTATATGCGCTTTCATTCCCCACACAGAATCGAACTTTCGCTGAAGCGCGTGATTAAGAGGCCCATACTTCTCGAGAAAATAGAGATGCTGACGGATGCGGTCCTTATAACCCTTGGTCAGACGGGGCTCGGTACCATCGACCTGCAGGCCGAGCACGATCTTCTTTCCCGATGGGGGTACGACAATGCTTTTTCTCGCGTTCGGACGATAGCCGGCTTTTGACAAGATGGCATATGCTTCGAAGATAAGCTTCCTGCACGCGTCTCGGCCAAACTGAGGATCCAGTGAGGAAAAGGTCAAGTCGTCACTGTAGCGCGTGTATTTCAAACCGAACTTGGCCGCGACCTGGAAAAGAAGCTTATCGCAATCGCGCATCACGATGTTCGACAGGAGCGGGCTGCTTGGCGCACCTTGCGGCAAATATCCGAGCAAACGCTGATTATAGGCATAAATCTCTTGATTTACCCCTTTCGCCTTCCATTGCTCATAACGTTCGCGTGGGCTGTGTTGCGGCGTACGGATTGTGCAAATTCTTGCAAGTTCGAAAGCGACGAGCGGGGAATATCCTATGCTCCTGAAACATCGGTAGACCTGGATTTCAGAAACGGATTCGAAGAAGTCGGATATATCGAGTTTGATCAGCCATGCACTTCCGCAGTGGATCGACGCGCATTTTTTGATTGAGCTGCGCTTGGTGAAGGCATGACTAGCGCTGTGCGGTCTGATCTGGGCCAGGATGTGGGTGTTGATCCAACGTTGAACAGTCATTAGTGATCGGTTCGGCACATAAAGAAACCTGCGGCCGCCAGATCGCTTCTGTATTGAGAACTTATTGTATGGCATCGAGGGTTCGCTCGTAAATGTCGCTCGTCTCGAGACGAATTCCCGTAGGTCCGTGTAAGGCACGCCGCAGCGCGACGCCAAATGTTTGAGCGACAATATCGAAGGCAAGCTAGGGTCAGCATTGATGACCCTCTCTGATTGAGCGATTGCGGCTTCGATTGTAGCTTCCGGAAGGCCCATTTTCCGGGCGTCGACGCGATAAAGGTGAGACGACCACATTGCTGTTACTCCGATGCGTCGACGCGGGCGACGAAGCGCTCTGCTGCCCAAGGCGTACGATGGAGTCTTGCAGAGTGCTTCGTCTCCAGCCAAGCCTGAGCTTTCTCACGAGGCGCAGGAAATCCTTGCCCCAACCGCCGCCCGAAGACGGCGGTAAGCAACTGACGTTGCTTGCTAACACTAATCAGCATGTGGTCTGTCTCAGTTGTCGAGGATAGTAATAATCAGTTCCTCGCTCAACCGTTGCTTTTTCTAATACCCTGAATTTTCTTGCGGCATTCAGTTCAGCCAATCCCTCCGGCGTTATTCGCCGCTGCGGGCTGAGAAATTTCCATTTGATGCAGCGCTCAACGATCCTCTCGCAGTCCTTTGAGCTAAGGCCGGTTGCAAAACAGATTGCAGAACGCTTTCGATGTCCCTTGGCGATCATCGCCAAAACGAGCAGTATAGTCTTTCCGGTTTCGCCAGTTCGAGAGAGAGCGCCGGACTTGGCGAGTTTCCTCTGCCCCATATCCCTCAACAAGGCCGCGGTATCGCCGCGGACGATTTCTGGAGGGAAGACCGACGCCACGGCGGTGCTGACCGTCCTATGGGGGAAAAGCCCCCTCCAACCAGGGGATCCATCTTTAAAATCCCAAAGGATCGCCGGTGTGTTGTTGGGGCACCCATGCTCGAAAACGATCGAGCACATGCCCTGTTTGTAACCAAACCACATGCTCTTTCGCCCCTTGAGAGCCCGCCTTCCGTATTCCCTGCAGAGCTTCCTGATGGAGTCTCTCTTCTCCGGCTTTATAGGGAGAGAATCAAAAGATGTCGCGTCGCGGTGGACCAGGACTGTCGGCTTGCTCTTATGCCTCTGGACGGATTTCATACCGCTTTCGGTCGAAGAATAGGCAATCACATGAAATGCAATGTGCTTCGTCGACCACCATGACTTTATGGTCGATTCAAGCCAGAGGCTTGCGATGAAATCGCGGACCCTGTTTCCGGAACCTATAAGGTCGTCGACAAGGAAGATCGCCCTGCAGCGCCGGTCCCTCATTTCGGCGAGCGTGGGGTGGTTTAAAAACTTAATCGGATTACTCCTTGCAAGTTGGCGGATGATCTGGGCGACGATGGCCTCGCTGCCTAGGTCGGGTGTTGCGTCAACCGCACCGACGCTACGGCCATCGGGGCTTGGAATTGTGCAACTGAAAAATGGTATTGGCTGAGGCGTCATCCATTTTTCCGGTGCGCTCTTCGGAAGCTCCCGGACCGCATATAGAGCGATAGGCCCGTCAATCTCGGCGGCTGCTTCTTCCAGATTCTTCTCGAGGTTTCTCCTGAATTCGTTGTGCGAGATCAGCGTCAGGGAATTCGCAAGAAGAATAGCAATCTCTTGGTCGAGATCGTCAAACTGGCTTAACCATCGTTTGCCCTGTTCGGTGTAAATTAGCTTTCGCGCCAGAAAGGCGCCGTCTTCTTTCATACCGCCCAATCTCCGCGGCGTTGATGAAACCTGTCAGTCATGCCCTACCTTCAAAGAAGAAGTTCACATCCGGATGCTTTTCGGCAGCTAACAGAAGTACGGCAATCGCCTCCCTCACAAAGCGACGATCTCTAGATTTATCGTTGCCGAAATACTTGCCTCCATGGAAAAGATTGTTACGGACGCGACGAACCGCTCCGAATAGCTCCTGAACGCTTTGAGGCGGTTCCGCATTCTGTTCAAATCCGTAGAGGCCATTCTCGATGAAATCGGCCTTGGGCGGCGCGTTCAAGATTGTCGGACAGATATTATGCTCCCGCACGTAGCTAAGGAAAGTGCCGCCTATAGGCTCGCTGTTTGCAAACCTGTCCCAGGCAATATCAAGCTTACCTTTTTTCATCTCTGCATAGCCGGCCATCTTCAAAGCGAATTCGAATCTGGCAAAGATTCGGAACAACTTGTTCGCCTGACGAGGTAGGGCGTTTGCGGCAGTTAGGTCGACAGCCATTTCGACGCTTTCTATTTTCACGGTTGCTCGTTACGGTGGTGTTTTGAGGTCTCGCTTGAGCGCCCATTGCGCGTCTGTGGGGTATCACACCAATCGTTGAACTGGATCATGGGCGCGCCTTCTTGTTCCGAGTGGGCTTTTTCTTTTCCGCTGTTTCCGGACGTGAAACGTCCAGAACGACGACCGATATTTTTCCTTCCATTGCGGAAAGCAGGTCGGACCGCAGCATCGCCTCTAATTCTCCTGCGCTGGCAGGCGGTTTTTTGGCGTCGCGTCTTTTGGGTAAACGATGTTCAGCTCCGAACCAAAACACGAGATAGATACCATAGCCGAAGGCTCCTTCATCCGCGGCGTAACCAGCGAGCTGTTCTTCGGCGGCAGTCCATAGTTCGGCATTGTAATGGCGCTTTGCCTCGATCGGCAGGTTCTTTCCTGCATGAGAGAGAAGAAGCACGTCTGCCCGGGTGTTTTCACCGCGACGGGCCTCGGGCATAGAGGCTATTATGCCGTATCGTTCTAGCCGAACCTTGAATAGTTCGAGAAGCCGATCCCGGTCTTCGTTTTCAATTTGTGGCTTCACGGCCGCGCCATTGCGGTCCGTATTCCAATAGCGCTTCCATGGCATTTCACTGCCGGTCCGTAGCGTACTCTTGTACCTTTCAATCTCTTCTAGAACGACAGCGGCAAGGTCCGCCGGGCTCGCCGGCGGGCCGCCAGCGAGAGCCGCTTTCAGCTGAGCAACCGATGGTGAAATAAACAGGTTGTCGCGCATGAGACGCGCGTGTTCTGCCGCTGCATGTGTCAACAGCGATCGCCAGCTCCGATCAGACGATGCGATGAGGGATTTCAGTTTTTTGCCTGTGTCCGGATCACTTGATGCACTGAGACGGATGATCGCCGCTCGGATAATGTGGCTTGGGCCATCGGATCGCGCCCAATCTCGATCTTCCGATGGGTAGACTCCAGCCAGGGAGGAGACCCGAAGCAGGTCAAGCCGATCAGGCTGCAGGCAGATTTCATGCAATCGATTCACGAGATCGCCGTCTGGAGCAAGCAGCGCTGTGCGAATTTCTTCGTGCGTGTGGGACGCTTGGAAGGTTTCCGGGTCGAGTATAAGGACGACGGATTCCCACAGCCGCCTACTTTGATCATCCAACTCTCCGGCGAGAGCACTTTCGGTGAGATCTCCCATCTCGATCCTCGATAAGAGTGGCGCTGACACCGTCAGGGCTTGCCGCAATGCCGTGTGTGGCAAATTTGGGCGCTCCTGCAGGAACCGCTTCAACAAGCGAGAAACAAAGTCCCGCTCTTGCGACGAAGCCAAATCGTGGATCGCATCAAGATCCTGGTCCCCGGCATCAAGCGCCGAATTCCAATAGCGAAGGATCTGCTCTGTTCCTTTATCGGGATCGCGCGCAAGGTGCTGCACCCCCCAAGTGGCGAGCGATGGCTGATCGTCACGGCTGAAGTAGTTTTGCCGAAGAGCAACGAGTGCGATAACCGATGGGCATTCGCCGATCTCCTCCTCTCTTCCCGCGAGGAGCGCCTGGTGAATCCCGGCCGCAACAACATATTCCTGGACGTAGGATCCGTTGGTCGCTTCAGCTTTACCGAGGGCGCCGGCGTCGACCTTGATGTCGGTACGGATTGCGAACTGGACAAACCCTTCGGCGATGGCGGAGGTGATCCGGGCGTTGGTGAAGTGCTTGATCTTGGCAAGCGGATCTTCTTTTTTGGAGATTACGGCGTTCCGATAGAGTTCGGACGCCCATTTCAGCGCACCAAACTCGCTCTCTCTGCCGGCCGCGATCGCATTGAGATTCGGTTCAAGGGAAGCGATATTGTGGGTTCTGGCTGCGTCGGTTTTCGCGAGTTCGTTTGCCTTTCGCTCTTCCTCCTTTTCCTTCCAGCTTTTGTTCGGATCTTTGCGCAGATCCGCTATGAAGTCTGAAAAGTTCTCTTCCTTTTCGAGCGCCGAAACGATGCGGCCCTCCCATATGGGCCATTGGGATTCACTGCGAACCGCATAGGCTGCAACCTCGAACAGTCGTCGGCGGCGAGGGCCGACCTTAGTCTTGCTAGCGAGATCGAGGAGATTCTCTATGAGAATGTCGTCGGGAACCCTCCGGGCAATCGTGATGTAATGATTGGTCGCCATCCACGGCCCCTCCTCGGCGGGGCTGCTTTCCAGCAGGACGGTAAAAAGCTCAAGTTCGCGCTTTTCCTTATCGACATCGATCCAGGCGCCTATCGCCTTGGCAAGCTTCTCCTCGAGCCGATCCCACTCGTAGTCGCGCGTGTTCCTGATCCAGGACCATAGCCGTTCCGCACCGATTTCTCGGGTGTCGTTGATCGTATAGGCGAGAGCCACCTGCATGAAGTGCCGAACTTCCGGCTTAAGGCCGTGCTCTTCAGTCGACTTGCGGATGATTGGCTGATCGAAGAGATCGGGACGAGGGTCTTTCCTGAGCTTCGAAAGAAGCGAAAACAGATTGCCACTTTCCTCGCTCTCACCTACCTTGGCGGGCGGCAGGTCGTTGAGGTCCGAAAGCAGGTCAGAGATCTCCTGATGGGATAGCTCTCGCGTGGGGATGTCCGACAAGAGCTCGGCTCGCAAGGAAATCTGATCATAGGTTTTGGTTGTTTGACACAGTTCGGCGATCAGTGCGCGCCTTGCCGTATCAGTATCCGAGCTTCCTTTGACCCACGCCTCAGCGGCTCTCTGACGTTGCCAAAGCGGACGGGATGGAGAAAGTGCGATTTCATGCAGCTTGACCTGCATTCCTTTCAACGGCGGCCCGTCGGCAAGAGCCTGGAGGACCGTAAGCTGCAGATGGCTTGTGACCTCATTGTCGAGGACCGATAGGAAATCCGGCACGAGATCGTCACCAGCCAGGCCACCAAATACGGTAATTGCATCCCGCGAGGAGATGAAAAAGGGGTCGTCGCGATCAAGGTTGGCGAGGATTGCCCTGCGGCAATTCGTGGTAAAGGCGGCCGCGTCACCATAGGCAAGAGTCGTGGCCGCGTCCCGCTCGATCAGCCTCAAAGCACCCTTCTCGTCACCCCGTTGCGAGAGATGCGCCGCAAACCAGGCGTAGAGACCGCGCAGCTCGCTTGGTGCCTTCTGATCGTTGCTGGTGATGAGCGCAGTTGCCCGGCGCAAAGGAAGAAGGATGCCATTCAGCTGCCCGGTAACTCGCTGTGCGAGGAATCGGCCCGCCAGAAATTCTGCGATTGTTCTGTGCGACGGCTCAAAGCTTTGACCCTCTCCTCGGAAAATCGCCGTGTCCAGGGAGAAACCTGCCAACTCGGGCTCGATCGGAAGCGAGTGGACGATAACGAAATCTCTGGCATGAGATCCAACGGCCAGCGCATTCGAGCGCCAAAGTGCGCGGGCGCCGGCCGCAAGCAGGTAGAATGACAACTGTCCTGCTGCATCGATAATCTCATCGACTGGCGGCCGCCGATCGTTGACGCGTTGTGGATCATGCTCGTGAGCAAGTGCATAAATGGCACGTTCGAACAGCTCAAATCGGGTGCTCGGCCATACCCCGCCGGATACCACAACCGAATGGAGGAGGCGTAAGCTCAAGGGATTCTCAAGGAAAGCTCCAGCTCCGCGAGCGCGTGCCTCCGATAGGAACCGCTCCGGATATGCTTCGCCCAAGCTGGATAAAACGATCTCCGCCTCGCTATCGTCGAGCGGCAGAAGGTGCGCAACGGCGATTGGCTGGTTTTTTGCGGCTCGCCGCATAGCGAGCATGTCGGCAGCCTCACGCCAATCTTCCGCGCGGCAGGTCAAGCGCCAACGCTCGACTCCGCTTTGTGTGATTGCGTTGGCAAGTTGTAAAAGTTTGTCCTTGCCATTTTCTCCGGCACGATATTCGTCCAGCGCGTCGAGATACGCGGTGGAGCCGGCCGCAATCGGGATCCCGTTCATCGCTTCGCGGCAGGTCAGAAGCTCGCAACCCTCCTGACTCGCCTCATATTCGAGCGCCGTGGATTTTCCAATTCCTGGCTCGCCAAGCAAGACCACATAAGGCATGCCGCGTAAGGCGCTGAGGTGAAGTTCGACGGTCTCACCCTCAAGCACCACGGCAATGCGTCTGTCTAGCGGTGTTTTGATCATGTATCTACGGTAGTATTTGTTGCGCTGATCGATCAACCGAGAAGCCTCTTTTCTCAACAACATTTGGAGGACAGCTTTGAAGCGCGATATGGATTTGGTGCGGGATCTCCTATTGCAGATCGAGGAATTCGATCAAGGCCTCGGCGGCGATGTTGAAATCGAAGCGGGGGATCGAGCGCCGCAAGTAATCGCCGAGCATCTGCGATTGCTTCTGGAAGCCAGGCTAATAGACGGTGATGTAGTTCCGGACGATCAATATGCATTTGACCACATCGTGCCGACCCGGCTGACTTGGGCTGGACATGATTTCTTGGACACCGTGAGAGATCCAGAGATCTGGAAAAAGACGAAGGAGGGCGCACTGTCTGCAAAAGGCTTCACGCTCGATCTTCTGCAAGATCTCGCCAAGGGCTTCATCAAAAAACAAATTGAAGAGCGCACTGGCATCACACTCTAAAGCGCACCTCACCCCGTTTCCCACCAAAACATTATTGGCTGAAGATGCACGAACCAAACTTTCTCGACCCTCTAGGATCACGTCTGCCAGCGCTGGAACAGAATCTATTGAAGTTGCGCTCGGCTCAGATGGTTTTGGTGCTTTTCTATGCCGAGCAGCTCAAAGCAAAGGTGCTGTCGCTCATTCAGAGGACCGACAGATTTATGGCTCTGACAGGGCGGCCGGAACGCGTGCCGAAGGGAACAAAGAATCCAGTCGGAAAATGTCTGGATGCGCTCCAAGCTGACGGCGCACTGGCGGCTGAAGAGAAGGCCGAAATCAGGCGCCTTATCGACTACCGCAACAATGTCGGTCACGATATCCACGAGCTTGTCGCTGATATCACAACGGAACGTTCTGTCCGCCGATCTCTGGCATTCGTGCCTGATAGCTTCGCCCGCTATGACTATGAGGCGGTTGAGCGATTGCAGCATTTCCTGAAATTACTGGATGAGCGGCAGAGAACGCATCATTATATCGGAACTGTCAGTTTTGATGGGCTTCAATTCCGTAGTGCCGAACAGGTCTTCCTGAGGGAGATCAAGCTCCTCCGCCGGAAAATTGCGAAGCAATGGCGCGTGAGGCAGCATCAGATCGGTATCCTGAACCAGGAGATTCGGTCTGTTGTTATCGAAAATGAAGAGACAGATCCGCGTCATCCGGCAAATCAGTATGATGATGGTCGCCTGACAAAGCGAGGACAAGAAGTGTGTTATCGTCTGTTCGACAATGGTCTCTCGCCGACGGCCGTCGCACATCTGATGGGGCTGAGATTGATTTCCGCCCGCCTCCGGCAGCGGCGGTGGTTCGAAATCGGGGGCAAGAGGCGCCCGCCGGTGGACTTCTCAAAGCTGCCTGAGCGAAAATACTGTCGGCGCGATGACGATTGAATCTTTCGCAGAACTCGCCGGTTTGACGGCAACGTTCAACTTACAAACCGGTAAGTGGCATTTGCTGATACGATGATCACAGCGAATGCCGCCCGGAAACGCTAAATTGTTGAATTGTAACGAAACCCGAAAGGGTCGTTAGTTCAGATCCCTTCAAGAGTTTAAAGAACTATCTTCGCCCCTTGAACCGGTCGAATGCCGTCAAATGCTGGACAGGCGGGTCGGCATCCCAGCCGTAGATCTCGGTTCGCAGGAAGCGAAGCTCGTCTTCCAGGACCTCTTCGACGATCTCTATCCACCACGATTTCGGCCGGCCGTCGCTTCCGTCAGACCAGCGATAGCCTCGTTCCTTCAGCCGGTCCTTGAGATCGAAGGGTGAGTTCTCCGCGAAGATGCGCACGCGGGAACGCTGGCTTGCCTGGTAAAGCTCCGCAAAGGGTGTTTGATCATTATCCCCCTTAGAGAGCGCCAGCACCTCCAGCAGTGCGAAACAGTCGTCGACAGCGCGGTGTCCGATATGAAAATAACCACTCTGGTTGATGAGATAGCCGAGCTTGGTTCCCTCGTAGCCCCTGGCACTCCAATCGATCTCGGAATTGGAGCACGCCCAAGCCTTGCGGGCAAAGATCGAAGAAAAGGCCTCGCAAAAGGGCCGATCGAAGCCGGCATTGTGGGCAATGACGAGATCGGCCGGCTCGATGAGCGCACGCACCGCCGGCATGTCGATCATCTGGCCGAGGACCATGGCGTCCGTGATGCCGGTCAGCCGGGTGACATCGGCCGGGATCGGGATGCTCGGTTGCTGCAACCCGCCATAGATGCCGGTGACATCGCCGATCTCGCCGTCCTCATTGAAGCTGAAGGCGATCAGGCCGATTTCGATGATCTCGTCCTTTCTCGCATCAAGCCCGGTCGTCTCGGTATCAAGGATGACGCCCCGGAGCGGATAGCCAGGCCTTGGACTGGCGGCGATCGAGCGAGCTTCGAGCTTTCTCAGAATCTGGTAGCGGCCGGTTGCTTGCAGGATCCGCACCATCTCGGCTTCGTCGGGAGCGGAGCCGTCCTGCCGAGCACGCAGGCTTGGCGCTAACGTTCTGCGAACGGACTGCGGATTCTCCGAAAACATGTCCAGCTGAGAGGTCATGGCCCATCCGACGAAAATGATCAGCGCGAATCTAAGGTGTCTTTCAGCGGATGAGAAGCTTTCGATAGGTCCGGCGAGCTATACCCACGGAATATTGCGAATAAAGGGCTAGGAGAGAACTTCGCTCGAACTGCGTGATCGTCTACTGGCACGTACGGAGGTGGCGAAAGCTCTGCAGCCGGTTGGATGCTGGCCGCGATCCAGGAACGGGTGAGCGAGCGGAACCTCTACGGTTGGCGGAGACTGACGGAGATCGTGGATGCGGCCGTGCATGAACTCCTCTTATCCGAGCAGCTGTCTGTTCATTGAGCCGCTGAAACGCCGCCGTTATAGCAAGTCGGATGGGCTGACCAGCTCGCCTTCCTTGGTAACGATGGTCGATCCATAGGGCTCCTGAGACGCGACGATCAGCGCATCATCCGGCAATGGCCGTGCAAGATCCTTCGCTTCATCCCAAGGCGCTGTCATCCAGATATCGGTTTCTTCCCTGGTCAGCAGGAGCACTGGCATGGCTTTGTCGTGGATCGGTTTGACCAGATTGTTCGCATTGGTCGTCAGGAACCCATAGAGATCGTCGGTCGTGAACCCGTCCTTGACCTTGCGCACGGAGGTCCATTGCGGAACATGAATGCCGGCAAAAAACATCAGCGGCTTGCTTTCGTCTCGTGCAAACCAAGCATTCGGCACATTGCCGCCTGCCTCCTGGCTTGCCGGATCGGGCTCGGCGAAGCTGGTGACGGGGACAAGGCAGCGGTTCTCAATGCCGAACCAGCGCCGCCAGTGGGCAAGCTTCAGATTGCGGACATTGGTGACGCCGCGGTCGACCTGCTCGCGCAGCAGCTGGTCGAAGTCAAAGTCCTTGCCCTTGGCCCGCAGCTTCTCGGCCTTGGCCTGCGCCAGTTTCTCAAGGGCGAACCGCGGGGAGGGAAGACCCCAGCGGGCATGGACGAGCTGCTTTTTCCCGTCCGCGGTGTTGCGGAAGATCGGTCCCATCTGGTCCGGGTTCATCTGATAGGCCGGCATCAGGTTGATCAGGCTCTCGGCATCCTGAGCCCACTTGTTCACCCAGTCCTTGTCTTCCATGCGGTATAAGTTGCACACGCTCCATCTCCCTTGAAGCAGGCTGATATGGTAGCCGACGAAGCGCCGGAATGCCAATCGGCGGCGATCGGCGGAGTAGCTTCGAAACTTTTTCCAAAGCTTCGTCCGTGCCCCGCCGAAGTCATGTCCATGATTCCCAATGCGAATCTTAAAGTCCACTAAAATAGAGGGATAATATTCCTATTTCGGGTTGCTTGACTTGCAAACCGACATGGAACATTTAGTGAACATATACACTTGACCGACATGACGTCGATACCAACGCGACCTTGTAAAGGACGTGAATGATGACTGCTGCCCGTAACAGGGTGATATCCGATCTGAAGGACCGCATTGCGTTACTGCAAGGGAACGCGGGCAGGAGGAGCGGCTGTCTGGCCTTCGGTGTGGCTGAGATCGATGCGGTGCTGCCGGGTGGAGGCCTTGCCTATGGCGCCGTGCACGAATTCGCAGGCGGCAGGGTAGGGGTCGTCGATGGTGCCGCCGCGGCCCTCTTTGTCGCCGGCATTGCCGCGCGCACCAGGGGCAAGATCGTCTGGTGCCTGACAAGGCCGGATCTGTTCTTTCCGGCATTGGCGCAGGCCGGCCTGCACCCGGATCGTGTCATCTTCGTCGAGGCCGACCGCGAGGAGGACGTTCTCGCCTCCATGGAAGAGGCGCTGGCCTTCGGTGGCCTTGGCGCCGTCGTCGGCGAGGTCGTGCGGCTGCCGATGGTTTCCTCCCGCCGCCTGCAGCTGGCGGCGGAAAAGACCGGCACGATGGGCCTCGTGGTCCGGCGTTGGCGGAGGCAGGTGGAGGCCTCGGATTTCGGGCAGCCGACGGCGTCGACGACCAGGTGGCGGGTGAGCGTCCTGCCATCGGAGGACTTGCCGGTTCCAGGTGTCGGGCGGCCGCGATGGCTGCTCGAACTGATGAGAGTGAAGGCGGGTGAGTGCGCTGAGTTTATCGTGGGAGCGTGCGATGCCACGGGTCGTATCCATCTATCTGCCGGACCTGCCGATCGAGCGGATCAGGCGGATGGATCAGAAAGCAGAATTATCGCCTGACAGGCCGCTGCTGCTGATTGCCAGGAGCGGCTCCAAGCGTTTTGTATCCGCGGCCGATGCAAAGGCTAAGGCATGCGGTATTCGGGTTGGCATGCCGGCCGCCAAGGCGCAGGCCATGGTGCAGGATCTGCAGTTCGTCGATGCGGATCCAACTGCCGATGCGGAAGCACTCGAGCGGATCGCGCTCTGGGCCCTCACGCAATATTCCCCGATCGTCGCCGTCGACGGCACGGACGGTATCGTCATGGATACGGAAGGCGCCGATCACCTGCAGGGCGGCGAGGCTCCCATGCTGACCGGCATCGTCAACCGCTTCCGGGCGAGGGGGCTGACCGTCCATGCCGCGATCGCCGATACATGGGGTGCGGCCCATGCCTGTGCCCGCGCCACCCGTCGCGAGGTCGTCATCATTCCCGCTGGAGAGACCGCTCGCGCCGTCGAACGGCTGCCGATCTCGCTGCTGCGGCTATCGCCGGAAATCGTCACCAGTCTCCGCACGCTCGGTTTCAAGACCATCGGGGAACTATCGGCAACGCCGCGGGCGCCGCTGGCGTTGCGCTTCGGTCCCGAGATCGGCCGACGCCTCGACCAGATGTTCGGCCGGATAGCCGAACCGATCGATCCGATCCGGGCGCCGGACTGGATCGAGGTCGTCAGAGCCTTTGCCGAACCGATTGGTGCTGCCGAGACGATCGACAAATATGTCGGCCGTCTCCTCGTCCGGCTGGTCGCGGAACTGCAGCGCAAGGGGCTCGGTGTTCGCCGCACCGACCTCATCGTCGAAAAGGTTGATGGCAGCAGGCAGGCGATCCGTGCCGGCACCGCCAAACCGGCCCGCGATGTCGCCTGGCTGACAAAGCTGTTTCGCGATCGAACGGAAAAGATCGAGCCCGGCTTCGGCATCGAGAAGCTGACGCTCATTGCCGTCATGACTGAACCGCTTGCCGAGGAGCAGCGATCGTCTTTGGTCGACGAGAAAGATCAGGACATCACGCCACTGATCGATACCTTCGGCAATCGCGGACAGCGCGTCTATCGCATCGCGCCGGTCGCATCCGATGTCCCCGAGCGCAGCGTCCGGCGGATCTCGGCGGCAGCTGAAGACGTCACGGAAACCTGGGTGCATCACTGGCCGCGGCCGGTGCGGCTCATGGCGCGGCCGGAACCGATCGACGTCATCGCGCTGCTGCCGGATCATCCGCCCGTCTCCGTCACCTGGCGCGGCAAGCGCCGGCGGGTCAGACGCGCCGATGGGCCGGAGCGCATTTTCGGGGAATGGTGGACCAAAAATTCCGAATTCGATGCGGTCCGGGATTATTTCGTGATCGAGGACGAGACCGGCGAGCGGCTGTGGATCTTCCGCTCCGGTGATGGTGTCGATGCGGCCACGGGCTCACATCGCTGGTTTTGCCATGGGATCTTCGCATGAGCTACGCCGAGCTGCAGGTCACTAGTCATTTTTCCTTCCTGCGCGGCGCGTCGTCGGCCGACGAGCTGTTCCGGACGGCCAAGGCGCTGGGCATCAGCGCGCTCGGGATCGTCGACCGCAATTCGCTGGCCGGGATCGTCCGGGCGCTCGAAGCTTCGCGGGCAACGGGCCTGCGGCTTGTCGTCGGCTGTCGCCTCGATCTGGCCGATGGCATGTCGATCCTCGTCTATCCCACCGATCGCGTCGCCTATTCCCGCCTCACCAGGCTGCTGACCCTCGGCAAGAGCCGCGGCGGCAAGGCCAACTGCATCCTGCATCTCGAAGACGTCGCTCTTTATGCCGAGGGCCTAATCGGCATTCTGGTGCCGGATCTCGCCGACGAGACATGTGCCTTACAGCTTCGAAAAATGGCAGAAATCTTCGGCGATCGCGCCCATCTGTCGCTCTGCCTGCGCCGGCGGCCGAATGACCAGCTGCGGCTGCATGAGCTCTCCAATCTTGCAGCACGCTTCAAGGTTCGAACCGTCGTTACCAATGACGTCCTCTTCCATGAGCCGTCACGCCGGCAGCTGCAGGATATCGTTACCTGCATTCGCAACAACACCACCATCGACGATATCGGCTTCGAACGCGAGCGGCATGCCGATCGCTATCTCAAACCTCCGGAAGAAATGGCGCGTCTCTTTCCGCGCTATCCCGAAGCACTCGCCCGCACGCTCGAGATCGTCGAGCGCTGCAGGTTCTCGCTAGAGGAACTAACCTACCAATATCCGGAGGAGGCGATCGTACCCGGCAAGAATGCTCAGCAATCCCTGGAGCATTATGTCTGGGAGTGCATTCCGAACCGCTATCCCGAGGGCTTGCCGCCATCGGTGCTGAAGGTGATCCGGCACGAGCTCGATCTCATCCGCACCATGAACTACGCCCCCTATTTCCTGACAGTGTTTTCGATCGTCCGCCATGCTCGTTCGCAGGGTATCCTCTGCCAGGGGCGAGGATCGGCGGCCAACTCGGCCGTCTGCTATATCCTCGGCATTACCTCCATCGATCCCGAGACCAACAATCTGCTCTTCGAGCGTTTCGTCAGCCAGGAGCGCGACGAGCCACCCGACATCGATGTCGATTTCGAGCACGAGCGGCGCGAGGAGGTGATCCAGTGGATTTACAAGACCTATGGCCATCACAAGGCGGCTCTCTGCGCGACGGTGACGCGCTACCGCGCAAAAGGGGCGATCCGCGATGTCGGCAAGGCGCTCGGCCTGCCCGAGGACGTGATCAAGTCGCTGTCCTCGGGCATGTGGTCGTGGTCTGAGGAGCTGGTGACCGATCGTGGGCTTCGCGAGCTCAACCTCAATCCGGGGGATCGCCGGCTTGCGCTGACCTTGACGCTGGCGCAGCAGTTGATGGGCGCGCCGCGCCATCTCGGCCAGCATCCCGGCGGTTTCGTGCTCACCCACGACCGGCTCGACGATCTCGTGCCGATCGAGCCGGCATCCATGGCCGACCGGCAGGTGATCGAATGGGACAAGGACGATGTCGAGGCATTGAAGTTCATGAAGGTTGATGTGCTGGCGCTCGGCATGCTCACCTGCATGAGCAAGGCGTTCGCCTTGATCCACGACCACAAGCATCTGGATCTCGATCTCACTCAAATCCCTCAGGAAGATCCTGCGACCTATGCGATGATCCGCAAGGCCGACACGCTCGGCACCTTCCAGATCGAATCTCGCGCCCAGATGTCGATGCTGCCCAGGATGAAGCCGCGCACCTTCTATGATCTCGTCATCCAGGTCGCGATCGTCCGGCCCGGTCCGATCCAGGGCGACATGGTCCATCCCTATCTGCGCCGGCGCGAGGGCAAGGAAGCTGTGGAGTATCCGACCCCCGAGTTAGAGGCCGTTCTCGGCAAGACCCTTGGCGTGCCGCTCTTCCAGGAGAGCGCCATGAAGGTGGCGATGGTCTGCGCGGGCTTTACCGGCGGCGAGGCCGATCAGCTGCGCAAATCCATGGCGACCTTCAAGTTCACCGGCGGTGTCTCGAAGTTCAAGGAAAAGCTCGTCTCCGGCATGGTCCGGAACGGCTATACGCCGGAATTTGCCGAAAAGACCTTTTCGCAGCTCGAAGGCTTTGGCTCCTATGGCTTTCCGGAAAGCCATGCCGCCAGCTTCGCCCTGATCGCCTATGCCTCAGCTTATGTGAAATGCCATTATCCCGACGCCTTCTGCGCGGCCCTCCTGAACTCACAGCCCATGGGTTTTTATGCGCCGGCGCAGATCGTCGGCGATGCCCGCAAGCATAGTGTCGAGGTCCGGCCCGTCTGCGTCAATCGCTCGCGTTGGGACTGCACGCTGGAGCCGGTCGAAGGCAGCGACCGTCATGCCGTGCGCCTCGGCATGCGCATGGTCTATGGTCTCGCTCAAGTCGATGCAGCCCGCATCATCGCAGCGCGGGCCGACCAGCCATTCGAGAGCGTCGATGATCTCTGGCGTCGGTCGGGCGTGCCGGCGGCATCCCTGGTCGAACTTGCCGAGGCGGACGCGTTTCTGCCGTCCCTCAATCTGCAGCGCCGCGATGCGCTCTGGGCGATCAAAGCGCTGCGCGACGAGCCCTTGCCGCTGTTTGCCGCGGCCGCCGAGCGTGAGCAGAAAACGATCGCCGAGCAGCGGGAGCCGGAAGTCCAGCTCCGCCAGATGACCGAAGGACATAACGTCATCCAGGATTATAGCCATACCGGGCTTACCCTTCGCCAGCATCCGCTGGCCTTCCTGCGCCGGGATCTCACCGCCCGCAATATCGTCACCTGCCAGCAGGCGATGTCATCTCGGGACGGCCGCTGGTTGATGGCGGCGGGTTTCGTGCTCGTGCGCCAGAAACCGGGTTCGGCCAAGGGCGTGATGTTCCTGACCGTCGAGGATGAGACCGGACCGGCCAATGTCGTCGTCTGGCCGACGCTGTTCGAGCGGCGCCGGCGCATCGTGCTTGGATCCTCGATGATGGCGATCAATGGCCGCATCCAGCGGGAAGGGGAGGTCGTGCATCTCGTCGCCCAGCAGCTCTTCGATCTCACTAGCGATCTGTCCGGTCTTGCCGATCGCGATGAGGCGTTCAAGCTACCGACCGGTCGTGGGGATGAGTTCGCGCATGGCACGCCTGGCAGTCCGGATTCGCGGGAGCGGGCTGTCATGAAGGTGCGGGAGATTTATGAGCCGGATCGGCTTATCGAGAGGCTGAAGGTGAAGAGTAGGGATTTTCAGTGATCACGAGATGGCCTTTGAGCTAAGTCGCGATCCTCGCGAAAGGACCGGCTAGGCCGGCCCGTTCAACTTCTTACCAGGTCTGACGGCCATACCAATCGTCCACGTCGGATTTGGCGCGGTCCCTTGCAAGGCCGTAGCGCTCCTGGATCTTACCTTCGAGCTGATCTCGCTTGCCGGCGATTTGATCAAGGTCGTCGTCGGTAAGCTTACCCCACTGCTCCTTGACCTTGCCCTTAACCTGCTTCCAGTTGCCTTCGACGCGATTCCAATCCATGGCAATTCCTCCTTTTCGGATTACCAAGGATCAATGCCCGAAGATACGAATTGTTCAGTTCTAAGCGTCGGTCATCGCACCACGTCGTATCTTCCGGATTGATTTCGGATGTACCTGCGTCGTTCTTGGCTAACGGTCAGGCGACTTTTGCGGCAAGCATTTCGTTGATGCAATCTTCGTTCCGCGCTTCCAATTGCTGCATCGGAAAGGCTCTGATGAAGATACGGATCGTCTCGTCGAGATCGGTGCCGGATTGGGACCAGCCGGGACCGCAACTGACCTGCTCGCCGGCAAGATCCTCGACCTCGAACAGACCGCAGGTTTCGCCGGCCTCGTCATCGACGGCAAGCTGAAGCGTCCCGAAGCATCTGTGGTCGTCGTTCCAGTAAACCGCGATCTCGAGAAACCGTATGCCGGGCCGATTGCCGATCTCCGTCAGCAGTAAGCCATGAACCTCGTCCGTCGCGAGCGGCTTCGGCTCGTCCCAGCAAAGTTCCTCGTCCAAGGTCGGGTAGTCCATGACGTTTTCCAGCAGGTCGCGCATCCTGTCGAGATGGCGAAGCATGTCGGGCGACTTGCCACGGAAGCCGGGCCGATCGTCTCCGAACGTATCGAAGGCATGCCGGCCCAAATAGCCGACGAAATCATAAAGCGCCTGCGCTTCGTCTTGGCTTATGGTGAGAACGCCGTCTCTCGGTCGTGGATCTCTCGAATATTCAAACATTGCTTCCTCCTTCGCTTTCGAAACTTGGAACCCAGCCGCGGGTAAAGCCGACGCTCATTCCAGCCTCGCAGAGGGCCAGTTGTTTGCGGACGAACTGCAGCTCGGCGAGCAGAGCGCCGATCGTGGCGCGGGCGTCGCCATCGAATAGGTCGAGCGCCGATGCGACCTGATCGAATTGCGGTTCATCTGTTTGAGTGGCTGCGGCTATCATGAGGCAATACGTCTCCTGCACCCCTGAAATCACGGGGGTTCGAACTGCTGAGTTGTCGATATGGAACTGCGCGACCGGCGATCGCTTCTGTCAGTATGTTCTTATTATGTTCTCATTTTGGATTGAGTCAAGAGCCCATCCATTCCGTTGGGAGCTGGAGAGGAACGCCTGCGATTCCGGCTTACCAGCCGCAGTGGCTGAGTTGCCAGAGTGAGGAAAGACTCGACTCGCCAAGCTTTCTCTGTTGCACTGTTTTCCATGACGAAGTCCCCGCGTAAGTCATCCAAACCCCTTCTCACCGCCTCGGAAATGCCGCTGCGAAGCCGGGCGCGCAAAGCTCGTGATCCAGACCAACCGCAATTGCCGCTCGATCCAATGCCGGAGCGGATCCAGCCGGCGCTAGCGCTTCTGAAGTCGGAAGTTCCGAAAGGGCCGCAGTGGCTCTATGAGATAAAGTGGGATGGTTATCGGCTCGCGGTCCATGTTGAACCCAGCCATGTGCGCATTCTTACCCGTGGAGGGCACGATTGGACTGATCGCTTTCCGACGATCGCCAAGGAGGCGGCCGACTTCGGCACGACGATGATCCTCGATGGTGAGGCTGTCGTCCTGGATGACGAGGGCAAGTCGAGCTTCAGCGCCCTTCAGCGTGCCCTTGGGGGAAGGGGCGGGCATCGCCGGGCGGATGAGGCGATCTTCTATGCTTTCGATCTGCTCTATTTCGATGGACACGACCTTATGAAGCTGGATCTCGCCGAGCGCCGGCAGATCCTAGACGGGCTTCTCCCCGATCATGCCGGCGTCATAAAACTCTCCGAGGCGGTCGAAGCCGATGGTGAGGAACTTCTCGCTGCCGCATGTGCCTATGGTCTGGAGGGCATCATCGCCAAGAACCGTGAGCGGCCTTATCGCTCCGGTCGTACCGGTGACTGGATCAAGGTGAAATGCGTCCAGAGCGACAGCTTTTTCATCGTCGGCTATGAACCATCTGCTGTTGCACACGGCGGGATCCGCAATTTGTTTCTCGCTGCCTATAGAGGGGACGATCTCATCTACGTCGGCAATGTGGGGACGGGCTTTAATGAACGTGATGCCACGAGGCTTCGCAAAGATCTGGACAAACTCAAGACTGCGCGGGCGCCGATCGCGCTGAAACAGCGCGGCGTCGTCTGGGTTCAGCCAACACTGATCGCCGAGATCGAGTATCGTGCCTGGACCGATGACGGCAAACTGCGTCACGCTTCGTATAAAGGTCTCCGGGAGCGGCAGGACAATGCCGACGTCTATCGTCTACCGCGATGAAGCGCGGAGCGATCAACATGAGGTTCGCCAGCGCTGCATGGCGGTCTGTCCACCATACCAATGCGAAGAACTCTTCTCTCGACATGGCGCACTCGGGGGCGTTTGCGGGAGGGAATCCTACGCTAGGGCGTTGGCAGATGATATTCGCTGGTGAGAGATTTACGTGTTTCGATCTAAACGGAAAAACATGACCAGCAGATCAGGCGACGGCGGCGATGCCTTCGATCTCGATCAAAAAGTCTGCCCCATAGAGCTTTGAAACTTCAACCAAAGTGACAGCAGGCGCTGCTGGAGGCGTTACCGTGGTGAAGAACCGGTTGCGGCTCTCGCGATATGCGCCGAGATCACCTACGTCTCGGAGAAAGACTGTCATTTTCACAAGGTGGCTTGCATCGCAGCCGACAGCCTTGAGGGCCTCACTCAGGTTGTGAAAAACTTGATCGGCTTGGGCGGTGAAGTCGTCTTTGCCAACCAATGCGCCGTCTCGGTCGAGTGCAGTCTGACCTGCGATGAAGATTAGCCGGCTCGCCTTGACATCCACTACCTGCGAATAACCCGGTGGTGACCCCAGTTCCGGCGGGTTTAGACGTTGGATTGCACTTCCTTTATCAGTCATCAAACCCTCAAAATTTTTGGTCACTTGCGGGACGGGATAGAATCGTACGTTTATGCAAAAGCTAGAAATCTCTATCAGTTTATCGCAAACGGCGGTTTGTGATACAGGTGGAAATACCATTCAGGCGAGGGAGTTTCTGTTTCAAAATCCATGTCGCAATCAACGTTCCGCATACGGCTATCGCTATCGTAGGATTGCGCCCCCTCCCGCAAACGACCCCCGCTCTGCCATTCGAAAATTCCTCGAGTATTTGCTAGGCTGCGGCGTTTGCCTTTTTGCAGATGGCAGCACATCGCTCGAGCAACTCGTCAAACGTTTCGGCGTCATCGAAAAGAAGACCGTCGTCCACCATCCTGGCGTAGTCCTCCCTGAGGGCTTTCTGTCCTTCACCGGCCGGCGTTAGCAGCAGCTTGCCGTTTACCGCTGTCTCGTAGTCAATCGGCGATCGGTCGGCGGCTTTCTCCGCGAAAAACATCGACTTATGCTTCGCGACCGCGTTTGCGAGTTCGCAGTCGGAGATTGCGCTGTCTGCCAGGCCAATGTCGTCGAGGCGTACGATGTCATGCCAATGACGTGAAAAGCGATCGCCCCGCAGCCGCTCCTGCAGACAAAAGACATGGATCGCAGTTGCCTTTTCCCAGAAAGTCCGTTCGGCATGCATCACTTTCGGGCTAGCCGTCGGGAACTCGACCCCCTCAACGAGACCGGCCGCGTCAAAGGCGATATCTCGAAGGCTGGCTGGCTCTCCAGTTGAACGGGCTCCGAACTCCAACATGACGCTGGGCGCGACATAACTAGATCCTGAACTGATGGCCTGATAGTCGATGTAAAGCCTGTCGCCATCGATCCGAATCTCTGCGGGCAGCGATTGCTTCTCAAGTTCAACGCCGATGATCAGTGCAACCGTGTCGGTTACCCAGATCGGTAGTCGTCGTCGCACCTCGCTCGACCAGCGCTTTTCCTCGCTACGGGTTTTCGGGAGTGCTTCTTCGTTGTCCCCAACAAGATCAGGGGCAAGCGCGCGAATATCGTAGGTGAGGTGGGGCGCCTCGATCGGTCTGATGCAATGGCGAGAACCTCACGCCTGTCGTCGATCGATAATTCGAAGAACTGATCAGCCATGGACTGCTTTTCCGACACTTCGTGCGAGCCAAGTCGGAAACTGAGGTGCTGCAGCGACAAGCTCGTTGAACGCCTCGGGCGGCAGTTTCCGCTTGATGCTCGAAAGAGCCTCTTCTGCTTTCTCCGGCCCCAGCCAGGCAAGCGCGCGCACGGCGACGCCGGCCGGCCGGCCGGCGAGCGACAACTGCCAGCGAGGGACGTGCTTGAACTCAACCTTTTGGCTTCCGACACTCATTGTCCGGCTGCGGCCAGAGGTCAAATAGATGGAGCGAACCGGAACCTGCGTCGTGAGCCCAAGGGCGTTGGCCGCCGCCGCTCCATTCGAAACGATGACCTCGCCCCGCTGGTGTGCGACTGCCTCGACAGCCTGCTCGACAGTGGGCGGCCTGCTCCCGAACCGGCTTTTGATGGCCTTCATGTAGATACCACGCCCGGCCCTGACCAGTTCTCCCCGCTCATGCAGCCGCGACAGAGCCTGGTCTACCGCAGCCCGGTTTCCGAGATGCAGCAGGCTTTTTGCGGACAGAGCCGTACCCTCCGGCAATTGCTCGGCATAGCTAAGAATTTGAGATGTCAGTCGTTGCATTGGCTTTTCTCCTGTCAGAAATATATGCAAGTTTCTGACACTCTGCAAGTCAGCCAGTCAGTGCTGCCTAAGAGAACCTATGCAGCCGCTCACACCCGGTTCCCAGGCTGGACTGCGCGAGAGATCGGGAGCACGCCGGCGTGCTCACATCTGCAGGGAGCATCCGCTTCGAGGCGGAGGCGCTTCTCTTCCATCACATTGCCGCTCTTACGATAGGGCGAAGATCAGGCCAATGGGCAAGCGCGCCCGAGGGCGCTGTCGGCCGTCGAAAAAATAGGCTTTCACCGCTTCGCGCCGAACCTTCCGATTTTTTCCCCCGTCCGACCCATGACCGGATCTTCGCCCTACCGGGAGCGGGCTTCCGCCCCCTCCCTTCGTCCCGAGGACGTGTGAGCACGTCCTTCGGACCAAAGGAAGAAGGCTTCGCCACAGCGGGTTCTGAACAACCCGAAGCAACGCGAACTCAGGAGATCGAAGCCATGACGACGACTATCATCATTGAACTGAACAAGCTGGACGCCGACCCCAAGAACGTCCGCAAGACATACAGCTCTGCGAAACTGGCCGAGCTTGCCGCCAACATTGATGCAGAAGGGGTTCTGCAAAACCTTGTCGTGCGGGCCGGCGGCAAGCGCGGGCGTTATTTTGTGACGGCCGGCGAACGCCGCCGGCGGGCGCTGCTGATGCTGATGGAGCAGGGGAAGATCGCAAAGGACCACCCGGTCGAATGCAAGGTCCGCGATGGCTCGCAGGCGACCGAAATCAGCCTTTCGGAAAACATCTTTCGCGAGGACATGCACCCGGTCGACCAGTTCGAGGCGTTCTCGGTCATGGCGGCGGAGGGCAAGTCCATCGCCGATATTGCCGCCCATTTCAGCGTGAGCGAAATCATCGTGCGCCGCCGTCTGGCACTGGCCAAGGTATCCCCCAAGCTGCTTGAACTTCACCGTGAGGGAAAGATGACCTTTGAGCAGCTTTCCGCCTTCACAGTTTCCGACGACCATGAACGGCAGGAACAGGTCTGGGAAAACCTGCCTCAATGGGATCGGCAGGCGCACCGGATCAAGTCCAATCTGGTAACTGGCGAAGTTGCGAGCACCGACAGGCGCGTCCTGCTGATCGACGGGCTGGATGCCTATGAACAGGCGGGCGGAGCGGTGCGCCGCGATCTCTTCGATGAGCAGGGCGGCGGTTACGCCCTTGATGTCGCCTTGCTCGACAGGCTCGTCTCGGACCGTTTGGAAGAGGTTGCAGCGCCTTATCGCGAGCAGGGTTGGAAATGGGTGGAGACTGCCTTCGAACGTCCGGACTGGATTTTCGACAGACCACGCATCTACCCGGAAGACGTGGAGCTTTCTGCCGAGGATCAGGCCGAATATGACGCGCTTGTTGATGAACACGACGATCTCGTCGAACTGATCGACAACGATGCTGCAGACGAGAGCGCAGATCAGCGTATCGCTGACATCGACAAACGTCTGGACGAAATCTCCGCAAAGAAGGAGATTTATCGGTCCGACGACATGGCGCGCAGCGGCGTTGTGGTGTTCATCAACCGCTATGGCAAACCGGAAACCGCGCTTGGCATCGTCAGGGACGGCAATGAAGCTGAGGAAGCACAGGACGACGACAGCGATAACGCAACGGACGATGCCAATACTGGAGCCGTCGAAGCAGGCGAGAGCATTCCGACGTTCACGCCCTCCCAATCCTTGATCGAGGTTCTGACCGCGAAGAAGACCGCCGCCTTGCGTGTGGAACTGGCGAACAATCCCGATGTGGCCTTGGCCGCCGTGGTTCACGCCATGCTGCTGCGCATCAGCTACGGCGGCTACGCGTCCGAGCAGAGTGCACTGCAGGTGTCGCTCACTCATGAGCGCATGGGCAAATGGATCAAGCAGCCGGAAGATTGCGCGGCATGCGTGGCCTTCGAGAGCATGCAGGAGAACTACGGGCACAAAATTCCCGGCAATCCCGCCGATCTATTCGACTGGTGCCTTGGGCAGAGCCGCGAGGAGCTTCTGTCGCTGTTGGCTTACGCTGCCGCCCATGCCGTCAACGCGGTGCAGGTAAAATTCACCGACCGGCGGAACGGTATCGAGCAGGCAAACCAGCTTGGCCGTGCCCTCAAGGTCGATATGACGAACTGGTTCGAGACGACCGCCGACAGCTATTTCAACCACGTCAATCGTCGCGGGATCGAGCAGGCTGTTCTGGAAGCGAAGGGACCGGAAGCCGTCCTTGCGATCTCTTCGGCATCCAAGAAAGCCGAGGCTGTGCTTATCGCAGAACGGAAGATCAAGGGTTCGGGTTGGCTCCCGGCGCCGGTTCGGATTGCTGTCGATCCGAACGGCGAAGTCGAGGCCGATGCGCGATCCCTGCCCGTGGCAGCGGAATAGTCCCGCCCTTGCCAGCCAGCCGGTCGCGCTCCGCTAGCGCGGCCGGTTCCTCCCTTGCAATCGATAAATCCGATATTCGATCAAACTCCTGACCCGGCGCTTGCCACTGAAATCTGCTGCAAGCTCATCCGCGCCTACCTCGCCGGTGATGAAGCTGGAGCGATGTACAGGATACTTTGAACGCCGCCCTCAAGGCTTTCGACCTGCCGCCAAGCTTCATCAAGCATATCGCAGAGCGCGAACGTTAGCGCAGAGAGCGCCCGCCGCGGCGTCAAGCCTCGGCGGGCGCTGACGGACGCCTTCCGTCGCAATTTCGAAGGGCAGGGGGCCGAGGGCTTCGCCCTTCTCTCCCCCAAACAGCCTTCCGCCCACCTTCCTCCGCAACGCCATTGCTCCGTGCAGGCGGTTCCCCGCGAAGTCCGTTTTCCCCTTCCAACCCACCACTCTCGCGGCCCCGGAAGGCAGGAGCGGCGCCCTGCCTTTGCAGGACCAGCAAGCCGCTTCACGGATCAACTTAAGCTTTCAAGGCCATCCCATGAACAATTGCCGCCTCAATACCATCGTCAAACTTTTCGAGACCTGCCGTTACAAGCACGACCTCTATTCGGTCTTTTCCGACTGGTGTGAATGCGCGGCTATTTCGATGAGCAATGCCGTCGATCTCATGCATTTCGAGAGGCGCGAAGCGCGCTATCTCGAAATCCTCAGAAACTATGACCGCCAGACCATTGAGACCTTTGCGCACATCCTCGCGGAAGTCACGATGGCGATGGAGGGCGCGCCGCAGGATATCCTCGGGGAGACGTTCCATGCGCTCGAGCTACACAACAAGGCGCGCGGGCAGTTCTTCACACCCTACACCGTTTGCCGAATGATGGCACTCATGGTTGCTGGCGGCAAGGAGGAGGTCAGCAGGGCCATGGAAAGACGCGGCTTCCTGATCGCGCAGGAGCCCGCCGTTGGAAGCGGCGCTATGATCGTCGCGCTGGCAGAGGCCATACGGGACGCCGGCTTTAACTACCAGCGGCACCTTCATGTCACCGCCGTGGATATCGATCGCCGCGCGGTTCACATGGCGTATATCCAGTTTTCGCTTTTGCATATCCCTGCAACGGTTCTCGTCGGCGACAGCCTGGCAATGACGTTCCACGAGGAGTGGCATACATTGGCGCACGTCATGGGCGGCTGGAATGCGAAGCTCTGCAGAGTCGAGCGGGAAGGGAAGGGGGCTCCACCGATGTCAAACGCCGTAGCACCCAAATATGATCGTGCGCAATCCGCCGAGCCAAAAGCACCTTCCTTTGATGTCGAAAAGACCGGTCAGTTCAGGCTTTTCTAATCCGGACCATTGCGAGGCGGAGGCCATATCCGGCCCTCGCCATGTCAATGTCGATTCCGCCGCTTGCCTGGCCCGAGCCGCTATCGAAGCGACGCGGGACAGGGCGAGGGGTGCCCCTGGCGCCCCACCCCTCGGAACTCCCCGCCCGCCCATGAAAAACGGAGCGCAAGGAGCGGAGG
>NZ_JAQJCK010000018.1:0-102623 GCF_030182455.1 Rhizobium cerradonense
CCCGTGTCTCCCAATCCCGGTCGCGATAGCCGTTACGCTGGGCCAGCCGGAAGCCATTCTTCTCGCCATAGGCCGCGCCGGTCTTCGTGCCGACCTCCAGCGCCATCAGCTTCTCGGCAGCAAAGCCGATCATCTCCCGCAGCAAATCGGCATCAGCGCTCTTCTCAACGAGTGAGCGCAGGTTCATCATGTCGTCGGTCATCGGTGGTGTCCCTCAGGTTGGCTCTAAGCAACCCGACCCTACCGGAAATCACCGATGGCTATGAAATCCAGCTACACCACTCCATGGGACACGATCACTTGCAGGACCTGATCGAACGAACGATCGGCTCCGGCTTCTCGCGTGAGGAGGTGTTGATCGCAATCAGCGAATTGGCGGCCGAGGATTTCGCCGCGGCCACAAAGATCCCGAGCGTCCACTGACCGCCGGCAATGCGGCGGCGAACGTCAGATCCCTATTCGCGGCGGAAGAGCTGCGACGACAGAGCGCTTTGCTGATCTCCAGGATCAGGTGACCGACTGCTTCCAGGAAAGCTCGCCTGCCGCATACAAGTCACGATAGCAGATGTTGAGCGTTTTGAGACCTTAGTCCGTACCCCCAGGGACCAAGGTCTGACCACGCCCCGACTGAAGCCTCAAAACAGGAACAGACGAGGTTCTCAATGGTTTTACCGAAAGCTCCGTTACCCGCGGACAAGTAGGAAAGACAAAGGAGAATCTGATGAAAACCAAAGTATTTAGTATAGCAGCCCTCTCCCTTGCATTGGCGAGCGGGTACGCCTTCGCACAGCAGTCGACCGTCAACGGCGCGGCAGGCGGGGCAGTCACGGGTGCCATCGTAGGTGGTCCAGTAGGTGCCGCAGTCGGTGGTGTTGCAGGCGCTATCGTCGGCACCGCTATCGATCCGCCGCCACAGAAGGTTGTTACCTATGTGCAAGAGCAGCCGATGCCCGAGGACACAGTTGTCGTTAGGGAGAAGGTCGTGATCGGCCAACCGCTGCCGAGAACCATCAGAATCAGAACGATTCCGGAAAATCCGAAATACGCCTATGCGGTGGTCAACCACGAGCGTGTGATCGTCGAGCCATCCTCACGGAAAGTGATCCAAGTGCTCCACTGATCGACCAGAGGAGAGCCTGACGGCTCTCCATCATCCCTCACAGTAAGACGCAGAACCACGGCGCCTTTGGCGCCGCGGCCGGCGTGTGCCCTGAATGGAGAACGAATGAAGACACTCCTTATCGCATATGCGCTCGGATTGGGCGCTTTGACAAGCAGTTCCGACCCACGCCCGGTCGGTTGCGATCACGACCAACGATAGCTCCGGCTATTACAACGAGGGCTATCACTCGGGATCGACGTATCGCGTCCGAGGCGATGTCCACCATCATGGCCGGCTCATCATGAAGCAACAGTGCTTTTGCCGTTGATTGGCATCAGCGCACCAGAAGGAGTTCAAGATGACTCGCAATCTGTTCTACATTCTCTTGGCGTCCGCCGCCCTTAGCCTCTCCCCGGTGGCTCAATCCGTTGCGACCGCTCAAGATTCACAGGATACGACTATCCTACCGAAAACCGGCACCAAGAGCGGATCGGGTGAGACGCAGAAGCAAAAAACGCCCGACACAAAATCCATGACCAAGCAGAGCTCTGGGGAATCCGGATCGTCCGACACTCAGTCAACAGTCAAACCCCCGAAGGCCGAGACGACCCAAAAATCCGGATCGGGCACCGATACCCAGCAATCGACAACATCAAGCAAGACGCAGATGGACACGGATCAGTCCAAGTCCGCCACTGACACCAGCGGTACGGCGAAGACTGGCAGTCAGACGAACATGACCCAGGAAAACACCGCCAAGAGCTCAACCACGAATACCAACATCACCGTTGAGCAGCAAACGCAGGTGCGGCAGGTGATCAAGGAAGTTCACACCACGCCGGTGCGCGAGTCGGAAATCAAGACCGTCTCCGTAGGCGTCAGCATTCCACACTCGATTAGGCTCGAGCCACTTCCGCCGAGAATCGTCAAGATCATACCGCAATACAAGTCGTATCGGTTCTTCGTTCTTGCCGATGGTCGTATCGTAATCGTCGATCCCAATTCGTTTACGATCGTCTATGTCTTGGAGGCCTGATACGGCCAACAGCATCGAGAGTCATCGAACAAGCCACAGGCAAGAGCGATGACTCTTTCGCCATGTCTCATGAACTGCACCTGTTACCACTTGATGCGATAATCGACCCGCACATTGCCCGCCGGCGTCAGCAGCAGCGGATCGGTGAGTGACGCCGTAAGATTGAGATTGGGCGCGATCGCCTGGTTCAAGGCAAACGTACTTGAGAAGGTACCCTTGACGTCCGTCAGCTCTCCCCTCGCCGAGATCGACGTTCCGGTTGAGGGAAAGATCATCTTTACCGCCTGCGAGGCGGTGACAGAGGTTGGCGCGGTCTGCGCCGTAGTCACGTTCAACGATCGCAGCATCTGCATGTCGAGATCTTGTGAGACGATCCAGTTTCGCGAGCGGCCAAGATACAACATTCCGCTTCCCCTCAGCGTATCCACCCGCACGGCGACCTCGCGCCGCGAATTGCTGGCAAAATTGCTGCGATCGTCTACCGCTCGTCCCCATAGCGTGGCGAGTTCGGAACCATTCAGGATCTTTCCACCGGCCGCGCCTGCGAGACCAAGATCGGCACCCGCGCTCATTTCCCAAGCCATGGGCAGCCGAAAGCCAATTGTCGTATGGTAGGTCCGCGGAGCAACCTTAACCGGCGTCCAGATCACCAGATCGCCGGCATAGGCCTTATGCGAGAGCGGCGCAGCACTTACGAGGACACTAAGAAAAATACCCGTTAAAACGAATCTCATTACAAAAGCCCAATTGCATTTGTATCAATGCCAGCGCGCTGAAACGCTGCATCGACAGCCGAACACCATGCGAAAACGCACGTTCAGCCTTGGATTGATTTGGTTGGTTAGAGCCGACCCTACAGTGCGCTGCCTGTTTTTTGGCCTTCGCACCGCCGTCACGCGAGACAAATACTTCGCGCGCCTCAAGCAACTCTCGATGACCAGAGTCCCATTCAAGGGATTGCTTGTAAACCCCTCGGGCCGAAGTTTTTCGCTGCGATGCACATGTGCCGCACCTCTGCCAACTGGCGCTTCGTTATTTTCTGCGTCCTGGGAAAGCAGCAACGGTTTCGGATGTCAGTCCTCGTCGAGCTGAGCGGCGAGCTGCTGGCGAGCCCGGTTGATCCGGCTCTTTACCGTGCCGATCGCACAGCCGAATTTTTCCGCCGCATCGTCGTAAGAGCGGCCCTCGATGACCACATATTCCAGCACCGCCCGATAAGGCTCTGGCAGCCGCTTGCAGGCTCGCTCCAGTTCCTTGGCGCGGATCGTCCATTCCTGCGGCGGCGCTTCCACGCCGAAGCCGGAGACGCATTTCTTGCTGCCGGGCGACTCGCGCTTGGCTATGCGGAACTTCGTGCAGAATGTGTTGCGCATGATGGTGAACAGCCAGGATTTCAGCCGTGTACCGGGGTCAAACTGGCCAAGATTGGCGAGTGCCTTTGTCAAGGTTTCCTGAACCAGGTCGTCGGCATCGGCCGAGTTCCTATGGAAGGTTCTGGCGAAGGCGCGAAGAGCCGGAATGAGATTTACGATTTCAGTCTCTAAATCGGTGGATCGGGACGTATCGTGCACAACGCTCTCCTGATAGCCGCGTCATCGGCGAAATTGATGCGATGTTTGCGTCGCCCCGTAATGCAAACGTCACGAGTACCGGCCCGGCCTCCGTGCGGATGCCGGCTGGATCTTTCCGATGATCTGTATTGAACGAGTTGCCGTGATGAAGCCTGAAGCCCTTCAGACAGACTTTCTCAAGCACTCTTCACATCCCCTAAAAAACGACTCCGTCTCGCGCTTGGTTCCGTGCAGACTCTTAAAATTCTTCGACATCGTCTCATGCAGGTTGTGAGACAGAGGTCATGAATAGCGATGTGAATACGGGCTTGTCACAGTGTCAGAGGAGGGTGGACCGCGCAGGTGGCGACAGGGCCTAGCAGGAAGGGACAAAATCCACGCGATCCAGCTTCCGAACTTACGGCCCGGCCTAAGGTTCCCGTGCGACCAATGGAACAAACTCTGCCCCCGCTGGTTCCTCTTTCATGTGAGGTGTGATGGCCAATCGCGACATCATCGTTATCGGCGGATCGGCGGGATCGTCCGATCCTCTGAGAACCATATTAGCCGCCCTGCCCCACAATCTCAGGGCAGCAGTGATCATCATTGTTCACATTCCCCCAAACAGCGCCGGAATATTAAGGTCAGTCACTTCCGCTTCCAGCAATTTGCCTGTGAAGAATGCTGAAGATGGCGAGGCCATTCTACCCGGCCAAGTCTACCTTGCTCCCTCCGATTACCATCTGCTGGTGATAAAGGACAGGCTGACCCTGGGAAACGGGCCTCGCGAAAATCTCGCGCGTCCCTCGATCGACTCCCTCTTCCGATCAGCCGCTCTTTCCTGTGGTCCAAGAACGATCGGAGTGCTTCTCAGCGGCAAGATGAACGACGGCGCATCCGGCCTGGCGACGATCAAGCAGGCCGGAGGCGTCGCCCTGGTTCAAGCGCCGGAGGATGCGGCGACGCCTGAAATGCCGATTTCGGCATTGGAAGCCACTCCCGTCGATCTCAACGCCACATCGGAAGAATTGGCACAGGCGATCATTCACTTCTCGGCGGAGCCGCCGGGACCAGCGCGGCCATTGCCGGCAGGCGTCAGGATTGAAGTGGAGATTGCGGCAGGCGGCCGCTCGGACACGTCTAAAATCAAGCAACTAGCTGACGCTTCCCCCTTGACATGCCCGGAATGCGGCGGTGTCTTATCGGAAGTGCGGGATTCGCAACCCCTGCGGTTTCGTTGCCAGATCGGGCACGCCTATACCGCCAAGGCATTGATTGCCGAACAGCGCGATTCAGTCGACGTTGCCATGCGCGTGGCGCTTCGAATCGTCGAGGAACGTGCTGCCCTAGTCGGTCGCATGGCCAAGGAAGCCACAAAGGCAAATCGCCCGGGTATGGCGGAAATGCATGAAGAGCGGGCCAGCGAATACCGAAAGCACGTAGATATCTTGCGCACCGCCATTCTTCAGGGCATGGAAGACAAGGCTCCTCACGAGAGCGGGTCGGAGGTCGTTGACCTGGAAATGCGTGCCGGAAGGAAGCCGAAATCGTAATGGGCCGTCTCGGCGGCCCAACACCATGGAACGCCAGACGTGACAAAGAAATCTCGGGTAAAAAAAAGCGACGAGCTTTTGACCGATGCTGGAGTTGAGATCAACGAAGGTGCTGCCTCGCGGTCGCCGATCATCGTGGGGATCGGAGCTTCCGCGGCGGAGACCGGCAGTCTCGAAATCTTCTTCGAGCAGATGCACTCTTCTCCAGGCGCCGCCTTTGTCATCGTGATGCAATATCGCGACGCTTTCGATCAGGAAGCATTCCAGGCCCGTTTGGCGGCGGTGAGCGGCCGCACCGTGCGGCTAGCCTCAAACGGGGAAACGATAGAATCCGAGCGCATCTATATCGTTCCGACCGGCGTGACCGCCACCTTGAAAAATGATCGGCTGCTGACCCATCATGCGTCCGACACATCGGGTGAACGCGGGACCATGGACAGCTTCCTGGTCTCCCTGGCCGAGCAGGAGCAAAAGCGGGCCATCGGGCTCGTCATGGGCGGCTGCGGGACCGACGGAACCCTCGGCATCATTGCCGTCAAGGAGCAAGGCGGGTTGGCGCTTGCCGAAATCAGCCAGGAATCCGTCGATATTTCCCATCCGTCATCGCAGCCCAAGAGCGCGGCTGCGGTGGCGGATCTGGTTTTGCCTGCCGAGGAGCTGGCGACCCGCATCAAGGCTCAGATCCGCAGCCTCCAACGCCAGACGCTGGCGCAGGATTTCGACGAATTGGTCGTCCAAGTCGGCCCGCAATTGACGCGGATCGCCGCCGTGCTTCGCAACAGGACGGGGCACGATTTTCATGGCTACAAGCCCAATACCTTCCTGAGAAGGGTGCAGCGCCGCATCCAGGTAACGCAGACCGATACCATCGAAAATTACCTCGAATATCTGCGTTCCGACGCCGACGAGGCAAATAACCTGTTCAACGACCTGCTGATCGGCGTGACGCATTTCTTCCGGGATACCAAGGAGTTCGAACACCTCGAACGGGAGGTCATTCCCAAGCTTTTCGAAGGCAAGGGCGCGAGCGATCACATCCGTGTCTGGGTGCTTGGCTGCGCCACGGGTGAAGAAGCCTATTCGATCGCCATCCTTTTGCGCGAACAGATGGCACGACTCGACATCGTGCCGCATATCCAGATCTTCGCGACCGATATCGACAATCGCGCGCTGGCGCAGGCGCGTGTCGGGCGATACGCCGCCTCCGCGATCAAGGATGTTACACCCGAGCGGTTGGCGCGCTGGTTCGTCAAAGAGGGCGAAACCTATTCCGTGGTCAAGGAACTGCGGGAAATGTGCTTGTTTTCGCAGCACAATCTCATCAAGGACGCGCCCTTCTCAAGGCTCGACATGGTGTCGTGCCGCAACCTTCTGATTTATCTGGGCGCAGAACTTCAGAACAGGGTCATTCCGCTCTTCCATTTCGCCCTCAGGCCGGGTGGTTATCTTTTCCTTGGCAATTCCGAGAATGTCAGCCGCCATGGGAAGCTTTTTACGCCCGTGGATCGCCGCTTCCGGATATTCCGGCAAATCGAAACCATGACGCGTCTGCTGCCGGATTTTCCATTGTCGGCTACCACCGAACGCAACGCGCCGCCCGGCATGCCGTCCGGAATACGTCCGTCCGTCAACAACGTGTCCGTGCTCACGAAACAGGCCGAGCGGATCATGGAGCGATATGCGCCCGCTTACATGATTGTCGACGAAAACCATGACGTGCTGCATTTTTCCGGGCGCACCGGCAAGTTCATCGATCCGCCATCGGGCCATGCCAGCCTGAATGTCTTCAACCTGATCCATCGTGATCTGCGCATAGATCTGCGCGCAGCGCTCCATAAGGCTGAGACCGACAAGGCAACCGTCAAGGTTAGTGGCTTGAAGGTGGGGCAGAACGGCAGCGCCTTGCTGGTGACCATGTCGATCGAACCGATCGACCCAGCGCCGGGACAGCCGCGTCGTTTCATGGTGATCCTCCAGGATGGTCAGGTGGTTGGCGAGGATGACGCTGGCACGGTCATTCCCTCCGCCGGTCAGGAGGAGCATGTCCGACGCCTGGAGGACGAGCTTCGCCAGGCGCGCGATCGGCTACAGGCAACAGTCGAAGAGCTGGAAAGCACCAATGAAGAGTTGAAGGCCTCGAACGAGGAGTACCAGTCCGTCAACGAAGAACTTCAATCGTCAAACGAGGAATTGGAGACCTCCAAGGAGGAGCTTCAGTCGCTCAACGAAGAGCTCCAGACGGTCAACGGCGAACTGGCTCATCGCGTGGAAGAGCTGGCACGGGCGAATTCCGATCTTAGAAATCTGCTCGACAGCACGCAGATTGCCGCCGTCTTTTTGGACAATGATCTGCGCATCAAGAGTTTCACGCCCGCAATCACCGACATATTCCACCTGATCGATACCGATCTAGGCAGGCCGATCCATCATATCGCCGCCAGAATTGCCTATGACGATCTCGAGCAGGATGCGCGGCGCGTTATCCGGACGCTGAGCAGCATGGAACGGGAGACGAAAAACCCGCAGACCGGCTCGCAGTATCTGATCCGCGTGCTCCCCTATCGCAGCGTCGACAACGTCATTGAGGGCGCCGTTTTGACCTTCATGGACGTAACCGCGCTCGTCCGAGCAGAGGAGCGCCTGCGGGATCGCGAAGCGCTTCTGCGCTCTGTTGTCGAAGGCATTCCGCAGCTTGTCTGGCGCGCGGCGGCGGAGGGCAATTGGACCTGGAGCAGCCCGCAATGGACGGCTTATACCGGCCAGACCGAGATTGCATCGCTGGGCAGAGGCTGGCTTGATCCCATACATCCCGATGATCGCAAGAAGGTCCTGGAAGCCTGGAAGGATGCCGAAAAAACCGGACTGCTCGAATTGGAGCATCGCCTCTTCAATGCCGAAACGAACGAATACAGGACCGTGCATCTTCGTGCCCGACCGGTGAAGAACGATGCCGGCAAGGTGGTCGAATGGTTTGGAACAGCGACCGATGTGCACGAAATGCAGCTTCTTCAGGAGCATCAGCAAATCTTGCTGCACGAGCTTCAGCACCGGGTCCGCAATACGCTTGCGATCGTCCGCTCGATTGCCGCCCATACCGCGGAAACGAGCGACACGGTCGCAGACTACGCCCGTCATCTGGAAGGCCGCATCAACGCAATGGCCAGAACGCAGACCTTGCTGACGAGCGCGCCCGATGCCGCCATGGACCTGAAAGACCTGATCAAAAGCGAAATATCCGCGCAGACCGGTAAAGATGAAAATCCGGTGACGATAACCGGCCCAAATGCGGCTTTGTTCGGCAAAGCGGCGGAGAACATGAGTCTCGCGATCCATGAATTGACAAGCAATGCCGTTAAATACGGCGCATTGTCGCAAGACGGCGGAGAATTGCACATCTCCTTCCATAATCACGGTGACGGCAAGAAGCCCTCTCTGAAGCTGGTCTGGCAAGAGACAGGGCTGACTGGATTGCCGAAGAGGCCGGCCCGGCGCGGATTTGGGTCCGAACTGATCGAAAATGTCGTGCCGTATCAGTTCGGTGGTAGCGGACGAATGGAGTTCACGCCGGAAGGATTGATCTGTACCATCGAACTTCCTCTTTCCGAAAAGATCAAACTGCATGAGCCAAGTCATTGAGAGTAATGCGCTGCAGAGGCCACACTCGCGAAACTTCCCCACCGTTTGTTCGGTCTGACGAGATGAGCCAGCGCTACAGCCACCTCTTTTCCGGCCGACGGATTTTGATCGTGGAAGATGAGTATCTTCTTGCAAACGAGGCGCGCCGCCAGTTGCTAAAGCTCGGGGCTATCGTCATCGGGCCAACGGCAAGGGTCGACCAGGCTCTCGAACTGATCCAGGATGAAGATGTCGATGCGGCGATCCTCGACGTCCACCTCGACGGTGAAATGGTGTTTCCCGTGGCGGAGAGACTGGATGAACTGAAGATCCCTTATGTCTTTGCGACCGGTTATGATCCGTCGATCATTCCCGCCCGTTTCACCGGTTTTGTTCTTTGCGAGAAGCCGATCGAAATCGAGCATATTGCACGAGGCCTTTTTGGCCCTCGGCAGCAGGATACGTGACGAACGTCTTGCCAGGCATTTCCCGAGAACCAGACCGCTTTACGCATGCCCGCGCTTGACGCAGTGATCATGCGCCAAAGTGGAGATTTCCGTCGTAAGGCGTTCGATATCGAGCGGCTTCGAATAGACCTCGATGTCCGTGAACTGTTCGCCAAAAACGGATTTTTCATAGCCGGTCGTAAATACGAACGGTATTCCTCGCTTCGAGAGCGCCTCGGCTACGGGAAAGACCATTTCACCTCTGATGCTGACATCGAGGATGGCGCAATCGATCTCATCGGTCGCAGCGATAAGAGACAAAGCCTGAGCGATTGTCGGCGCAGGCCCAAGAACAGCAAGATCGCGATCGCCGAGTGAAGCCGCAAGGTCGAAGGCGAGCAGATATTCATCCTCCACGACCAAAACGATTGGTTGCTCTGCCGGTTCTTTACTCATGAGATTCTGGACGTCCTAGATCGATTAACGATGGCCTTGGCCCAGGCTCGACGCGCCAGCTTTTCAAGACGTTCCGCGTCGATTTCATCTTCAATGATATGCAGGTGGCCTCTCATCAGATCCAGGGTGACGTTGAAGGTGTTCAACAATTCTACAGCCTGCGCACTCGGGTGACCGCCGGCCTCCAACCGGCCGATGAGCGCCTCTTGCTTCAGAACGCGTTTTTCACCGTCGCGAACATGGCCTACAGCCATTGCAAGTTCCTCGCGTCTGTGCACGGTCGCCTCCTCAAGGAGATTCCTGCACATCATGAACTCAGTTATGCCTCAAATCCAGCCACTTCCATTGTAGGAACGCTGGATACGCCATTCCGTCAGGTTCGAGGACGGAGTTTACTCAATCCTCCGAAGTTTGTGGGATCTCCTTCCTGCAAACGGCTTCTATTTCCTCCTGGATCTTACAGGGAAATGTCGAACTTTCGCCGATAGATGTCGTGCATATTCGCAAACATCCAAGATTCGAGTGACATCTCGTCGGTGAACTGATCGAGGCTTGCAACGGCCCTCGCCACGGTCTCCTGCACCAGATCGTCCGCATCGGCCGGGTTCCTGCAGAACGCTTCCGCCAATGATCGAAATGTCGGCATAAGTTCCTCCATTTCAGCCTGCAATCGGTGGTGTCGGGAAATATCAGTCACGATATTCTCTTTTCACTAACTCACGATTGTTCCGTCCATTTCCATTCGGAGGCATCCGCGCCTGTCCGATATTTTTTAACGGGTATGATCCTCGGCTTGTTCCTGATTGCCCCAAGAAATCTGGAGATCCTGCATCCTCCGCGACGTCGCGGCCACCGCAAACCTTCCAACAACCGAGCGACGCCACTGGCCGCGGCGGGAACTTCCGGCCGTCTCCACCGTTGGGCTTGATTATTCCAGATACGAACCGGCAATGCTCAATTTTGAGGTCGCCGACGAGGGCTCAGATGTCATCAATCGACCCGCAAAACCGTGCCATGGAAATTGCGACCGAAGCGCATGCGGACCAGACCGATAAACTCGGCAATCCCTATGTCGAGCATTGCCGTCGCGTAGCATCGGCGGTTTCGGGTGAGGATCAGAAAATTGTGGCATATCTGCATGATGTCGTGGAAAAAGGGCCCGGCTGGACCATCGAACGTCTCCGTCAGCAAGGCTTTTCTCGTTCAGTGCTCGCAGCCGTCGATGCCCTCACCAAACGCGTTGGCGAGGATGACGATGCCTTTGTCCGCCGCGCGATCGCAAATGCCATGGCAAGGCCGGTCAAGAAGGCAGATCTCGAAGACAATCTTTGGCAGCAGCAGCGGATTGGCGGTGACACCGGCAAGTATCGGCGTGGCCTCGATATCATGCGGGAACAAGATGATCGCTGAAGGTGGAATACTCTGACCGATTTCTGAAAGGACGACGATGTCGGCGACTATTCGTCTATTTGTATTCGGGACGCTGAAAAGGGGTTTTGCCTTGCATGAGCGGGGACTAGCGCGAGCGCACTACCGCGGTCTCTTCAAAACCCGCAAGCCCTATCCCATGCTGATCGCCGGTCGCTGGTTTGCACCCATGATGTTCGACGAGCCAGGAAACGGCACGACCGTGAAAGGCGAGCTCTATGAAGTCGACGATCGGACTCTGCGACATCTCGATCTGTTGGAATCGATCGGTAAGCCGGGACATTTCCGCGGATTGATCGAACTGGAACGGGTAGCCGGCGGCGATCCCTGCATTGCATTCGCCTATTTCAAGTCGCGAAGCTTAGCAAAGCCCATGCATTCGGACTATCTTTCCACATATGACGATCGCCGTTTCATCCCACCGGAACAACGCGTCGAAAGAGCGCCGGACCAGAGCCGCAGGACATATTCCAAAGATGCCGGGCTCCGATGAAGCCTTTCTGTTCCGACACGGACCAAACGATCGCTCTTCCGTAAGCTCCCCGGAACATTTGCCATTCGATACGGTTTACATCAACGACCTCAGCATATGCCGGCGGTCGAATGGCGCATAGCGCGACCAGCAATCCCGGGACCACGAGCGTGGTCAAAGAGAGCTGGCATCGGGTGCCCGCTCAGCGGCATGTTGCCCAATGTCGGACGCCCGAACGTGATTGATCTCTGGTACAAGAATTCTGTCATCTACAGCCTCAACGTCGGCACCTTCAAGGACAGTGACGGTGACGGAATTGGCGACTTCAAGGGCCTGACCGATCAGCTCGACTATATCGCACGGCTCGGCGTCACCTGCCTGTGGTTGCTGCCATTTTATCCCAGCCCGGGAATGGACTATGGCTACGATGTTACCGACTATTATAACATCGCTCCGGAGCTCGGAACGCTTGGCGATTTCGTGGAGTTCAGCCATCAGGCGCGGTTGCGCGGCCTGAAACTTATCATCGATCTGCCGATCAATCATACGTCCGAGCAGCATCCCTGGTTTCAACAGGCGCGGACCGATCCTCGCTCGCCCTTCCGCGACTACTACAACTGGTCGAGATCCAAGCCAGCAAACGTCAATCACGGCATGGCCTTTCCCGGCCACCAATCAAGCGTATGGACCTTTGATCCGCTGGCGACGGCCTGGTACTATCATCGCTTCTATCCGCATCAGCCGGACCTCAACATCAGCAACCCGGCGGTCCGGGAAGAGATTTTCAAGATCGTCGGCTTTTGGCTCGAGCTCGGCGTATCAGGATTCCGGATAGATGCAGCACCATTCCTGGTCGAGGAAATCAGCCCCAACCGCCCCTCGTCGCGGCACTATGAGTTTTTCGGCGAGTTGCGCGACTTTCTATCCTGGCGGCGCGGCGACGCCGTCCTAATCGCCGAAGCAAACGTGCCTCCAAAAGAGATGCCGCAGTTCTTCGGCGGCGGTTCCCGCCTTCACATGCTATTTGCCTTTCTTGCAAACCAGTATCTGTTTCTGGCGCTCGCCACCAATTCCGCCGCCCCCCTTGCGCGGGGTCTCGCCCGGCTTCCGAAATTGCCTCAGCTTTGCCAATGGGTGCAGTTCCTGCGCAATCACGATGAGCTCGATCTCGGCCGCCTGACGGAGAAGGAGCGGAATGAGGTCTACACGGTCTTTGCTCCCGACGCCGATATGCGCCTTTATGCCCGCGGCATTCGCCGCCGCCTTGCGCCGATGCTTGGCAACGAGCGCCGGAGGATCGAAATGGCATTCAGCCTGATTTTCAGCCTTCCGGGCATACCCGTCATTTACTATGGCGACGAACTCGGGCTGGGGGACGTGCTTTGCCTGCCGGAGCGCTGGCCGGTGCGCACCTGCATGCAATGGTCCGATGACGAAAATGCCGGCTTCTCCACCTGTGCGGAAGAATATCTAATCCACCCGGTCATCATGACTGGCGATCATGGAGCCGACAAGATCAACGCCGAGGCTCAGCAGCGCGATCCGGACTCGTTACTCAACTGGGTACGGCGGCTTGTCGACACACGACAGTCTTGCCCCGAGGTCGGCTGGGGCGAATGGCGCTCTATCGAAACGCATAACCCAGCGGTATTCGCCCAGAGGTTCGCCTGGGAGCAAGGCACGGTCCTGATCGCTCACAATCTTGCACCGCGAAACTGCTCCGTGAAGTTGGATCTCGATAAGGACGAGATGGAACAGCTTATCGGGTTGTTCGGCAACAGGGTGTATCCCGAGAAAAAGCGCAAGGGCACCACGATCGAGCTCGATGCCTACGGTTACCGTTGGTTTCGGAGCAATCTACCGGCCGCCTCATAGACAGCTCCCTTGAAAACGAGAAATGGCAAGCTCGGTACGGAACCTATGCGCGCGGCGGCGGTTGTGCCTAACCTATACCGCCGAAGGCGCCAGGATAACGCCAGAGAAAGGACGCGGCTTGCCGCGACAATCCGGAGAGGCTCCCATGACCGCCAAACCAGCCACCAGATGGTGGCATGCCAAGACGGCCTATCAGATCTATCCACGCAGCTTCTTCGACAGCAACGGAGACGGCATCGGCGACATTCCGGGCATAACCTCCAGGCTCGATTATCTCCTCTCCCTCGGCATTGGTTTGATCTGGCTCTCGCCGATCTACAAATCGCCCATGGACGACAACGGCTACGACATCTCGGACTATCAGGATATCGCGCCGGAGTTCGGAACGCTTGCGGATTTCGATGAGCTGCTTGTGGAAGCGAGCAAACGCGGGATCGGCATTATTCTCGATCTTGTCGTCAATCACACGTCCGATGAGCACCCCTGGTTCCTCGACGCCCGCGCGTCCAAGGACAGCCCATATCGCGACTTCTATATCTGGCGCTCCCCCAACGAGGATGGCAGCCTCCCGAACGACCTTCTCTCCGTATTCGGAGGGCCGGCCTGGACGTTCGAGGCCGCGACGGGCCAATATTATTTCCACCAATTCTCCCACCGGCAGCCGGATCTCAACTGGCACAATCCGAGCGTTCGCCACGAAATCTACAAGATGATGAATTGGTGGCTGGACCGCGGCATCGCCGGCTTCCGCATGGATGTCATCGACCGCATCGCCAAGGATGTCGATCGCGCGATCACCGCCGACGGCCCATGTCTTCACGACTACATTCAGGAGATGCATCGAGAAACACTGAAGGACCGCGATGTCGTCACCGTCGGCGAAGCCTGGAGCGCCACCCCGGGCTCGGCTCTCTTATATTCCGGCGCGCAGCGCGGGGAATTGTCCATGGTCTTCCAGTTCGAGCATGTCCTCCAACAGTGGGATAAGGTCTATGGCAAATGGCGGCCACAGCCGTTTGACCTCGTCGGCCTGAAGGCGGTGCTCAGCAAATGGCAATATGCGCTCTCGGATGATGGATGGAATTCTCTTTTCTGGGGCAACCACGATCTGCCGCGGGCTGTTTCGACTTATGGCGACGCTAAGGGTTACCATCGGGAATCCGCGACGATGCTGGCAACCGTCCTGCATCTCCTGAAAGGCACGCCCTTCGTCTATCAGGGCGAAGAAATCGGCATGACCAACGCAACCTTCACCTCCATCGATCAGTACAGAGATATCGAAACGCTGAATATGCATCGCCTGCATGTCGAGGCAGGGCTTTCGTCGGAGGAATTCATCGCTGTCGCCAATCGGAATGCGCGCGACAATGCCCGTACCCCCATGCAATGGAGCACGGCGCCGCATGGCGGCTTCACCACGGGCGTTCCGTGGATACAGACAAATCCCAATTTCAGCCGCATCAACGCGGCACAGAGCATGGGTGACGACCGCTCGATCTGGAACTACTACCGGCGGCTGATTGCGCTGCGTGCCATGCATCCGGTCATCGTCTACGGCACCTATCAATCCCATTTCGATCAACACCCGCAGGTTTTCGCCTATACAAGGACATTCGAGGACCAATGTGTGATCGTGCTCGCAAATTTCTCGGTGGAGACCGTAACACTGCCTCTGCCCGACGAATTGCAGGTGGAAGGTCGATGCCTTATTGCCAACTATCAGCCCGTAAGTCGTTTGCAAGGGACGGTCGAACTCAAGCCATACGAGACTTTGGCCATCCTTCATACGATCTAGATGCCCAAGGAAAATGTGGCCGAGGCTTCGGCCTGAGCGATGTTTACGGGCTCTTCGGCGATGCCGCGCTACCGACGCCGGAGCGGACGCTGCACCAAACCTCGCCTTCTCGATAATGCTCCAGCACGTGACACATGCCGGCGCGTCGCCGTGCATTTCTACGGGAACCGACATCAATATTCGCGAGTTTGAATTCCTGAGTGCAAGCGAAGCGGGGCGAGCAAACGCATGCCATTTCACGAAGGAGATTGGTCATGGTCACGAAGGCAAACGGCGACCCGCGCCACCACACACAGAAGATGCAGGCGCGGCTGAAAGAAACGATGAATCATTTGCGCGAGGACATCGAAAAGGTCGATGAGCCGCAACTCAAGGCGATGTTCGAAACCGCTGCAGAAGTGCTTGGGGGACTAAGAAAGGCCTTCAGCGATTACGAGAAGAAGAACGAAAGCGCCTGGCGATAGCGCGTCAGCACCAGTAGATCGAAAGATTGATACGGACCGGTCGCGTCAATCGCCAATGCCGATTTCGGCAATCAGTGGAAGATGGTCGGAAGCCAGGCTCGTCAGACGATTTCGCGGCACGCTCGTCCCAAGGACAGCAAGATCGGCGCTGACGAAAATATGATCCAGCCGCATCAGCGGATAGCGCGAGGGAAAGGTCGGTCTCGCCGGCTGATTGCCGGAAAGCTGGGCGTCCTTCAATGTGCGGACGGCGAGCCGGTAGGCTGCGGAGGCGGGAACGGCGTTGAAATCCCCGCAGAGAATGGTCGACGCAAGATCCTTGCCGCTACCCGGCAGCCATGCCGGCCCGAGAAGCGTCGTCATTTGCTGGACGCGATCGCGTCCCCGAAGGCCGAGATGGGTGTTGACGAGGTGCAACTGCCTGTTTCCCACCATGACTTCGACGGAAACTGCCCCACGCGGCTCGCCCAACGAAGGCAGCGGCCCGGCCTTGATCGCCTTTGTCGGCAGGCTCGTTATGAGCGCGTCTCCATATTGCTCCTCGGCTATCGTCTGGGCCGGATTGAAATGCGCTTCCATCTTCAGCAAGGAGGCGATCATGCTCGCCTGATCGACGCCGCCGGTTCTGTGGCGACGCACATCGATCTCCTGCAGCGCTACGATATCCGCTTGCGCCGCCGCGATCACAGCGGCGATCCGGCCGGGGTCGATCTTGCGATCCGTGCCAATGCAACTGTGCACGTTATAGGTCAGAATTCTGATCGTTCTTCCGCGGGACATGGCCGGGGAACACCGAACTCGCCCAATCGTTCCGCTTCATCGGGGCGGTATTCCCAGCCGATGCAGAAGGATAGCCGATGACCTTGAAAAGCCTGATTTGGAATGGTCTGCTCATCGCAGCGACATGCCTTGCATTCTGGCTCCTGTATCGCATCCTCCATCACTACAGCTTGGATGACATCAGGAACTCGCTGCTGAGCATCCCGCTCCGACATCTTTGCTTGGCGCTTCTCTGCGCGGCGGCCTCCTACCTTTGTCTCACCGGTTTCGATCTGCTTGCCATCTTGTCCCTCCGCAAGTCTTTGCCTTATCGCAAAATTGCGCTTGCCTCCTTCGTCAGCCTCTCGATAGGCCACAATATTGGCTTTGCCGGCCTCAGCAGCGGCGCCTTCCGATATCGCTTTTATTCACGCTGGGGCCTAAGCATCGAGGAAGTCACAAAGATAGTGCTTTTCTGCGGCGTCACGGTCGGCCTGGGGATGACCACGCTCGGCGGAATCGCGTTGCTGGTCGACCCTGCGGATGCCGCGGGCCTGCTGAGGTCGAATACCAGGGACATCCGAACGGCAGGTGTCATCCTTCTTGCCGTTCCGGCTCTCTATGCGTCGCTTACCATGATCCTGCGGCAAAGATTGACTTTATGGCGCTGGTCATTCGAGCTGCCGCGGCCCCACATAGCCTTGCTGCAAATCGTCATCGGTACTTTGGATTTCGTCTGCGTCTCGGCGTGCCTGCATCAGTTGCTTTCGGCCTTTGCGGATGTTGCATTGTTCCGATCAATCACCGCCTACGTGCTAGCCAATACGGCTGTCATGGCGACCCATGTTCCTGGCGGCTTGGGCGTGATCGAGACAACCGTCTCCTATATCGTGCCGAATGCGGCCTCCATCGGCGCCTTGATCGCCTTTCGCTGCATCTACTTCCTCATCCCCCTCATCCTGGGAACGACCCTTCTGATTGCCAGCGAACTGGTGTTTCGGCATCGCTCAGCTCGAACGAAGGATCCGGCGAAGGTGGCCGACAAGACGACGAGGACCCAGGCGCCCCAGCGGACGGGCAGGATCGAATAGCGCGGTCCCCGCAATCGGCCCTGTCTTTTGGCAGGTCGTTGCCAACGGCTTGAGGCATCGGGCTCCGACATTCAGCTCAGCGATTGCGTGGATTAGCGATCCGCTCCGTTGAAAGGCATTTCGAACGGCGCCGGCGGCGCAGCCGAGGTACTCCGCCACCAGCATATTGCGCAACTCATCGATCGCCAAACGGTGAGTGGGCTTATGTGCTTGGAAGAGAATATCGCATTCGGTGTCGAGTCCCTCGGACCGATGGTTGAGATTGGAGGAACCAATGCGGAGCAGATTGTCGTCGGCGATCAGCAGTTTCGAGTGAACGAGCAGTTCGACCTGCTTTTCGCCATCAGGGACCACCGGATAGAAGATGCGCAGCCGACCGTGACGATCCGCATCCATAAGACGTCGGACTATTCTGTCGCGGTTCTTTCCCATTATGAAGTTCTCGATCAAGCCATGGGATTTGCGCGTACAGATGATGACGACCTCCGGCCCGTCCTCTTCCCGCAGGCGAGCGGCAATGGCTTCCGCGACATTGAACGACGCAAGGTATTGCGTCTCGATGTAAAGCTGACGTCTCGCCTTGGCGATCACGTTCTTTGTCACGGCAATTCCCTGACGCAGACCGCGCTTGAAGAAGGTCACCGGTTCCGTTATCGCAAGCTTCACCGGCACATTTTCAAGCGATGCGCTGAGATCGTCTGGCCAGTCGATGGCAGTCTGCGCCGTCAAGACCCTGCACTCCTCTCCGGTAGCATCCATCCATCGTCGCCTCGCCACGGAGGCGATGAGCCTGGCCGCATCCCCCGTCACCATGGTTTGCAGGTCGTGAAGCGGTTCGTAAAACACGCCGTCCGGATCGCGCTTCAGCTTATCACGAACCCTGTGGACCCAGGTGTCCCAACGCCGCGACGTCAGATCGATTCCACCGATGAAGGCCACGGAATCGTCGATGCAGACAAGTTTCTGATGGTGACATCCGCGAATGGCGGGCTGCATGGCAAAGCGCAGGTCGATGCGAGAGTTCTTTGGAAAATTTATCTTGCGCAGGACCTTCAAGGATTTTTCGGAATAAAGCGGTCCCAAGGCCCAGATCAAAATTCGAACCTCAAGATCGGGATTGGCATCCACTAAGGCATGCAGAAGATCACCGAGCGTCTCCTTGGAGTTCTCAGGCTGCAGGCGGATATCGGGGTTGAAGTCCCATCCGACGATCCAGACCCGTCTCCGCGCACGGCGCAAAATGTGGGCCAATCGCGAGAAATAGGCGCTACCATTGATGAGGAAGGCCGTCCTTGCCGCAATACCTTCCAATCGCATATCTTCGGCTTTCAGCGACATGGCAGAACCATTTACACCTCTCTGTTTCCGACAGCCGATCGTGCCCCGACAGGTCCTTGTCGCTTGCCTCTTACGAGACGCAAACGCCTGAATTTTCCCAATGTTCCGCCGACGAACGCTTGATGTTGCGTGGCTCCGCGAAAGCGGGAGGAACAAGTCGCCAGCCGCGCAGTTCCTATGGAATGGCAAAGACAGGCACGATCCGCATCGGTATCTCGGGCTGGACCTACGCCCCTTGGCGCGGCGTCTTCTATCCGGGGGATGTGGCGCAGAAGCGCGAGTTGGCCTATGCCTCGCGGCAATTCCCTTCCATTGAAATCAACGGTACCTTCTACGGCCTGCAGCGCCCCGACGTCTTTGCCAGGTGGCGCGATGAGACGCCCGACGATTTCGTCTTTGCGGTAAAAGGCTCCCGTTACATCACCCATCTGCGCCGGCTTCGCGATGTCGAAACCCCGCTCGCCAATTTCATCGCCTCCGGGGTGCTACGCCTGGGAGCAAAGCTCGGACCAATCCTCTGGCAGTTTCCAGCGCGACAGCGTTTCGATCCCGATCTCTTTTCCGCTTTCATGAGAATGCTGCCGAAAGACACAGCCGCTGCAGCGAGGCTTGCCACGCGGCACGACGAACGGCTGAACGGTCGGGACTGGCTGAAGGCCGATGGCGAAAGACCTATCCGCCACGCATTCGAAATCCGCCACGAGAGCTTCGTCGACGCGGATTTCATCGACCTGCTTCGCGAGCATGAAATCGGGCTCGTTTGCGCCGACACGGTTGAGTGGCCGCTGCTGATGGATGTAACGGCCGACTTCATCTACTGCCGTCTCCATGGCTCCGAAGAGCTTTACGTCAGTGGCTATGACGATAAGGCAATGGATATCTGGGCGGAGAGGGTCGACGACTGGGCCCATGGTCGCGAGCCGGCAAATGCCAACCGCGTGCTCAAGCCGCTGAAGCCGGCGCGCAGTGGCCGTGACGTCTATGTTTATTTCGATAACGACGTGAAAGTACGAGCCCCCGCGGACGCACGGGCGCTTGCCGCACGGCTAGGATTGGCAAATCCCGCCACTGCCAAAAGACGCTCAAAATTGGCTGTGGCCTGATTTTAAGGCGGTTGCAACTGCCGACGCAGTTGCTGAGGAACCTTCACCCCCGGCGGCAGTTAGGAAGTCCATTGGACCAACGGAGGTTATGATGAAAAGGATTCTCGTTGCCGTGAGTGCGGCACTCTTCGCATCTGGAACAGCATTTGCTCAGAGCACGACGGTGGTTGTTCCCGGAGAGGTCAGGACGTATGTGACGGAACAAGACGTTCCATCGGTAGCTTATGAGGGCGACATCGTAGTCGGCAGCGAATTGCCAAGTTCGGTGGAAGTACACACCATTCCTAGCAACAGCGACTACGCCTATACGGTCGTCAATAAGAAGCGTGTGATCGTAAGCCAAAAGACTCATAAGATTATCGAAGTCGTGAAATAGCGAGGCACGAAGCCAGAATATGCCAGCCCTTCCTTTGTGGTTCTATCGTGGACGGGCGACCAACGTTACGCGCATCCTCAGCGGTGCGCGTATTTTTTGTTTCGAGTCAATTCCTGCCTCGGTCGGTCAAGCGCCAGAGACTTTACCTGGCGCCCCGTGAGCCGGACCTTCTTCCTTGACGTCACGCGGCGTGGGCGTGGTGATCGCGCCGTGGTCGGGGTCCTTTACATCCTGTCCCCTCGATCCGTCGGCGCCTGTCGCAAGTTCACGATCGCGGCTCTCCCGCCTGATGTCTCGCAAGGTCGTTGCTTCTTCGATCAGGGCGGTCAGTTCCTCTTCGGAAAGCTCTGAGAGATCAAAGGTCTTGGTCATAACAGTCTCCTGAATGGTCCAGTTTGTTCAGTGGCGAGAGGAAATCCCCCACACCCTCAATCGCGAGGATGCGGGCGCCGCGATCAAGGCCGGCAGAGGGGCATCCTTGCAATATGATCGAGACCCGCTCCTACAGGATCGGCTTGCCTCCCGTCACGGCGACCGTAGTCCCTGAGACGTAGCTCGACAGTGGATCGGCTAGCATGACGTAGGTCGTAGCAAGCTCGGCGGGCTGGCCGGGTCGCTTCATTGGCACCTGCTTCCCGAAATTCTCGACCGCCTCCTTGGGCATGGTCGATGGAATGAGCGGCGTCCAGATCGGGCCGGGCGCCACGGCATTGGCGCGAATTCCCTTCTCAGCAAGCAATTGCGCGAGACCCGCGGTAAAATTCTGGATGGCGCCCTTGGTTGTGGCATAGGCAAGCAAGGTGGGATTGGGGCTGTCCGAATTGATCGAGGCGGTATTGATGATGGCACTTCCCGGTTTCATATGCGGGACGGCGGCCTTGGTCAGATAAAACATGGCGTGAATATTGACCTTGAAGGTCAGTTCCCATTCCTGGTCGCTGATATCACCGATGTCGTGAAAGCTCGCCTGGTGAGCAGCATTGTTGACGAGAATATCGATCCCGCCGAGCTGCGCGACTGCCTTGTCCACGATTGCCCGGCAATGCTGCGGATCCTGGATGTCGCCGGGAACGAGAATGGCCTTGTGTCCCGCGTCTTCCACCCAGCGCCGGGTCTCCTCGGCGTCGTCGTCTTCATCCAGATAGGCAATGAGAACATCGGCACCTTCACGGGCAAAGGCGATTGCAACGGCACGGCCAATGCCGCTATCGCCGCCGGTGATGATCGCCTTCTTTCCGGTAAGCCGGCCCGATCCTCGGTAAGACTTTTCGCCATGATCCGGTACCGGCCGCATGGCCGCGGTATGGCCAGGCATCGGCTGCTGTTGCGATGGGAACGGGGGCGTGGGATGGGTGGCCATGGCTTCCTCCTTGGTATCGGTGGGCTCCCATTCTCAACCACGTGCCTCGCGCTTGGTTCCCGAAAAGAGCAAAATCAACAAGAAGCTGATGAAGATGACGCCACCATTTTCAAGGAACCTTCCCGCCCCGCTGCAGTTCTGAACTGGCACCAATATTCCAGTCGACGGAGGCATCTCCGCCTTCACCGGACAACCCGCACAGGGATAGTGAGGTCATTGCCATGAATTTCAAACAGATCAACGAAACGGACGGTCAGCGCACCTATATTGTCGTGCTCGATGCGAAGGAAGAAGCCTTCTCCACCCTCAGCAACTTCGCCACCACCTATGAAATGACCGCCGCCTCGGTCACCGCCATCGGCGCCTTCGAAAAGGCGACCGTCGGCTGGTTTGATTTCTCCGGCCGAAGCTACCGCAAGATTCCGGTCGAGGAGCAATGCGAAGTCCTTAGCCTTCTCGGCGATATCGCAACCGGCGACGACGGTAAGGCAAGCCTGCACCTTCACGCCGTTCTCGGCCTAAAAGACGGCTCCACGCGCGGCGGTCACTTCATCGACGGTATCGTACATCCCACTTTGGAAGTGACCATCATCGAGACCCCCGCCTACCTGCACCGCCGGCATCACAAAGATCTCGGAATCTCCCTTATCGAACTCTGAGCCAACAACCTTGTGCGCCGTCGCGGACGCCCGCCTTGGATAGAGGGCATCGACGTGCATAGAGCGGATCGAGTTCATTCAGACACAGAGCGGGCAAACCATAAAATCAGTTAACCGCCAATCATCAGCTTGACGACTTCCTCATGGGTCGTTTCGCTGATCTTGCGCTCTCCGGCAACGATACCGCGGCGAAGGACGACGATGCGGTCGGAGACGGCGAAAATATCCTGTAGATTGTGCGAGATGAAAATGACGCCGCGGCCCTGTGCCTTCAGCGATTTGATCAAGGCCACCACCTTGCGCTGTTCCGGTACGCCAAGTGCTGCGGTCGGCTCGTCCATGATCAGGATGCGAGCGTTCCAGTAGACCGCGCGCCCGATCGCGACCGCCTGGCGCTGGCCGCCGGAGAAGTTGCTGACCGGCGCATCGAGCCGTTTCACATGGAAATCGAGCTGCGCCATCGTGGCCCGCGCGGCTTCCGCCATGGCCTTCCGGTCGATCACGGGTAGAAAGCCGAAGAGCTTCTTCATCGGTTCGCGCCCAAGGAAGATGTTGGAGCCGATCGTCAGATTGTCGGCAAGCGCCAAATCCTGATAGATCGTCTCGATGCCCTTTTCCCGCGCATCCTGTGGGGAGGAGAAGGTGACGGGCTTTCCTTCAATCAAGATCTCGCCGGCCGTCGGCGGATAAACGCCCGAGATCGTCTTGATCATCGTCGTTTTGCCCGCACCATTGTCTCCCGCGAGCGCCACAACCTCGCCGGGGTGGACCACCATGGAGCAATTGTCCAAGGCTTGGACGGCACCGAAGTAGCGCGACAGGTTTCGGACTTCGAGAAGAGGCGCTGCGCTATTCATCCTGTTTTGCTCCGCTGAACCGGCGCTGCGCCTGGTCGATGAGCACCGAAATGATGATGACAATACCGACGGCGATGAACTGCCAGAACGGCTCGACATTCATGAAAACCAAGCCGTACTGAATGACGGCGATAACCAGCGCGCCGGCAATGGTGCCGATGATCGTGCCCGAGCCGCCAAACAGGCTGGCGCCGCCGATGACGACTGCGGCCACGCTGTCGAGCAGCAGCGGTTCGCCGGCCTGGGCAGCACCGGCGGTGAAGCGGGCGGCATAGAGAGCGCCGCCGAGACCGGCGCAGACCGCCGAAAGCATGTAGAGCCGCAGGAGATGGGATTTTAGATCGATGCCGGCCCGCCTTGCTGCCTGCGCATTGGCGCCGATTGCATAATTGTGCTGGCCAAAGCGGGTCTGGCTCAGCAGGTAATGCATGATCACCACGAAAATCAGCGTGACGATGACGAGATAGGGCACGCCATAGAAACGGCCGTTGCCGAGCTCGGCGAAATAGGAATTTTTAACCGGCACGGTCGTACCGCCGGCGAGAAGAAATGCGGTACCGCGTGCGACGCCGAACATGCCGAGCGTGCCGATGAAGGGCGGAACCTTGAGCCGGGAAATCAAAAGGCCGTTGATGCAGCCGGGCACCGTGGCCGCGAGCATCGCGACGAGTATTCCGAACACCATGGCTATCGGCAGCGGCATGTAAAGCCCGACCATATTGGTGACATGCGCGGCTACGACCGCAGCGAGACCCATGATGAAGCCTGTCGAAAGGTCGATACCGCCGGATATGATGACGAAGGTCTGGCCGATGGCAAGCAGCAGCGGCGCCACGGCAAAAACGGCGACCGACTGCCAGTTGAAGGCTGAGCCGACAAAGGTGCCGCCGAAATCGACACGCGCCCAGACCTCGAAAATTACGATCAGCGCGGCAAGGAAGAGCCATGCGCGCAACTGGGCGATGCGGTTGACGATGGTTTTTGCTTGATCGCCGTGGTCCGCCTCCGGCGCTACATGCTGGTCCGCCTGGCGGGCCTCGATATTGTCGATGCTCATGAATCAACCCGAACTTGAGCGAGAACGCACGCAAGTCGTCACGCCAGTCCCTCTACTATGATCAAAGATGCGCCTCGCCCTTGAGCGAGGCGCCAGACTTCATCCGATCAATCGGAGTAGATAAATTTCGCGACGTTCTTATCGGCGACATTCGATTTGTCGATGACGGTGAAACCGGTACCGATAGCGGTCGGGATCGAGTTGCCGGTCAGATGCGCATAGGCTGCCATCACGCCGAAGTAGCCAATTTCGGCCGGATGCTGGGCAATCGCGAGATCAACGAGGCCGGAATTGATATTGTCGACGATTGTCGTCGGTGCATCAAAGGCGACAACGCGGATTTTGCCTGTCTGGCCCGCCTGCTGCACGCCGTTTGCGGCGCCGAGAGCGGAGAAGAGGTTGGCACCGAAAACGCCGTCAAGATCCGAATTACGGGCATAGACGGCCTGAAGCTGCGACGCTGCCTTATTCGCATCGTCGTCGTTGTATTGTGTTTCCAGAACAGTGATGTTTGGATATTTCTTCATCTCGTCCTTGAACCCCTGCTCGCGCTGGTCCGTCGTCGAGATACCTGGCTTGACGTTTGAAACGTAGACCTTGCCTTTTTCGCTGACGGCCTTTGCAAGTGCGCGCGCAGCAATGGCCCCACCGAGCAGGTTGTCCGAGGCAATGTAAGACAGCGGAAAATCGGCGTCGCCACTGCCCGTTTGATAAACCCCGGTACCGATGAACGTATCGACGGTGATGACCGGGATACCCGCATCGACAGCCTTCTTCAGCGGCTGGACCAACTGATCCTTGTCGGTCGGTGCAATCAGGATCGCATCCGGTTTCTTGGCAATGACGGCATCGAGAACCGGAACCTGTGTGACCGGATTGAAGTCGGATGCGCCCTGGAACATGAGCTGAGCACCCACCGCCTTGGCGGCAGCTTCAGCGCCCTTGCGCATGGTGATATAGAAGGCATCCGTCGTCAGGCCTGGAATAAGTGCAATCGTAAACTTCTTGTCTGCGGCTTTGGTGGTGCCGGCAACAGCCGAAACACCGGTGGCAAGCGTTGCCACAGCGGTGGCCTTAAGAAATGAACGGCGCTCCATAATTTCCTCCTCTTGAAACCAGACCTCCCCTGTCCGGCGCAATGGATAATCAGCGGCTTACAGCGGGCCGTCAAGTAATTTTTTTCTGTAACGAATTTCCACTATCTATTTGAAATAGCTAACCAATCAATGCGATTGGCAAAGCGACGCACCCTGCCGCCGACGGAGTGTCGCGCTGCGGTTTGAAGTCGGGATCTCGCTTTTGTCTGCCGCCTGGGAGGCGGGTATTTTCAAGCCCGGCCGAACACCGTCGAAATCCAGGCCGTTACTTCGTCCATGTCCGGTTCCTTTGTTTGGTCAACTGTCATCGATGGACCACATTCCATGGGTTCGGCACGATCGGCGAGCGCCACCAGTTCCGGGATATAGTCCGCTCCCGGATGGCCGGGCAGCCTGTCTCTCAAGCGATGGGCATAGCGTTCCCCGGCAACGACACCGGGCACCTTGCACCAAAGTTCTGCGACGCGATCGACGCCTGCATCTTTGATGTAGGCTTCGAGCACGGTTTTTGGCTGAAAGCCGAACCACGCGTCCACGATGAACGTGGAGCCGGCCGGAGCCTCGCGAATGGCCGACCAAATCGCCTGGTAGCTCGCCTTTCCGAGTGTCCGATTGAACTCCCGGTCGACGCCGCCAATGTGCTCCAGGAACGGGTTCTTGATGCCGTCGAGGGAAAGGACCGGCCATCCCGTGCGTTGCGACAGCAATTTGGCGAGGCGGCTTTTTCCCGAGGCCGGCACGCCATTGACCAGCACGACACGCTTTTCGACACAGCGGAAGGCGTCTGAAAACGTCGCCAGGCCGGCACCGACTATCCCGGCGTCATCTCCGAGCTTGGCCGGCAGGATCGCCGGACGAAACCATGGCGCCACCGCGGGGAGATCTGCGAGAGCTCGCGCCGCATCGGAACCGAGGCCCCCTCCCAATATGATGATTTCCGGATCCATCGTTGCAGCGATGTTGTCGAGCGCTGTACGCAAAGGTGCCGCCCAGGCGTGTAACACCGCCCTAGCCGTCGCATCTCCGTTTGAGGCCATTTCAAAAACATCGGCAATGGATGCTGCCGATAGACCCGCTTCGTTTATGTGCCGGCGCAGCGCCGTTCCCGAGCTGAAGGTTTCCACGCAACCGCGTCTTCCGCACGCGCATTCCGGACCATCATGTCGGACGCAGATATGGCCCAACTGCCCGGCAGTTCTGTGGCCATGATAGATCCTGCCGTCGTGGGCAACTGCGCCGCCGATCCCCGTTCCGATGGTCAGCATGGCAACGCTTTGAAAACCTCTTGCAGCACCGATACTCATTTCGGCTATGAGCGCCATGCTGCAATCATTTTCGATGACGACCCGCTTGCCGAGACTTGCCTCCAGTTGATCGACGAGGTCCATGCCGGCCAAATTCAAGATGCCGCCGGATAGGACCGAACGATTTGCAATGTCGACACGGCCAGGAATGCCTACGCCGAGCCCAACAACGCCAGCCGCACCGAGTTCTCTTGCCATCACCTTGACGCGCTCGAAGACCTGCCGGGGGTCGCTCGGTGTCCGCTCCGACAGTTTTTTGAGGATTTCGCCTCGTTTGGAGACGAGAGCCGCACGAATATTCGTGCCGCCAATGTCCACGCCAATGGCTAATTCAGACATCTGCTTTCTGTCCTTGGCCGAGACCTTCAGACTTGACGCCTTTGAAATGTGCCGCGATCACCGCTTGAATTTCGCGAAGCCGCGGAACAGCGACGGTTTCCAATCGGTCCTTCGTGACGGAACGGTCGAGCGAGATGCAGTCTTTCCATAGAGACCGGCCCGCGATGACACCGGATGCGCCGTTGCGCATGGCGTCTTCGACCTGCCGCAAGAACGTCGAATGGTCGACGCCGGCCGACAGCACCGCCCACGGCACGTCCCCCGCCAGCCGCGTGACCTCCGCACAGGCCTCAGCAGTGCCAGGATAGGGAATCTTTAGAACCTTCGATCCGCAGTCCAGGCAAATCTTGCTTCCTCCAACGACCAGCGACGGCAGCTTCGACTTGTAGTCCGCCTCATCTTCGTCCTCAAATCTGTATGTCAGGAATTCGACGACCAGCAGCAGGTCTTCGCGCGCGAAGTCCTCGATGCATTGGCGCAGGATGTCGATGTTGTGCCTGTTCGCTTCATCCCGGTCGGAGCGGAGATAGACCATGATCTTGCCGCCGGTGGCACCAAGCTGACGGACGCGACGGGCCGAAATGCCAGGCACCAGCTTGGAAAGGCGATATCCTTCCGGCGAGGTGTCCCAACCCGATGCGTCGAGGCCAATCAGAAGTGCGGTATCGCGCCTGATAATGCGGTCGTCCACCAATGCCGGAACAGCACAGATTGGATCGACGAGAACACAGGATGCCTTGCTTGCAAGAAACATGGCGATATCCGCCTTCGTGTCGCCGAGGGTCTTGTCGGAGATGGCGGCCTGCTCCTGCGGGTCGCTTGCAAGCAGACTGCGCATGCCGCCGCGCTGATCGCAGGCGATAACCATCATGGCGCCGTCGTGACCGCAAATCTGCTGGTAACCTCGCATTTCGGCTGTCGTCAATCTCGACATTTGCTCCTCCCTTTAGCCCGTCCCAAACCGGATGCTGAAAGTGCGCCCACCCCAAACTTCTGAGGGATGGCCGACGAAACATTGAGAGCGCTCGTGAGCCTGCATAATCGTTGCGAAACCGGCCGTTTTGAGCGATAACTCCTCACACGCCGAATGTGTAACACATTGCAGAAAGGAATTTCAATCTGAATTCGTCTCAGTCTCAGGACTCTGCAACGAACCGTGCCTTGCTGCATACGGTTGCGAAGCTGCATTACCAATCCGATATGTCGCAGGTTGATATCGCTAAAAAGCTAGGATTATCAACGGCTACAGTCTCGCGGCTGCTTCAGAAGGCACGCTCGGCCGGGATCGTTCGGATCGAGGTGATCGATCTTTCCCCCTCGGAAGATTTGGGGTCGGCCTTGGTTGACGGCCTGAAACTGCGCAACGCCATCGTGATCGATACACCGTCGTCGAACGTCCTCAGTGCCCTCGCCCCGCCGGTCGGATCCATGCTGCAGCAAGCGGGACTGCGATCGGGCTCGACGCTCGGCATCGGCTGGGGACGGGCGGTTCGCGAAGTTACCTTTGCGGGCTTGCCGCAGTTGCCGGGCATCGCAACCATTGCCCTCAACGGGGGAATGCAGCAGGCGGCTCCGCATTTTCAAATCAACGAGTTCGTGCGGCAGGCTGCAGAGCAAATGGGGGGAATTCCGCATTTTCTGCATGCCCCCTACATTTCATCTTCGGAATTGCGCGATGCTTTCCTCGCCGATCCCACCGTTCAGCAGGTCACGTCGCTGTGGAACAAGCTGGATGCCGCGATCGTCGGCGTCGGCTTGACGCATGTCGCAAGTCCCTCCGAAGCGACGGCGGCCCTCCCGGGAGAAAAAGCCTTAAGTCATGCGGCAGGGGATGTTTTGCGCCATTACGTGACCGAGGCCGGCGAACTCCTTCATTGGGATGGTGAGGAGCGCATGATCGCTGCCTCCCCACAGCAACTGCAACGAATTCCCTTGTGCATTGCGGTTGCTGCAACACCAGCCAAGGCGTCCGGCATCATCGGGGCGGCACGATCGGGCATGATCAATGCTCTCGTGACAGATGCCAATACGGCGCAGGCCATTCTCGATCGCTTGTCCGCCGCCGATAAATCTTGAGAAAAATCTCTTGTGGTGGTCGACCAGGCAATTTTTGCGTCAATTAATAAAATTTACACACGTAACGTTCTGAGGTTACACAAGATCGGAAAAACTTGCTCGGAACTTACGTTTGCCCGTTGCGCCTCTTTTTGCGTCGACGCATCATGGACGGGCATAGCGGTTTGAAAACGGTCGACTTTCGATGGAAAAATTGACACATAAGACGATGGAGGATTTTGCGAAATCCTGCGGCGTCTCCCGCCCAACCCTTTCCAAATATTTTGATGACCCGACAAGCGTGAAGCCGGCGACACGTGCGCTGATCGAAGCCGCACTTCGCGCATCGGACTACCAGCCAAATCTTTACGCACGGAACCTCAATCGAAAGAGGACCCGGAATGTCGGTATTCTCGTTCCGGCGCTGACCGACCCCTTTTACGCCGAAATGGTCAACCGCCTGGAATTGCGATTGCGCGATGAAGGCTATTGGCCAATCGTGTTTTCCTCGCACGGTCTGCCGGAGCTGGAGGCCGAGGCCGTCAGCACGATGCTATCGTTGAAAGTGGCGGGCGCGATCGCCGCACCACTTGGGCAGAAATCCGATCCGCGCGCGTTTGAAAAACTCACGCAGAATGTTCCCCTCGTCTATTTCGATACCTACATCGAGGGCAACACGCCGTTCATCGGCAACAATAACTACCAGAGCGTAGCGACCATCGTGGAATATCTCTGCCGCTCTGGAGAGGCGCCGGTCTATCTCGACATTCCCCACGTCAATCACAATTCCCCGGAGAGATTGGCGAGCTATATTGCCACGATGGAGGCTTCGGGCCAGGAGCCCGTGGTGATCAAGACCATTGCCGCCTATACATGGGATTTCGAGCGCGTCGGCTACGAGCAGATGGACGCGATGCTCAAAGCCAAGAAGCTGTCATTCAAGACCCTCCTCTGCGCCAATGACCGTCTTGCCTTTGGTGTGATGGCTGCCGCTTTCGCGCATCGGCTAAAGGTCGGACGCAAGAAGGGCGACGACCTGCGCATAGCGGCCCATGACGACCATCCATTGAGCCGCTACACTTGCCCGCCACTGACGACGATGGCGCAGGATTTTGCCTCCATGACTGCAAACAGCGTCGACACGCTGCTGACGCTTCTCGGCGATACGGGTGCGCCGGCTCGCACGATCGCGGGCAAAGTTAGCCTCGATGGGACGTTGGTCATGCGCCAATCGGCATAAAACGGGTCGCAGTCTCGCTTAATCGGGAATTCCTTCAAAGCCGCGCCACGCCGCGACTGCGTCCTCCACCGCCTGCCGCGCGGCCGGTATGAATCTTCCCATCGAGACAAACCCGTGAATCTGCCCTGGCCAATCGCGCTGGACCACGTGAACTCCATCCTCCTGCAACCGCTTGGCATAGGCCATGCCTTCGTCAACGAGAATGTCGTGCCCGGCCGTGGCAATGAATGCCAGCGGTGCCCCTGCAACAGTTTCGGCCAGCGCGGGTGAGACCTTCCAATCCACGATATCGGCTGCGGTGCGAACATAATGGTCTCGAAACCATTTCATCGTCGCGGCGGTCAAACCGAAGCCTTCACCGTACCGGCGATAGCTGTCCGCCGTCTGCGTGGCGTCCGTGTTGGGGTAGATGAGCAGTTGAGCCGCAAGCCGCGGGGCGTCGCCTGAACGCGACATCAACGCCAGCACGGCCGCAAGATTGCCGCCGGCGCTGTCGCCGGCCACCGCAATTCGTTCGGGGTCGACGCCGATCTCCACGGCGGCCTGCGCCATGAATGCCAGCGTCGCAGCGCAATCCATCAGTCCGGCGGGAAATTTGTGTTCCGGCGCAAGGCGGTAATCCGGGCAGACCACCGTGCATTCGGCGAGGTTGGCAAACCATCGGCAAATCTCGTCGTGAGAGTCGAGATTGCCGATCACCCAGCCGCCGCCATGGAGATAGAGAAGACCCCGCCCCTCTTTGGAAGGCGCTCCGATGCCGCGATAGATGCGAAGGGTGATCGGGCCGTTGGGGCCGCTGATCCGGCGGTCCTCCACCGAAGCAACCGCCTCGCGAGCGCCCTGAAGCGCCGGGCTGCCAGCATTGTAGGCGATACGGGCCTCCAAGGGCGTGCCAGCTTCAAGCGGTCGCAGCTTCGCCGCCTTGCTGACATCGAGAACCCATTGCGCACCTTCGTCAAAGTATTCGGTCACGTCGCTTCTCCCCGTGCGGCGGTTTAGGCCAGAAAACTGCGCGCTTCGTCTTCGCCAAGAAGCGGCGGTCGCGCCAGGTCACCGGCGATGCTGACCGATTGCCCGCTCTGGCCGGAGGCGAGAATAGCCTCCATGATTTCGAGCACATGGAGAGCGAGTTCCCCCGATGCACGTGGCGGCCGGTTTTCCGCAAGTGCACGCGCTAGGTCGGCAACACCGAGCATACGGTAGTTCGCCCGATCCGGCGCGGCAAACGGCCAGTTTCGTTCGCCGTAGAGCTCCCCATCACTTTCGAAATTCCGCCACTCGGCACCCCGCTCGGACAGAGAGACCGTACCACCGAATGTATCGGGATCCGGCAGCCGCAGCGAGCCTTCGGTGCCGTGCAGCTCAATTGGGTGATTGGAATGGCGGAACACATCCCAGGACGCGCCGAAGTTGATGGTCGCACCGGATTGGAATTCGAGCAGCGACAGAACGTTGGTTGGCGTACCGACCTTGAACGTCGTATTCTTGAATGGCCCTTCCGCGGTGATGAGACGTTCGTCCTGACCTTTCGTCGCCATCGCCATGACGCGCACGACCGGACCGAGCAAATTCACCATCATGGTCAAGTAGTAAGGCCCCATATCGAAGACAGGGCCGCCGCCGGGCTGATAGTAGAATTGCGGATTGGGGTGCCAGTGCTCCATGCCGCGTCCCATCATGAAGGCGGTGCCGCTGACGGGGCGACCTATCGCACCCTCCTCCATCAGGCGACGCGCCCGCCGGCCCGCAGCGCCAAGGAAGGTATCCGGCGCGGAGCCGAGCAACAAAGCCCGGCTCTTCGCCTCCGCCACCAAAATCCGACCGTCGGCAGCCGATGTTGCAAGCGGCTTTTCCGTGAAGACGTGCTTGCCAGCGGACAAGGCCGACATGGTGATCTCGAAATGAACCGCCGGCACGGTCAGGTTAAGAACGAGATCGACTTCGGGATCTGCAAGTAGCTGATCGACGCTGACGCTGCGAATGCCGAACTCCTTTCCGCGCAGAGCCGCCGCATCAGCCGAAATATCGGCACAGGCGTGCACCTCAATACCGGCAAACAGCGAGGCATTACGCAGATAGGTCATCGATATGTTGCCGCAGCCGATGATCCCGATGCCAAGCGTTCCCTTTGTTTTTTCAACCATATTTCTCAAACCTCCCCGGATTGGATAACCAACGCCTCCTCGACGGACGGCCTGGGCCGACGCGTTTCAAAGTGATTTAAAGCATCTTATTTCTTGACGCGCGACAATTTTTTATCGAACATATGCCAATGCTGGCGCGGAGATTTTTGGAGGACGCCAGTCTTTCCTGGGAGGGAAACATGACCGATTTCAAGAAAGCGCCGACCGCTTCGAATGTGGCTGCAGATTCCGCAATGCTTGACCGTCGTCACTTCCTGCTCGGAGCCGCGGGTGCGGCTACCCTCGGCATCGCATCGGGTCTTGGAATGCGCACAGCGCGCGCTGCCGATCGCACGGAGATCAGCTTTGCCAGTGCCAGCTTCTTCGGCAAGGAAGGTATCGGCGATCTCGTTAAGGCCTATAACGAGTCGCAGGACCGGATCATGGTCAAATTCATCGAACTTCCGCCGCCAAGTTCGTCGACCGAAGTCTATCAGGGCCTGATCCAGCAGCTCGCGCGCCGCAACGGAACGCCCGATGTCTTCAGCCAGGACGTGATCTGGATCGCCGGCTTTGCGGCGGCAGGCTGGGCGCTACCGCTCGATGAATATTTCCCGAAGGAGAAGCGCGCGGATTATTTCCCCGGAACGGTCGCCGCCTGCACTTACAACGAAAAGCTGACCGCGCTTCCATGGTTCGTCGATTCCGGCATGTTCTACTACCGCAAGGATCTCGTGGAAAAGCATGGCGGCAAGGTTCCCGAAACCTGGGACGACATGGCAACCATGGCGGCTGCGGCCCAGAAGGCCGGCGACGCCAAGTTCGGCTATCTCTGGCAAGGCAAGCAGGCCGAGGTTCTGATCTGCGATGCCGTGGAAGTCATCACCTCGAACGGCGGCTCCATCCTGGCAGCCGACGGCAAATCGTCTGTTATCGGCGAGAAGGCCGCTGTCGAGGCGATCCAGTTCCTCTACGACACGATCAACAAGACTAAGATCAGCCCGCAGAACGTTCTCTCTTGGGATGAAGAGCCTTCCCGTCAGCCCTTCACATCGGGCGAAGCGATGTTCATGCGCAACTGGTCCTATGTTTATCCGATCGCGCAGGATCCGAAAGCTTCGCACGTCGTCGACAAGGTTGCCGTTGCGCCGTTGCCGCATTTTGCCGGCGGGAAAAGTGCTGCGTGCCTCGGCGGCTATCAGCTTGGCGTCAACGCCAATTCCAAGAAGCGGGAAGCGGCGATCGAGTTCCTGACCTGGATGTCGTCTCCGGAAACCCAGACCCGTCTCGCCCTGAATTTCGGCCTCGCACCGTCACGCCCCGCAATCTTCGAAAATGCGAAGCTGAAGGCCGAGCAGCCGTTCATGGCAAGCCTGCAAAACGTCTTCACCGGCGCCACACCCCGGCCGATCACGCCGCAATATGCCAAGGTGACGCTGGCGCTACAGTCGAGCATTTCCAAGGCCCTGGTCAGCGGCAACGTCCAGGCTGAGCTCAAGGCTGCCGCCGAACAGATCAACAAGATCGTTGCCTGATATGGTCGCTGCATTGACGGCCCCCGCCGACAGCAGGATGCAAAGGTCAATGGGGGCGCTTCCGAGCGCCCTCTGGCCCTGGCTCCTGCTGTTGCCGGCCTTCCTGTCACTTGCATCGGTTTCCTTCTATCCGATCATCAATGGCGTCTATCTTTCCTTCACCAACCGTTCCCTGATTACGCAGGACAACGATTTCGTCGGATTTGCCAATTATCTGCAACTCTTGGCGGATCCGCCGTTCTGGAATGCCTGGTGGCATACGATCTGGTTCACCGCCGCCTCGACCGGGCTCGAGACCCTGATCGGCCTCGCCATGGCGCTGATCCTTTGCGAGACTTTCAGCGGTCGAGGCATGGTCCGCGCGGCGATGCTGGTTCCCTGGGCAATGCCAACCGTCGTCACCTCGAAAATGTTTGGATGGCTGTTCGACGGCCAGCACGGCATCATCAATTTCATCCTGCTTCAGCTCGGTTTGATCGATCAGAATGTGAACTGGTATGGTTCGCCACAAACCGCACTGACGACGATTATCCTTGCCGACGTCTGGAAAACGACACCGTTCATGGCGCTGCTCCTGCTCACCGGTCTTCAGACTGTTCCGAAATCGTTGATTGAGGCTGCCCGCATGGATGGCGCTGGCGCCTGGACGATCTTCTGGAATATCCGTCTGCCTCTGCTGCTGCCGACCCTGCTCATTGCCGGTCTTTTCAGGGCGCTGGATGCATTTCGCGTTTTCGATCTGGTCTATGTGCTCACCGGCGGCGGCCCGGCCGATTCCACCGAAACGCTTTCGACGCTGTCCTACAAGGTGCTCTTCTCGACGCTTCAGTTCGGTTACGGTTCGGCCGTTTCGACCGCGATGTTCATAACCGAAGGGGTGATCGCCCTGGTGTTCTGCCTCTTCCTCGTCAGGCAGCTAAGGAAGACGACATGAACGGCACCCGCTCCGCCTTTCAGAGCGTCATGATCTATGTTGGCGCGCTTCTCATTCTCGTCTGGTCCGCAGGCCCGTTTCTGTGGCAGTTCTCCACCTCGTTCCAGCTTGATAAGGCACTGACGGAAGGCACGCCGTCGCTCATCCCGAACCCATTCACGCTGGAGCATTATTACAATGCCTTCGTGGAAAAAGGCCTGCACCATTACGTCCTGAACTCGCTCATCGTATCGCTCTCGACGACCGCTCTCTGCCTGATTGTCGGTTCGCTTGCCGCCTTTGCGCTATCACGCCTTGATGTGAAGGGGCGGTTTGGAATTCTCATGGTCATCCTGTCGGTCTCGATGTTTCCGCAGATCGCGCTCGTCGGACCGCTCTACCTGATCGCGTCCGAGCTTGGACTTCTGGACACCTACAGAGCCTTGATCATCACCTATCTGGCGCTTGGGCTGCCGCTCGTGACCTGGGTTTTGTTCGGCTATTTCGAAACGCTCCCGCGCGAAATCGACGAAGCGGCGCGCATGGACGGCGTGGGGGTGATCGGACTGCTTTGGCATATCATCCTGCCGATGTCGCTTCCAAGTCTCGTGACCACCGGCTTGCTTGCCTTCATCACCGCCTGGAATGAGTTTCTGTTCGCACTGGCATTCACGTCGGACAGTGACAGCCAGACGATCCCGGTGGGCATCGCCAATTTCACCAACCAATACTACGTGCCCTGGGGAGACATTGCCGCCGCTTCAGCGTTCGTCACCGTGCCGTTAATTGTTTTGGTCCTGTTTTTCCAACGCCACATTATCGAAGGCCTGACGCAAGGCGGAATCAAGGAATGATGACATGACTAGGGATTTGAAGGTCGGCTGCCAGACGTTCACATGGGAAATGCTCGGTGAAGCCTGGACAGGCACGCCGGACGACCTGCTCTTCGCGATTTCCGCCGGCGGTTATGCGGGCATCGAAATTACCGACACGATGATCGGCCACTACGGCACAAAGCCCGCCGAATTCGCTGGGGCACTGAGGGATAAGGGGTTGCAACTCGTATCCTTCGCCTTCGGCTCCAAAAGCGGTTTCACGGTCGCCGACGCGATAGAACGTGATCTGGCTACGGCGCAGCGCTGGATCGACTACGCCGCAGAGTTTCCGGGCGCGCTCGTCTCGATCGGCTCGGCAACCATCGTCTCGGAAGGGCCGCGGGAGGACAAGTTCGCAATCGCCGCCGAGTTCTACAGTCGCGCCGGCGCGCTCGGCAAGGCATCGGGCGTTGAAGTCGCCGTACATCCGAGTTCGCATCACAATACCCTGTTGTTCAACCGAGCCGACTACGATCAGATCTTCGCGCGGCTTGATCCCGAACTGGTCGGGTGGGTTCCGGATACGGGCCACATCCTGCGTGGACATGACGATATCCTAGACACGATGCGCACCTACCGGGATCGCATCCGCTATCTGCATCTGAAGGATGTCGATACACATGGCCGATGGGCGATGCTGGGCAAAGGCGTTCTCGATACGTCGGCAGTGATCGATCTCGTTTCACAGGCGCCGCGCTTCAACGGGTGGCTGGTGCTGGAAGAAGAATCCGAGACGGCAGCGGCCGATCCGGCCGCAGCCATAAAGGCCAACCGCGAGACGATGCGCACCCACGGCATTTAAGGAAAAGACCATGATCGAAAAAGAAAATCGCCGTCTTCGCGTCGGTGTCCTGGGTTGCGGGCCGATCGCGCAGTTCGCGCATCTGGAATCCTGTGTGAAGGCCAGGAATGCCGATCTCTACGCGATCTGTGACGCAGCACCCGATCTGCTCGCGCGCATGGGCGCCACCTATGAGCCGCGGAAAATGTTCAGCGACTACGACGCCATGCTGGCCGACCCCGATTTGGAGGCGGTCATCGTCGCCACCTCGGACGCCTATCATGTGCCGATGTCCATAAAGGCGCTCGAAGCCGGCAAACACGTACTGTGCGAAAAGCCGATCGGCGTCTCGGTCGAGGAAGGCGAGGAGCTTGCCGACGCCGTCAAACGCTCAGGCAAGATCCTGCAGGTCGGGCACATGAAGCGTTTTGATCCGGCGCTTCAGGCCGCGCGTGACTTCGTTCACAACGATATCGGCCAGATCCTTGCGCTGAAGGCATGGTATTGCGATTCAACCCACCGCTACACCAACACCGATGCCGTGCAGCCGCTTCCCATCACCAGCAAGCTTGCGCGCAAACCGGCCGGCAATCCGAAAGCCGATCTCAGGCAATATTTCATGCTCGCGCATGGTTCGCATCTGGTCGACACCGCCCGCTTCTTCTGCGGCGATATCGTCGCCGTGCGCGCGCGCCTGCTGGAACGCGCCGGTGCCTATTGCTGGTTCGTGGAAACCGAATTCGCCAATGGCGCCCTCGGCCATCTGGACCTCACGGTTGCCGTTCGCATGGATTGGCACGAGGGTTTCCAGCTCTATGGCGAAAACGGCTCAGTCCTCGCAAAGACCTTCAATCCCTGGTACTTCCGCTCCAGCGAAGTCGAGATCTTTCATGAGAAAGACGCAACGAGCAGGAAACCGCTTGGTGCGGACGGTCACTTCTTCCGCCGGCAGCTCGAAGGTCTCGCCGATACCGCCCTAAATGGCGCACCGATGCGAGGCGCCAATGTCGAGGACGGTATCGCCTCCATCCGCGCGATGGTGGCGATCGCGCGGTCGGTGGAGACTGGCGAGCGCGTCAAGCTCGCGGCCGTGACGGGAGCCGTCTGATGCAGGTCGGGATCTTCGCCAAGACCTTTCCCGGAACCGATGCTCTCAGCGTGCTGTCCGCAGTGCGCGACAGCGGCTATGCGACCACGCAGTTCAATCTCGCCTGCTGCGGGCTGCCATCCATGCCCGACACCGTTCCCGAGCCGGTCGTAGCAACTATCCGCGCTGCCTCGGAAACGGCGGGCGTCTCGCTTGCCGCCTTGTCGGGAACCTACAACATGGCGCATCCTGACATATCGATACGGCAAAAAGGCCTCAGCCAGCTCGCCGTCATCATCGAGACGGCGGCAGCACTTTCGATCCCGCTCGTCACGCTCTGCACCGGCACGCGTCATCCGAGCGATCAGTGGGCGCACCATCCAGAAAACCGCGATCCCACGGCCTGGGCCGACATGGCTACGGAGATGTCGAAGGCGCTGGCGCTGGCGGAAGACCATGGCGTCGATCTCGGCATCGAACCCGAACAGGCGAATATCGTAACCTCGGCGGCGGACGCCAAGCGACTGATCGCGGAGATGGGATCGGAAAGGCTGCGTATCGTCCTCGATCCGGCCAATCTTTTCGAAAGCGCCACGCCATTGGAAGCACGCGCCATTGTCGAGCGCGCGGTCGAGACTGCCGCCGGACACATCGCCATGGCACATGCCAAGGATCGTTATGCCGACGGACGTTTTGCCACGGCCGGCCAGGGCATCGTGGATTTTCCCGATTTTATCGCGCGGCTGAAAGCCGTCGGCTTCCATGGTCCCCTCGTCACGCATGGACTTTCGGCAGCGGAGGCACCGCACGTTGCGGCCTTTCTCAAGGAATTGGTTTGATGGGAGCAAGCGCGGCGTTCATGCATGGCGATGCCGGCTTGGCCGTTTTCGATAGCGGACAAGGGCTGCCGGTCCTCTTTCAGCACGGCTTGGGCGGCGATGAAGCACAGGTTGCGCAAACCTTTCCAATCGGAAAGGCGCGGCGCATCACCGTCGAATGTCGCGGACATGGTTCGTCGTCGCTCGGCGACATCAGGCCTTTTTCACTACGAATGTTTGCCGAGGATGTGCTGGCAGCGGCGACAGATCGCGGGTTCGAACGCTTTGTCGCCGGCGGCATTTCCATGGGGGCGGCAATTGCCCTCCACCTCGCTCACCACTATCCGGATCGCGTCGCGGCCCTCGTTCTCGTCCGTCCCGCCTGGGCCTTTACAGCCGCACCCGACAATCTGGAGCCGGTCCGCATGGTCGCGGCCTTGCTCGGTTCGCATCCGGTCGCGGAAGCCAGGGAGCGCTTCGCCGGTTCGGAGATCGGCATGCGCATACGCGCGAACGCGCCCGATAATTTTGCCTCCCTGCTCGGCTATTTCGACCGGCCGAATGCGGTCGCTTTCGCATCCGTGCTGGCCGACATCGCGGCTGACGGCACGGGCGTGACTGAGGCAGAGACCGCTGCCCTCACAATTCCTACCCTCGTCATCGGCAACGAACAGGACGCGATCCATCCGCTCGCCTGCGCGCGAACGCTCGCTGATACCATCCCCGGCGCCAGCTTTGTCGAAGTCACCCCCAAGGCGGCCGACAAGGCTCGGCATTTCGCCGAAGTTCAAGACGCTATCGCTACCTTCCTCGCATCCAAGACCATCCGGAGCCTCTTTCCATCATGACACTCAAGACCCTTTCTGGCCCCGCGGCCATAGCAGCGCTCCCCCGCAACCGGCTATTGGGCGAATTCTCGCTGTGGTCGGCCGATCTTGCCAACATGGAGGCCGATCTCCGGCGCATTGAACCCTATGCCGACCTGCATCATATAGACGTCGCCGATGCGCGCTTTACGCCGGGATTCCTGTTCTTTCCGGATTTCGTCGCGCGCATCGCGAAGGCAACCGCCAGGCCGATCCATGTTCATCTTATGGTCGAGGCCGAAATCGTCGAGGAGCAAACGCGCCAATTCATTGAAGCGGGTGCGGATCTTATCAGCGTTCATGCCGAAAACGGCGAAGCGGGTTTACGCGCCATTGCGCTGGCAAAGAAACTGGGCGCCGAAGCCGGCGTCGTCCTGCGATTGGAGACCCCCGTTTCAGCGATCCGCCCGTTCATCGACCATGTCGCCTTCGTGACCCTGCTTGGCACATCGATCGGCGTCAAAGGCCAAAACCTCTCCGAGAAGGCCTGCGACCGGCTGATCGAGGCGCGCTCACTGCTGAAACAGTCCGGCCGGGAGGATCAGGTGATCTTGGCGGCCGATGGCGGCATTCGCGAACAGACCGTGCCGCTCCTGCGTGCCGCCGGAGCACAAACGGTCGTCCTCGGATCGCTGGCCTTCGGTGACAAGAACCTGGGCGACCGGATGGCTTGGCTCCATGGATTGGAGAGCCGCGTTTCGTGAAAAAGGTTGCCCTTGCATTTGATCTCGGTGGAACGGAGCTTCGCGCTGCGCTGGTGGATAGTCAGGGGAGCCTCCTGTCATTCTCCGCGGTGCCGACGCATGCGGCGGGAGGACCGGCCGCGGTCATCCAGCAGATCGAGCTACTGGCAGCCACGGCGCTGGCGGAAACGCCTGATCTCCTTCCCGTTGGGATCGGGATCGGCGCCCCCGGCCCTCTCGATCCGGAAGCCGGCATCGTCATTGCTCCGCCGACGCTCGCTGGGTGGTACGAGGTTCCACTAGCAGACATTCTCTCTAGCCGGTTTCAACTGCCGGTCCGGCTTGAAAATGATGCGAACGCGGCCGCACTTGGCGAATGGCGGTACGGCGCCGGACGCGGCGCGCGTTCGATGGTCTTCGTCACCGTGTCGACCGGCATCGGCGGCGGCGTGATCGTTGACGGGCGAACCTTGCATGGCAGGCGCGGCCTGGCGGGGGAAATCGGCCACATGACGATCACCAGCGAAGGGGAGCGGTGCTTTTGCGGTGCGATCGGTTGTTTTGAAGCCGTAGCCTCGGGGACGGCCCTTGGCAGGCGGGCAACGGCGCGGACCCGGCAATCCGACGGCTCGATGCTGCGCAAGCTATCGGCCGATGCTGAAGTGACCGGGCGCCACGTTGTTGACGCCGCGCGAAATGGCGACGCACTTGCGCTGGAACTGCTGAGTGCGGAGGCTCGCTGGCTGGGGATCGGTTTCACCAATCTGCTCCATCTCTACTCCCCCGACATTCTGGTGATGGGCGGCGGGATATCTCACGGTTTCGATCTCCTGCACGACACCATTGCGGCGACGGTTCACGATCGCGCCATGCCGGCCTATCGCGACGTGCCGATCGTCCCCGCGCAACTCGGGCGTCACGCAGGCCTGATCGGAGCGGCCAGCCTCATCCTGGGAGATGATGCGAAAACCGACCCTGCGCCATCGGCTAGCGAGAGCTGATCTCAAGCTCCGCGGTGCCTGCCTCACCAGTCATCACAGATTTTTTCATGAGCCAATATGGCGCGCGCGATTCTGACTATACAACTAACATGTTAGTCGGTATGTACTGACAACACATCTGGAGGAATGGAACTTGTCTCGCAAATTCGGTCTGTCAGTCGCGCTTACGACGCCCTTCGATACCAACGGCGATATCGCGATCGGCCCCATGATCAAGCAGGCCGAGACAAGCCTTGCGTCGGGATGCTCGAGCGTCACGCTGTTCGGTACCACCGGCGAGGGCTCCTCCATCGGGACGCAGGAGCGCGAAGAGGTGCTCGACGCTTTCCTGGATGTGGGGATTGCGCCGAACCAGATTATCGTGGGCGTCATGGCGGATTCGGTCGAAAATGCCGCCGCGCAAGCATCATTTGCGCTCACGAAAGGCGTGCGCAATATCCTGCTAGCGCCACCTTTCTATTTCAAGAATGTCAGCGACGAAGGACTGTTTCGCTGGTTCTCGGCCGTATTCGCTCGGCTAGGCGACAGAGCGCGCGACATCATCGTCTACAACATTCCTTCCATTACCATGGTGCCGCTCTCGGTGGCGCTGATAGGCAGGCTGCGCAGCGCCTTTCCCGGCATTGTCGTTGGCGTCAAGGACTCCTCCGGCGATTGGCCGTTCACGGAGTCGCTATTGAAGGCGCATGGCGATCTCATCATCCTGATCGGCGACGAACGGCACCTCGCCAGGGGCGTTCGGTTGGGCGGCCAGGGGGCGATTTCCGGGATGGCAAATTTCGTGCCCCGTGAAATCCGGCTGATGGCTGAGGAGGGAAAGGATGATCCGCGCGTCGAGGATTTTGTTCCGGAGCTGCTGAAATTTCCGGTGACTGCGGCCGTCAAAGTTATGGTAGCACAACTCTCCGGGGATGAAATCTGGCTTGCTGTTCGCCCGCCGCTCGTTTCAATATCCGACGAGGGACAGAAACATCTTGCCGGCGCGTTCAATGCGCTTTTCAGATCCAAGGCGGCTTAAGCGGACCGGAGAGGGAGAGAGGGACGAATGGACGGCGTGAACGAGCAGCCGACCTTACGGGAAAAAGCCTATGCTAGCTTTACCCACCATCTGCTTGCTCGCGATGTGCGGCCGGGCGAATTCGTCTCGCAGCGCAGGCTCGTGGAACTCACAGGCTTGCCGCTTGGCGCCATCCGTGAGCTGATCCCGCGGCTGGAAGCCGAAGGCTTGATCAAGACGGTGCCGCAACGCGGTCTCCAGATTGCCCATATCGATCTCAACCTGATCCGCGAGGCGTTTCAGCTACGCATCTTTCTGGAAAAGGAAGCGGTTGCACTCTTCACCCATACGGCTTCCGACGAAACGATTGCCAAACTCTTGAAACAGCATCGCGATATCGCCGCCGCCATCCAGTCTGGCGATGCCTCGCAGGAGCTTGAGGTCCATGCGCAATCGGTGGACTGGGGCATGCACGATGCCTTCATCGACGCACTCGGTAACACGATCATTTCGAACGCCTATCGCGTCAATTCGATCAAGATGCGCCTGATCAGTCAGGATCGTTTCCGCATCAACGGCCATGTCGGGCCGGTCATGAACGAGCACCTGCAGGTGCTGGAGGCGATCGAAAGACGATCCGCGGAGGATGCCGGCATCTCTCGTTTCGCACATCAACGGAGCAAGGGACCGCGCATTGAAGATTTGAATGAAACAGGCCGCAAATGAGGAGATTTCGGCCAAAGGAGGAGGAACAGCATGTCATCGTCATTCATCAATCCCACACGCCGCCGCTTCATGGCGGGCACGGCAGCCTTGGGCGCGGCAAGCATGCTCGGCATGCGCACGGCATCGGCGTCGGTGGACTGGAAGCGGTTTTCCGGAACCACGTTGGAAGTCAACCTGGTCAAAAGCCCGCGCAGCGAAACCATCCTCAAATATCTCAGCGAGTTCGAGGCGCTGACCGGCATCAAGGTGAATGCCGAGGCGACACCCGAGCAGCAGCAGCGTCAGAAGACGACGATTGAGCTCAGCTCCGGAAAGCCGAGCTTCGACGTCGTGCACCTCAGCTATCACGTGCAGAAGCGGCAGTTCGAAAAGGGCGGCTGGCTCGCCGACATCAGCGGTTTCCTGAAGGATCCGTCCCTGACGGACCCATCGCTGGTCGAAAGCGATTTTGCCGAGGCAGGCTTGAAGTTCGCCAAGGATTCCAATGGCGTCCTGCGCTCCCTGCCCTTCTCGGTGGATTACTGGATCGTCTATTGGAACAAGGCGCTCTTCGAGAAGAAGGGGCTTACCTATCCGCAAACCTTTGACGACATGGCCAATGCCGCCGAAGCGCTCACGGATAAATCGACCAATACCTACGGCTTCGTCGCCCGCGGTCTCAAGAATGCCAACACGCCGGTCTGGACAGCGTTAATGCTCGGCTACGGCATGACGCCGCTTTCCCCCGACGGCAAATTGCGCACCACCTCGCCCGAAGCTGTCGAGGCTGCCAAGCTCTATCAGCGCCTGATGACCAAGGCCGCACCTCCGGGCGTTTCCGGCTTCAACTGGGCCGAGTCTCAATCCGCGTTCCTGCAGGGCAAGATCGGCATGTGGCTCGACGGCGTCGGCTTTGCGCCGCCGATCGAAAATCCGGAAAAATCCCGCGTTGTCGGCCAGGTCGGCTATAGCGTCATTCCCAAGGGGCCTTCTGCACAAGCGGCCGCCACCTTTGGCGACGGTATCGGCGTGACGGCGGCGAGCCAAAAGAAGGAAGCCGCCTATCTCTTCTGCCAATGGGTGATCTCGCATGACATGGGCGCGCGGCTGCTACAGGCCGGCGCCGGCGTGCCCTTCCGCCAATCCGTCCTCGAGGATCAGAAGGTCCGTGAAGGCGTCAAGATGCCTGGGGCCTGGCTCGATGCCGTGGTCGGCTCCGGCAAAGTCTCCGCACTCGGCCTGCCGGTTATCATCCCCGTCACCGAGTTCCGCGACATCTACGGCGTGGCGCTCACCAACATGATCGGCGGTGCGGATCCCGCAAGCGAGCTGAAGAACGCAACCGCGCAGTTCGAGCCGGTGCTGGCCCGAAGCGAGGGGTGATGGTGTCCGTGCGCATCGAAGATACCACGGCGAGCAGCGTCAAGGAGAAGAGCAAGCCGACAAATCGGCTTGCTCCCAACTATTGGCCCTTCGTCATTCCGGCCCTGGTGGTCATTGCCGCGGTCATCGTTTTTCCATGGGTCTTTACCCTATGGATGAGCGTGAATAGCTGGACGCTTGGGCAATCCCAAACCTTTGCGGGCTTTGCCAACTACCTTCGCCTGGCGACCGACGCCCGGTTCTGGGAGGCGCTGTGGCACACGGTTCTCTATACAGGGCTCTCGGTCGTCGCGCCGGTTTTCCTGGGCACACTCGCCGCCCTGATCTTCGATGCGCAATTCCCCTTCCGCGGCTTTCTGCGCGGCATTTTCGTCATGCCGATGATGGCGACGCCCGTCGCCATCGCGCTCGTCTGGACCATGATGTTTCATCCGCAGCTCGGAGTGCTCAACTATCTTTTGTCCTTCATAGGCATCGGTCCGCAGGAATGGATCTACAATCAATTCAGCGTCATCCCGTCGCTGGTCGTGGTCGAGACCTGGCAATGGACACCGCTCGTCATGTTGATCGTGCTCGGCGGCCTCGCCGCCGTTCCGCGCGAACCCTATGAAAGCGCCGAGATCGACGGCGCCAATGCATGGCAGAAGTTCCGTTACCTTACCCTGCCGATGATCGCGCCCTTCCTGATGATCGCCGTGATTATTCGCAGCATCGATGCGATCAAGAGCTTCGACATCATCTATGCGATGACACAGGGCGGACCGGGCACGGCCTCCGAGACGATCAACATCTATCTCTACAACACCGCCTTCTCCTACTATGACATCGGCTACGGCTCGGCCATGGCGGTCATCTTCTTCATCCTCATCGTCGTGCTCTCCTTCGTCCTCTTGATGGCGAGACAGCGCGCGAACTGGTCGGATAGGTAGGCACTTCGATGAAACGCAAGACGCTCGACCGGATCGGTCTTCTCTTCGTGGCGCTGGTGATGATTTCGCCGGTGGTCCTATTCTTCCTGTGGATGATCTCGCTCTCGTTGAAATACGAAATCGATAACGGCGCCTATCCGCCGATCTTCATTCCAGAGCGCTTCGCCTGGTCGAACTACCTCAAGGTATTCGAGGAGAACAACTTCTTCCTCTATTTCTGGAACTCCATTCTGGTGACCGGATCCGCGACGTTGCTCGCGCTGCTGATCGGCGTTCCGGCCGGCTACGGCATCGCACGCCTCAAGGCGGAGAAGTCGGCGATCGTGATCATGATCGCGCGAATGACGCCCGGCCTTTCCTTCCTCATTCCGCTGTTTCTGCTCTTCCAATGGCTGAACCTTTTGGGAACGCTTTGGCCGCAGATCATCATACATCTGGTCGTGACGGTCCCGATCGTCGTCTGGATCATGATCGGCTATTTCGAGACGACACCGATGGAGCTGGAGGAAGCGGCCGCTATCGACGGCGCAACGCCGTGGCAGATCTTCCGGCTGGTGGCCCTGCCGATCGCCAAGCCGGGGATCGTCGTTGCCTTCATCCTCTCGGTCATCTTCTCATGGAACAATTTCGTCTTCGGCATCGTGCTCGCCAGCCGCGAGACGCGCACCTTGCCGGTCGCCGTCTACAACATGTTGTCATTCGAGCAGGTGAGCTGGGGACCCCTTGCGGCGGCAGCGCTGATCGTGACGCTGCCGGTGCTCGTTCTGACGATATTTGCCCAGAAGCAGATCGTTGCCGGCCTGACCGCGGGCGCCGTGAAGGGCGGTTGATCGCAAAGCCCTCTTTCGCCGCGCCGGTCGGAAGTCGCCGATCGGCGAATGTCTTCCAATACGCATGATGAAGCTCAGATTAACGTAACCGTCAGCTTTCGTTCACGCCGCCGGGACTATCTTTGAACCAACGTCACAAAGCGACGTTGTCGGATAGTAAGATGTAACCGGAGGAAACTCATGAGCAAGTTCTTCATCGTGTCTGCAATCGCCCTTGCTTCGCTTGCAGCCACAAGTCTCCCATCCCAGGCAGCTTCGGTAGTCGTTACGACGGACGGCGGCGGTCCCTATTATCATCATAGTCGGCACTACTACCAAGACCGCGACGACTGGCACTATCGCCATCATCGCCACCACTGCTTTACCAGGGTGGTAAAGGAATGGCACCACGGGCACAGGGTTGTCACGGAAGAGCGGATCTGCCGCTAATCGCCTTTGTGCCGGCCCGGCCTCGTGCCGGGCCCATGTGAACTTGGATCGGCTTTATTCCAGCGAACTTGTTTATCCAGCCAGCGGACATATTCGCGTAATCGATTTTGCGTCGTTGAAGTTCAACTTAATTGCTATTATATTGGCATTTATGTTCCTAGTAGACGATAACTGCTAAAATGTTCGCATTTAATATGACATCCCCCTCGGAAGTGATCAGGGGACTCTCAGAAAGAGTCAAGCGACGACGGATTGATGTCGGTCTCACCCAAAGGGACCTGGCCGCACGGGCGGGTATCTCGTATGGGTCTCTCAGGCTGTTCGAGGAAACGGGAAAGATTTCGCTCGAAGCCCTTGTGAAGGTTGCGTTTATCCTTGAGTGCGAAGCCGAATTCGAGCAATTGTTTCCGCCTCGGCCGCTGAAGACAATCGACGATGTTGTCGACCGTCCTGTTAGGCAGAGGGTGCGTCGGAAATGAAGTTCAAGCCTATCCGAAAAATGAGCGTCATCCTCGACCTGGAGGGAAGCCAGAGGACTCTGGGGACCCTCGCATGGAGTAGCACCGAACGCCGGGCATATTTTGAGTACGCGGCAGAATTTCTCGCGGCACCTTTGCCGGTGTCCCCTTTCAACGTGAAAACAAATCCGGGCTTAATCGCAGCACCGCGCGATCCGTTTGACGGACTGCATGGACTATTTAACGACAGTCTGCCTGACGGATGGGGCCGGCTTCTGCTTGATCGCCGTCTTCAAAAGGCCGGCATCGATTATCACCTGCTGACCCCTCTGGATCGCCTCTCTGCGGTTGGAAAGACCGGAATGGGAGCATTGGCATACATTCCCGAACTATCCGACGGCGAAAGGAGGCTCGCCGAAGACATCGATTTGGACTGGTTCGTCGACCAGGTCAATCTTGTCCAAGCTGAGATGGATGTTGCCGATATCGACACTCTGCAGGGCGCGCAGGGTGGCTCCGCGGGTGCTCGCCCAAAAATCATGATAGGGTTCAATCAGGCCGAGAATACGTTCGTTCTGGACTATGGGCAGGACATGGAACCTGGTTTCGAACGATGGATGGTAAAGGCACGCAGCGCTGCCGACCCGGTCGAAGTTGGCGCCGAGGAAAAAGCCTATGCTTTGATGGCCGAGACCGCGGGATTGGAGATGACCGACACGCGGATATTCGACACTAAAAAGGGCAATCGTCTCTTCGCCACGAAACGCTTCGACCGCACACCTGTCGGCCGATTGCACATGCATACCGCCAGTGGCGTCTTAAACGCCAGCCATCGCGAGGCTTCGTTGAGCTACGAACAGCTTCATAAGCTGACGTTTATGATGACGCGCGACAGTTCCGAAGTGCTGCGGATGTTTCGAAACATGGTCTTCAACGTCTATGCTCGGAACCGCGACGACCACGCTAAGAACCACGCCTTCCTGATGAAAGCAGACGGAAGATGGGCACTCTCTCCTGCTTACGATCTTACCTTCTCTTCAGGACCCGGAGGAGAACACAGCGCGGATGTCGCGGGTGAAGGGAGAAACCCAGGTATGCAACACCTGCTAACCATTTCCAGGGGAGCGTCGATCCCCGATCGAGACGCGAAGGATATCATTGAGCAGGTTCGAACGGCGATAGGCCGCTGGCCACAGTTTGCTCAAAAGGTGGAACTGTCCAAGTCCCGAACAACCGAACTTGATCGAATCCTGAACGACACAAGACAAGCTTAGATACTACGCCGACATAATGATATGACATCGTGGTTTCCAGCGCACCGTCGGTAACAATCGTCGGCTCGCTCTCATGGCGATCAGCTCCTCCCCTTCCGCTCGACAATTGCGAATCACCATGGCCGATTACTTTCAAAGTAATGGCTTAGTTCATTCCCGACTTTGTATTCTGCTCCGCCGGCTCGGATTCGCGACCGGATTCACTTGACATCTCCCGCTACCTCCGGCTGGCTTTTAAGTATCAAAATGAACGCAGGATGCGAAGCATTTTGATGTTGACTGAGGAGGTCAGCAAATCAAGCCGACCGGTCAACCAACCGGACCAAGGGAGGAGTTTTCACATGCTAAGGAAAGCTATTACCTTACTCGCGGCGATCTTCATCGCCGCAGGAGCGGGTTTCATTTCGACAGCCTATGCACAGGGCAAAACCTATTACTGGATCTCGCACGGCTCTCCGGCGGATCCTGTGTGGACCTATTTTCTGGCAGGAGCCAAGCTCTGGGCTGAAGACACCGGCAACAAGGTCAACACATCGTTCCACAACGGTGATGTTCCGGCGCAACAGGAGGCCGTGAGGGCTGCAATTTCGGCAGGAGCTGCCGGCATTGTGACCACCAGCCCGGATCCGGGCAGCCTCGTCCAAGTCGTCAAAGAAGCCAACGCTGCCAAGATCCCGATCATCAACTTCAACACGCCTGATCCCCAAGCGAGCTTCAATGCCTATGTCGGAGGCGACAACAAGAGCTTCGGCCATAACTGGGCGCAATATCTTGTCGACAAGAAGCTAGTAAAATCCGGTGATTTCGTCTGGATGCCGGTGGAAGTTCCCGGTGCGACCTATGGCGTGCAGGAAGAAGAGGGAATAGCCAGCGTCTTCAAACCACTGAATATCACCTGGGAAATCACAGACTCCACATTGGACCAGGCTGAAATCATTACCCGCATGTCGGACTACCTCACCGCCAATCGCTCGAAGATCAAGGCGATCATCGGACTTGGCGACCTCGTCACCGGAAGCATCAAGCGCGTATTTGATCAGGTCGGCGTAAAGCCGGGCGAAATTCCCGTCGTCGGCTGGGGCAACTCGCCCGATACGACGCAGGAAGTGCTGACGGGTTACGTGAATGCCGCTCAATGGCAGGACCCGCAAGCAACCAGCTACATGGCTCTATCAATCGCAGCCATGGCCGCCAGCAAGATCCCGCCCGGCTTTAACATCATTACCGGCGCTCTTTATGAAAAGGACAAAGCCGAGATCTACGACAAAATTCTCTCGGGCAAATAACGTCGTCGAAAGTCGTACTGGCTGCGCCACCCGGTTCAAACCGGGTGGCCGTCCCAATCGGTGAGCGCCCATGCAACAATCTTTTGTTCAACGCTTCGTTTCGAAACCCGAATTCGGCCCGCTCGTCCTGCTGGTCCTTGAGCTTGTGGTTTTCTGGTCCTTCAACTCGGACTTTCTCTCGCTTCCAAACATCAGCAACACGCTCTCGTTTACAGTCGAACTCGGGCTGATCGCGTTGGCGATGACCTTGCTGATGACCGCGGGTGAATTCGATTTGTCGGTGGGATCGGTGTTCGGCTTTTCCGCCGTTTTGATGTGGACGGTGTTCAACGGCAATCTGATGCCGCTTGGCGCCGCCTTCCTCGTCACGCTCGCACTCAGCCTGTTCATTGGCTTTGTGAACGGGTGGTTCGTCACAAAGCTGAACATTCCGTCCTTTCTGGTGACGCTCGGTATGCTCCTGGTGGTGCGAGGCACTGCCCTTTACGTCACCGACGGCTTTCCCCAGCACACCTGGACTGCCGGAAACAATTGGTTTGCCAACCTCTTGGCTGGCAGCTTCTTCATCGGCAGCTTCCGAATGTACATGTCGGTGCTGTGGTTCGCGCTAGCGGCATTCGCCGCCCACTTTGTACTCACTCAGACGAAAATCGGCAATTGGATACAGGCTTGTGGCGGCAATCCCAACGCGGCCCGTGCCCGCGGCGTCAATGTCAGCCGAACTAAGATTTATTTGTTCATGACATCTTCGGCCATGGCCTCGCTTGCAGGGGTGATTAGCTCGATCCGCACGTCGGCGGCAAATCCAAATAGCGGAACGGGTTACGAGCTGGAGGTGATCGCGATGGTCGTCATCGGTGGAACAGTGCTGACTGGCGGGCGGGGGACCATCATCGGAACAGTGCTTGGCATCTTCATTCTGCGCATCATGCGAAACGGCATCGTGATGGTGGGGGTGCCCGGGCTTGCCTATAATATTTTCATCGGAGCAATCATCCTCGGCATGATGGCGCTTCATTCATGGCTTGAACGTCGACATAGCGCGGGAGTGTAGACGATGGCCGAAGACCTCGTTCGGATGGAGAAAATCAACAAGTTCTACGGCCGCATCCATGCGCTTCGCGACGTCAGCCTTTCCGTCAAAACGCACGAAGTGGTGGGCTTGCTCGGTGACAATGGTGCGGGAAAATCAACCCTGATCAAGGTTTTATCCGGCGCTGTACCGCTGACGAGCGGGGAGATCATAATCAAAGGGAAAAAGGTCGAACTCAAAAATACGGCCGAGGCGATTGCGCATGGAATCGAAACGATTTTTCAAGATTCCGCCCTCGTTCCGCAGCTATCGATCGCCCGAAATCTCTTTCTTGGGCGGGAGCCCATCAAGGGAAGCCGCTTTTTTGGCCGATTGGACCAATCCGCAATGAATGCGTCCGCTCGAGACTTGTTGAAGCGGGTCGGGATTACGAAGGATATTCCGCCAGAGACCGCAATCTCCGCGCTATCGGGGGGCGAACGCCAGGCAGTCGCAATCGCCCGCGCCATGCAGTTTGATAGCGATCTGATCATCCTGGATGAGCCTACCAACAATCTGGGCGTTGCCGAAACGCAAGGGGTTCTCCGTTTCGTTCGCGAAGCGCGCGATACCGGACACTCCTGCATCTTCATCGCCCACAATATCCACCATGTGTTTCAGGTGGTCGACCGCATCATCGTGATGCGCGGCGGAAGGGCTGTCGCAGACGACATAGATCCGAAACAGACGACGATCGCTCAGGTCGAAAGGATTATCACCGGCGAGGAAATGCTCAACGCCATCACAAGCTGATCGCGTCCGCCGCGCCAAATTCTGGTCCTCCTGATCCTTGTGAAGGCATCAGGATGCTCGTTGTCAGCTATAGGGGCCGACCAGCGATTTAACCAGGCTTACGACCTTAAGCCGCATCCTTGCGTCCTTGATCTTGGCGAAGGCGCGGTTTAGCTCGATGCCCTCTCCTGAAGCCAGGAATCCCGCTAAGTCACTGCCGGAGGTAAAAATTTCTTCTCCAGCACTTTCTGATAACTCGGATACGCCCTCGAAGAAAAACGAAACCGGCACGTCGAGACAATCTGCTACGCTTTGCAGCCGGCTGGCGCCGACCCGGTTTTTGCCTTTTTCATATTTCTGGACTTGCTGGAACGTCACATTCAGCCCTTCGGCGAGCGTCGTCTGACTCATGCCCAATATGCGGCGTCGCATTCGGATGCGTCTCCCGACCTCGACATCAATCGGGCTCGGATCCTTTTGGTTTGGCCCCTTATGCACGGTTCTCTCTTTCTGGCAGACAGTGCCTCGCGCTTAACGACCTAGCAATCTTCATGGGAAAATGACGGGTCGCACGAGCCGACCTGTTGAGTTCCCGCTTTACCGCCAACAATGTTGAAATTGTTGACTCCATCCCGGCGAAGCTTGCTCAATCGAAAGTCTGAATGGACAAAAGACCGCCCATCGAACCTGGGGAGCCGATGGGCGGGGGGCTGCTCCGGAACCTACTCGCATCATGCTCGCAAGTCCCACCACCATGACTGCCGTGTCAAATCGCAAACTTCAATGCGTTAGCGTCATGCGATGAACGTACGTTCTGTTTTCCTGCGTATTCGGGATAATAGTTGCGTTATGCGAATATACCGCGTCAGCCAACACGCCGGATGTCAGTCGATATCCACAGGCACAGCCGATCGACGACCGTAGCGCCGACGCCATGGCTTCGATTGCTGTCCAAACGGCGCTGCAGACGAATGCGTTTACTTGCCCTCGCCTCGACGCAGTTTCGCTGCGTTAGACGGCATTTCGCCAAAGGATTGCTGATAGAGCGCTGCGAAACGTCCCATATGGGAGAATCCCCAGCTCCGCGCGACTTCGGCAACCGAGAGAGAGGTGGCCGGGTCCGTCAGCGCTTTGCGCACGCCTTCCAGGCGGATTATCCGCAGATAGTTTAGAGGCGTCATGTCCTTGAACTGCTGAAAAGCCGCCTGCAAGGCTCGCACGCTTGTGCCGGCCGCCTCGGCGATATCGGCGATACTCATCGGAGACGAAACATTGGCATGCATGTATTCGATCGCTCTCTTCAGGCGCTTTGGTATTGCAGGGGACGTCGGTTTTGCCAGCCGTACGGAGTAATTATTCGGGACAGTTTCCAAAAGCGTGATCATCATCGCCTGCAACAGGCGCTCGACGAAGGTCGACGAGGACTGATGCTCATCTTCGACGTCCAGGCAATTCCAGATAAGATTTCCGAGGGTAGTTATCCGCGATCCTTTTACGGTTGCCAAATCGACGGTGTCAGCGAAATCGATGTCGCCGTCGACCGGCGCATCAAGCAGTTCACTCAGTTGACGGATCATTGCGGATTTTTCGAACGCGATGCCGATATGACTGCGGTCTTCGTGAAGGACCAGCTTGTCGAAGCGCGACATATCACCCAAGAGGCCTGCCGCCGGCTCCGATATGAGCTGCTTTCGACCCGAGTCGATTGCCATCACGCCCGAGGATGGCAGGTAAAGAGCGTACGCGTCTGGTCCGCTGGGAAGGGTAACCCTCATCCCGGAATGGCACCTTCCATTCCAGACGCTGAAACGCCCAACGGCGTAATGCCGGTCTTCCACCGAGATCAGCGAGCCTCGGTGAAGCGGCTCGACCGTCGCGGGCGACAATGTCCTTGCATAATGTTCCGTCATTTCGTCGGCATCGGCATCAACGATCTTGAAGACGGAATGAGTGACGTACCTCATTATTTTCCCCAAATGAGCGATCCCGAGACGCTCTCAAGGGCCACCCAAATCCCAAGAAAGCAGACGTAGATCGTATTATTACCTACTAATACTGAGCAAACCGCAACGCGACTGCATCCCCTGCAGAAACACTATCCAAGACGCGCATTTTACTACTTAAAATAAGTAATACGCCGAACGACATCTGCGCGTCTCGGTTGCGCATGAAAACTCCACTTCCTGCGCGCATATCGCTGATTCCATTGAGTTTTATGAACATCCCTTAAGCGCTCTGACTCATGCTGCTGAAGCGTCGCTCCCTTTCGTTGCATGAATATTCAGATAATGAAAGCTAGAAAGAAGTTAAATAATGTAAATGCCATGCGGCTCTCGCAAATGTATTTTAAGTATTAAATAATGCCGTTCATATCTGCGCTCCACTTAGCCGGGCATGACTTAGCTGTCCTGAATATGGCGGCTCGGCGCCATCCACAGCCCGAATCCGCGATGACAACGACGAGGCTCTTGACGGAATGTTATCGATAACATAGCCTCTTCTCACCTGAACTTTGGGAGGAGCAGGATGGACGACGGAAAGCTGCTCGAATTTTGCGACATCACCAAAGAATTTGGTGGAACGCGCGCATTGTCGAATGTCTCGCTGGATCTGAAACCGGGAGAAATTCTGGCTCTTCTTGGTGAGAACGGCGCGGGAAAGTCGACCCTCATCAAGACGCTGGCGGGCATCTACAGACCGGATGGCGGACAAATTCTGTTTCGCGGCAAACCATATCATCACCGCCCGCCGCGGCCAAACCAGCGCCAGCCGATCGCCTTCATTCATCAGGATCTCGGACTGATCGAATGGATGACGGTTGGCGAAAATGTTGGTCTCGCACAGGGCTATTCGCTGCGCGGCCGGCTGATCGACTGGCGCGCGACCGAACGCCGTACGGCGGAGGCCCTGAAGCTTGTGGGCTGCGACTTCGATCCGTCGACACGGATTCAAGAACTGACCCGAACCGAAAAGTCGCTTGTCGCGATAGCGCGTGCTCTCGCCGTCGAGGCAGACGTTCTCGTTCTCGACGAGCCGACGGCAAGCCTGCCCGCCGATGAAGTCGAAAAGCTGTTTGCCGCCATTCGTCCGCTCAAGGAGCGTGGTGTTGCGATGATCTATGTCTCGCACAGGCTAGATGAGATCTTCAGGATCGCCGATCGCGTTGCGGTGCTTCGCGATGGCCAACTGGTCGGGCAAAAACCAGTTTCCGACACGTCGCCGGACGAGCTGATCCGAATGATCGTCGGACGCAAGGCCGACCAGCTCTTCGTCAAGGCCGAACGGACCGCAGGGCCCGCCATTGTTTCGGTCAGGGATCTTGCCTGCCGCGGCGCAGGACCGGTGTCCTTCGACATTCGCCAAGGAGAGCTTCTCGGTCTCGTCGGACTGAGAGGCGCGGGCCAGGAATTGATCGGGCGCGCACTCTTCGGATGCGAGCCCGCCAGCGGAGCGGTCCTGCTGAACGGTGCCCGACCCGATCTTTCCAGCCCCGTCTCAGCCATGGCTTCGGGTATCGGCTTGATTGCCAGGGACCGAACCGAAGAGTCCGTCGCCATGTCCCTCAGCCTGAGGGAAAACACCTTTCTCAATCCCGGCGCATCCGGACGGGGCATGATGTCCTTCCTGCCGCCGCAGCGCGAGGCCGAAATGGCCTATTCGCTCGGCAGCCGCGTTGGCCTTAGACCCAATGATCAGAACCTGGCGATCGAAGCCCTATCCGGCGGAAACCAGCAGAAGGTGGTCGTGGGCCGGTGGCTCGCGACAGGCCGGAAGCTGTTGATCGCCGAAGATCCGACAGCCGGCGTGGATGTTGGCGCCAAGGCGGACATCTATAAGCTGATCGCCGAGGCCGTCGAGGAAGGGCTGGCTGTGCTCGTCGTCTCCACCGACTTCGAAGAAATCGCTCATATCTGCCATCGCGCCCTGGTGTTTTCTCGCGGTCAAATCGTGCGGGAACTGAGCGGCGCCGACTTAACAACACCGGCGGTCATCGCCGCAGCATCCGCATCCGAAGCGGCCTGATCCAGGGAGGAACCTCATGCAATCGATCGAATCCAATGCGCTCGAACCGACCACCGCCGAGCTGGCGGGAATGAGCTTTGGCCAGAAAATCCAGCGCCTACTGCCGGTCTATGGCCTCGTTATTCTCACAGCCCTTCTGATCCTGCTGTTTTCCATTCTGCTGCCGCAGACCTTTCCGACGCTGCTCAATCTGCGTTCGATCATCTCTGACAAGACGATCATCGCCATTCTGTCGCTTGCCGCAATGATCCCGATGGCGGCAGGACGCATCGACCTGACGATCGGTTACGGCATCGTGCTCTGGCACGTTCTGGCGATTAGCTTGCAGACGATGTTCGGCCTGCCCTGGCCGGTGGCTGTGCTCATCGTCATCCTGCTCGGCGCGCTGACCGGCTTCCTGAACGGGCTGCTGGTGGAAATCGCCAAGATCGACAGCTTCATCGCGACGCTCGGCACGGGCACCGTGCTTTATGCCATTGCTCTTTGGCATACCGGCGGGCGACAGGTGGTCGGCATGCTTCCCCAGGGCTTTTATGCGCTCAACGGCACGATGGTCTTCGGGCTGCCGATCACAGGGATCTATGTGCTTGGCCTCGCCTTCGTCATGTGGATCGTGCTCGAATATCTGCCGATCGGCCGTTACATCTATGCCATCGGCGCCAATCCGAAGGCGGCCGCATTGAACGGCATCCCCGTCCGTCGCTTCGTCATCGGCGCCTTCGTGACGTCAGGCACCCTCGCCGCCATCGCAGGCGTACTGCTCGCCTCCAAGCTGCGCATCGGCCAGGCCAGCGTCGGGCTGGAATATCTTCTGCCGGCACTCGTCGGGGCCTTCCTGGGTTCCACGACCATCAAGCCCGGTCGCGTCAACGTGTGGGGCACCATGATTGGCGTCATCATCCTGGCGGTCGGCATCGCAGGCATCCAGCAGTTCGGGGGCTCGTTCTACGTGGAGCCGCTTTTCAACGGTGTGACCCTGCTCGTCGCCATCGGCATCGCTGGCTATGCGCAGCGCCGGCGGAGCCATGCCGGACGCATGGCTCCAGTACAAAAGCCGCAGCTATCAGCTAAGGCGACCGACAACTGAAGATCATTTTGGTTTAATTTTCAAAGGGAGGAGAATGAAATGAAACGCAGATTTTTCCTGCAGGCGACCACAGGCTTGTTGATGCTGTGTGCAAGCCACGCCTATGCCGATCCGATGGCGGATGCAAAAGCCGTCGTCGACAAATATGCGACGCCGGTCACCAAATGGGACGGCCCGACCACCGGTCCGAAGGCACAGGCGGGCAAGACCATCGTCGTATTGGCCGGCGACCTTAAGAATGGCGGCATTCTCGGCGTCAGCAACGGTGTCGAGGAAGCAGCAAAGGCGATTGGCTGGCAGGTAAAGGTTCTCGATGGCGCGGGCTCCATCGGCGGACGCACGGCTGCCTTCGGTCAGGCCATAGCGCTGCAGCCTGCCGGCATCATCATCGATGGCTTCGATGCAGTCGAGCAGGCCCCGGCTCTGGAACAGGCAAAGGCCGCCAAGATCCCGTTGGTCGCCTGGCATGCCGGCCCGGTCATCGGTCCCGATGACAAGAACGGCCTCTTTGCCAATGTCAGCACCGATGCGATGGAAGTCTCGAAAGCGGCTGCCGACTGGGCCTTTGCCGATGCCAAGGGCAAGCCAGGCGTGATCATCTTCACGGACTCCACCTATGCGATCGCCATCGCCAAGGCGGACAGGATGAAGCAGGAGATCGAACGGCTAGGCGGCAAGGTGCTCGAATATGTCGATACGCCGATCGCCGAGACCTCGCAGCGCATGCCCCAGCTAACCACCTCGCTCCTGCAGAAATATGGCGATAGCTGGACCCATTCGCTTGCGATCAACGACCTCTATTTCGACTTCATGGGCCCGTCGCTCGCTTCCGCCGGCAAGAGCGGCACCGATGCGCCGATCAATGTCGCCGCCGGCGACGGCTCGCAATCGGCCTATGAACGCATCCGCGCCGGTCAATTCCAGAAGGTCACGGTGGCCGAACCGCTCAATCTCCAGGGCTGGCAATTGGTCGACGAACTCAATCGTGCTTTCGCCGGTGAAAAATGGTCCGGTTACCTCTCGCCGCTGCATGTGGTGACGGCAGACAATATCCAGTCCGACGGCGGTCCGAAGAATACGTTTGATCCGGATAACGGCTACAAGGATCAATACAAGAAGATCTGGGGCAAATGATCCCTTCTTGAAGTTGAGAACAGCGCGGCCTTCGGGCCGCGCTCAGCCTGCCGATAAGCCCCGGCGTCGACAGCAGAACCAACGGCTCTGCATACGACAAGAGTTTCGAACCCTTTGATGATATCAGCCTTCGATGAAAATGAGCGCCGGTGTTTCGAGCAGTGTGCGGACGCGCTGCACGAAGGTCGCCGCATCCCAGCCGTCAACAATGCGATGATCGAAGCTGGATGACAGATTCATCATCTTGCGCGGCACGAACTGCGTGCCGTCCCAGACCGGCCGTGTGGCGATCTTGTTGACGCCGATAATCGCCACCTCCGGATGATTGATAATAGGCGTGGAGACGATCCCGCCGAGCGCGCCGAGCGAGCTGATGGTGATCGTCGAGCCGGAAAGCTCTTCACGCGTTGCAGTGCCCGAGCGCGCCGCCTCTGCCAGCCGGTTCATCTCAGCGGCGCAATCCCAGATACCGCGTGCTTCCGCATGCCGCATGACAGGCACGGTCAAACCCGCCGGCGTCTGTGTTGCGATACCCATATGGACCGCGCCATAGCGTGTGACGATGCCGGCTTCGTCGTCAAAAGTGGCGTTGACATTGGGCTGCTCGGAAATGGCCTTCACCACGGCCTGTACCAGGAAAGGCAGAACCGTGAGTTTCGGATGATCCGCCTTGCGGTCAGCGTTCATGATGGCACGCAACTCCTCGAGCGAGGTCATGTCCACCTCCTCCACATAGGTAATGTGAGGAATACGCGAGGCGGAAAGTGCCATTTTCTCGGCGATCCGGCGGCGCAGCCCGGTCAACTTGATCTCTTCGGTCGCAGTCTTCTGGGTAAGGCCGCCCATTGACATCGTGGGAGCGGCTCCGTGGTTCAAAAGTTGCTCGATATCCTCTCGCAGGATACGGCCCGCTGGTCCGGTCCCCTGCACTTGTGCGAGGTCGATGCCGCTTTCCTTGGCGAAGAGCCGCACCGGGGGTGCGGCAAGCGGCTTTTCGGTCCGCGGCGTCACAGGATCCGACACTGTTGGAGCAAGCTTCGGAAATTCCGCCGTCGACACTTCGGCAGTCGTCTGTGCGATCTCTGCGGACCGAGCCCCGCCGGCATCTCCGGTCGTTTCGATCCGCACCAGCGGAGCCCTCACCGCGATACGCTCTCCGACCTCACCGGCAAGCCAGGTGACGATGCCGTTGACGGGAGACGGGATTTCTACGGTGGCCTTGTCCGTCATGACGGCGACAATCACCATGTCCTCGCGAACGGGATCTCCTGGCTTCACGAACCACTCGACCAGCTCGGCCTCGGCGACTCCCTCCCCCACATCAGGCATCTCGATGACAAATTCGCTCATGGCTCAAGCCCCCATGACTTCGGCAAGCGCCCGCCCGAGACGGCCAGGACCTGGGAAGTAATCCCACTCCTGCGCATGCGGATAGGGCGTGTCCCAGCCGGCAACGCGCACGACTGGCGCCTCCAGATGGTAAAAGCAATATTCCTGCACCAGCGCGACGACCTCGGCGCCAAAGCCCGAAGTCAGCGTTGCCTCATGCACGACGACACATCGCCCTGTCTTCCGGACCGAATTGATGATCGTATCCAGATCAAGCGGCAGCAGACTTCGGAGGTCGATCACTTCGGCATCAATGTCGACATCCTCGGCCGCGGCGAGCGCCACATGCACCATCGTACCATAGGCGATCACAGTCACCGCCGAGCCTGCGCGCCGGATCTCAGCCTTGCCGATAGGTATCGTATAGTGGCCGTCAGGCACCTCTCCGAGATCATGTTTAGACCAAGGCGTCACAGGCCGCTCGTGATGGCCGTCAAAGGGGCCGTTATAGAGCCGCTTCGGCTCCAGGAACATTACCGGATCCGGATCTTCGATCGCAGCAATCAGCAGGCCTTTGGCGTCATAGGGATTGGATGGCACGATCACCTTTAGCCCGGAGACATGGGTGAAGAGCGCCTCCGGGCTCTGACTGTGCGTCTGGCCGCCAAAGATGCCGCCGCCTGTCGGCATGCGCACGACGATCGGACAGGTAAAATCGCCGTTGGAACGGTAGCGGATACGAGCCGCCTCCTGGGTTAGCTGGTCATAGGCCGGATACATGTAATCGGCGAACTGGATCTCGACACAGGGCTTCAGGCCATAGGCGGCCATACCGATCGCCGTGCCGACGATGCCCGACTCGCTTATCGGCGTGTCGAAGCAGCGCGTCTTGCCATATTTTGCCTGAAGCCCCTGCGTGCATCGGAAAACGCCACCGAAATAGCCTACATCCTCACCAAAAACGACGACATTGTCATCCTGCGCCATCGAAACGTCCATGGCGCTACGCACCGCCTCGATCATCGTCATCCTGGCCATTCTCAGTACCCTGCCTTCTGCCGCTGGCGCCGGATGTGCGGCGGCATCTCGGCATAGACGCCTTCGAAAATGTCCCGAACCGAAGGCTTGCCGCCGGCATGCAATGTGCCGTGCTGCTCCGCCTGGCGCTGCGCCTCCATTACCTCGTCCATGATTTCAGCTTCTGCCTGCACATGCCGCTCCTCAGACCATTTGCCCCGGACGATCAGATGTTTCTTCAACCTCAGTACGGGATCGCCAAGTGGCCAGGCCTCCGATTCCGTCTTCGGACGATAAGCATTCGGATCGTCCGAGGTCGAATGCGCCCCGACACGATACGTCACATATTCGATCAGCGTCGGCCCGAGATTGCGCCGGGCACGCTCAGCTGCCCAGCAGGCAACGGCATGGACGGCGAGATAGTCGTTTCCATCGACCCGCAGCGCGGGAATGCCGAAGCCGAGGCCGCGGGCGGCGAATGTGCCGGAGCCGCCGCGCGCGATACCCTGAAAGGTAGAGATCGCCCACTGATTGTTGACGATGTTGAGAATGACAGGTGCCTTATAAGTCGAGGCGAAGACGAGCGCTGAATGGAAATCCGATTCCGCCGTCGAGCCATCGCCGATCCAGCCCGCGGCGATGCGACTGTCATTCTTGATTGCCGAGGCCATGGCCCAGCCCACGGCCTGCACATACTGAGTGGCGAGGTTGCCGGAGATGGTAAAGAATCCGTGCTCCTTGGAGGAATACATGATCGGTAGCTGCCGCCCGTGCAGGGGATCGCTCTCGTTCGAGTAGATCTGATTCATCATTTCGACCATCGGATAATCGTCGGCAATCAGAAGGCCTGCCTGACGATAGGTCGGAAAATTCATGTCTCCCTTCTTGAGCGCCTTGCGGAAAGCACAACTGACAGCCTCCTCGCCGAGATGCTGCATGTAGAAGGACGTCTTGCCCTGCCGCTGAGCCATCAGCATGCGGGCGTCGAATGCGCGCAGCTTCATCATGTTGCGAAGGCCGGTCAGCAACTCCTCATCGGAGAGCGTGCCAGCCCAGGGACCGACCGCCTCGCCCTCGCGGTTCAGTACGCGGATGATGGAATAGGCAAGATCACGGATCTCCTCGGATGCGACATCTACTTCCGGCCGCGGCACGGAACCGGCTTTGGCGATCTTGACGTTGGAAAAGTCTGGCTGGCCGCCCGGGCGGACGGCGGGTTCGGGGACATGCAGAGCCAATTGAGAAGAATCCACCATATCTAGTCTTTCCTCCTGCGCCGACCTTGCTCCTCTCCTCCAGAAGCGGGGCCGCATGTGGTTCTCACAGATTGCGGGCGATCACCATGCGCTGCACGTCGCTCGTTCCTTCATAGATTTGACAGATGCGCACATCGCGATAGATGCGCTCGACCGGGTAATCGGCCATGTAGCCATAGCCGCCATGTATCTGGATGGCGTCGGAGCAGACGCGCTCCGCCATTTCCGAGGCAAAGAGCTTCGCCATCGAGGCTTCCGACAGGCAGGGCAGCCCGGCTTCCCTTAAGGAGGCGGCGTGAAAAACGAGTTGCCGGGCCGCCTCGATCCGCACCTTCATGTCGGCAAGGCGGAATGCGACAGCCTGATGTTCGATGATCGCCTTGCCGAAGGCCGTGCGCTCGCGAGCATAGTCGCGCGCCGCCTCAAAGGCCGCCCGCGCCATGCCGACGGCCTGAGCCGCAATGCCGATCCGGCCGCCCTCGAGATTGGCGAGTGCTATGCGGTAGCCTTCGCCTTCTGAACCGAGCCTCAACTCGATCGGAACGTGTACGCCATTGAATGCGATCTGGCAGGTGTCAGATGAATGCAGCCCAAGCTTTTCCTCTACGCGGATCACCTCATAGCCTGCGATGTCCGTCGGAACGATGAAGGCAGTGATGCCTTTTTTGCCGGCATCAGGGTCGGTAACGGCAAAGACGATGATGACATGGCCGTTCTTGCCCGAGGTGATGAATTGCTTGGCCCCATCAAGTACATAGTGATCGCCATCGCGCCTTGCCCGGGTCTTCAGGTTCGAGGCATCAGAGCCAGCCTGAGGCTCGGTGAGCGCAAAGCCGCCAATCCATTCGCCGCTCGCCAGTTTCGGCAGGAAGCGCTGCCGTTGCTCCTCGGTACCGAACTTCAAGATCGGCACGCAGCCGACCGAGCTATGCACGCTCATGATCGTGGAGCACGTGCCGTCACCTGCGGCAATCTCCTCAAGCGCCATGGCATAGGCGACGACACCCGCATCCGACCCGCCATAGGCTTCCGGTACCAGCATGCCGAGCAAACCCAGTTCGCCCATCTCCTTCAGTTCTTCGCGCGGGAAGAGATGCTCCCGATCACGCTTGGCTGCGCCTGGCGCCAGGCGCTCGCGGGCAAAGTCGCGGGCAAGATCGCGAATCTGCTGCTGGAGTTCGGAAAAGATCATCTGTTCCTTCCCTTTCCGCTCGCGCTGCTTGGTTGCGACAGCGGTCGCCTGTTGTAGCCGCCACGGGTCTTATCAAGGAGATAGGGCGCTTTCGTCGTGCTTTCCATGCCCCCGCAACGACAACCGAGGCGAACATTTCGTTGACCTTGGTGGCTCACGTGGATTGCCAAGAGTTCCGGAATCCTCCGGCGGGAGGGAGCAGTTCTTCCCCAAACGGATTGGGACCGCAATCGATTGCGTGCAATTCAACGGTTCCGCAATACCTTCAGGCGTTGCTCTTTTTCGGCGAGCCTATCAGCAAGAATTTATCGGCTGCTGTCGCGTACAATCAGTTCGGGCGAGATCCTGACATCGACGCCCTCGTTGCCATCAAGGATATCGAGGATCAAACGTGCGGTCTTTTCTCCGATTTCCCGTGCGAAGGCATTGATCGTGGTCAGCGTGGGTACGCAGACTTCGCCGATCTCGTAATTGCCGAACCCGCCAATCGCAAAACGTTCCGGGACGGGAACGCCCAAACGACGACACTCGGTCAGCGCGCCATAGGCCGCAAGGTCGGACACGCAGACGACCGCCTCAGTATCCGGATAGGTTTCGATCAATTTCGCCATAGCATTGGCGCCTTCGCGCATCGAAATGGGCGGCAGGCCGGCGGCGATCAGGCGCGATGCATCAAGCCCATGCGCTTGCATGGCGGCAGAGAAGCCGATCCGTCGTTCGCTACCACGCGTATCGCGCCCGACATCACCGCCGATGAAAGCGATGCGGCGATAGCCGACGCGGACGAAATGATCCACCATATCGCGAACGGCACCGGCGTTGGAAAATCCGACGTAATGGTCGATCGGTTCGGCGGGAATATCCCAGGTCTCGATCACGGGGATATTGATCGTTTCCAACAGACGTCGCCCGCGTTCCGTATGCTTGCCGCCGGTTACGACAATCGCCTGTGGCTTGCGGCGCAAGAGCTGCTCGATGAGCCGCTCCTCCTCCTGCGTGTTGTAGTTCGTATACCCCAGCAGGATCTGCATATCGCGCGCGGCCAGCGTATCGGAAAGTCCGCCGACGGTATCGGCGAAATTGGCGTTGTTGATCGAAGGAATCGTAACCGCGACGAAACCGGACTTCTGTGAGCGCAGGTTGGAGGCTGTGCTGTCGAAAACGTAACCGAGATCCTCGGCAGCCTGGAGGATAGCCTCTCTTCTCTCCTTACTGATCAGACTGTCGGCCTTGAATGCACGCGACACCGTCATCGGGGAAACCCCCGTCACGCGGGCTACGTCTGCCATGGTCGGCGGTTTGCGATTTTTGCTCATCTATGGCCCGTGTTATCGTTACCATGAGAGTAATATGCCTTTACTTCGGATGGCAAGAGGAACCCTTCGCCATCCTGAAATGAAAATGCGGAGCCTTTCGGCTCCGCACCCAACATCGTCAGCGCAGAATGAGTTCAGAGCACGAATTCGTGGGCGACCGTGACATGGTGATGAATACGCCCTTCAAAGAAACGGGACAGGACGGCTTCCGTCGCCGCGCGGGCTTCCGCACGAACAGGGCTCGCGAGCGCGGCTTCCACCGTAGCCAAGTCCGGATAGTTGACCGCGAGAATCATCGGGTATTCCGGTGCACCTTCGTCTCGTGCTTCGGCGAAGGTCACCCGCACATCGAGAGCACCGGGAAATTGCTTCCATTTCGGCAGGATGGTCTCCATCACCGCGTCGCGAAATGCGGCCGCCTCTCCGTCCTTAACCTTGCCTTCGAATAATGCGTATCGGGTAATCATTCGGCGATCTCCTTGTTCGGCCCCTTGAAAAATTCCATCAATGCGGCCTGGTCCTCGCCGCCGAGGCCGGCTGCCGTCAGCATGCGGTGCACTTCAGCGCAGACGGCCGTCAGCGGCATGGCGGTGTTGGTGCGCCGGGCGAGATCCTGCGCACCGTTCAGATCCTTGACCATGTTGTCGATGCGGCCTGTCCGGCGGTAGTCCTTGGCGACGTAACGCGGCATGTATTCCTGGAGAATGGCGCTGTCGGCTCGTCCCCCTTTCAGCGCCTGCGGGATCTTGGCAGCATCAACGCCGGCATCGAGCGCCAGTTGGGTTGCTTCCGCGACAGCGAGAAAGTTCAGGGCGCAGAGCACCTGGTTAATCAGTTTCGTGGTCTGGCCGGCGCCGGGCGGGCCCATATGGGTGTAGTTCGAGGCGACATGCCGAAGCACCTCATGCGCATCCTTAACGTCCTCATCACGGCCGCCGGCCATCAGTGTCAATTCGCCGATCAGAGCCTTTGGCGCACCGCCGGAGAGCGGGCTATCCACCCATCGCAGACCCTTTTCTTGCGCGTCCGCGGCCAGCGCCTTGGTCGCATCGGGATCGATGGAGGACATGTCGATAATCAGCGTTCCGGGCTTGGCGCCCTCGGCAACGCCGCCGGGGCCGAAGACCGCGGCACGCACGATCCGTGGCGAGTTCAAGCTGAGAATGACATAGTCCGATACCGAAGCCGCTATGGCAGCGCTCACCGCGGCACTGGCTCCCTTGGCAGTGAGTGCGGCCACCTTTTCCTTGTCGAGATCGAAGACCGTCAGATGATTTCCCGTCTCCACAAGTCGCGCACCGATGGCTCCGCCCATCGCGCCTGCGCCGATCAGCGCAATTTTGCTACTCATAGCTCTTCCTCCTCCAACGCGGCGATAATAGCCGCTATGACCGCATCAAACGGTTGATCGATATCGACGGTGATTGCCTGCTCAGCCGGTCCAGGCGGCTCAAGTGCAGCGAACTGGCTTTCGAGCAAGGCGGCCGGCATAAAATGCCCCTGCCGCGCTTGCAGGCGAGCGGCAATTACTTCCTTTTTTCCAGCAAGATGAATGAAGCGCACAGGCCCTTCGACCGCCGCACGGATCTTGTCGCGATAAGTCTGCTTCAGTGCTGAACACCCAATCAGCACCGTTTCCTCCGCTTGCGCAAGACAGTCCCCGACACTGTTCAGCCAAGGCCATCGATCCGCATCGGTGAGCGGCACACCCGCGCTCATCTTGGCGACGTTTGCCGCCGGATGAAGGTCGTCGCCATCGATGTAGATGCCGGACAGACGATAGGCGAGCGCTGCGCCAACAGACGACTTGCCGCAGCCGGAAACTCCCATGATGACGAACCGTCGCGGCCGCACGGCCTCAGAGTGACGCTGTGATACCGCCGTCGACATAAAGCACGTGCCCGTTGACAAAAGAGGATGCTTCGGAGGCAAGGAAGATACAGGCGCCGACCAGTTCTTCGACCCGTCCCCAGCGCCCGGCCGGCGTACGCTTCTGAAGCCATGCCGAGAAATCGGCATCGGCGACTAGCGCCGCATTTAATGGCGTGTCGAAGTAGCCTGGTGCGATGGCATTGCATTGCAGTCCGTATTTCGCCCAATCCGTCGCCATGCCCTTGGTGAGATTGCCGACTGCGCCTTTGGTTGCGGTATAGGGTGCGATCGAGGGCCGCGCCAGCGCAGTCTGGACGCTGGCAATATTGATGATCTTGCCGGCGCCACGTTTGATCATGTGGCGAGCAACAGCCTGACCGACGTTGAAAACGCTCGATATATTGGTTCGAAGAAGCCGTTCGAATGCATCTGCGGGAAAATCTTCGAGCGGCGTGCGGTACTGCATGCCTGCATTGTTGACCAATATGTCGATGGCGCCGGTTTTGGCTTCGAAATCATCGATGGCATGCCGCGCAGCCTCGTGATCCGTCGCGTCGAAGGGCAGGATGTGGACGGTGCCGTCAAACAGAGCTGAGGCTTTCTTCAGCTTTTCCACGTCGCGGCCATTGAGCACCAGCTCGGCTCCCGCGGCCGCCAGTCCTTGGGCAAGAGCCAGGCCGATGCCTTGCGACGAACCCGTCACAAGCGCGCGCCGCCCTTTTAGATCGAAGAGGCCAAGAGACACGATTTTCTCCTTTTTTCATCTCGACAAATGCCGGTGTCGTTGTTTATGTTATCGATAACATCCGGTGTCAAGGCCAGTATCAAGGGAGGAAACGAAAAGATGGAAAAGCCCACTATCCTGCAGGTAGGCCCCTATCCGCAATGGGATCAGGAACCCCTCGACGCGGCGTTTCATGTCCACCGCTATTTCGCGGCCGAGGACAAAGCTGCGCTTCTGACGGAGGTCGGGCCATCGGTAAGGGCAATTGCCACGCGCGGCGAACTCGGTGCTAACAGGGCCATGATCGAAGCCTGCCCTAACCTTGAAGTGATTTCGGTCTACGGCGTCGGCTTCGACGCGGTCGATCTTGGGGCCTGCCGCGAACGAGGCATTCGCGTCACGAACACTCCCGATGTCTTGACCAACGATGTTGCCGATTTAGGTGTCGCCATGATGCTCTGCCAATCGCGCGGCATGCTCGGCGCCGAGACATGGGTGCGAGATGGAAGCTGGGTCGGCAAGGGCCTTTATCCGTTGAAGCGGCGTGTATGGGGACGGCGGGCCGGCGTTCTGGGCCTTGGCCGGATTGGCTTCGAGGTCGCCAAGCGGCTGAAAGGCTTCGACATGCAGATCGCCTACTCCGACGTCGAAGCGAAACCTTACGCAAACGACATGGAATTCGTCGCCGATCCGGTTAAACTTGCAGAGCAATCCGATTTTCTTTTCGTGACGCTGGCGGCCTCTGCCGCGACACGCCATATCGTGGGACGGCAGGTCATTGAAGCGCTCGGTCCGGAAGGCATGCTGATCAACATATCTCGCGCCTCCAACATCGATGAGGAAGCGTTGCTGGATGCTCTGGAGACGGGCAAGCTCGGTTCGGCGGCGCTCGATGTCTTCGAAGGCGAGCCGAAGCTCAATCCGCGTTTTCTGGCGCTGGACAATGTGCTTCTGCAGCCCCACCATGCCTCGGGCACGATCGAGACACGCAAGGCCATGGGCCAGCTTGTCCGCGATAATCTGACCGCCCATTTTGCCGGTCAGCCGCTGCCCACCCCCGTTCTTTGAGGAGAAAGACATGAAGGCCATCGTCGCTCACGCCGCCAAGGATTTGCGGATCGAGGAGTATCCGGACGAAGAGCCGGGTGCGGGCGAGGTCAAGCTGCGGCTCGCCACGGGCGGTATCTGCGGCAGTGACCTGCATTACTATAACCACGGCGGCTTCGGCACCGTGCGCCTGAAGCAGCCGATGATCCTGGGACATGAGGTCAGTGCTACGGTCCTGGCCCTTGGCGCCGGCGTTCAAGGGCTCGAAGTCGGCCAACTCGTCGCCGTTTCCCCGTCGCGCCCCTGCCGGACCTGCCGCTATTGCCAGCAGGGCCTGCACAATCAGTGCCTGAATATGCGCTTCTACGGCAGCGCCATGCCTTTCCCGCATATTCAGGGCGCATTCCGCGAAATACTGGTTGCCGATGCCATTCAATGCGTCCCTGCCGACGGCCTCACGGCTGGCGAGGCGGCGATGGCCGAACCGCTGGCCGTCACCCTGCACGCGACGAAGCGCGCCGGCGAGATGCTGGGCAAGCGAGTTCTCGTGACCGGCTGCGGGCCGATCGGTGTCTTGTCCATCCTGGCCGCCCGCCGGGCCGGTGCAGCGGAAATCGTTGCAACCGATCTCTCAGACTTCACACTTTCGCTTGCCAAGGAGGCCGGCGCGGACCGGGTCATCAATACGAAGGAAGAACCGGAGGCGCTTAGCGCCTATTCGGCCGACAAGGGAACCTTCGATGTTCTCTACGAATGCTCGGGGGCTGCCGCCGCTCTTACCAGCGGGATCGCGGCGCTCAGGCCGCGCGGGATCATCATACAACTGGGTCTTGGAGGCGACATGACGTTGCCGATGCAGACTATCACCGCCAAGGAACTGGATCTGCGCGGCTCATTCCGCTTCCATGAGGAATTTGCCACGGGCGTTGAATTGGTGCGCAAGCGCCTGATCGATGTCAGGCCGCTGATCACCCATTCCGTGCCGCTCGCGGACGCCATCGGCGCTTTCGAGATCGCCTCGGACCGCAGCCGGGCCATGAAGGCGCAGATCGTCTTTTCCTGAGACACGGCTCGCCGGTCGATCAATGCCTTGATGCAGCATGATGAGAGGTAATGTAAGAGATGTCGTTTTTCGAAATCATCGATCCGGCTTTCGGCCGGTTCGTCCTTGGCAATGCGCCCGTCAAACAAATCGCCAGCGGATTTGATTGGGTTGAGGGGCCCGTCTGGTTCGGCGACCTGAATTGCCTCCTCTTTTCCGACATCCCGAACAATCGCATCATGCGGTGGATCCCGGGTGTCGGTAGCAGCGTTTTCCGCGAACCATCGAACTTCGCCAACGGCCACACACGCGACCGGCAGGGCCGTCTTGTAAGCTGCGAGCACGGCAGCCGAAGCGTGACGCGAACGGAGTTTGACGGTTCGATCACCCTGATCGCCGAGCGCTATCAGGGCAAGCGGCTGAATTCGCCGAACGACGTCATCGTGGCTTCCGACGGCGCCATCTGGTTTACCGACCCGCATTACGGCATCGCCACGGATTACGAAGGATACAAAAGCGAGCAGGAATTGCCTTGCAATGTCTATCGCGTCGATCCTTCAGGTTCGATCGCAGCCGTGCTCACCGATTTCAATTGCCCGAACGGGCTGGCGTTCAGCCCGGATGAAAAGAAGCTTTATGTTGCAGACACCGGCCGTATGCACACCGACGATCCACGTCATATTCGCGTCTTTGACGTCGCAGAAAACTGGCGCCTGACCGGCGGCGATGTCTTTCATGCAATCTCGCCAGGGTGTGCGGACGGGATGCGGATAGACAGCGACGGCAATCTTTGGTCCTCGGCCGGCGACGGCGTCCATTGCATCGCGCCGGACGGGCATCTCATGGGTAAGCTCCTGGTCCCCGAAACCGCCTCCAATCTTTGCTTTGGCGGACGCGGCAAACACAAGCTCTTCATCACGGCAACCACGAGCGTTTACGCGATTTCGCTCAACAGACGCGGAGCGTTTTGATTGAGACGCCCATGAGGGCGTGGGGAAGGCGGTCGAGGTGGAGGAATAGCAACTGCTCCTGACCATCCTTCCTGCTCGAAACAGCATTTAGAGAGTGTCGCGGACATCGAAGACACCGAGCGGCTTTGAACCAACGCCGAGCGCGGGGCACCGTTGGGCGGGCGAATGCGTGTCTGCTCCTTCATCCCAGCTCTTCCACACCAAATCTTCGCTGCGATCCGCTGAGGGTACAGCCTGCCCTGTCCTCAGGTGTAGCCTTCCCTCTCCCTTGACCCGATCGATTGCCAATTCGCTTCAACATAGAGTTCGCGACGTGGCTCGTAGCCGACACGTCTCGTTCACGCAAAATAGGAGCGCATCATGTCGCAGGCAGAAACAAAACCCCGCAGGATTGGTCAGCAGGAAACAAAGATGAGATTGGATAACGCATCTCAACCCGTCAAATCGGGCCCCGATGATCTGGTTCCGTCGCGCTATGCGGTGCGGATCGGCGAGATTGACGTACTGGTGGTCAGCGACGGGGTGCTACCGCTCCCGACCACGATGCTGGGACATAATGCCGAGGCGGCCGACCGCGCGGCCTGGCTGAACGATATGTTCCTGCCGCCGGACGCTTTCGACTGGTCGCTGAACGTGGTCCTGGTACGCAGCGGTGGGAAGACCATCCTCATCGACGCCGGGCTCGGGTTGGACCCGAACTTGAACCTGCCGCGGGCCGGTCAGTTGATCAAGCGATTGGAGTCCGCCGGTATCGATCTTGCGTCCGTGACCGACGTGGTGCTGACCCATATGCACATGGACCACATTGGCGGCCTCCTCGTCGAGGGGGTGAAGGATCGCCTGCGTCCGGACCTGCGAATCCACGTGGCTGCCGCCGAGGTCAAGTTTTGGGAGGCGCCCGACTTCAGCCATGTCGCCATGCCGCCAGGCTTCCCGGACGCGCTTCGGGCGACCGCCAAGCGCTTTGCAGAAGAGTACCGCAGCCATTTCCGGCTGTTTGATGATGAATACGAGGTGGCACCAGGGGTGATCGTCCGTCGCACCGGCGGCCACACCCCCGGCCACAGTGTAGTCCGCCTGGCATCCGGCGGAGATCGGCTGACCTTTGCCGGCGACGCCGTGTTCGCGGTCGGCTTCGAACATCCCGACTGGTACAACGGCTTCGAACATGACCCCGAAGAGGCCGCCCGCGTCCGCGTCCGTCTTTTGACAGAGCTGGCGACGACCGGCGAACAGTTGGTCGCTACGCATTTGCCCTTCCCGTCCGTCGGCCGGGTGGCAATCGACGGCGATCACTTTCGCTGGGTACCGGTCTTCTGGGACTACTGACCCGCTTGCCGGGTTGGGGCCAAACTAGACGGCCGCATGCGTTTGAATATCCGGCGATCGCTGCCTCGCAGAGATCGCCGCCAGCTTCGGCTTCGGCGACCCAACAATTGGGTCGCCTTCGGAGAGCAAAGCGTACATTCAGCGAACCTCGCGTCAGCCGGCAGTTCTCGCCCAGAGCGCACGCACCTCCTGCATCAGAAGAAGAGATTCCTCCCATCGGTCCGTGGTGTCCTCGCCATCCCTTCCCGTGATCGCATAGGGCTTCGGTCCTAACTCGCAGGTGAAAGCGAGGACATCGTCGCTGCCTGCGCGTTTTCGCCAGCTTCTGAAGCCGTATTCCCACCAGCCGAGAAAGAGATCGACCCAGGGCCGGTGATGCGGAAAGGAGATTTCGATCTGGACCTGCTCACGCGAGGCGACCCGGCCGTGGAAGGCCCAGGAATTATCGAGTATCCGGTGGATGAGCGCATGATTTTCGTCGGATACCGGCCAGGCGAATTCCCGGCCGACGAGAAAATGAGAGACATCCCCCAAAAGCCGCAAATCCGGAAAGCGATCGAGCAGATCGAGCGTGAAGAATAGATCGGTCGTCATACGGTCGCGGTGGGTCTCGATGAGGACATCGATGCCGGCCTCCTCGCCCAGCCGCTGCCAGCCCTCAAGTAGGGGAAGGCAATCCTCCAGGCGCCGTAACCGCACGTCGGGCTGCAGGCAGAGGTGATGCACGTTGCATTCGGCGGCGATCTCAAGCACCGGCTTCAGATCGTCGATAGTCTTCGGAAAGCATTGCCCTTCGGCCTGTAAACCATGATGCCTGAGCAGGCCGGCAATTCGGCGCACAGCGTCGCGATCGGACCAATGGGCACTGATGCCATCGAAGCCAGCGGCGGCGATCTTTTCCAAATTCTCTTCGAGAGTGAGCTCCGGATATTTCGCGCTGCGTCGCTCCATGGCCCAAAGCGACTGGAATATGAGCATGTCCTGCATGGCGCCTCCCCTCCATGGGCTGCACAGATCACGAATTCCATGCCTTTGCGAGACCGTCCGGTGATGGGTTTTGATCATAGCGATATTTCATTGCAAAGCGGATGTGCTTGCGCGCGGCGAGCCGCGAGCCTTGAGGTTTTTTCATCAAAATACTCTCGGACGTTAACAGGCGCTGTCGGTAACTTTTTCCAGCGACTGATTGGGTCGTTGTTTCCTGGGAGGAGAACATGCTGAAATTTCTTGGCGCAAGTGCGCTGGTGCTCGTGCTGTCGTCGCAAGCCTATGCCGCCGATCGGATCGGCGTTTCGATGGGCTATCTGACGACCAATTTTCAAACCCTGATCGCCAACGGCATGCAGGACTACGCCAAGACCAAAGGCATCGATCTGCAGGTGGAAGACGCCGCCAACGACGTCAACAAGCAGTTGGATCAGGTGCGGAACTTCGCGGCTGGCGGCGTCTCGGCCATCATCGTTGATCCTGTGGATTCCGACGGTACACCGGCAATGAGCAAGATCGCAGAAGCGGCAGGCATTCCGCTGATCTATGTCAATATACAGCCGACCGATTTGACGAGCCTTGGCAAGAAGCAGGCCTTCGTGGGATCGAACGAAACAGAATCTGGAACGCTGCAGACCAAGGAAGTCTGTCGCATGCTGGGTGGAAAGGGCGACATCGTCATCATGATCGGCGACCTCACCAGCCAAGCGGCCCGACAGAGGACTGCGGACGTGCATGACGTCTTGAAGTCCGGTGAGTGCGGCGGCATCAAGGTCCTTCGCGAGCAGGTCGGCAACTGGAGCCGTGTCGACGGCGCCGACCTTGTTTCGAACTGGCTGACCAGCGGCCTGAAATTCGATGCCGTGATCGCCAACAATGACGAGATGGCGCTTGGCGCGATTGCCGCAATCAAGAACGCCGGCGGCTCGACGGACAAGACCCTCGTTGCGGGCATCGACGCCACGCCAGACGCCCTTCAGGCGATGAAGGCCGGCGACCTCAAGGTCACCGTGTTCCAGGATGCCAAGGCGCAGGGTCGAGGCGCTGTCGACACCGCGGTGAAGGCTATCAAGGGTGACCAGATCGACAGGGAAGTCTGGATCCCTTTCAAGCTGGTGACGAACCAGAACATGGTCCAGTTCGAGCATCTCAACTGAGCTGAACCTTACGACATTCTATCAGTGGCAACACTAGGGTGACGCACATGGGAGGCCGGCGGCCTCCCTTCTCATCCGCCGCCACCTGATAGAGCAAAGTCCTCACGGTTGGCCTGAGTAATTTTCATCAAAACTCTGCTGTCGTTTCGAACCGGCGTCGGTGAGACTGATTGCATGCATTCCGGTAATTGGGAGGAACACGATGGATGACACGCTCTACGGCACGCGCGACAAACGAGGGGACTGGAAGCCTAACAAGCTTCTCAAATATCCTCCTGTCTTCATCTGGCCGGCCCAGCCGGCCGCCTTCCTGAAATGGTTCTTTGGATATCCGGGGTATCTCATGCCTTGGAACGCCGTCTATGCTGTCGTCGCAACGCTACTGTGGTTCTATGCGACACCCTCGATGGAGACGATGAAGACCCTTGAGCCGGGCTGGATCGCCTATCTTCTCGCGCGCAATGCCACCCTCGTCTTCCTGTTCTTCGGTGCGTTTCATTTGCGGCTTTACATGCAGAAGAAGCAGGGCACGAGTTTCAAATATAACGGCAAGTGGCCGTCCAAAAACAATTCGGCATTTCTCTTCAGCAATCAGACCATCGACAATGTGATCTGGACATTCGCAAGCGCGGTCCCGCTTTGGACTGCCTTCGAAGTCCTGACCCTATGGGCTTTCGCGAACGGCATCATTCCCTATGTCGATTTCGCCGAACATCCGGTTTACTGCACTGTGATCATGCTTTTGATCCCGGCATTCCGCGACCTGCATTTCTATCTGGTCCATCGCCTCATTCACTGGCCGCCGCTCTATCATGCCGTTCACAAGCTGCATCATAACAATGTCAACCCCGGCCCGTGGTCTGGCCTTGCGATGCACCCCGTAGAGCATCTGCTGTATTTCTCGGGCGCGCTCATCCATTGGATCGTACCCTCCAATCCGATCCATGCCCTCTTCCATCTGACCCATGCAGCCCTCGCGCCAGCCCCTGGCCATGCGGGCTTCGATAAGATCGTGATCGCAGACGATGCCGCCATCGACACCCACGCCTACGACCACTACCTGCATCACAAGTTCTTCGAGTGCAATTACGCCGACGGTGTCATCCCGCTCGACAAGTGGTTCGGCACGTTCCATGACGGCTCGAAAGAGGCCGAAGACCGCATGAACAGACGCTTTATGGAGCGGGCGCGAAAATACGCCGAAAAGCAAGCGCGCAGCTCTGAAACCCCGAGCTAGCTTAAGGCCCAAGCCCGCGTCCGGGCTTGCTGGCGCGCCATGCTTCATAGGCGCAATTTGGTTCTCCCCCCGCCCGAGCGGCCTGTTGACGGCGGGACATGCCGGAGCCTGCGATCCCTCCTTCGCAGGCTCCGGCATGTCCGTTCAGGCTGGCGGCGAAAAATGCCCGATATTTTCCGTAGATAGCACCGCCACCAATCAGATTCACCCGCGTTCGGGTCGCCACACGCACCATGGGCAGGGCGTTCACCCAAAGGTCCATCGATAATAACAGGTACTTTGTCGGCCCCGTTGTCGAGTAATTAAGTTACTATACTATGTGCTGGGCTGTGCGCCTGTTGGAAGGGCGCAGACAGTCTCCAGAAGCTCAACTGTCATTGCCTGCGCCTCTGCCGGAATCTCAGAGAAGCTCTCGCGGTACAGTAGCTTCTTCATGATGGCCTCCGCGAACTGCGGGTTCATCTGGCGAGCGACGTTCAGAGCCTTCTCGCATCCATCTCTAAAGGGTGACAGGGTCTTGACGACATAGTCTGTTCCGAGGGCCTTCACCACGCAGGCGAGATCGAACATGTCACGTGGCTGCATAGACGCCCCGCGATAATATATCTTCTTTGCGATAATTTCCGCGGGAGTTTCGAGCAGGACGTCTCGCCCGCGCACCCGTGCCTCTATCGTTGGGTTATCGGTCAAACTTGGGGCGCAGATAAAGTCGAGCTCGCCGACACCTTCGAAGACGATCTTTAATGCTCTCGATCCGTCGGATTCGTATCCGTCCGGGCTGATATCGAGTTCATATCCCTGTGTCTGCGGATTGAGATACGGCAAAAGTTGCGGATCTTGAACGAAGATGTCGACGTCAAAGCTTTCGCGGTGATCGATCTGGAGCATCAGCGCCGTACCGCCCCAAAGGTCCAACTGTCGATTAAGTTGAATTCGCGGTTTGCTTGGTCGATGATGCTGGTGGCCTGGTCAAAGAGATCGGCCCATTTGCTTTCAGCGTATTTAATCAACTATGCCACCCGCGCCAGAGGCAGCGTATAACCAGCGAGTACCGAGAACTTCCGGGCAAGATCGGAGGCTATCACTCGATCGATATGCATTTCGTCCAGAAACAAGTTTTGCAGGCCCTCATCCACTTCTGAAAAGAAGGAGAAGGCCGACGGATCGAAATAGTCGGCGCTGGCAGGATCTGAAATCTTTGATGCCAACTGCTCAGCCGAAAGCGCCGTCCCATAAGGGGCGTTGACAGTGGATAGAACCTTTACTGCAACAATCGACATCTTCCACACTACCGAACTTCCCTCTAACGAATGTAGCGTCGTAGTGCTTGAGAAACAAGGATCGCTGGTGGACACGTAGGGGGAACGATTGAACTACATTCTCAACGAACCCTGTTGATAGCGTTTTCGGCTTTGTCAAAGAGAGCGGTAGTTCATCTTCCAGAGATCGTGACTTCAATCCTGGGCAGTGCGCGCTATTTGACTACGATATTTTCCGCCGTATACGTCAGGAACGGAACCGGATCCCGGCTAACAGGCACGTCGATGACACCCAATCTCGAAAGAACGGTGTCCAATGCGCGTCTCGCCTGGGTTTCCGGAGCTTGATCCAAAACAAGCGTCATCAGCCCTGAAACGATGAAGCGGCGCGTTTCGTCGTTGAGTTCATGTGTGATCCAGATGAACTCCCTCTTTTCTTGCTGCTGATAGCGCTGAAGAACCGATCCAACACCGAGATTGGCGCCGCCGGCATTGTAGATGCCGGCGATATCCGTCCCGCGACGTAACGCCTGTCTCAGCAATTCGGCGGATCTCACATCGTCATCCAGGCCGAATATAACCTCCGAAAACTGATGCGCCGGGTTGCCGTGGGCGGCGAGGTAATCGGAAAAACCGCGAATGCGCTCCTTATGAATTTGATAGGCCCAGCTATGACAGATGGCGACGATGCTTCCCGCCGCCGGTCGAAGCATTCGGGACATATAGAAGCCCGCGGTTCGTCCGGCCGCGTAATTATCGATGCCCACGAACACATCGTCCCTGCCGGACGTGTAGGAAACGATCTGGACGACTTCTATGCCGGCACTACGGGCGTGATCCAGGCTCTGCCTGATTTTCGGATGGTCGAGGCCGACAACAATCAGGGCGTGGCGGCGGATAGCGCTGTTGGATATATGGGCGGCAAACTTCTCGGGATCGTTCTCCTCGACGAAGGTTCTGTGAACGGCAATCGAGCTGTCCAATGAGGCGGCAATCCGTTCAAATGCGCGATTGAGCCTGCTGAAGAACGGCGACTCAGGTCTCACAAGGATGACCTCGATGCGGATCGTTCCGCGATAGAGATTCGGGATCACTCCCTTATACCCCAGCCGCTTGGCGGCCAGCACCACCTTCTCTGCCGTCTGAGGCTTGACCCCTCCTCGCTCATTAAGAACGCGCTCGACGGTTGCAATGCCGACGCCTGCGGCGGCCGCAATATCGACCAAGCGAGCTTTCTTCATTCTGTTTCTCCCCTGATCAAAAATGATCATAATCGGCGTGGAATGTGAAGCGCTATTTCGCGCATGGTCGATGTTGCTCGGGGAGGAAAAGCTGAGCGAGATCAAGGCTCAAGGACAGCGCCCCTGAGTCCCAGCGCGACGCTCCTCCCGCAAGACAACATCTTTTGCGCAGGCGACAAGCCGCCGGCGGACGATAGCGAGGAGAGAAGAAATGACGACATGGATCGACGCGTGTGCACCCGACGACATCGACCAGGAAGACGTCCTCCGGTTTGATCACGCCGGACGAACATTCGCGATCTACCGAAGCCCGGACGACGAATATTTCGCGACCGACGGGCTTTGCACCCATGAGAAGATTCACCTGGCCGACGGGCTTGTCATGGACGACATCATCGAGTGTCCAAAGCACAATGGACGCTTCAGCTACAAGACAGGAGAGGCTCGGGGTGCGCCGGTATGCATCAATCTGAGAACCTATCCGGTCAAGCTGGAAGGCGATCGCATCATGATCGAAATCGGTGGATGAGCGATGACGCGGGCATCGTCAGCGCGGCGAACGCGGCGCCGCGGCGCGCTAAGCTTGCGAGAACGGCTGCCGTCATCACATCACGGTCAGGCCGTGTATTGTTTTCGTATTACTCGCGGGTCCCGATGGATGCTGGCTAAAAACAGAACCAAAACCAGTGCGCTGTTGGAAACATCAAATTGAACTAGATGTTTTCTTTCATCTCGATGCTATCTTCGGTTGCCATCGCGGATCTCCTTTTCGGCTGTGCGATGAACGTCATCGTGGAGCGTGCAAGGCCGTCACTAATCCTTTTGCCCGAGGTGACGAGCCGATTCATTCTACTTTAGGTGAAATTGTTCTGCGGATTGTGAAGCATTAGCGTGCCGCGTTAGGTCCGCGCCTCCACCTTCAATCAGGTGGCGATCGTGCCAAGACCGATCCGCAGTGCCGCCAGGGGACGGAAAGGTGATTGCGGCTACTACCATAAGGACATTGCTCGAGCGTTGGGGGCGAAAATGTTTGCGGGTCCAGAGGTGTTTCAGCACGGCTTTGACGTGTGCGTTGTAGGAGCAGGCCCGGTCGGAATTGCCGCTGCACTGGAATTGAGCAGGCGCGGCATGCGAACGCTGCTTATCGAAGCCGGCTCGAAACAATCGAAGCGACCCGAACGAAACGAAACAGGTTTCGATATAGACGACGACATCCATCACGCCGCGGACCAGGTTACCTCGGCCACCGGACTTGGCGGCACGTCCGAACGATGGGGTGGGCAATGCGTTGAGCTGGACGATATAGACTTCGAAGCAAGGGATTATGTCGCACACTCCGGCTGGCCTATTGCTCACGAAAAGATTTCGCCGTTCTATCAGCGCGCGCGGTCTCTTTTGAGTAGCAACGTCACCGGCGAGCGATCGGAGCCGGAATCGGAGACTGACTTTCCGGCATCCCGGGAAAGCTGGACACGTATACGCAACACAGCGAAGGCTAACAGGGCTGAGCTCACCTCTTCGCAGAACCTCTTCGTCATCCTGGATGCAAGGGTCAAAGCTCTGGGGTTCGACCCCGTGCAAGGACGACTACATTCCATATCGATTGGCTGCCGTGGTGGCTCGTACAAGGTATGCGCCGAGCATTATGTGCTGGCCTGTGGCGGCAGGGGCAATACCCGGCTGCTGCTGAACCTTCAGGTCGCCTATCCGCAATTGTTCGGCGGAAGCGACGGGCCGCTCGGGCGCTTCTACATGGGACACCTCGCCGGACAGATCGCGCAGATCGAATTCACCACCAAGGAGCATGCCGAACGGTATCTTTTTAAGCGCACATCCACCGGAACCTTCGTGTGTAACCGGTTTCAACCTGGCCCCAAATTGCAACGGACACTCAAACTGCCGAATATCGCCTTTTGGCCGACGAACCGGAGGGCCGCTTTCGGTGAGGCCGACCCAGCACTCTCGCTGCTATATCTCTGGAACAGTAAGAAGGCGGTCGTCCACAAAGCGACGTGGGGCGAGGCCGATCGATCCCGTTACTATAACGTGCTGCACAATGTCCTGCGCCATCCGATTGGCGCGACCTTTTCTGCGTTGGAGTTGCTTCGCCAAAAATACGGCGTCGCTGAGCCATATCTTGTGCTCCGCAGACCTGACCTCAAATACGGGCTTCGCTACCACGGAGAGCAAATTCCAAGCAGTTCAAACCGCGCCTTCCTCAAGCCCGAGCAAGATGCGGATGGCCAGTTCAAGCTCGAGGTCTCGTTCCGATATTTACCTCAGGATATCAGCGGCACGCTCAACGCGCATCTTGCCCTCGATCGATGGCTCAAGGAGCGCAAAATAGGCAAGTTGATCTTCGACACAGCACCCGAACACCTTGAAGAGCATATCGATGCGCAAGCCAAGGATGGCTACCATCAGATCGGGTTGACCAAGATGGGCGTCGACCGCAAACACGCCGTCGTCAATCACAACTGTCGCATCATCGACATCGTCAACCTCTATATCGCCGGAAGCTGCATTTTTCCCACGTCCGGACAAGCTAACCCCACGCTTCCAGCCGTCGCCTTCGCCGTCAGGCTCGCTGACCATCTCGTTACCGAGATCCGCTGTCAAAGCACGCCGGCGGCTTTGTCGATGAGCAGCCGCCTGGAGCCCAAAGTGGCATCGTCCCTAAGCGTCCCGCGAAGCATTTGCTGACAGGGCTGCCAAAGACATGAAGTTGAGCGAGATGCTGATCGCAAAGCCGATCACCCCGCCAATCGAGGTTCCGATCGCCGCACGAACCTGAAATCTCTAGCGCCAAAGAACCGTATAACGGCTGCTATTCCTTAGTGATCCATCGCAGGTACGGCGCTCCGGCCCTAGAATGGGTCTTCTCCTCTCAGACCCGCTCGCAGTCGATGAAAGCGGCTGATATGATCACCACCTCCTTGTTCGGCTGCTGAGCCCGCTCGCGCGGCTAGCTGCGGCGAATACCCCCTGATCTTCATCCAATTTTCGCACAAATATCCGGAATCGGCACAAAAATGGAAACACCCGGGAAGAGAGCGAGCCAGCAGACAAGACGATCAAGCTCTCGTTAAGCTTTTAGAAGCTTGCTGGATCGCGTTTGATGCCGGCAAGCCGCTCAACAACCAGGCCAGGATTGGTGACAGCCTAACTGGTTTGAGGTGGCCGCGGGTGTCCCACTTTCTTGCTCAACTACGGATGCGGGCAAACTGGATAGCAGAATGCAAAGTCTCACAACAAAGCTTCGCGCCACTATCGCCTTGCTGCTAGTCGCCCTCGCCCAGACTGTCGCTCTCGCCCACCATCGCATCCCAAATTACGAAGACGTCGCACTGATCGGTACGCTGGGCCTGGGCATCGCAATGATTTTAGCGATGCTCGTCAACAGCACGCAATTATCTGAAGGCCCACTCCCTGTTCACCGTGCGGATGCGGGGGATCCTGCGTTAACGACAGCGATCATGTCTGAAGTGGGAAAGGAGGGAACGGATACCGCTTCATTCGTCAACGGAGAGAGCGCCTTTGCCGTTGACATTGAAACGATGACCACAGCGGTTATTTAAGGTGATCTTACCGCTCGCATGGCTGAGGGTTACGACGATCCCAACCTCGACCGCATAGCAATTGCCGTTAACAGAATGGTCTGGACGTTAGAAGAGGGCGTGCTTGAGATCAATCGAGTAACCGAGGCGCTGGCCAATGGCGATTTATCGGCATCCATGCGTGGCCAGTTTCGAGGTTCCATTGGACAGATTCAAAGAAACGTCAATCTCGCAATGGCAACGATCCGGTCCACGCTCAACGTATTCGGAGCAGCGCAGCGCAATTCGAGCAAAGCGCCTCCCGAGCCGCAAGGATGATTGCTCGTTTCAAGCGGCGAACTGCGTTACCAAAGATTGCTGTTAGCGACGGCTCGTCAACGCCGGTAGCTTCGCCGGCGCGCGCGCTCCGCCGCAAAGTCACACGAGCTTTTGGGGAGCCAACCAACGCGGTCTTGCGTCAATCAAAAGACTCCTCGGATCGGCTTAACGGACATTCTGAGGTTGCGGAAGTGCTAGCTCATCCACGCAAAGCAACCGGACCACTCGATGAGATTTAACCGAGAAGCGCTCGTCTGAGGCCTGCGACCTGGGATCGTTCTCTCAAGGATCTTGCCGACGATCTCGGCAGTCATCGGTGGTCTCGGCGCGACGGGGTCTTGTGAACACAGGCGCTTTCGGAAAAGCCTGCTAGCGGCGCCTATGATGCCCTGATAAGGACCGGTGTTTCACGCAATTGGGAAGCAACTGCCATCTGACTTTGGTCGGTTGCTACCTCCTGGACACCGAGTTGGCGGGAGAGCTGTAAGATGCTCTTGCTCTGGACCGAGGTCATGTAGAACCGCAGTCCAATACGAACGAGCCCATCTTACGAAAGATTAAGACCGACTCCGTTGTCGCCAGGCATTCGCGGTAGCGTCCTAACTGTCCCCGCCGGCTTTCCGTGGGATGAGCTTCCTAAGCGTGACTGTGGGCAGTTCGTCGTCGCGGAACGGTTCCTCTCCGTATCGGATGGCACTGCGTGCGATGATTTCTATAGCATCGTCGGGCAGTGCTAGGATGCCGCGCAGCACGAAGTTCCGTCGTTTCGCCTTGTGGCGCCATAATTCTGACCAGGCCTGCGCAAGTTCACTAGTGCGGCCGGCGTGTCTGATGGCCCTTACCAGTTCGGCAGCCTGCATGCGGTCCTTGGTGTCTTTGCCCGCTTCACCCGATAGGCCTCGCATCTGGCTGATGGCCACCTTGTGAAGCGCATAGCGGACCGGATCGGGCACCACCACAGCCACACCATCTTCGTATAAGAGCGCTGACCGGATCGGGTTCCTGATGAGGAACTCCATCAGGTCGAGCGGTTGAAGCGCCGTGCCAGGCATGATCGGGATCGCTACTGGCGCTCTACGGTCCCGGTCTGAATTCTTGTGAGCCGTCAGAAGGTCGACTTTGTAGTTGCTGGCGTTCTCATAGCGCGTCGGCCCAGCATTCGGATAACTCGGATTGAGCCGCGGTGTGAACGATTCATCGACGGATTTGAGAATATCCTGAAAGTCTTCTAGCTTTTGGCCGGTGTGGCCCACGTGAAGCGCGATTTCGCGATCGTGGGCAAGATCGATGTCCTGCGTGCGATGGAGCTCGCCACTCAGCTTGACACCGAGGATGCCGCCGTAGGCCTGGTATGCCACGGAGCCAACGAGAACCGCACCGGCTTGAAACAAGCCGGCTCTCTGGAATGCCTGTGTGAGTTTCCCTTCCATGGGATCGGGTGCCGGAAGGCCCGACCGACGCAGCATGGAAGCTGTCTCCTTTTGAAGCTTATGACGCGCGTGTTCGTGACCCTGGCGTTCGACTAGCGCGTCTACATCAGTGTCGCCGACTAATCCGGCGTAGCTCGTTCGTCGGCCACTAGGCGCGGTCGAGTCGCGCATGACGTGATACCAATACTCCTTTCCTCCGCGCCTCAGCTTGTGAAAGGTCCCTTTCGCAGGAAAGCGGGCGTTGAATGCTTCTTCATGTGCCCTTTCAACGAGATCGGCGAACGCGATAGTCAACGAGGGAGCTAGAGGTTGCATGTTGTTCCTTGCTAGTCATTTGCCATACGTTTAGCAAGCTTATTGCTAGACTTCTGGCAAATGTTTAGCAAGTTGAATCATGTTACCCGCCCAGAATTAACCGCCTCACTTTCCGAACGGGTTCTCACCGACAGCGCCGATCTCGGATCTCTAATGGCCGGCAGCGTCGCTCCTCTACCGGCTTTCCGTTCCTTGCTGACCTTGAAGGATTGAGCGTTGACCGAAGAATTTCGGCATGGAGAGGTCAGTCTTCATGATAGCGGTTACCAGCTAATGGCGGTGTTGTTTAACCGGCACCTCCAGAGCTCATTTGCTCTGGATCAGACGACCCAGCGGGGCGAGCGGGCCGATGGGGATGAACTCAAAGGTCATCAGCCCGGTTTCGGTCAGGGGCAGTTTGTCTACCTCCGCCTTAACCGCTTCGACCGTCTCTGCCTGCATGTAGAAGATCACGTCGGGCCGGTCTTGGCGGAACCAGAACTGCTCGATCTTGCCGTCGAGCTCGACATGGCGCTTTGGCTGATCCGCAAGACCAGTCCGGAGCTAGCCACCCTCGTCTCGCGCTACCTGCTCGCGGACATCCGCTCCTCGCAAGCGCCCTACATCATCCCCATCATTTGGCGCTGGCCGATCCCCTCATCCTGCGCTTCGAGCGATGGGCGCGGGAGCGTCTGCAGGACGGCTTCTCCTTGCGGGAAGCCGCCGCCGCGCTGGCGACAAGCCCTCGTTTCCTGCAACGCCGTTGCCAGGAAGTGCTCGGCAAATCACCTTTATCTTACTTTCAGGACCTTCGGGTCGAACGAGCACAAAACCTGATCCATGGCAGCGGGCTCGACCTCGACGCCATCGCCGCCGAGGTAGGATATGTCGATGGGGCGACCTTGCGCACGCTCTTGTGCCAACGTCTCGGACGCGGCGTACGTGAGCTTCGCGAAGACCTACGCTGAAAGGCGCAAGTCTTCTTCGGCCAGCCTATGGCGAACTGCGAGTTGACCAGCAAATCGCGTCAACAGCATGTCGACAAAATCAAATGAAAAAACTACATTGCTGACATGCTGCCTTTTTTGACCCAATGCGGCATCTGCGAATGAAAGGTACCTAAGTGTCTGACGAGGCTGAAGTGAAACGAATCCGGGGAACCGGCTGGAAGAGCGTCTACGATACGCTGCGAAGCGAGATTCTTTCTCTCACCTTGCCGCCGGGTCAGCTTCTCGATGAAATGACCCTGGCCGAGCGTTTTGACATGTCGCGTTCGCCGGTGCGCGAAGCCCTGATCCGCTTGGGCGGAGACGAGCTCGTCGTCACGCTCTCCAACCGCAGCACAATCGTTGCGCCAATCGAAGTGGCGACCTTTCCGAAATATGTGGAGGCGCTCGACATCGCCCAGAGGATGAACACGCGCCTGGCCGCGGCACTGCGAACCGAAGCCGACCTGAAGCTGATTGCCAAACGGGAAAAGGCATTTGCCGCCGCCGTCAAAACCGGAAATCATCTGGCGATGTCGGAGGCGAACAAAGAGTTCCACATGGCGATCGCCTATGCCGGCAAGAACCAGTATCTGGCATCCTTCTATCACAAGCTTCTGTCTCAGGGTCAGCGCATGCTGCACCTGCATTTCGAATATCTCGAGCGCACCCATGAGGGATATCTCCTCACCGATGAGCACAGTCTGATGCTGGAGGCGATCCGGGACAAGAACGTCGATCTGGCGGATGAACTCGCCCATGCTCATACCCGACAGTTCCAGCACAACTTCATCAACTTCATGCGCGAGAACTACACGACCGATGTCCCGCTCGGACCCGCGCGGGCGGCGGAATAGGTGGCGAGGATGAAGGCTATTGGTTTCGTCGGAACCGGCGCGATCACGGAGGCCATGGTGCGGGGCCTACTGGCTGAGCCGGCGCATGTATCCGAAATCCATGTCTCGCCTCGCAATGCGGAGATCGCAGCAAATCTTGCCGCCAAGTACGACAGCGTAACTGTAGCGGCTGACAACCAGACGGTCGTCGAACATAGCGATATCGTCGTCCTTGCCATACGCCCGCAGATTGCCGAAGACGTTATACGTGAGCTTCGTTTCAAAGATGGGCAACGCGTTGTCAGCGTCGTGGCTACGGTGGAGCGTCAAAGTCTGCTCGACTGGATCCGCGCGGACATCGACCTTGTGCAGGCGATCCCTTTGCCATTCGTGGCAGATCGCCAAGGTGTGACGGCCATCTATCCTCCCGATCCCGAAATAGCCGGCCTCTTCGATGCCCTTGGCACCGCCGTTCAATGCGAATCCCGAAAAGAATATGACCTTCTTGCCGCTGCCAGCGCCATGATGTCGACCTTCTTCGGCATCATGGAGTTCACGACCGACTGGCTGGAAAAGAATGGGCTCGATCGATCGAAGGGCCAGGCCTATATCGCGCCACTATTTGCGAGTTTGGCGCAAAGGGCCAACGAGCCGGGCGTCACGTCCTTCAGTTCTCTGAGCTCTGAATTCGCCACCAAGGGCGGCCTGAACGAACAGGTTTTCTCGGACTTTGAGACGAAGGGCGGACGACAGGCGCTGACGGCCGCACTCGACCGGGTACTCGCTCGCATTGAGGGCCGCAGTAACTAATCAGAACGTCGGCGGCGTGCAGGCGCTGATGACCTCGCAAGCTACCGGCCCGACGCATCGGAACCGATGCGGGCGTCGACTTTCGAAATAATAGGCATCGCCAGGGCCGAGGATTCGCCGCTCGTCGTCGACCGTGACCTCGAGCCTTCCCGAGAGAACGATCCCGCCTTCTTCTCCATCGTGGACGAGAGGTACCTTTCCAGTATCGGCGCCGGGCTGGTAGCGCTCCTTCAGGATCTGCAAACTGCGCCCGAACAGGTTCTCTCCAACCTGCCTATATGAGATAGCGCCCTTGCCGATCTCGACCAATTCTTCCGCGGCATAAAACGCCTTCTTTGGCCGAGCGGGCTCGAATGCGAAAAACTCCGCCAGGCCGATCGGGATGCCATCCAGAATTCTCTTCAACGCGCCCACCGACGGGTTCGAGGCGTTCGACTCGATGAGAGAGATCGTCGAATTCGGCACGCCAGTGCGTTTGGCAAGCTCGCGCTGCGAAAGGTTGTGCGCAATGCGCAGGTGGCGGAGACGATTGCCGATGTCGACGGACATGATGTGGTGGCGTTCCTGTTGTTCAGAATAGGCAAAAACCTATATGCTGCTACCATAAATTTCAATTGGTTAGAGCCATAAAGAAAAGGACTTGTTTGAAGAAGGGAAATCGTCGATCTGATTGCCATTCCAAAGAGGAGGCCAATCATGGATCAGGTCAGTAAGCCGAACACCCCCGTTCTCGACAATTTCTGGATGCCGTTTACGGCGAACCGGCAGTTCAAGGCAGCACCGCGCCTATTGGCCGCTGCAGACGGTATGTACTACACCGATGTCGATGGGAACCAGGTTCTCGATGGCACCGCGGGCCTCTGGTGCGTGAATGCCGGTCACGGCCGCAAGAAGATTGCGGAGGCCGTCGAACGACAGCTCGCCACCTTGGACTACGCGCCGACCTTTCAGATGGGCCACCCGATCGCTTTCGATTTCGCCACGAAGCTGGCCGCGAATGCGCCTGGTGGTGGCGAAGCCAAACTCGACCGCGTGTTCTTCACCGGTTCCGGCTCCGAATCCGTCGATACCGCTCTTAAGATTGCCATTGCCTACCAGCGTGCCATTGGTCAGGGCACCCGCACGCGGATCATCGGGCGCGAAAAGGGCTACCACGGCGTCGGATTCGGCGGCATCTCGGTCGGCGGCCTCGTCAACAATCGCCGCGTCTTCCCGCAGATTCCGGCAGATCATATGCGCCATACGCTGGATATCGAGCGCAATGCTTTTTCGAAAGGGCTTCCGCAGCATGGCGTCGAGCTCGCAGATGACCTGGAACGGCTCGTCGCGCTACATGGCGCCGAAACCATTGCAGCCGTCATCGTCGAACCGATGTCCGGATCGGCAGGCGTCGTCCTGCCTCCCAAAGGCTATCTGGAGAAATTGCGTGCCACGGCGGACAAGTACGGAATTCTGCTGATCTTCGACGAGGTCATCACTGGCTTCGGACGCCTGGGAGCACCCTTTGCCACCGACTATTTTGGGGTCGTGCCGGATCTGGTCACCACCGCCAAGGGCATTACCAACGGCACAATCCCGATGGGCGCCGTCTTTGCCAGCCGCAAGGTCTATGATGGACTTATGGTCGGACCGGAGAACGCGATCGAGCTATTCCACGGCTACACCTATTCCGGCCATCCCGTCGCCTGCGCCGCCGGCCTCGCCACTCTCGAGATCTACCAGGAAGAAGGACTGCTGACGCGAGCGGCCGATCTGGCGGAGCACTGGCAGGAAGCCCTCCATTCGCTCAAGGGTCTTCCGCATGTCGTCGATATCCGAAACCTTGGGCTGGTCGGAGCGGTCGAACTCACTCCTCGCAAAGATGCACCCGGCGCGCGCGCTTACGAGGTGTTCGTTGACTGCTTCGAGAAGGGTCTATTGATCCGCGTCACCGGGGACATCATAGCACTTTCGCCACCCCTGATTATCAGCAAAGCGGAGATCGACACGATTGTCTCCATGCTATCTGATGCGCTGAAGCGCGCAGCCTAAGGTGCTTAGTGGGGGTGCCACTGGCTGGTTCAGTGGCATCGCGATGTCGCGGCCGCCAAGCAAATGATCATGCCTATATGCTGCGCAACGCCATTTATGGGTGCTCATGCCGCCGACATCAGATGGCCGGCTGCTCATTGAGAGAGAGCTGTAAGGGCTGGGTATCCCTCGCCCTTTCGCAATCTTCACTTTCCTCAAAACTCTTCCCAGCCGTCCTTTGACGCTGCCGTCGCAGTTGCGACGCCTCCGTCAAAGGCACCGACGATCTTGGCCCTGAGCGAGCGGGCCGGCGACGCGGCCGGCTGGTGACGCTCGCTCGCCACGGCCAGACGCGGTTGCCTATAGCCTTCCTCGACGCTGAACTGGCTCAGCAGACTGTTGAGCGATGCGACTTCCTTGGCAAGGCTATGGCTTGCTGCGTTCGACTGCTCGACCATCGCCGCATTCTGCTGCGTCCCCTGGTCGATTGCGTTCACGGCCGTGTTGATCTCGGCGAGCCCCGTTGCTTGCTCCCTTGCCGCCTCGACGATCGCCTTCACATTGGCATCGATCTCTTCGACTTCCTGGACAATCTGGCTTAGGGACTGGCCGGTCCGCGCCACGAGTTCGACGCCATTGCGCACCTGATTGCTGGAAGTCGAGATCAGCGCCTTGATCTCCTTGGCGGCCTGTGCCGAGCGCTGCGCCAGTTCACGGACCTCCTGGGCAACGACCGCAAAGCCCTTGCCCGCTTCGCCAGCGCGCGCCGCCTCGACGCCGGCATTGAGAGCCAACAGGTTCGTTTGGAAGGCGATTTCGTCGATAACGCCGATGATGTTCGTGATCTCGCTGGAAGATTTTTCGATACCCTCCATGGCGGCGACAGCCTCGCGCATCACGATGCCCGACTTTTCGGCGCCTATACGGGCTTGCGCGACCAACTGGCCAGCCTCCTCGGCGCGCTTCGTGGAGTCTTTAACTGTCGTGGTGATCTGTTCGAGCGCCGCGGCGGTTTCCTCGACGGATGCTGCCTGCTGCTCCGTGCGCTTCGACAGATCGTCGGCGGCCGAACGGATCTCATTGGCACCGGCATCGATGCCGCGGGCATTGTCGCCAACGGCTCGTAGCGCCTGCTGCATCTTTGTCATCGAGCCGTTGAAATCGCTGCGCAACTGGTCGAGATGGCTGACGAACGGCTTGTCGATGCGGTAGTTGAGGTTGCCGTTTGACAGTGCTCCAAGGCCATCAGCCAGCGCCTTGACAGCAAATTCGGTTTCGGCTGCCTCCCTCGCCTTCTGTGCGTCCCGCTCCATACGTTCCCGATCAGAAAGGCTGCGGTTGGCATCCGCGTCACGCTCCAGCCGGATGCGCTCGATCGCATTGTCGCGGAAGACAGCAACGGCTGCGGCCATCTGGCCGACCTCGTCCTTGCGCCCCAGGCCGATGACAGATGTGTCGGTTTCTCCATCGGCAAGAGACACCATGCGTTCCCGCAGTTTCTCGATCGGCGTGGTAATACCCTTGGCCGCGACAAACAGGCCGGCGAAGATTGCAGCGACGAAGACGATGCCGAGCGTCGTCAATGTATAGAGGATCGTGCCATTTGCCTGGCTAGTTAAAGTGTCGCTTTGCGTCCCGACGCTCTTGCTGGCGTTCTCGATCCAATGCCGGACACTCAGGATCTCGTCTTCAATCATCGGATCTGCTTGTTTCAGCAACCCTTTGGCACTCTCGTTGTCGTCCTTCGCCCCGGCTTCGACGGCCTTATCCATGATGGCGGTCATTGCTCTGGCTTTGTCCGCCAGCACATCAACTGACGCTGCCTGTTCCGGGACCAGACGTTTTATGGAGTCAAACCAGTCCAGCAAGGCTTTCTTGTTTTCGCCGTAGTCTTTGACAAAGCCCGGCATCTCCGCATCCTTGGCGCTATAGGCAAGGATCTGATAGGCATTATAGCTGAGTGCGACCACTCGCTGGCTCGCTCGCGCCATCTGGATCGTAGCGGTCCCCTCGTTTGTAAGAAGACCCGCATAGGCATCATTTGTCGCTTTATAACTCTCCGACATCGCGATGATGCCGGCAATTCCAACAACGCAGATCGGGATGATGACGGAAAGAATCTTCGTGCGGATCTTGGTGTTCTGAAGAAACGACATGGGGGCTCATCGTGCAATTTTCAGGCAACCGCTCTGCCGCCAGATGAAATCATCGGCGCAAAACGCGCGTTGCCGACCAGTGACCGGGCATCACAGTCAAGGAGCATCATGCTCGACGCAAAATGCGCTGTATTCGAATTTAAGCAAAACATGCTGACAAATCGGTTAATGGGTAAATTTCGACTTAAACTGAATAATAGGTCTCATCCCCGCGGGAAGCAGCTCCTTTATGCGGAGACTGCAGCGATACAACGGACACCCCATCCGCCAGGCTTTTCTGAAAGGCGCTATTGTAAGCAGAACGCTTCGCGATCTCATCGCACAGTTCAAGCTCGGACCGGCGATGGCGCCGTGTCTGGTCGTAAGGGCAGCAATGCCAGCCGGGCGCGATGCCCTGCTGCGCAGCCGAAATCGCTCCGGACCTCCCCCCGCCGCTACCGCCGACTACAGCAATCCAAAACCGCCGGAGCGAACAGAATAGGATAAAACCTGGTGATACGTGTCATCACAGTAGTTTGAGTGGGCCGTTAGCGAATGCCTTGAGTGCCGGCGGCCACGATGCCGTGTCACGACGAGCCGTACTCGGACCATGAAGCTTTCCGCAAGCTCCGTCTGTGTAGAACCTCTCTGGGTATATCTCATCTTGCTGGTAATGATATTTTCAATTACCTTATAGATGATATTACAGAAAGGATCATCGATGACGTCCCTAGCGGTCACAATGAAAGGTCAGGTCACACTAAAGCGGGATTTGCTGCAGCACTTGGGCATCAAACCTGGCGAACGGATTGACTTTGACAAGCTGCCGGGCGGTGAGCTTCGAGTGAGAGCCGCGCGGCCGACAGGCACCATTGATAATTTCATCGGCCGGCACGCCGGGAAAGTCAAAAAGCCGATGACAATCGAAGAAATGAACGAGATCGCCGCTTCCGGTTGGGCGGGTGAAGAGTGAAAATTTCCGTCGATACGAATGTCCTGGCTCGCGCTGTTCTGCAGGACGATCCGGGGCAAGGAAATGCCGCTAGCAAACTGCTAAGAGAAGCATCATTGATCGCGGTTTCCTTGCCCTGCCTGTGTGAACTGGTCTGGATACTGCGCAGGGGCGCCAAGCTACCAAAAGAAGACGTCGCCATGACGATCCGTGACCTACTAAATGCCGGGAATGTCGTGATGAACCGCCCCGCGGTCGAGGCGGGGCTTACAATCCTCGAAGCCGGAGGTGATTTCGCAGATGGTATCATCGCCTATGAGGGCAATTGGTTGGGCGGAGAAACCTTTGTATCGTTCGACAAACAAGCAGTGGAACTCTTGACCCAGAAGGGAGAGACCGCACGGCTCTTGCTTTAACACCGGATTAAATCGCGCGTTCTGCGCAACTCTGGAACAAACTTCCAAAAAATCCGGGAATAATCCACAAAGGAAGATCGCATCGTCGAGATGATGAAGAAGAAGGCTGAAAACTCCCCATCTCATTCAAATACCTGAAGCGATCTTTTGCAGTGGATATGGCAGGAAAACCGATTTTCTACCCATTCTTACAACTCTAAATATCGAGCATTTTTTCAAGAGCGCGTTAGGTATTTTAAATGCTGCGCGGCTCGCGATTCGGCGTTGTTCAATTGGCCACAGGGTCAGCTGATGCTGCACAGTCCGTTGATTTGAGGATCGGCAGCGAATGGCTTTTTTGCACAAAACAATGATGCGACGGATGGGGCGCCATACCCTGCGATGAGATCCAGTTTTCCAAATCGTAACGGACGTGCGCTTTGCCCTTGGTCAAGATTCCGCACCACGACTTTGACGATGCTGGCTGGAAGGCGCGTCCATTCCAAGAAGAGTTTTCACCCAATATCTTTGGCAAAGTAAAAGGGCGATAGCCGCAGGTCGCGGTCAATCGCACCTCCCTAAAGGCAATATTAAGGATGCATATAAATCGACTTGAGGCGGAAAGCATAACAATCATTCGCGAAGCGGTTGCCGAGGCTGACAGGCCGGTCCTTCTCTATTCAATCGGCAAAGACAGCTCAGTTCTGCTTCATCTTGTCAGGAAGGCATTCTTTCCAGCTAAGCCGCCATTGCCCCTATTGCATGTGGATACAAGATGGAAATTCCAGGACATGTACCGGTTTCGCGATCTTATCTCGCACCAAACTGGAATGGATCTAGTGGTTCACGTCAATCCTGAAGCGATCGAAAAGGACATAAATCCCTTTGACCACGGCGCGGCGCTTCACACCAACATTACCAAAACGGAAGGGTTGAAGCAGGCACTCGATCATCATCGCTTTGATATGATTTTCGGGGGAGCCCGACGCGATGAGGAGAAGTCGCGATCTAAAGAGCGGGTATTTTCCTTTCGCACGCGCCATCATTGTTGGGACCCGAAGAATCAGCGGCCAGAACTTTGGAGCCTCTACAATACCCGCAAAGCCCCCGGTGAAAGCATGAGGGTCTTTCCGCTCTCCAATTGGACGGAATTGGACGTGTGGCAATATATCTTCCAGGAGGGCATTCCGGTTGTGCCGTTGTATTTCGCCAAGGAGCGTCCGGTCGTTCTACGTGACGGTATGATTCTTGCCGTTGACGATGATCGCATGAGGTTATTGCCCGGCGAGGAAATCACTCGTCGCAAAGTTCGTTTCCGAACACTAGGTTGCTATCCACTGACGGGTGCTATCGAATCCGAGGCCGATACCATTGAAGGAATAATCGCTGAACTCATCCAGGCGCCCGTGTCCGAGCGACAAGGCCGGCTGATCGACACTGGTTCGTCGGCGAGCATGGAAAAAAAGAAATTAGAGGGTTATTTCTGATGCTCAGCCTGGATCAGAACAGCAACCAAGATCTCTTATCATCCGAAGAGGTATTTGCGCGTTTTCAGCATCAGGAACAGTCTCGGGATCTCTTGCGCCTTATTACATGCGGCAGCGTAGACGACGGCAAGAGCACCCTTATCGGTCGCCTTCTTTGGGAATCGCAGCAGCTACTTGACGATCAATTGGCGGCACTCAAAGCTGAATCGAAACGCCATGGCACGCAGGGCGATGAAATCGATCTCGCATTGCTGGTCGATGGCCTATCCGCCGAACGCGAACAAGGCATCACCATAGATGTCGCCTACCGCTATTTTTCCACGCCAAAGCGAAAGTTCATCCTCGCCGATTGCCCCGGCCATGAGCAATACACGCGTAACATGGCCACCGCAGCGTCGTCCGCCGACGTCGCAATCCTGCTCGTTGATGCTCGCAAGGGCGTTCTGACGCAGACACGCCGGCATGCTTATCTCGCCTCGCTGCTCGGCGTTCGGCACGTGGTCGCCGCGATAAACAAGATGGATTCGGTCGGATACGAGGAGCAAATATTCGATCAGATATGCGAGGAAATCTCGACGTTCACCGCCACACTTGGATTTGAGAGCATCACCCAGCTCCCGATCAGCGCTCTTCACGGCGACAACATAGTGAGCCGCGCCGCACATACCCCATGGTATCTCGGACCGACCTTGATGGAGTTCTTGGAGACCATCAAGATAAGGCACACGCCCTCCGACCGACTTGTTATTCCGGTACAGTGGATCAATAGACCGAATGCTGATTTCCGAGGTATCTCGGCGACGATCGCCGAGGGCAAATTGGAGGTTGGGGACGAAATACGCGTGACGGCTTCAGGTCAAGTCGCGCACGTGGCTGAAATCCTCACGATGGATGGAACCACTAGGCGGGCCGGCGAAGGGGCAGCCGTCACATTCAGACTCGATCGAGACATCGACGTTTCCCGCGGCGATGTTCTGTCTTACGCGCAAAAGCCCTTGGAGATGTCCGATCACATTGAAGCCACCCTGATCTGGATGAGCGCAGATGTGGGTCTGATTGGCCGTCAATACGATATCAAGCTTGCGACCCAATGGGCGTCCGCATCGATCACCAGCATTAAATATCACGTCGATGTCGATACGTTTGCCCATACCGCCGGTCGAACCCTGGCGCTCAACGACATAGCCGTCTGCAACGTATCCCTGAGCCGCCCTCTTGTTTTCGACAGCTACGCCACGTCGAAAACACTCGGCGCCTTCATTCTCGTGGACCGGCTGACGAACGCGACCGTAGCCGCCGGCATGATCCGCCACAATCTTCGACGCGCCGAGAACGTGCACCGCCAGATGCTGTCGATCACCCGGCAAGATCGAGAGCGTTTGAATGAGCATCGGGGCAAAGTGATCTGGTTCACGGGCTTGTCAGGCTCCGGAAAATCAACACTGGCCAATGCCCTAGAGATGGAGCTGCACAAACAAGGCAAGCGCACATATATCCTGGATGGCGACAACATCAGGCAAGGCCTCAACAAAGACTTGGGCTTTACCGATGCGGATCGTGTGGAGAACATCAGGCGAATTGCCGAAGTGGCCAAACTGATGATGGATGCTGGTCTCATCGTACTCACCGCCTTCATTTCCCCTTTCCGTCGAGAAAGAGAGATGGCGCGCGAACTGATCGGCCCCGGCAACTTCCTGGAGGTTTTTGTTGATACACCGCTCGATATCTGTGAACAGCGCGATCCGAAAGGGCTCTACCGGAAGGCGCGGGATGGGAAATTGCCGAACATGACGGGTATTAATAGCCCGTATGAAGCGCCAACGTCACCTGATCTCATCATTCAAAGTGCAAGCATACCGCTTGTTGATAGTGTCAAATGCTTGGCCGATCGCATTACCTCTGTATAGCGCAATTGCCGACCGTTCGCCGTCACCTCAAGGACCGCTTTACAAATCCGCGGCCCTACTCGGATGGATAGCGTGACTGGCTACATCCATTCCTTCATCCAAGACTTCAAGCATTGCATCAGCGCATCTTTCACCATCCCAGCTCCGCTCCCGTCGATGTAAAAGCTCATCTCGAGGCCTCGATCGTCAAGGGAAAGTGGCGTTCGTCGCGCTCGCGGCAAAATATCGTCGCGTCGCGCCATAACCGAAACGCTGACGTCGGCGCAAACGCTTTTGCAATATCGACAGCTTGAACCCCGTGGACATCGACACTGTCGCTCCGTACCCGTAGGATCTCAACTGTGGCCGTCAAAACCTTGTTGCGTCATCAATGAATCATCTTTGACATAGCTTGCACTGTTCAGGGCCGTCATTAAAAATCGCTTACCGGACTCGCCGTGGCTTGCGGAGTTGACACAAAAGCGAGCAAACTCAAAGTCATACCCGCGAAAGCGACTTTATCTGCGAAAGCGACGCGCTCAAACCGGATTTTTCTATGCTCGCGTCAACAGCAACTGATCCGAACTGGCCTCGTAGGTGCGTGATATATTCATACACCCATTTGGAGAATGCAGCCCCCGCGTTCGGTGCATTGACGAGATAACTGTGGTTGCGATTAAATATGCCGATCACGCGCTCTGCAAAATCTTCTGGTCGACGCGCCATATGATGATTCAGTCCATGAATTTTCCAAAAATATAACGGCCCTTTCACAAAAGTTTGGCGTTTGCAATACTGTGCCACTTGTAGATTAAATTCGTAATCTTCACCATACCCGGGGACGAAGCGAATTCCATTTGCTTTTATAAGGCGAGTGTCGAATAGCGAATTCCAGATGAATATACCAAAAAAAGCATAATAGTCCGGAGACAGGTCTGGATAGCAAATTTCGACATGCTCTTTGGAGCATTTCGCAAACCCACAGCGGGCGACATCAGCGTCTGCTCGAGCTGCGGAGGCCAAAAGATCCCTATAAATGGATGGCGAAATGACGTCGTCATGGTCAATGAAGCTAATCCAGGGCCGATCGACAAGATCCAATCCTCTGTTGCGTGCTTCCGCCACCCCTCCCAGAGTCTCGACCGAAGTCGTAATCTCGTATTCAATCGACGAAGCGTTAAGCTCACGCCACTCCTTGAACACAGCTATAGACCGATCGGTGCAGCTGTCGAAAATTATGACTAATTGATCTCCCGCTCCGAGCGCCTCGTTAATGGAATATAACGTCGCTATAAGAAAGTTTTCCGCATTGTGTACGGGCAATATCAAGCTAATAGCCATTATTTGCCACCTTCTGCCGTTTCCAAGATCGTATCCACAATCTCTTCGACATCGCTTTGCGATACACCTGAATGCATCGGCAAACACAATACATTTTGCGCTGCCTTGGTTGCTATCGGATAACTGCCGACATTTCCGTCCGCATTGTAAGGGAAGCAATCTGAAAGGAGGGGATAAAAATATTTTCGCGCGAAGATGTTCCTAGCCCGCAACGCAGACCAGACTGAATCTCGGCGCAAACCGCTGCCTTGACGGAACATAACCGGAAAATATTGAAAATTTCTGATGGTCGTCTGCCTGAAACGCGGGAAATATATACCTCGTATTTCACTGAGGAGACGCGTGTAATGATCGCCTATTGCTCTTCTTTTTGCAATTTCGGCCGTAACTTGCGGAAGCACCGCCAGTCCGATGGCCGCATTAATCTCGCTCAGTTTCCCGTTCAGACCAAGGCCGTGAACGATGTCCTCGCCTTGAATACCGAAATTCATGCACGACCGCGCCCGCTCGAATATGGCGCTGTCTGAAAAAAAGAGGGCTCCTCCCTCGCCCGTATGCATCAGTTTGGTTGCGTGCAAACTCGCTACACTTATCAGGCCGCTTTTATAGACCGATCGCCCATCTTCGAAAACATCAAAGCAGTGCGCGGCGTCATATATTTCATACAAGTTTCTTCTTTGGCATACATCGTGTATGGCTGAAATGTCACAGGGATTTCCGTAGACATGAACTGCCAGAATTCCCACGGTGTTGTCGTCGCATGCCTCCTCCAGCTTCTGGGCATCAATATTCAAGGTCTCTTCATTAACATCAACAAAGCTAACCTGATATCCAGCCAGCTTAATGCAATGCACAGTTGCGGGAAATGTAAAAGGGCTTGTCAAGAAAGTGCCGCCCTTTCGCGGCAAAGATAAAAGCGCCGTTAGCAAAGCTATTGTTCCATTATTGAACAACAATACCTTGTCGCAGTCATACCTTTCCCGAATTTTTGATGTAAGAGCCTGTTCTTTAGGCCCGAAATTCGAGTATATACCGCTTTTGAATATCGAATCATTGTGTTTATTCACAACAACTGCGTCCGGAGTAATTGGTCGAGTAACATACAGAGGGTTAATTCTTGGAACACGCATGAAAAGCTCTCGAATTTCGAATTATAGTATAGCTTCCAACATCTCGATCGATTCTGGAGGTAAGCAAATTACACCTGGCAAAGAACCTACCTCCTTGCGTTCACTGAAAGCGTCATCAATAAACACCGCACCGTCTGGATTGATATATGATGATTTTTTTTCACCATTCTTTAAATGGACGACATCATCAAACAGCCCTATCAAACCCATTCGTCGAAGCTGAGCATCAATCTCGCCGTTATGCCTCGTTACCAGCGTTAGGGGTACGCCCTTGGTTATTTTAAAGGCATACAACAGGCCAATTAGGCGATGGTGTACAGCTGCGCCTTTGTTGAAAATCAACGTATCGTCGAAGTCAACATATATGTTTTTTACCTTACGTTGCAACTTCATGCGAGCGTAAAGCGCTCGGTCATATATTAAAGTATCTATCAGTGGCTTTATAAATGAGACCTCTCGCCCTGATATTTGATGCAACCATGCATCCATCAAGTTAATGCCAATTGCCCTTTGAAAGCCTGAGGATCCTGCAATTCGATTTGCGACCTCAAGGAGCTTGTAAACCCCGTATGCGTCCTGCTTCACTTGGAAAAACCAAGCTCCCGATATCTTTAGCTCTCTTGAGATAATTGCCGCGTACTCCAGAAACAGCGGTTCTTCAACCATCTGCATCCTCGTCGCGATCCCAGATGAAACACGGTCTCGCTTGCGGGCCGTGCAATAAATGACTTCGTGATTGGGCGACGAAAAGCAGTCGATTGTCAATTCCGGGCCAGGTAGAAATTCCTGAAGAAGCATCGGTTCTTCTGCTTTACGCACCAGTGTCAGCTCTTGCTCATTTCTGACAATTCGCGCACCTCTGGAGCCCTGCCCTCGGTCGGGCTTGGCGAAAATTGGAAACGTCGGCCGATCACCAACACCCGCCGGAACTGGGATATAGTCTCGAAGACTCATCAGAATCTTTGATTTAAAGCGAAGAAGCTCTGACAATTCCAAGTGCGGCCCGACGAAGACAGCCCCAGTCAGTTGCCCGGACAGTTTGAATATAGCCTCATCATGTGCAGGAACGACGAATTCAATATTTTGTTCTTTTACAAGGCTCTGAACTGCGTGGACAAAATTATTGTGATCCACAAACGGCAAACCAAAATGCATCTTTGGGAAAGTTACTTCACTGTGATCTCTGACGGCATTCGCGCCGACCAACTCCCAATGCTTGGAATACCGTAGGCTTTCATAAACCTCATGACCAATTTCCGTGCCTGCGGGAACTACAAGAACTCGGCTGCTCATGGCGTATTCACCGGTACCCAATCGAAACGGTTCAAGGAAAACTCTTTCAACTTTCGACGGTATATATTCTTGTCGTATATCTGCCTCAGCAAATTAAAGTTCATCAAGAAAACTTCTTGGCGAAAATCTTCATCCAATTCCAGATCTCGCATTAGACTGGAAATTTTTTCCTTCATCTCAACGAGACTCCCAAAGACATTAGGGAGAGACTTCATGGAAATTGGCATAAAAACTGGATTATAAACTGCAAAAGGAATCCCTCCTGTAAATACAGTTTCAATAAAGTAGTTATCTAATCCTTCTCCAAAGGTAATACAAAACTTCGTCCATCCAATGCAAAACTTATAAAATTCATAATGTAGCGCTGCAACCCGATATATGTAGTACCCATGAAAACTTGACTGCAATTGATCCAATACAACCTCGTCGCCAATCATTCGATCGGGGGACAACAAGATAATGTTCTTCTTTGCTGGAAAATTTCGTATTTGATAATCGTCAAAGGACATATATGTCGATATGTGCTTTATCGGAACGCCCCAACGTTCGGCATGAAGAGCGGTTGAATAGCGCTCATGTGCGGTGGTCATTGTTATCTCCCGAAATTGTTCGGAAAACCGTTGGTAACTATGCCGTTCCGGCATGAGCTCACCATTTTGATTGAGAATATTGAGCCCAATTTCTTTCAACTCATCGCCATGAAAGATCTCTGCCAAGTGGCCAATCAAGGTGGGAAGAAGAACCTCAGGAACGTGAATTGTACGAATTTTTTTTAGGCGTGCAGCAGATATCAAATCGCCGAACGGCAGGATTAACTCGTCGTTGTTGAAACGCTTATATCGAACAATCGGATCGCCTCCAGGTAACGAGAAGAGGGCGGTTTCTCTGCCTAGTTCTCGTAGCTCTTTTACGATCGAGAAAATAGAGAAGATTCCACCTGAGATCGCATCAACATTGAACGTCAAGAACGCATCAATCCGGTGATATTTTGAGATTTCGCTGCGCCGTTTCGATAACGTCGTCTCTTCATCTACCGAAATTTTAGGGACCTCAAATTTCAGATGTCTCTTCTCAAGAGCAAAGATGAGCGGATGTTTATCTTTGGGCATCGCTTCACCCATCTCTCTTCGGTATTCCTTCGTGGGGAAAAGGACATGCGGAGTCGCATCAATATGCAGACCGACTGAAATAAAATGCACCAGTGGATTGTCGGTGGTAGGCAGCCCGTCCATGTATTTGCTGCGATACCACTTGCTATCAAAACTTGGATGGGGGTCTCGTCCTTCTGACGCGCCTCGGGCAATATAGTGAGAGAGTGGGTTTGTCTCCGGGTCGATATCGTTGTAGCGAGCACGATAATAAGGCGTGGAAAACAGAGGATGAGGATCAAATCCTAATCTCGCTCCAAAACAAATAAAGTGAAGGAGAGGGTCCATGCCCCTCGGCACGTCACTGGAATAATGCTCCATATACCACTTGGAGTCGAAAAGCGGATGGGGGGATACCAGGCTCCCGTCGCGAGCTTTTGTCAGATATGACAGCAACGGGTTCTGCGTGGTGCCCATTTGCTCGGCCACGTGTTGGCTTGAAAATATTGGATGTGGATCGAACCCCAAAGCCGAACCAATACGAATATAATGTATTAGGGGGTTCATCCCTGAATCAGAAACTCCGGGATACCGGGTCGTGTAAAAGGATGTTGAGAACAAGGGATGAGGATCTCGCCCCTCAAATGCACCATACCGAAGGTAGTGATACCTGGGGTCCATTTTTGATGCTCTGACATCGGGGTAACGACTGAAATACCATTCAACATCGACAAGTTCAGTTACGTCCGATTCCCGAGCTCTGAGTGCTGTCATATTTCGTTGAAATAATTTGCTAAAGTTTATCGCTGCCAATTACATAGCTCCAGATCAACCATCGACGGCAGTTGGACATACCAAATTCGATTTTTAAATCATCCTTAAATTTCACCTATTACCGCGAATATTATTTGCAGATTCGGCTAGGCAGTCGGCTCATAAACTCTGGCACCAGATCGTTGCGGCTATGAGTTTGAAAGCAAGAAGATAGTCTTCTGGGCTCCTCTCGTAGCGTAGCGATATCTCGAAACTATTTGATCTTGTTGGAGAATCGCTCCATGAATTCGTGGCCTGCAAACCCATCGGGAAAATGAGAAGGAGCCCTTGCGGTTTGCCTCGGGCGGGACGTTGGCCAGGCTTGCGTTCGGCCTCCTTGGATGGAGTTGCCGCCCATCACCCTTATCGACAGGACATCCCCTTCTCCAAGGCTGTCCACAAGCGCGTGCGCCTCAGTCAAGCCGGCAATCGCTGCACCCTACGGCGTCGACTCATAAACTCTGGCACCATATTCTTGTTGCGACGAGCTTTACGGCGGCGAGGTAGTTTTCCGGGCGCTTGTCATATCGGGTTGCGATGCCTCGGAACTGCTTGATCCTGTTGAAGAACCGTTCCACGAGATTGCGTTGCCGATAGACCCAGCGCGAAAATACGAAAGAGCCCTTGCGATTACTCTTCGGCGGGATGTTGGCCCAGGCCTTTCGCTCGGCGGCCTTAGCCCGTATGGCATTCGTGTCATAACCCTTGTCGGCCAGGAGGATATCTCCTTGGCCGAGTTCGTCCGTCAGCGCGTCGGCTTCGGCACAATCGGCGATCTGTCCACCAGTCAGACGCAGATTGACCGGGCGACCTTCGGCATCGACGAGCGCATGGATTTTGCTCGTAAGTCCGCCGCGGGAACGTCCCATGCCACCATCGTCTCCATCCCTTTTTTTCCCGTGGCCGCGTGCTGGTGAACGCGGACACAGGTCGAGTCGATCATGACGATGTCGCCATCGTAGGCCTTGGACACCGCTTCAAGAAGCCGATCCCATACCCCGGCTTTGCGCCAGCGGACGAAGCGGTTGTAACAGGTCGTCGGCGGGCCATAGCGTTCCGGAACTTCCGCCCAAGGCGAGCCCGTTCGAAACCGCCAGAGGATGCCATTCAGTACCCGCCGATCATCAACGCGGGCAACGCCGCGTGGCTTGTTGGGTAACAACGGCGATATAATCGACCATTCGTGGTCAGTCAGTTCGTAGCGACGACGCGTCATCAAATGCTTCCCTATTTCGAACCCTTGAATCACGGCGGTCGATAAATGCCAAGAAATTTTATGAGTTTACGCCGTAAGGAACAAGGGCCACGCCAGGACATTCCACCGTCTTGTAGCCAGGAGAACTGACTAAATCGACAGCTGAACGCAGCATCTCCTCCGAGGGAGTGAGGTTGCAAAGCGTTGCGAATTCATGCACGAATATTTCCGGTTTGGCCAAAATCTGTTCGTATTCACAGATTGCAAAAGCCCCTTTGACCATGCCGATGTCGCGAAAGCAGTCCGCATACATGGCGATAGCGTGGGAATATCCATGAAAATAATCAAGCATACTCCTCCCATATGTTTCGTCGCGGTTGACCAGGCTGCGCGCGACGCTAAATGGATTTCTCACTACTATAACGTATAGAGGGTTTGGCATTGCATTTTCAAAGGCATGCAACATCGTAAGCGCGGCCGGGAGCTTAAGGCTCCAGCCTGCGCATTTTGAAGCTTTGTCCTCGATCAGACTATACCAGCGATTGTAATCGGTAACGGTGTAATTGGCAAGATTTGCAAAATCGAAGTCTTCATGAGTGGTGGGGTGGAGGTTGGCTCCCATGTTCAGGCCAAAGGCCCGCATGACCGCCGCCACCGCAGATGTGCCGCCCCGGCTGGATCCCGCAGTGATAACGTTGAACGGTTTCTTTGAGAGCTGATCTAGTCTGTCGACCCCGAATATCGTTAGAGTTTTTCTCTGTTCAACTTGCATGCAAAATGACCCCATGAATAGTCGGCCACATTTCGATTAAAATGTCGATGGGCGTCAAGCCAGCACAAGGAACAATCGCTAAAAGCACGCAAATTCTTCGCCGCTTTGGGCTGATTCGGCGGCCGCCGTCAAAAATTCGCTGAATGAATGGAAGGCGATCACTGGAGCATTTTACCGCGGAACACCCTTTCAAGTAAAAGGCCGAGGCAGAGACTACCCGCTCCAACCGCTATAAGATATTCTTTGCTCAAAAGCCTGGTGTCGTACCCTAGAAAATATGCCGATCGCATCCATTCCGTGCATTGGAAAATCGGATTCCATGAAAGGGGGATCGCTAGTTGATCTGGCAGCGCAGTTCCTAGGAACAGAGTTCCAGATGACACATAGACCAAAATCATCAGCAGAGCGTAGATCGTGACAAAGAACTCGAAAAACATGACAAGAACACTGACAAGGCTACCGATGCCGATGGCAAGCAACAGCGTTGCTAAATAAGCGAGAACAGCTTGATCAAAATCGTATGGCGCTGGATTGTCACCGACAGTGTAAATAATAGCTACCATAAAGGTCATGGTGATCACCGCCGCAATGATCTCTAGGAATGCGCGTGCCATCATCACGTCGACCACCTTCACCACCGGAAACGAGAGCAAGTTTCGGTTAAGAACCAAGGACAACGACATGAAACGCGAAACGTACATGAAGGCCAAAGTTGGAATGAGACCTGTCGCAAAGAAAATGTTGATGCTATTTCCGACGGGCGCAGTGCGGCCAGCATAATGATACATCGCCAGCAGCACTCCCATATGCGCAAGGGGCCAAATTGAGACCACAAGAAAACCAAGCCCGTGATTGAAGAAGCGTGTGCGCATATCGCGAAGCATGACAGCGCTCATGACGTTTTTCTTGCTGATCAAGGCTTCTGTTAGAGGGTGCCTGCGTAGTTCGCTGGGATGGGATCGTGACATGGACCAAGGCATTCTGGAAAGGAAATTTCGTAGGTGAACCGTTCTAGCAAATCTGGCTGTTATTTTATATCTACGCAAACTGCCATGTGATAGTCGTGTGGTTTCAAATCCGCTAACAGGACGACCTTACTCGGACCCCATTAGGCAGGTCGCGGGCTCCATTTTTAATTGAACTAATTTCACGACTACTTATTTTGGAAACCCGAAAGCAAGCAATTTGTGCAATCCTGTGTTGGACACAGTGATTTGGAACATTCTGAAGCCGGCAAACATCTTCGTTCAGTTGGTAGCCTACCGGATCAGACGCTGAGTTGGACGAATACTGTCTATGAATTCTTCGATCTTATTCCACAGACGCCACTGGCACGGGATGAAATCGTCAAACTCTATACGCCAGAAAGCCGCAAACTTCTCAACATGGCCCGAGAAAAGGCAATTCGTGCCGGGGAAGGCTTCACGTTGGACGCCCAAATAGTTACCTCTTTATGCCGCGCGCGGCATAA
>NZ_JAQJCK010000019.1:0-84884 GCF_030182455.1 Rhizobium cerradonense
CTTCAGGTCCCGCAAGCTTCGCCGCCCACGTTTCTCTTTCTTCCAATCTTCAATTGTCAAATAGCCGACCAGTCACCCCAGTCAAAACCGTCCCCTCAAGCCCAAGACTTAAAGCCCAGAACCACAAATCAGCATCGCAGCCAATCAAGGAAACACATGAGCGAGAAACTCCGTCGCCAGCAGCGCCGCCGCCCTCGTTCAGTGAGTGGGCTTATAATCCCACCGCTTTCCCTTAGTCAACACCAACACTGTAAAAATTCTGACATTTTTGTAAGTGACTGATTCTATTGTGGGATTTCTATGTGAATTCAATTGGCCGCGAAAATCGCCCTCTTTTGAGGTGTTTTCCGGAATCATTTTTACGGGTCTTTGGCGAATCCATCTTTCAAAAGGGTGAGAGGCGAGAGGTCGGCTTTCAAAACCCGCGTCAGCCCTATGTCCGCGCCGCCAATTGCCAGTTCATAGCACAGGACCTAATAGAAAGCTGAGCAATGAAGGAGCAGACAATGTTGGTCCTCGACGAAGAGCAGACCCGTGCAGCGCTGGCCTGGCCGGCGCTCATCGAAGCGATCGCCACGATGTTTGCCGGTGGCTGCGTCATGCCGGTGCGGCATCACCATGATATAGAAGTTCCCGGCGAGAGCCATGCCACGCTGTTGCTGATGCCGGCCTGGCTGCCGGGGCAATATATGGGCGTGAAGATGGTTTCGGTTTTCCCGGACAATGCCAGTCGCGCCCTGCCCGCAATCTTCGGAACCTATCTGCTTTCGTCCGGCAAGACAGGCGAAATGCTGGCAGCGATCGATGGCGGGGAGCTCACGGCGCGGCGCACTGCCGCCACCTCGGCGTTGGCGGCGCGCTATCTCGCACGCACGGATGCGCAGGAATTGCTTGTCTGCGGCACGGGGCGGCTGTCGCTCAACCTGATCCAGGCGCATGCCGAAGGACGGGAGCTGACGCGAATCGGCGTGTGGGGACGCGATCGCGACAAGGCGCAACAGGTGGCGGACGATGCGCGTGCGTTTGGTTTGGACGTACAAGCCGTCACCGATCTGGAAGCGGCCGCGCGCAGCGCCGACATCATCTCCTGCGGCACGCTGTCGAACACGCCGGTTATCCAGGGCGAATGGCTGAAGCCCGGGGCGCATCTCGATCTTGTCGGCGGTTTCAAGCCGGATATGCGCGAGACCGATGACGTCGCGATCCAGCGCGCGCAGGTCTTCGTCGATACGCGCGCCGGCGCAATGAAGGAAGCCGGCGATATCGTACAGCCGCTGAAAAGCGGCGTGCTCACGGAGGATGCGATCCACGCGGAGCTCAGCGAGCTCATACGCGGCACGCGGCCGGGGCGCACGAATGAGAACGATATAACCCTGTTCAAATCGGTGGGAGCTGCGCTCGAGGATCTTGCCGGCGCGATCCTTGCCTATGAACATGTGCGGGGCAAGCAGGCGTGACGCCGATGACACCTTCGCTGCCCGAACTGCCGGTTTCACATGTGCTCGCCAATATCGGCGCAGCGCTCGCGGACGAACGACGCGCAGTTCTGTCGGCTCCTCCCGGCGCCGGCAAAACGACGCTGGTGCCGCTCTATCTACTTGGTCAAGGCTGGCGCGGCGACGGCAGGATCATCCTGCTGGAGCCGCGGCGGCTTGCTGCAAGAGCTGCGGCGGCGCGCATGGCCTCGCTGCTCAACGAGCAGGTGGGTGATACCGTCGGCTACCGTATGCGGCTTGATAATCGCATTTCCGCAAAGACGCGCATCGAGGTGGTAACCGAAGGCGTGTTCGCGCGGATGATCCTCGACGATCCCGAACTATCGGGCGTTTCCACGGTCATCTTCGACGAATTCCACGAACGCTCGCTGGATGCGGATTTCGGCCTGGCGCTGGCGCTCGACGTGCAATCGGCGCTCCGCGAGGATCTGCGTATCCTCGTGATGTCGGCGACGCTCGATGTCGAACGTGTCGCCGCCCTGCTCGGACGCCCGCCCATCATCGAAAGCATGGGCCGGAGCTTTCCGATCGAGATCCGCCATCAGGACCGGCCGGCCGGCGAACGGATCGAGGAGACCATAACCAAGGCGATCCTGGATGCGCATGCGACGGAACAGGGATCGATCCTTGCCTTTCTGCCCGGCCAGGCGGAAATCACCCGCACGGTGGAAAGACTCGAAGGCCGATTGTCGCCGGAGACAGTGATCGCGCCACTTTACGGCAATCTCGGTCAAAAGGAACAGGATGCGGCGATCCGGCCGGCGCCGAAAGGCACGCGCAAGATCGTGCTGGCGACATCGATCGCCGAGACGTCGATCACCATCGACGGCGTGCGCATCGTCATCGACAGCGGCCTGCAGCGGCTGCCGGTTTTCGAAGCGTCGACCGGGATCACTCGGCTGGAGACGGTGCGGGTATCGCGGGCTTCCGCCGATCAGCGCGCTGGCCGTGCGGGGCGAACCGAGCCTGGTATTGCGATCCGGCTTTGGCATCCAGGCCAGACGGCGGCACTGCCGGCCTTCACGCCGCCGCAGATTCTGTCCAGCGATCTTTCCGGGCTGGCGCTTGATCTTGCCCATTGGGGCGTGCAGGACCCAGCCGCACTTGCCTTTGTCGATCAGCCGCCGGCGACGACACTGGGCGAAGCGCGGGCATTGCTGCGGCAATTGGGGGCGCTGGACACGGAGAACGGGCTGACGGCACACGGCAGGCTGATGCGCGATCTGGCTCTGCCGCCGCGGCTAGCGGCCATGGTGATTTCAGCAGCGGAGTTCGGCCAGGCACGCGAGGCGGCGATGCTCGCCGTATTGCTGACGGAACAGGGGCTCGGCGGGCAAAGCATCGATCTGGAAGAGCGCCTGCGGCGGTTCAAGACGGAAAAGGGTGAACGCGCGGAGGCGTCGCGCCGGCTAGCAGGGCGGTTGGCGACAGCGGCAGGCGACAGCAAGGCTGCGGACGCAGGAGTACAGGTCCTGGCCGGTTCATTGCTGCTGCATGCCTTCCCCGATCGCATCGCCCTGCAGCGCGGCGGCCGCGGACGCTTCGTCATGGCGAACGGGCGCGGCGCCGAATTGCCGGAGACGGAGCGCCTCGCCGGTTCGCAAATGCTTGTCATTGCCGACCTGACGGGCCGGGCGGCGCAAGGCCGTATCTTGGCAGCGGCGGAAATTGCGCGTGCTGATGTCGAGGAGCATCTGCCGGGAGAGATCCGCACCGAGGACCAGAGCCTATTCGACAAGACCAGCCGGCAAGTGCGGGCGCGGCGCGTGACGCGGCTCGGGGCCATCATCTTCGAGGAGACCCCCTTGCCTCGACCATCGGGCGAGCGGGCGGCGAAGGCGCTGGCCGACGGCATCCGCGAGCTGGGGCTCGCCGTCCTGCCCTTTTCAAAAGAGGCGACGCAATTGCGTGAACGGATCGGCTTCCTGCACCGGACGATCGGGGAGCCATGGCCCGATATGAGCGACGATGCCCTGCTTTCGCGGCTCGACGAATGGTTCACGCCATTCCAGACCGAGGCACGCGGCCTCTCCGACATCTCGGCCGGCGGGCTTTCCAACGGGTTGATGTCGCTGGTGCCGCATGAGCTGCAACGCGACCTTGGCCGGATGGCGCCGACGCATTTCGAAGCGCCGACGGGCCAGCGTCATCCGATCCAATATGAAGGCGAAGAACCGCTGCTGACGATCCGCGTTCAGGAGCTTTTCGGCCTGAAGCAGCATCCGGCCGTCGGCGGTGGGCGGCTGCCGCTGGTGCTGGAACTGACGTCGCCGGCGCACCGGCCAATCCAGACGACGCGTGATCTGCCCGGCTTCTGGGCAGGATCGTGGAAAGACGTGCGCGCCGATATGCGCGGGCGTTACCCCAGGCATCCCTGGCCGGAGGATCCGGCTGATGCTTTGCCGACGACAAGAGCCAAGCCGCGTGGTACCTGAGAATGGCCCGTTTCTTCAGAGGATTGGACAAGATGGCGGACGCGGACGCCAAGCCGCAGGACGATCACCACACCAGCCGGCGGCTCAGGCTGCAGACGCTGGTGCGGCTGCGTTGGCTCGCGGTCGGCGGCCAGACGGTGACGGTGATGATCGTCGCCTTCTGGCTGAAATTTGCCGTGCCGCTGCTGGCCTGCTGCGTGTTGATCGCCTGCCTCGCCTGGATCAACTTCTTCCTGACGCTGCGCTATCCGCCAACGCACCGCCTGGAGCCGCCGGCTGCCTTTGCGCTGCTCGGCCTCGATCTCCTGCAGCTCTGCGGGCTGCTCTTGATCACCGGCGGGCTCGCCAATCCCTTTTCCGCCCTGGTCTGCGTTCCCGTCATCATCTCCTTCGCCTCGCAGCCGATCCGCTACAGCATGGCGCTGATCGTGCTGGCGATGATCTGCATCACGGGCCTTGCCTTCTCGCCTTTTCCGCTGCCCTGGTACGATGGCATCGAGATCAACGTTCATAGCGTAATGCAGCTCGGCGTCTGGTGCTCGATCGCCTCGACCATGGCCTTTGCCGCCTTCTATGCCTACCGCGTCTCCATGGAGGCGACGCAGCTTGCCGATGCGTTATCGGCGACGGAACTGGTGCTGCAGCGGGAAAAGCACCTGTCGCAACTCGACGGGCTGGCCGCCGCCGCGGCTCATGAACTCGGCACGCCGCTGGCAACGATCAGCGTCGTCGCCAAGGAGATGGAGCGCGAGCTCAGCCAGGACGACCGCTTCCGCGAGGATGTGGCGCTGCTGCGTAGCCAGAGCGAACGATGCCGCGACATCCTGCGGCGGCTGACGACGCTCTCCTCCGAGGACGAGGCGCATATGCGGCGGCTGACGCTGTCGTCGATGATGGAGGAGATCATCGCACCGCATCGGGAATTCGGCATCAAGCTGGAGCTGATCGAAAAGAGCCCGCGCCTCGGCGAACCCGTGCTGAACCGCAACGCCGGCATCATGTACGGGCTTGGCAATCTCATCGAAAACGCCGTCGACTATGCGCGAAAGAAGGTGACCGTCACGGTGGAATATAATCCCGATACGCTGACAATCGTCATCGAGGATGACGGCAACGGGTACTCTCCCGAAATCTTGATGCGGATCGGCGAGCCCTATGTCACGACGCGACAGCGAGACGATACGGCGGGCGGCCTCGGACTGGGCCTGTTCATCGCCAAGACCCTGCTGGAACGTTCGGGCGCAGAGCTTTCCTTCGGCAATCGCGACCCTGAAACGCCGGGTGCACGCATCCGTGTTGAATGGCCGCGAATGTTGATCGACAGTAATTCGACAAAATGAATTTCACGGCTTAAAACACCGGTCGTTAAAGTCAGTAGGACTATGCAGGCGGTCTGCCGCCGGGATTGAACATGATGACGGATAAAGAGCTCACCGACCCTCATGCGGGGGCCAAGGACGCGGCGGACCATATCGGGCCCGACGCGACATTGCTGATCGTCGACGACGACGGACCCTTTCTGCGCCGGCTGGCGCGCGCCATGGAGACGCGCGGCTTCGTGGTCGAGACGGCGGAATCGGTGGCGGAAGGCGTTGCCAAATCCAAGGCCACGCCACCGAAATACGCCGTGGTCGACCTTCGTCTCGGTGACGGCACCGGCCTTGATGTCATCGAGGCGATCCGGCAGCGGCGCGACGATACGCATATCGTGGTGCTGACCGGCTACGGCAATATCGCGACCGCGGTCACTGCCGTGAAGCTCGGTGCTCTCGATTATCTTGCCAAGCCCGCGGATGCCGACGACGTCTATGCGGCGCTGACGCAACGGCCGGGCGAAAAGGCCGAGGTGCCGGAAAATCCGATGTCGGCGGATCGGGTGCGTTGGGAGCATATCCAGCGCGTCTACGAAATGTGCGAGCGCAACGTCTCCGAGACGGCCCGCCGTCTCAACATGCATCGCCGCACGCTGCAACGAATCCTCGCCAAGCGCGCACCGAAGTAACCTTCATTCAGACGAAAAAGACTTACCCGTCGCCCATTCGGCCAGCATCAGCCGCTGGGCGGCGGCGCGGGAAAAATTGAGCGTCACCGATTTGCGCGTGGCTGGTGGCAGGCGATGCTCCGGCGCCTCGCGGATCATATGCGCGCCGTAACCGTCCGACAGGAAAAGCCCGCAATCTTCCGGAAAGATATCGAGCGGCACGTCCTTGTGGGTCGCGAAGAACAGGCGATCGCAATGCAGGCGGTAATCCGGCCATTTGCGGTCGACGCGAAAATCCTCGATCGACGATTTGATCTCGATGATCCAGATCTCGCCCTTTTCGGAAAGCGTGATGAGGTCGGCGCGGCGGCCGCTGGCGAGCGGCAGCTCCGGCAAGACGGCAAGGCGCATCTCGTGCAGTAATAGTTGCACGCCCCTGCGTACAAGCATCGCCCGTTCCGACTGCCGACCGTCTATTAACGGATTGTTATTGTAAACACTTAAAATCGTCATGAATTGCCTCTGGGACCGAACAAGCGTTGTTGCAAAAAAACCATGTCCCTTTAATTTGCGCAGCGGAGCTATTTTGTCGCCCCGCACCAGCTTGCAAAGCTAAATTTAATAGAAAATAAACCGTAGTCAAAGATGGTTGATACCATCCCATTCCCTGTCACAACTCACCAAGAGACTTCCATGCGCATCCGCAATGCTATGACCGCACTCGGCCTTGTCGCAACGCTTGCCACGGCTGGTTACGCCACCACTGCCGCAGCCACGCCGACCGCTACCGCCAATTCCGCTTCCGACACCGTCAAGACGTTCGATAATGATTACGGCGTCACGAGCGACAACGGCTTCCAACTGCCGGCGATCCCGATCCAGAAGGTGAAGCCGCAGTTCCGCCGCCAGATCGTCTCCTACAAGTCTGACGAAGCTGCGGGCACGATCATCGTCAACACCCGCGAGCGCCATCTTTATTACATCCTCGGCAACAACGAAGCCATGCGCTACGGCATCGGCGTCGGCAAGCAGGGCTTTGCATGGTCGGGCACGGCATATGTTGCCTGGAAGCAGGAATGGCCGAGCTGGCATCCGCCGAAGGAAATGGCGGTCCGCCGTCCGGAAATCGCCAAGTATGTCGATGACGGCATGAACCCGGGCCTCGAAAATCCGCTCGGCGCCCGCGCCATGTATCTCTACAACGAGAAGGGCCAGGACACGCTGTTCCGCCTGCACGGCACGCCGGAATGGGCTTCGATCGGCACCGCGGCTTCCTCGGGCTGCATCCGCCTGATGAACCAGGACGTCATCGATCTCTACAACCGCGTTCTGCCGGGTCACGCCACCAAGGTCGTCGTGATCCAGTAATCGCTGGCATTATTTGGAATTCAAAAGGCCGCGGGATCGATGTCCGGCGGCCTTTTTGTTTTGGGGAACTGAGGTCCGATATTATACCGCCCTACCCGCCCTCGTCCTTCGAGGCTTCGCCTTCGGCTGCGCGCCTCAGGATGAGGGCTGATCTCTTCCCTTAGCCGCAAGACTCTCTCCACCTCATCCTGAGGCGCCTTGCCGCCAAAGCGCCAGCGCAGGCGACAAGGCCTCGAAGGATCGAGGTGGCCCCAGATGGAGGGGTCATCCCGCCTGCTTTGCCTTCAGCTCGATGCGGCGGCGGTGCAGGACCGGCTCGGTATAGCCGTTCGGCTGCTCTCGACCCTTGAGGACGAGATCAAGCGCCGCCTGGAAGGCGATAGAGCCATCGAAATTGCCGGCCATCGGCCTGTAGAGCGGGTCGCCGGCGTTCTGCCGGTCGACGACGGCGGCCATGCGCCTCATGGTCTCGACGATCTGCGCTTCGGTGATGACCTTGTGGTGCAGCCAGTTGGCCATGTGCTGCGCCGAGATGCGCAGCGTGGCGCGATCCTCCATCAGGCCGACATTGTTGATATCCGGTACCTTGGAGCAGCCGACGCCCTGATCGACCCAGCGAACGACATAGCCGAGAATGCCCTGGCAATTATTGTCGATCTCGCGCTGGATTTCTTCCGGCGTCCAGTTCGGGCGGGACGCGACCGGAACGGAAAGAATGTCGGAAAGCTTGGCGCGAGCCCGGCTTTTCAGGCCCTGCTGGACCTCAGCGACGTTGACGCGGTGATAGTGGGTCGCATGCAGCGTCGCGGCCGTCGGTGACGGCACCCAGGCGGTGTTGGCGCCGGCCTTCGGATGCGCGATCTTCTGCTCCAGCATCGCCGCCATCAGGTCCGGCATGGCCCACATGCCCTTGCCGATCTGCGCGTGACCGGAAAGGCCGCATTCCAGACCGATATCGACATTCCAGTTTTCATAAGCCGCGATCCAGGCTGCCTGCTTCATGTCGCCCTTGCGGATCATCGGGCCCGCCTCCATCGAGGTATGGATCTCATCGCCGGTGCGATCGAGGAAGCCGGTGTTGATGAAGACGACGCGTTCGCTGGCAGCGCGAATTGCTTCCTTGAGATTGACCGTGGTGCGGCGCTCCTCGTCCATGATGCCCATCTTGATGGTGTTGCGCGGCATGCCGAGCACATCTTCGACGCGCGAGAAGATCGCGACGGCGAAGGCGACCTCTTCCGGGCCATGCATCTTCGGTTTGACGACATACATGGAGCCGGCGCGGGAATTTTTATGTCCGCCGTTCGGCCCGATATCATAGAGCGCGATCAGGCCGGTGATCATGGCGTCCATGATGCCCTCAGGCACTTCATGGCCGTCGCGGTCGAGGATCGCCGGATTGGTCATGAGGTGGCCGACATTGCGCACCAGCATCAACGAGCGGCAATGCAGCTCGAAGCTCGCGCCATCTGGCGCCGTGTAGGTCACATCCGGATTGAGATGGCGGGTGAAGGTCTTGCCGCCCTTGGAAACTTCCTCCGTCAGGTCGCCCTTCATCAGGCCGAGCCAATTGCGATAGACTTCGGCCTTGTCCTCGGCGTCGACGGCAGCGATCGAATCTTCGCAGTCCATGATCGTGGTGATCGCCGATTCCAGCCGGACGTCAGAAATAGCAGCCGCATCGGCCTTGCCGATCTCGGTGCCGGCATCGAGGACGATCTCGATGTGGATGCTATTGTTCTTCAGCAGGATATGCGAGGGAGCGCTGGCGTCGCCGAGATAGCCTGCGAAGTGCCCAGCATCGGCCAAAGCCGTAGCACCGCTCTTCGTTGCGATCGCCAATGCGCCGTCCTTGACAGTAAAGCCGGTGACGTCCTTCCAGCTCGCACCGGCAAGCGGCGCGGCGGTATCGAGGAAATCACGCACCCAGGCGATGACCTTTTCACCGCGCTTCGGATTGTAGCCCCTGCCCTTCTCGGCACCGTCGGTCTCAGGGATGGCGTCGGTGCCGTAGAGCGCATCGTAAAGCGAACCCCAGCGCGCATTGGCGGCGTTCAGCGCATAGCGGGCATTCATGACGGGAACGACGAGCTGCGGGCCGGCGATAGAGGCGATTTCGGGATCGACATTGGCGGTCGAGACCGAGAAGGCCGGGCCTTCGGGAATAATGTAGCCGATCTCGCGCAGGAAGGCTTCGTAGGCGGCCATGTCCACCGGCGCGCCGTTCTTGCGATACCAATCATCCAAGGCAGCCTGCATCCGGTCGCGCTTGGCGAGCAGATCGCGGTTCTTCGGCGCGAGGTCGTGCACGATCGCCGAGAAGCCGGCAAAGAAGGTATCCGGGTCGACGCCGGAGCCTGGCAGGGCCTCCTTGACGAGGAAATCATAAAGCACCGGCTCAATCTGAAGCCCGTTCTTGTCAATGCGGCTCATACCAATCACTCCTCACGGCCGTTCTACGGCTCAATTTTTACATGCTGCCAGTTTGCGGGCGGTTAGGCTCTCCGTCAATTTGGCAATAGTTCGAAAGATTTGTGCATTTATGGAAATAATCAGTCGGCGGCTATGCGCGGGCGGCCGCTGGCGGTGGCGATGAAGCGGGCCTCGACCAGCTTGCGATTGCCCTCGATCTCAGGCGCATCGACCTGTTCTTCCACGGCGATGACGGGATCTTCGGCACCATTCAAGCGCGCTTGCGCCGTCGCCACCTCGATTGCCCGCTGCCGCGCCAGAGAAAAAGTCTTTTGCTCGTCAGTGAACCGCAAAGTCTCGCCCGCGCCATTCAGCACATAGATGCCATCCTCGGGCATGGTGACGAATACCGTGGCGCTGGTGCGAACCTGGCCGACGACGGCGCCGATCGCGTTGGCCACATCCGAATCAGCGGGAATGGCGCTGTCACTTGCCAGCATCTCGGCGATGGCAGGGTAATAGACGGGGGCGGAAGCGCCGAGGCCGACCAGAGGGCGATCGAGCGAAACGGCAAAACGGGCGATGCCCCGTGCGCGACGAAGCGCGCGGTCGATCGAGATCGATTTGGCCGGATCGAGATGGGTAACGCCGTCCTCCGCCAGGCAGGCGGCCAGGATCACGTCGGCGGACTGCCGGGTCAGGCGACCGACGATCTTTTGCGCCAGCTCCTCTATCGAGTCGGCAATCGGGCGGCCGGAGCCGTCCTTCAACCGCATTGCCAGCGCGAGACCCAACCGGGCGGCTTCCGCACTCCACTGGCTTTGCCGCCCAAGCACATGCATTGCGTCTGACGGCGTCAGGCCGCAGAGATGCACCAGGCCACGGGCAACCAGGCGGTCCAGGGTCGCTTTCTGCGACGTCGAGGTCAGAAGCTGGTCGAGCGGCAGGGGTACCCTGCCGATCTTGTCGAACAACGCCTGTTCCGACGGCTGCAAGCCGCTCGCAAGATGATCCGGTACGCCGGTGCGCACGGCAAAGCGGCCGGCGTGGCGGCCGAGATGCGGCGCACGAAGCTGCTGCTCCAGCACACCGATGACGGCCTGGCTGTGTACATGGGCTGCGAGGCTGAGCGGCAGCAGGCGGCGCGGCCCGAGTTCGAAGGCGGCGACAAGACCGCGATCGTTGATCTTCACTTCGGAATCACCGCCAAGGCCATAGGTGCGCATGGCGACCGCTTCGACCATGGTGCGATAGCCGCCGACCACCGCACCGTCGGCATCGAGCCGCGGCCGGCCGGCCTCCATCACAGCGACATCCGTGGTGGTGCCGCCGATATCGGACACCACGGCATCGTCGAGGCCGGTCAGATAGCGTGCGCCGACAAGGCTCGCCGCAGGTCCAGAAAGGATGGTCTCGATTGGACGGAGCTTAGCTTCTGCGGCCGAGATCAGCGCGCCATCACCGCGCACGACCATCATCGGCGCCGCGATGCCGCGCGTGGCCAGAAACCCTTCGCAGGCGCCGACCAGCCGGTCGATCATCGACACCAACCGCGCGTTCAAAAGCGTCGTCAGCGCCCGGCGCGGGCCGCCAAGCTTGGAGGAGAGTTCATGGCTGCAGGTGACCGGCAGATGGGAAATCTCGCGGATGCAGTCACGCACACGGATTTCATGAGCCGGATTCCGCACAGCGAAATAGCCAGCGATCGCGAAGGACGAAACGCTCTTCGAAAGCTCCGGCAGCATCGCTTCGAGCGCCGCCAGATCAAGCGGGTTCTCGTTGCCATGGACGCTGTGTCCGCCGGGTACAAACACCACTGGATCGGTCCCCAGCGCCTCGGCCAGGCCGTCACGCTTCAGATCATCGGGGCCGAAGCCGATCATTACCAGTCCGGCGCGGCCGCCCTGCCCTTCGACCAGCGCGTTGGTGGCAAGCGTCGTCGACAGCGATACGAGACCGATAGCGGAAACGGGGATGGCCGCCTTGGCGATGACCGCATCGACAGCGCCGGCAATGCCGACGGCCAAATCATGCCGCGTGGTCAGCGATTTCGCCTTGGCAACAACGCCGTCGGTTTCATGGAAGAGAACGGCATCGGTATAGGTTCCACCGGTGTCGATGCCGAGCAGGAAATGAGATGTCACAGATCAATTTACCCTTGAGGAGATGAGTGAGGCGGCAAGCGCGGAGCCTATCTCGCCCTTGGCGGGCGAGAAAGCAAAAACTTAGGATTAGGCGGGGGCTTGTCCCCGTCTAATTCTTAGTTTTTGCAAGAGCGGGGGTAGGTAGGGACGCACGAAATTTAGAAATTTGTCTGAACAAGAAACTGACCCCCTCTCTTGCAATTTCAATGGCTTAGAAATTGCGCTAAGCATTTTTAATGCGTAGCAGCTTCTGCGCCGCAATTCCTAAGCCAGTGAAATTGCTTTCTCGCCCGCCAGGGGCGAGATAATCCCGTGCCCGCAGCGCCCCTACCGCCTCGTCACCCGCATTGGCAGCCCGCCTTGCGGCTGGGTCGTCAGCTTCTGCACCGGCCAGGGATTCGTCTGATCGGTCACATCGAAACGGAAGCGGTGCATCATGACAGCAAGGGCGATGACGGCTTCCTGAAGGGCAAAGGTGGCGCCGATGCAGACGCGGGGGCCGGCGCCGAAGGGCAGGTACTGGAAGCGGTTGATCTTGCCGCGATTCTCCGGAAGGAAGCGTTCGGGCATGAAGGCACGCGGCTTGTCCCAATAAAGCGCATGGCGATGCAGTGTCCAAGGCATGATCAGTACGGTGATCCCGGCCGGGATCTCCACGCGCTCCCCGCTTGGGCTTATCCATTCATCGTCAGCAATCGAGGCGCGGTTGATGGATGGCGCCGGCGGATAGAGGCGCATCGCCTCCTCGAAGGCGGCACGGACATTCGGCATCAGGTCGAGCCAGGCGACGGGCTCGGCGCCGGTGGCGAGCACCAGATCGATTTCCGCTTCCATGACCTCGCGGATATGCGGGGTATTGGCGACGCAGTAGAGCGTCCAGGCCAGCGCCCGCGCCGTCGTCTCATGACCGGCGCCGATGAAGGTGAGGATGTTGTCCTCGATCTCCTCCATGGTCAGGCCGTCGGGGCCGGCCTTTTCCAACAGCAGCGTCAGGAAATCGTCGGGAGCGCTGGCCCGATCCCTACGCATCTTGTCGAGCCGAAGATCCATCGTCTTGCGGACGATGCCGCGAAACTTGTCGAGCACCTTCTGGCCGCCGATGCGGGTGACGCGCGGCACCCAGGAAGGCGCGCGCAGAAGATCCATCGGGTCGACGCGGCCCATGCGATGCAGAAGCTGGTTGACGTCATCGGCGAAATGGCCGCTTTCGGTGACGATCTCACCGGAGAACAGCGTTTCGGCGAGGATGGCGAAGGTAAGCTCGGTCATATCGATGGCGATGTCGAAAACCTTGCCATCGCTGCCGGCCTCCTCGTATTTGCGAACATAGGCTTCGCTCTGGCTCAGCATCTGGCCGGCAAAGCCCTGGGCATGGCGCGGCGTGAAAACCGGCGCGACGGCCTTGCGCGAGCGCTTCCAGACCTGGCCTTCCGCCGTCAGCAGGCCGTCGCGCAGGATTGGCCGGAGCACGAGCTGGCGGATATCCGACATGCGGTAATTGGAGGCATTGTCGACCAGCACATGCTTGATCAGGCCGGGATCATTGACGATCAGCGTGTGCTCGCGAAAGAAGCGCGTCATGATCCATGGCAGCGTATAGGAAGGCTCACCCCATAATTCCAGCGGATTGCGCAGGATGGTGCGGATGATCGTCAGACGCGATGGCGGGACGGTACGCGGGGTCGGGGCTGGTGGGGAAAAGGCTTCCGGGATCATGTCCATGAGATCCAATCTCCTCGAAAACCTTATTTTCGCGACGGCTCCCGAAGTTTAAAGCAGCGACTTCAGATCGTCCAGCTTATCATTGATAAGCCAGCCATAGTAATTTTCCTCCGGCCAGACCGGTTGTCCGGCCCCACGGTTCTTGGCGGCGAGCGCTGCGGCCCGCTGGCGGGAATTGCCGACATTGTAGAGCGTCGCCGTGATGCCCGGATTGCCCGAAATGTCCATGCCGGCGATCGAACGGTAGTCATCGATCGACTTGCGGATCGAGGCCGCAACGAAGGCGAGCGACAGATCCGGATCCATGATGGCCTTGTAGACGCTGCCGGCGTCCTTTTCATCCAGCTTCGGAATGCCCGACGTGCTGCTGACGAGATCGGAGAGCTCCAGCGCCGTCAGCGGATTGACCTGGCCGAGGCCGAAGGTCTGGCCGGCATAGAAGGGCTGGAAGAACACGGCGCTGAAACGGTTGTCGGGGAAGGATTTGCCGCCGACCTTCTTGCCGCGGAAATCGCTTTCCCAGACATCTTCGCGGCAGGTCCAGAGGCTGTAGGAATCCCTCTTGCCCTTGCAGGCATCGAATTGCGGCCGGGCGACAAAATCATCGACGTCTTCGCCGTCATAGGCGAAGCGGAAGCTCTGGCCGGCATAGGAGGCGGCTTTGACGTAGTAGGACTGCAGGCCGTCATAGGCGTCGACATTATAGGTATGTTCGCCGACCAGCGCGCCGATGATGTGGATGGGGTCGATGCCGTAGGCGCGCGCCGTCGACTTGATCTTCGACATGAGCTTGGTATCGGTCGCCAGCAGTTCGTGAACCTTCTGGTATTTGCGCTCGAAGGTCGAATTCGTGCCCTTGGTACGGCGCACGGAGGCACCAGGGATTGCCGGCTGCTCGGCGTTGCGGTTGCCCGGCGGCACCATGGCCGCTGCATCCGCATAGGCCGGAGTCCAGGAGAGGCTGACAACCGCCAGAAGAAGGGTGATCAGAATGCGTCGCACGATGGCTGCCCTGTCGAAGTTTCATCCGATGTTTCAATGCGGCTGCCTGACGGACAATCTTGGCCGAATAAAGCCATTCCCACGCAAAGAAGCGGGCCTTAACTAAAAAGTTAACGGCCCGCTGTCGAGTGCTTAATATGTCAAGATGCCGTCACCGGCTTAATTCCATTAGAGAATGAAGCGCGACAGGTCGGTATTGGTGGCGAGATCGCCAACATGTTCGCGCACATAGTCGGCGTCGATGGTCACCGACACGCCGGCACGATCCGAAGCGTTGTAGGAAATATCGTCCAGTACACGCTCCATCACTGTCTGCAGGCGGCGGGCGCCGATGTTCTCGACAGTGGAGTTGAGGTGCACAGCGACATCGGCCAAAGCGTCGATCGCGTTATCCGTGAAATCGAGCTTCAAGTTTTCCGTCTCCATCAGCGCCTTGTATTGGCGGATGAGGCTGGCTTCCGGCTCCGTCAGGATACGGCGGAAATCCTCTTTGCTCAAAGGCTTCAGTTCGACGCGGATCGGCAGACGGCCCTGCAATTCCGGCAGGAGATCCGAAGGCTTCGACACATGGAACGCACCCGAGGCGATGAAGAGGATGTGATCGGTCTTCACCGGGCCATATTTGGTCGCAACCGTGGTGCCTTCGACCAGCGGCAGCAGGTCGCGCTGCACGCCTTCGCGGGAAACGCCGGCGCCCATGCCGCCATCGCGGGCGGCGATCTTGTCGATCTCGTCCAGGAAGACGATGCCGTCATTCTCGGCCGATTGAACCGCTTCGCGCTGGATCGCCTCGTTGTCGATCAGCTTGTCGGATTCGTCGCGGATCAGTTCCTTGTAGGAATCCTTCACCGTGGTGCGCACCTTCTTGGTGCGGCCGCCCATGGCCTTTCCGAACATTTCGGACAGGTTGAGGACGCCGATATTGGCGCCGGGCATGCCGGGAATTTCGAAGCCGGGCATGCCGGAGCCCGTGTCGGCGACTTCGATATCGATTTCCTTGTCGTCCAGTTGGCCTTCGCGCAGCTTCTTGCGGAAGCTGTCGCGCGTTGCCGGCGAGGCCGTAGAGCCGACGAGGGCATCGAGCACCCGCTCTTCCGCGCTCATATGCGCCTTCGCCTGCACTTCGGCGCGCTTCTTTTCACGCACTAGGCCGATGCCGACCTCAACGAGATCGCGGACGATCTGTTCGACATCGCGGCCGACATAGCCGACTTCGGTAAATTTCGTCGCTTCCACCTTGATGAAGGGCGCGCCGGCAAGCTTGGCGAGGCGACGGGAGATTTCCGTCTTGCCGACGCCGGTCGGGCCGATCATCAGAATGTTCTTCGGCATGACTTCGTCGCGCAGATCGGGCTCGAGCTGCTGGCGGCGCCAGCGGTTGCGCAGCGCAATCGCCACGGCGCGTTTGGCCTCATGCTGGCCGACAATATAGCGGTCGAGTTCTGAAACGATCTCGCGGGGGGAAAAAGTGGTCATTTCGTGTGCTTCCCGTCAGGGCTAGAAACAATCAAGAGAGGAATTAGGCTTCGGAGTCGAGCGTTTCGACCACGACATTGTGATTGGTGTAGACACAGATGTCGGCGGCGATATCGAGCGCGCGGCGGGCAACGTCCTCGGCCGATTTGTCGGTATCCATCAGCGCGCGCGCCGCGGCGAGCGCAAAATTGCCGCCGGAGCCGATCGCCATGGCGCCGTGTTCCGGCTCAAGCACATCGCCGTTGCCGGTGACGGCGAGCGTCACTTGTTTGTCGGCGACGAGCATCATGGCTTCGAGGTTGCGCAGATATTTGTCCGTACGCCAATCCTTGGCAAGCTCGACGGCGGCGCGCATCAACTGACCGGGATATTGTTCGAGCTTCTTTTCCAGCCGCTCTAGCAGCGTAAAGGCATCGGCGGTCGCACCGGCGAAACCGGCAATCACGTCACCCTTGCCAATGCGGCGAACCTTGCGGGCATTGCCCTTCATTACGGTCTGGCCGAGGCTCACCTGGCCATCGCCAGCCATCACCACCTTGCCGCCCTTACGAATAGTTACAATTGTCGTCATATAAACACCTGTTTGCCCCCATTTTGGCGGGCTTTCTGCCGGGCCGCGTTTCGGCCCCGTCAAGCCCTATGTAAGAGGGCTTTTTACGATTGCAAATGCCCGTTATTTCGGAATGATGCATGTAAGCCGGCTAGATAAGTCTATACTGACTTAACTTCTGGATATTTGCCGATGTGCCTGATAAGGAACGGCCGTCAATCCCGATGGAGCAACCATGGCAGAGACCGCAGCGAGCCGCACGGCAAGCGTTTCCCGCAAGACCAATGAGACTTCGGTCTCCGTGTCCGTCAACATCGACGGCAGTGGCAAGTCGACGATTTCGACGGGCGTCGGCTTCTTCGACCATATGCTGGAGCAGCTTTCGCGACATTCGCTGATCGATATGGAGATCGACACCAAGGGTGATCTGCATGTCGACGATCACCACGCGGTCGAAGATACCGGCATCGCCATCGGCCAGGCCATTGCCAAGGCGCTGGGCGACCGGCGCGGCATTACCCGCTACGCCTCGATCGATCTCGCCATGGACGAAACGATGACGAAGGCGGCCGTCGATCTGTCCGGCCGGCCCTTCCTCGTCTGGAATGTTGCCTTCAGCGCCCCGAAGATCGGCACTTTCGATACCGAGCTGGTGCGCGAATTCTTCCAGGCCTTGGCGCAGAATGCCGGCATCACGCTGCATATCCTCAACCACTATGGCGCCAACAATCACCATATTGCCGAGACATGCTTCAAGGCCGTTGCCCGCGCACTGCGCACGGCAACCGAGATTGATCCGCGGCAGGCAGGCCGTGTGCCCTCGACAAAGGGCACCCTCGCCTGAGCCCCCGTCATGGGGAAAGTGAAGAGATGGCAAGCTATTTGATTTTGACGCCACCCGGAGGACCGGACAAAAACCAGGTGAGCACGCGCTTCATCCGCGACGGTTTTTCCTGGACCGCATTTTTGTTTCCGACACTATGGATGCTTTTTCACCGGCTGTGGCTGCAGGCCATCGCCGCCTTTCTGCTACAGGGCATCGCCCTGGAATTGATCCGCCGGCCGGAGTTTTTTGCCGCCGGCATCGCGATCCTGCTCGGCGTGCATGTCCTGGCTGCGCTTGAAGGCAACCACGCCGCGTATCGGAGCCTCGTTGCAGGCGGCTGGAAGACGGAAGACTTGGTTTCGGCGCCCAATCTGGCGACGGCCGAAGAGATCCATTTCACTACGACTGAGCCGAAGGCCGAGGAGAATATCCGTTCAAACGATTGGGATATCCCCACCTCTCCAAACAATAGCCCAAGCCGGGGCGGACCGTCTTTCGGTCTTCCCGGCTATGACGGAGGACGCTGATCATGCGCGTCGCGATTATCGATTACGGCTCAGGCAATCTGCGCTCGGCCACCAAGGCCTTTGAACGCGCCGCCCGCGAAGCCGGTATCGACGCTGAAATCGATCTGACTGACGATGCCGAGCGTGTCGCCACCGCCGATCGCATCGTGCTTCCGGGCGTCGGCGCCTATGCCGATTGCCGCCGTGGGCTCGACGCCGTTTCCGGCATGGCGGATGCGGTGATTGATGTCGTGGAACACAAGGGCCGCCCTTTCCTCGGCATCTGCGTTGGCATGCAGCTCATGTCGTCGCGCGGGCTGGAAAAGACGATCACGCAGGGGTTCGGCTGGATCAAGGGCGACGTCAAGGAGATGACGCCCGGCGATCCCACGCTGAAAATCCCGCAGATCGGCTGGAACACGCTGGATCTCAGACACCCGCACCCGCTCTTCCACGGCATTCCGACCGGATCGGAGGGGCTGCATGCCTATTTCGTGCATTCCTATCATCTGGCCGCCGACCATGCCGACGATGTCATCGCCACGACCAGTTATGGCGGAGCGATGACCGCCTTCGTTGGCCGTGACAACATGGCCGGCTCGCAGTTCCATCCGGAAAAGAGCCAGAAGCTCGGCCTCGCCCTGATTGCCAATTTTATGCGCTGGAAGCCGTGACGCTTCGCGCATTAAGGACAAAGACATGATTCTCTTTCCCGCCATCGACCTCAAGGACGGCCAGTGCGTGCGCCTGAAGCTCGGCGACATGGAGCAGGCGACCGTCTACAATCCCGATCCCGCCGCCCAGGCGAAAGCCTTTGAAGACCAGGGCTTCGAATGGCTGCATGTCGTCGATCTCAACGGCGCCTTCGCCGGCGAGACCGTCAATGGGGCGGCCGTTGACGCCATTCTCAAGGCGACGAAAAACCCTGTGCAGCTCGGCGGCGGCATCCGTACGCTCGACCATATCGAAAACTGGCTGACACGCGGGCTTGCCCGCGTCATTCTCGGCACTGTCGCCGTGCGCGATCCGGCGCTTGTCGTCGAAGCCTGTCGGAGATTTCCAGGCCATATCGCCGTCGGCATCGACGCCAAGGGCGGCAAGGTGGCGGTCGAAGGCTGGGCGGAAGCCTCCGAACTCGGCGTCATCGAACTGGCGAAAAAATTCGAAGGCGCAGGCGTGGCCGCGATCATTTATACCGATATCGACCGCGACGGCATTCTCACCGGCATCAACTGGGCTTCGACGCTGGAACTGGCCGATGCCGTTTCCATTCCCGTCATCGCGTCCGGCGGCCTTGCCTCGCTTGATGATATCCGCCGCATGATCCAGCCAGATGCCCGCAAACTGGAAGGTGCGATTTCCGGCCGCGCGCTTTATGATGGCCGGATCGATCCGAAGGAGGCCTTGGCGCTGATCAAGGCGGCCAAGGCGAAGGAGATCGCGCAATGACCCTGAAAGCCCGCGTCATCCCCTGCCTCGACGTCAAGGACGGCCGTGTCGTCAAGGGCGTCAACTTTCTCAACCTCGTCGATGCCGGCGACCCCGTCGAAGCCGCCAAGGCCTACGACGCCGCCGGTGCGGACGAGCTGTGTTTCCTCGATATCACCGCCTCTTCCGACAACAGGGAGACGATCTTCGATGTCGTGGCCCGCACCGCCGAGCAATGCTTCATGCCGGTAACGGTCGGCGGCGGCGTGCGCACCATCGCGGATATCCGCAAGCTGCTGCTTTGCGGCGCCGATAAGGTCTCGATCAATTCGGCGGCGGTCAACAATCCTGATTTCGTCGCCGAAGCGGCCGACAAGTTCGGCAATCAGTGCATCGTCGTCTCGATCGACGCCAAGCGGCGGCGTACCGAGGCACTCGGCGGCGACAATATGAGCGCCTGGGAGATCTATACCCATGGCGGCCGCAACGCGACCGGCATCGATGCCGTCGATTTTGCCCGCAAGATGGTCGAGCGCGGCGCCGGCGAACTGCTCGTCACCTCCATGGATCGAGACGGCACCAAGGTCGGCTACGATCTGGAGCTGACGCGGGCAATTGCCGATGCGGTACGTGTGCCCGTGATCGCCTCCGGCGGCGTCGGCGATCTCGACGATCTCGTTGCCGGCATCAAGGAAGGCCATGCGACGGCCGTGCTGGCGGCTTCCATTTTCCACTTCGGCACCTATTCGGTCGGCGAAGCGAAGCACTATATGTCAGAGCATGGCATCGCCATGCGGCTCGATTAGGAAGGGATAGGACGGATGAGCGGATTTACCCTTTCCGACCTCGAAAGAATCGTCGACGAGCGCTCCAAGGCTTCGCCGGAGGAATCCTGGACGGCAAAGCTTTTCGCCGCCGGTCAGCCAAAGGCGGCAAAGAAGCTCGGCGAGGAAGCGATCGAAGCCGTCATGGCGGCGGTGACCGGCGATCGCGACAATCTCACCTACGAGGCAGCCGATTTGCTTTATCACCTTATGGTCGTATTGAAGATTGCAGGCATTCCGTTGCAGAATGTCATGGGTGAGCTCGAAAGGCGCACCGCTCAATCCGGCCTTCAGGAGAAGGCCAGCCGGTAGAATGCGATGACGATAGCGACCCAAACCCTGCCTGCGCACGAGACACTCGATATATTTGAGGCGAAAGCCTATTCGCCCTATTATTTCTTTTCTTCGGACGAGTGGTCGAAATTCAGAGCCGATACGCCGCTGACGCTGACCGCCGATGAAGTGACGCGGCTGCGCTCCATGGGCGACCCGATCGATCTCGATGAAGTCCGACGCATCTACCTTTCGCTATCGCGCCTTCTGTCCTCGCATGTGGAATCCTCGCAGATCCTGTTCGAGCAGCGCAATCGGTTCCTCAGTCTTTCCGACGTCGCCAAGACGCCTTTCGTCATCGGTATCGCCGGCTCCGTCGCCGTCGGCAAATCCACTACGGCCCGTATCCTGAAGGAATTGCTGCGCCGCTGGCCGTCGAGCCCGAAAGTGGACCTGATAACGACCGACGGCTTTCTATTTCCGAATGCCGAATTGCAGCGCCGCAACCTGATGCAGCGCAAGGGCTTTCCGGAAAGCTACGATACCGCAGCACTCCTGCGCTTCCTCTCGGCGATCAAGGCCGGGCAGCCGGACGTCAAAGCACCCTGCTATTCGCATCTCGTCTATGACGTGCTGCCGGACGAATACAAAACCGTCGACCGGCCGGATATCCTGATTTTCGAAGGCATCAACGTCCTGCAATCGCGGCATCTGCCGGCGGATGGCAAGATCGTGCCGATGGTGTCCGATTTTTTCGATTTCTCGATCTATATCGATGCCGACGAGCATCTGATCCACAACTGGTACGTCGCCCGCTTCATGAAGCTGCGCGAAACCGCCTTCCGCGACCCCAACTCCTTCTTCCACCGCTACGCCTCGATCACAGAACAAGAGGCAATCGCGACCGCCGAAGGACTGTGGAAGAACATCAACCTGAAGAACCTGCGCCAAAACATCCTGCCCACCCGCCCGCGCGCTGATCTCATCCTGCAGAAAGGCAGGAATCATCTGATCGAACAGGTGGCGTTGAGGAAGCTTTAGAAGTTACGGGTTCACCCGCCTTAAGGTTAGGTTTATCCGGCCGCCGTTTTTCAGCAGAGTCGAGGTCGCCGGATAGATGCGGTCGACGCCGTGGAAGCAAAGCCTGCCTTTTCCGCCGAGAAGGACAATATCGCCGCTGGAAAGCTTGAAAGATAGCGTACGATCATTGCGGTTAAGGCCGCCGACGCGGAAGAGGCAGGCGTTGCCGAGCGAGATCGACAGCACGGGCGCCGCCAAATCCTGTTCGTCGCGGTCTTGATGCAGGCCCATGCGGGCATCGTCATCGTAGAAATTAATCAGGCAGGCTTCCGGCGGCTTTTCATAGCCCGCTATATTGCTCCAGAGATCAAACAATTGTTGCGGAATCCCCGGCCAGGGCCTGCCAGTCACCGGATGGTTCTGCTGGTAACGATAGCCGCGCTGCTTGTCCGTCACCCAACCCAGCGGGCCGCAATTGGTCATGCGCACGGACATTTCCTTGCCGGTGCCGGGCATGACCGGGGTGTAAAGCGGCGCCTCGGCGACAACGGCGCGGATGGTCTCGACCAGCGCTTCCTGAGTGGAGCGGTCGAGATAACCGGGAAGATGGCGAATTCCGTTGGGTAGGAGCATCGATATTTTCCAAGATTGGTGATCGTCAGGGAAGTGCGCCATTGCCGCGTCTTTGTGCATGGCCCCTCACCTCCGCCCTCTCCCCGCCTTGCGGGACGAGTGAGCTTACAGTACCTAATCCGAACCCGTCACGAGTGGGGAGCTTTGTTGTTTCACACTGTCGTCCCTTCTCCCTGCAGTGCGGCGAGAAGGTTGGGATGACGGGCCAGGCACAGAGCTACGGCAACAACAGACTCGCCTGACAAGCCCCATTTTACCCAATCAAACCAAAACCGCAGCCCGAAACCTATTCGCCCCCGGGCTTGCCTCGCATCTTCTTGACCTCAGAGCGACCCGATTTTTCCTTCAGGCGCCGTTCGATCGAGCCTTTGGTCGGCTTGGTCTTCTTGCGTGGCGGCGGCGGCGGTGCGGCGGCTTCGAGGATCAGTTCCTTCAGCCGCTCGCGTGCATCCTCGCGATTGCGATCCTGGCTGCGGAAGCGGCTGGCCTCGATCATCAACACGCCGTCTTTGGAAACGCGCCGGCCGGCGAGCCTCGCGGCGTTGGCCTTCACGCGGTCATTCAGCGACGGCGAATTCGGAATGTTGAAGAATAGCTGAACAGCGGTCGCGACCTTGTTGACATTCTGCCCGCCGGGGCCGCCCGCCAGAACGAATTGTTCCGTCAGTTCCCAGCCGGCAATGGTGATCCGGTCGTTGATGTAAAGCGCGTCGCTGGCCATGGTTTTCTCCGCGCCCGTCTATCCCATATTGACGCGCGGTTGAAAACAGGCAGAGGGCAAAATGAAAAACCCGGCGGACCGGCCGCCGGGTTTCACGTGAGTCATTCCTCTGTGCGGCGAATCACTCCGCCGCGACACGCAAACCCGGCGCCGCGTCACGGACGTTGCCGTCGACATGATCCTCGAACTTGGCGAAGTTGGAGACGAACATCTGCACCAGCTTTGCCGCCTGCGCGTCATAAGCCTCGCCATCGGCCCAGGTGGAACGCGGATCGAGGATTGCGCTGTCCACGCCTTCGACCGCAACCGGCACGGCGAAACCGAAATTCGGGTCGATCCGGAATTCGGCATTATCGAGATCACCCTTCAAAGCGGCGGCCAACAGGGCGCGCGTCGCCTTGATCGGCATGCGCCGGCCCGTGCCGTAGGCACCGCCGGTCCAGCCGGTGTTAACGAGCCAGCAGCCGGCGCCGTGGCGGGCGATCAGGTCCTTCAGCAGGTTGCCGTATTCGGCCGGATGACGCGGCATGAAGGGCGCGCCAAAGCAGGTCGAGAAGGTGGCTTCCGGCTCGACCACGCCTTTTTCCGTGCCGGCGACCTTGGCGGTGTAGCCGGAGAGGAAGTGGTACATCGCCTGTTCCGGCGTCAGCTTGGCAATCGGCGGCATGACGCCGAAGGCATCGGCCGTCAGCATGATGATCGTCTCCGGATGGCCGGTCATGCCGGATTCCGAGGCATTCGGGATGAAATGCAGCGGATAGGCGCTGCGGGTGTTCTCCGTCAGCGAACCATCGTCGAGATTCGGCACGCCATGTTCGTCAAGCACGACATTTTCGAGCACGGTGCCGAAACGGCGGGTCGTGGCGTAGATTTCCGGCTCGGCCTCGGCCGACAGGCGAATGGTCTTGGCGTAGCAGCCACCTTCGAAATTGAAGATGCCATTTTCACCCCAGCCATGCTCGTCGTCGCCGATCAATGTGCGGGTCGGATCGGCTGATAGCGTCGTCTTGCCGGTGCCCGACAGGCCGAAGAAGATCGCGGCGTCCCCATCAGGCCCGACATTGGCCGAGCAATGCATCGGCATGACGCCGCGTTCTGGCAGGAGGTAATTCAGGACGGTGAAGACCGATTTCTTCATTTCGCCAGCATAGGAGGTGCCGCCGATCAGGACGATGCCGTTGACGAGATCGCAGGCGATCACCGTTTCCGTGCGGCAGCCATGGCGCTCCGGATCGGCGCGGAAGCTTGGCAGATCGATGATCGTCAGCTTCGGCACGAAGCTTTCCAGCGCCGACCGCTCGGGACGAATGAGCAGGTTGCGGATGAACAGCGAGTGCCAGGCGAATTCGGTGACGACGCGCGTCGGCAGGGCGTAATCCTGGTCGGCGCCCCCGATCAGGTCCTGAACGAACAGGTCCTTGCCGTGTACATGCGCCAGCATGTCCTTGTGCAGCAGCGCGAAATGTTCTGGCGACATCGGCTTGTTGTTATCCCACCAGATTTGGTCTTCGGTGGTCGCGTTGCGGACAACGAACTTGTCCTTCGGCGAGCGGCCGGTGTGCTGCCCAGTCAATGCTCTCAGCACACCATGAGCGGTCAGATCGGCTTCGCGCCGACGAATCGCTTCCTCATAGAGATGAGCTTCCAAGAGATTATAACGAACACTGGCGGCGGCTCCCAGGCCGATCGATTCGAGTTCGGTTGCGGGATTACGGACGCCGAATTGCTCCATCGCTCTATTCCTCTACGTGGCCTCAGCCGTTAAAACTAAATAAAGCGTAGAGGCGTCTTTTTAAAAGCACAAGAGAGTAGAGCGAAAAATCTTTAATGATATCATGTATTTAATCGATTTAAATAAATTTTCATAATTTTAAATCGGTTGAATAGATACCAGCGAGACGTTTCGCCGCACAACCCGTGGTTAACTGTTTGTGTGTTCGGCAATCCGCCTCTTTATCTTTGCCACAATTTGTTCCACCTTTATCCCCATAAGCGCGCCAGGTTACCGCCAACCGAGCTGGCAAGCCACCTGGGAGCCACCTGGGGCTGGATTCCAAATCCGGGAGAGACGCGCACTGATGATGGAGACGAACACCATGTTGACAATCGCGCTCGTTGACGACGACCGCAATATCCTGACTTCCGTGTCGATTGCTTTGGAAGCCGAGGGATATAAGGTGGAGACTTATACCGACGGCGCTTCGGCGCTCGACGGATTGCTTGCCCGGCCGCCGCAATTGGCGATCTTCGATATCAAGATGCCGCGCATGGACGGCATGGAGCTTTTGCGCCGCCTGCGGCAGAAGTCCGACCTGCCGGTGATCTTCCTCACCTCCAAGGATGAAGAGATCGACGAGCTCTTCGGCCTGAAGATGGGCGCCGACGACTTCATCACCAAGCCTTTCTCGCAGCGTCTGCTGGTCGAGCGCGTCAAGGCCGTGCTTCGCCGCGCCTCCGCCCGTGAAGCCGCGAACGCGGCCAGCAGCGGCACAGCCGCGAAGCCCGGCGCCGCGCAACAGGCCCGCTCGCTGGAGCGCGGCCAGCTTGTCATGGACCAGGAACGCCATACCTGCACCTGGAAAGGTGAACCGGTGACGCTGACCGTCACGGAGTTCCTGATCCTGCATTCGCTGGCGCAGCGCCCTGGCGTGGTCAAAAGCCGCGATGCCTTGATGGATGCTGCCTATGACGAGCAAGTCTATGTCGACGACCGCACCATCGACAGCCACATCAAGCGGCTGCGCAAGAAATTCAAGATGGTCGATCTCGATTTTGATATGATCGAAACGCTGTATGGAGTCGGCTACCGCTTCCGCGAAGCGGCCTAGAGCCGGGGGATTTTAGGTCGAATCGACCTAAAATCTGAATCCGCTCGAGAGGTAGAGAACAGGGCATGATGTCGTCCGAAAACCGCTTACACTTTTCGGCATCATACTTGGATAGTTTACTGGACCGTGCGACGGGCAATGAAATAAGAGCATGCGGACAGGGTCGCCGATCCTGTCTTCGAAAGGGCCGCTGGCTTGGCACAACTGGTGCAAGATAGAGATATCGACGAGACGGAAAGCCCGAGCGACGTCAGAATCGCCCGCCGTCGGTGGACTCACCCTTTCACGCTGATCCGCCGCATCTTCGGCAATGCAGTCTTTTCGAGCCTGACGCGGCGTATCCTGTTCTTCAACCTCGCCGCCCTCGTCGTTCTCGTCGGCGGCATCCTCTATCTCAATCAATTCCGCGAGGGCCTGATTGATGCGCGCGTCGAGAGCCTGTTGACGCAAGGCGAAATCATCGCCGGCGCCGTCTCAGCATCCGCTTCGGTCGATACCAACTCCATCACCATCGACCCGCAGAAGCTGCTGGAACTGCAAGCCGGGCAGAGCATCACGCCCGTCCCGAACGACGAGGACCTGGAGTTCCCGATCGATCCGGAGAAGGTGGCGCCGGTGCTGACGCGACTGATCTCGCCGACGCGCACCCGTGCCCGCATCTTCGATGCCGACGCCAATCTGCTGCTCGACAGCCGCCATCTCTATTCGCGCGGTCAGGTGCTGCGCTACGATCTGCCACCGGTGGAAGACGCGGCTCAGAACTGGTCGGACTGGTTCAGCGGCCTGCTCAACAAGATGCTGCAGCCGGGCAACCTGCCGGTCTATAAGGAAGCGCCCGGCGGTGACGGTTCGATCTATCCGGAAGTGATGAACGCGCTGACCGGCGTGCGCGGCGCCGTGGTGCGTACCACGGAAAAGGGCGAGCTGATCGTCTCGGTCGCCGTGCCCATCCAGCGTTTCCGCGCCGTGCTCGGCGTCTTGCTGTTATCGACGCAGGCCGGCGATATCGACAAGATTGTGCATGCCGAGCGCCTGGCGATCATGCGCGTCTTCGGCGTCGCGACACTGGTCAACGTCGTTCTGTCGCTGCTTCTGTCCTCCACCATCGCCAATCCGCTGCGCCGGCTTTCGGCAGCGGCCATCCGCGTGCGCCGCGGCGGTGCGAAGGAGCGCGAGGAAATTCCCGATTTCTCCGCGCGCCAGGACGAAATCGGCAACCTGTCGATCGCCCTGCGCGAAATGACGACGGCGCTCTACGACCGGATCGATGCGATCGAAAGTTTTGCCGCCGACGTCAGCCACGAGCTGAAGAACCCGCTGACATCGCTGCGGAGCGCCGTCGAGACGTTGCCGCTCGCCAAGAGTGACGATTCCAAGAAGCGGCTGATGGATGTCATCCAGCATGACGTGCGCCGCCTCGACCGGCTGATAAGCGATATTTCCGACGCCTCCCGCCTCGATGCCGAGCTTGCCCGCTCCGATGCGAGATCGCTCGATCTCGAAGTGCTCTTGCGCGACATGATCGATATTTCCCGTCAGGTCGGGCACAGCAAGAAGGCGGTCGAGATAGACTATATCGTCGACCGCAAGCCCGGCACGAAGACCAAGTTCACCATCGATGGCCACGACCTGCGGATCGGCCAGATCGTCACCAACCTCATTGAAAACGCCCGCTCCTTCGTTGCGAAGGACACCGGAAAGATCACGGTCAGGCTGACGCGAACGCGAACGCGTTGCGTCATCTATGTCGAGGACAACGGGCCAGGCATCCAGGCGGAAAATATCGACCGCATTTTCGAGCGCTTCTATACCGACCGGCCGGAAGCGGAAGGTTTCGGGCAGAATTCCGGTTTGGGCCTGTCGATCAGCCGGCAGATCGCCGAGGCGCATGGCGGGTCGCTACGTGCTGAGAATATCGTCGACGGCGAGGGCCCGGCGCTGCTCGGCGCCCGCTTCATCCTCTCATTGCCGGCCGAAACACCGGCATGAGCAGCAAAGCGACCAATGTCCACGGGACGGCGATCGTGATCGGCAAGACCGGCCTGCTGTTTCTGGGACCATCGGGCAGCGGCAAGTCCACGCTTGCCTTCGCATGCCTTGCCGCTGCCAAGCCGCTTGGCCTTTCCGCCACATTGGTCGCAGACGACCAGGTTTTCATCACGCAGCGTGAGGGCGCCATCATCGCCGAATGCCCGCCTTCGATCGCCGGACTAATGGAGATCCGCTACACTGGCATCGTCCGCCTTCCCCATGTTTCTGAGGCCGAAATGCATTTCGCCATACGCCCGGTCGATCCGGCAACGGCCGAGCGACTACCCCCGGAAGACGAACAGATCGATGTGACTGAATCCATTCGCTTACCGCTGATCCGGCTGTCCGCGGCATCGGCCAATCCGCTTGCAGTAATTATGGCGAAAATCATCATCAGTTTGGATTAATCGGCCATTTAGGTCCTTGCAGGCGCCTAAATATCATATTTTAAGCTTGCACTTCGGCTTTTCATCGCCAAGATGTCCCCCCACCGGTGGACGACATTGCTGCATTGCGATATGGGCCACCTGTTTGCGTGTGCGATGGGAGCAGTAATATCATGATCGGACTTGTGCTTGTCACTCATGGCAAGCTGGCTGAAGAGTTTCGGCATGCCGTCGAGCATGTCGTTGGTCCGCAGAAGTTCATAGAGACGGTATGCATTGGTCCCGAAGACGACATGGACAAGCGCCGGCAGGACATCCTGCAGGCTGTTTCCGGCGCTGACGATGGGCACGGGGTCATCATCCTTACCGATATGTTCGGCGGCACTCCCTCGAATCTTGCGATCTCCGTCATGAATAGCGGTCATACCGAGGTTATTGCCGGCGTCAATCTGCCGATGCTAATAAAGCTTGCGGGCGTACGGGGCGACAACAACATGGAGAAGGCTCTGGTTGAAGCCTCCGAGGCCGGGCGCAAGTATATAAATGTGGCCAGCCGTGTACTCAGCGGCAAATGACGAGACAAACATCCCGCCCATGACGGAACTTTCCCGGGAACTTCTGATCATCAACAAACGCGGCCTGCATGCCCGCGCTTCCGCCAAATTCGTACAGACCGTCGAAGCCTATGACGCCACCATCACCGTCTCGAGGGACGGAACCACGGTGGGCGGCAATTCGATCATGGGCCTGATGATGCTTGCGGCAAGCCCCGGCTGCAGCGTGCTCGTCACCGCCAGCGGCACCCAGGCCGCCGAGGCACTGGATGCACTGGATCGTCTGGTCGCCGACAAGTTCGGCGAAGAGATGTGATCTCCGTCTCCGCGCTATGCATGCTTCAAGCGCCGGAATGCGGATCGATGCTGTAGGGATGCACGGGATAACCCGGACCAATGGCATCTTTGACACGGGCAGACCAGGCGGAGACCGCCGGGTAGTCGGTCAGCGGAAAGCCGCAATCCGCGGCGCGGTGGCTGTAGGCGTAGACCGCAATATCGGCGATCGAAAGATCGTTCCCGACAAGAAACGGAAGACCGGCGAGGCTGCGTTCCAAGGCCGAAAGAGCGCGGACCGCGGCTTCGTGCTTGCCCGAAACCAAGGCCTGATTGCGTTCCAACCGCCCAGTCAGCGTCCAGAAGCGCAGCGAGCCGATGACTGGCTCGATGTGGTATTGCTCGAAGAACAGCCATTGCATGACCTTGGCGCGCTGGTAGCGGTCCGTTGGCAGAAAGGGCGTGCCTTCGGCGAGATAGGTGAGGATCGCGTTTGATTCCGCGATCGCGTTTCCGTCCCCCAGTTCGAGAACGGGGATAGCGCCCACCGGATTGAGCTTCAGGAAGGCGTCGGTGCGGCTCTCGCCCTCGAAAATCGACACAAGATGGCTGGTATATGGGATTTCGAGGAGCCCGAGCAAAACCCTGGCTTTCCAGCCGTTCTGCGACGGCAAATAGTCATGAAGCGTGAGCATGGCGGTTCCTTCGCTGTGAAAAGGCCGAGTTTGCTCGCTACAGTCGTCTGTGCAATCCGATTCTTGCAAGCCGGACGCAGCCAATGATCGCCTAGTTTCTGTAGAGCGGCGATTTCGGCTGGAAAGCGGACTTTGCTGCCGTTGCATCCATTCTGCTTACCGCTTCGCCAGCATTGGCAAGATCAAGCCCCATCCAGTCTCTTGAGGTGGTCCAGACAGTTCGAACCCCAACTTCTTGTAGACGGCTATCGCCCGTCCATTGTCTGGATGCGGATCGGTCGCAATCACAGGTGCGCCCTCATCGAAAAGAGCCTGCATCCTCATTCCGATAAACGCTGAACCATGTCCAACGCCGACCATTTCGGGGTCTCCGATATATTGATCAATTCCCCGCGACCCTTTGGGAAGACCGGCAAAATGGTGATCTTCCCATCCGTGCACCGTGTAGTCCTGCAAGAACGCAAAGGGCCGTTCGTTAATTGAAATGATCCAGCGAGCCACCCGAGGATCAACCAGTTCTGCTTCACCATACGGCTCACCAGAACCCCACCATTCCAGGACATGCGGGCTCGACCGCCACGCCTTCAGTAAAGCGAGATCATCCAGGGTCGCTCTGCGAAACTCGTAAGGGTTGGTCGCGAACATTAGATCACTCTAGCAGATTGTGCGACGGTGAGTATGGGCCGAATCCAGACGTCCTCGCCTCAGCTATGAAAAATCGCTTGCCGCCGACACGCCGACTAGAGAAGCCCCGATAGTCTCATGACAGAGAAGCACCCTAAAAATCGACGGATATAAAGATATAAAGACTTCTTTATATCAACATTGATTTCCGGCCTGAAGCCTGCTACAGGGCATCATCCCACACGCTGTCAGCGTGCAATTCTTGTTGCATTCGGCCGAGGCGTTCGCCTGTGGTCCGTTCGCATCGTTCAGGCTGGAGACCTTCATGAGCACTGAAAAGGACTACATCGTCGCCGATATCGGCCTTGCCGACTTTGGCCGCAAGGAAATCTCGATCGCCGAAACCGAAATGCCGGGCCTTATGGCTTGCCGCGCCGAATTCGGCGAAGCGCAGCCGCTGAAGGGCGCGCGCATCACGGGTTCGCTGCACATGACGATCCAGACCGCAGTGCTGATCGAGACGCTTGTCGCTCTCGGCGCTGAAGTGCGCTGGGCATCCTGCAACATCTTTTCGACCCAGGACCATGCCGCTGCCGCGATCGCCGCTTCCGGCGTTCCGGTCTATGCCGTCAAGGGCGAAAGCCTTGAAGACTACTGGATCTACACCGACAAGATCTTCCAGTGGGCCGATGGCGGCTTCTCCAACATGATCCTCGACGATGGCGGCGACGCCACCATGTACATCCTGCTTGGCGCTCGCGCCGAAGCTGGCGAGGACGTCCTCTCCAATCCGCATTCCGAAGAAGAAGAAATCCTCTTCGCGCAGATCAAAAAGCGCCTCCAGGCATCGCCGGGTTGGTTCACCAAGCAGCGCGAAGCCATTAAGGGCGTCACCGAAGAAACCACCACGGGCGTCAACCGCCTGTATCAGCTCAGCCAGAAGGGCCTGCTGCCCTTCCCGGCGATCAACGTCAACGACAGCGTCACCAAGTCGAAGTTCGACAACAAGTACGGCTGCAAGGAATCGCTGGTTGACGGCATCCGCCGCGCCACCGACGTGATGATGGCCGGCAAGGTCGCCGTCGTCTGCGGCTATGGCGATGTCGGCAAGGGTTCTGCTGCTTCGCTTTCCGGCGCCGGCGCGCGCGTCAAGGTCACGGAAGTCGATCCGATCTGCGCCCTGCAGGCTGCCATGGACGGCTATGAAGTGGTTCAGCTCGAAGACGTCGTCTCGACCGCCGACATCTTCATCACCACCACCGGCAACAAGGACGTTATCCGCATCGACCATATGCGTGCGATGAAGGACATGGCGATCGTCGGCAACATCGGCCACTTCGACAACGAAATCCAGGTTGCCGCCCTGCGTAACCTGAAGTGGACGAACATCAAGCCGCAGGTCGACATGATCGAGTTCGCCAAGGGCAACCGCATCATCCTGCTGTCGGAAGGCCGCCTGCTGAACCTCGGCAACGCCACCGGCCATCCGTCCTTCGTCATGTCGGCTTCCTTCACCAACCAGACGCTGGCGCAGATCGAGCTCTTCACCAAGCCCGGCCAGTACAAGAACGAAGTCTACGTGCTGCCGAAGCACCTCGACGAAAAGGTTGCTCGCCTGCATCTCAGCAAGCTTGGCGTGAAATTGACGGAGCTTTCTGAAGAGCAGGCTTCGTATATCGGCGTCACTCCGAAGGGTCCGTTCAAGTCCGACCACTACAGATACTGATCTTACGATCGATATCCACAATATCTTGTGGCCCCGGCATTGACAAATGCCGGGGCTTATTTTTTGGCCCGCTCCCTTCCCGGCGATTCCCTTAGGCAGTATTGTTTTTAGACTTGATTCGTGACGAACCGGGCATGCCCGGAGCCATGAAAATGGGATGTCTTGTCGAGATGCGGCACAGTAGAGTCGGATGATTTTAGGTCGACACGACCTAAAATCTGAATCCGCTCTACAATCAAATAAGTAGAGCATGATGTCGTCCGAAAACCGCTTACACTTTTCGGCATCATGCTCTGAAGGACGGAGACAGACCGCTTATGTCTGAAGGGAAAGACAACCTGCCTGAGCCAGCGATACCCCCAGCGGCGATCGCGCGGCGGCGGCAGGGCGGCGCATATATGCTTTTACCGCGAGCAAAGCGGCGGACGAATGCAGGCCTTTTGGCCTCATTGGGTCGCTTGCTGCGTTTCAGCGTTTTCGGCGGCATCGTCAGCGGCCTGGCGGGTCCCGTTCTGGCGCAGACGAGCGCCGGCACGCCGGCGGTAGCCCGTCTCTTTACCTCCTCCGAAATGGCCGTCTTTTCCGTCATCATCGGCGTAATTTCCGCGGCACTTCTGTCGACGGTCTGGGTGGTCCGCCAGCGCGGCAATATGGAAAGCGAAAGCCGCGAGATCCGTACGGCGCTATCGGACGCGAACCAGCGCATTTCGCAGTATCAGGCGCTGATCGCCGACAAGAATCGCCGGATCGTCATCTGGGACGGGCAGAACGCACGGCCGGAGCTGCTTGGCCAGCTCCCCGTCGAGACCGGCGCGCCGCAGGACAACGAATTCCTCGCTTTCGGCCGCTGGCTGAAATCCTGGTCGGCCGGCGAGCTGGAGAAGGCGATCGACAAGCTGCGCAGCAGCGGCCAAAGCTTCGATATGGTGGTCGAGACGAACCGCGACGAGATATTGGAGGCGCAGGGCCGCATCTCCGGCGGCCGCGCCTTCGTCCGCTTCATCGCGCTCAACAATCTGCGCGCCGAACTGGCCGAGCTCAAGATCGAGCGCGACCGGCTCATGACTTCGATCTCCGCTTTCCAGAACCTGCTCGATGCCATCGACCTGCCGGTCTGGCGGCGCGATACCGAGGGCAAGCTGACCTGGGTCAACCAGGCCTATGGCGAAGCAGTCGAGGCGGTGTCGCCGGATGAAGCCATCCGCGAAGGCCGCGAATTCCTGACGACCGTCGCGCGCGAGCGCATCCGTGCATCCACCACGCCGGAATCGCCCTTCCACGACAAGATTTCCACCGTCGTACACGGCAACCGCACCTTCTTCGATGTCATCGACGTCAAATCGCCGGACGGTTCGGCAGGCATCGCCATCGACGTTTCGGAAGCGGAAGCGGTTCGCGCCGAGTTGGCACGCACCTTGAAGAGCCATGCCGAGACGCTCGATCATCTGGCGACACCGGTCGCGATTTTCGACGGCGACCGGCGGCTGCAATTCTACAATCAGGCCTTCGTCCAGCTCTGGGAGCTCGACATCGCCTTCCTCGAGAAGAAACCTGACAATAGCGAGCTGCTGGATCGGCTGCGCGGCGCCAAGAAGCTGCCGGAGCAATTGAACTGGAAGACCTGGAAAGACGGAGTCTTGTCCGTCTACCGCGCGCTCGACACCCAATCGGATCTCTGGCACCTGCCGAACGGTCAGACCCTGCGGGTTTTCGCCACCGCCCACCCGCAAGGCGGCGCCACATGGGTATTCGAGAATCTGACCGAGCAGGTCGATCTCGAAACCCGCTACAACACGCTGGTCAAGGTGCAGGGCGAGACGATCGACCATCTCTCCGAAGGCGTTGCCGTCTTTGGCCCCGATGGCCGCATCCGCCTCTCCAACCCGGCATTCCGCATCCTGTGGAACATCACCGAGGCACAGGCGAAGCCCGGCACGCATATCCAGGCTCTGGCCGAGGCCTGCGCGCCCTCCTACGACCGGCCGGACGGCTGGAAGCGGTTTGCGGAGCAGATCACCAGCTTCGACGACGAACGCCCGTCGTCGCAGGGCACGCTGGAGCTCTATTCCAATCTCGTGCTCGACTATGCCGTCATTCCGCTGCCGAATGCGCAGACCATGCTGACCTTCGTCAACAAGACCGACAGCGTGCGCGCCGAACGGGCGCTGACCGAAAAGAACGAGGCGCTGCTGAAGGCCGACGAGCTGAAGAACGATTTCGTCCAGCATGTTTCCTACGAGCTGCGCTCGCCGCTGACCAATATCATCGGCTTTACCGATCTTTTGAAGACGCCGGGCATCGGGTCGCTGAACGACCGGCAGGCAGAGTATATCGATCATATCTCCACCTCTTCCTCGGTGCTCTTGACGCTGGTCAACGACATTCTCGATCTTGCAACGGTCGATGCCGGCATCATGCGGCTGAACTATTCCGAGATCGGGCTCGACGACCTGCTGGACGAGGTGTCGATGCAGATCGCCGATCGGCTGCAGGAAAGCGGCGTCACGCTGGAAATCACCGTCCCCGCCCATCTCGGTTCCGTGGTTGCGGATCAACAACGGCTGAAGCAAATCCTGCTCAAGCTTCTGACCAACGCCGCCAATTTCGCGCCGGAAGGCTCGACGATCGAATTGAGATGCGCACGCGAAGGCACCGATTTCGTCTTCTCGGTCGCCGACAAAGGTCCGGGCATCCCTGAAGAGATCATGCGTACGGTGTTCAACCGCTTTGCTTCCAGCGGCAAGGGCGGCAAGCGCAGCGGCGCCGGTCTCGGTCTCTCCATCGTCGAAAGCTTCGTCAGCCTGCATGACGGCCAGGTCTCGATCGAAAGCCAGCCGGGCAAGGGAACCACGGTCACGTGTCGGATTCCCTCCGCCGAATTGCCGCACTCCGTCGCAGCAGAATGACAGCAGCGAACACAAGCATCTCCCTTTTCCTGGCAGACGACGCGGCAACCACTCGCCTGGGCGAAGATCTGGCGCTGGCGCTCAAGGCCGGCGACTGCCTGGCGCTGTCGGGCGATCTCGGCGCCGGCAAATCCTCGCTCGCCCGCGCCCTGCTGCGCGCCATGGCCGATGATGCCGAACTGGACGTGCCGAGCCCGACCTTCACGCTCGTGCAATCCTACGAGCTGCGCATCCCGGTTTCGCATTTCGATCTCTATCGTCTGGGCGACCCCAGTGAGCTCGACGAGCTCGGCTTTGACGAGGCGTTGCAGACCGGCATCTGCCTGGTGGAATGGCCGGAGATGGCCGAAGGCGAACTGCCGAAAGAGCGCATCGATCTCAAGCTCGAGCACGAAGGCGAAGGCCGCCGCGCGACCATTGTGGCATCGGCCAAGCAATTCGCCCGCATCCAGCGCGTTCTGGCGATCCGCGCTTTCCTCGACACCAATGGTTATGCCGGCGCTCGGCGGCGTTTTCTGACAGGCGATGCTTCGCTGCGCGCCTACGAATCCATCCATCCGCATGGCGGCGGTAAGCGTGTGATCCTGATGGACTGGCCGCGGCTGCCCGAAGGGCCGCCGGTGCTCGACGGAAAGCCCTACCCCAAAGTCGCGCATCTCGCCTGGGATGCCTATCCCTTCGTGGCGATCGCCAATGTCCTGCGCGAAAACGGCTTTGCCGCGCCGGAGATCTTCGCGGCCGACTATGATCAGGGCATTCTTTTGATCGAGGATCTCGGCACCGATGGCGTGCTCGACAAGGAAGGCAAGCCGATCGCCGATCGCTACCGGGCAAGCGTCGCCTGCCTGGCGCATCTGCACAGCCTTCATATCCCGCAGGACATCCCGGTCACGCCGGATCACGTCCATCATATTCCGGATTTCGACCGGACGGCCATGACGATGGAAGCGCGGTTGCTCATCGACTGGCATCTGCCCTGGAAACGCGGTGCGCCGGCGAGCGACGAGGAAAGGGCCGACTATCTGGCGATCTGGAATGGCCTGATCGGTAAGCTGGACGATGCGGAAAAGAACCTGCTGCTGCGCGATTTCCACTCGCCGAACATCATCTGGCGGGCCAAGGAAAAGAGCATCCAGCGAATCGGCCTCATCGATTTCCAGGATGCGATGATCGGGCCGACGGCCTATGACCTCGCCTCCATCGTCCAGGACGCGCGCGTCACCATTGAGCGCGATCTGCATGATGAATTGATGGCGGATTATCTGTCGCTGCGGCATACCCAAGGCGGTTTCGACGAAGCAAAGTTCCTGAAGAGCTGGGCGATCATGTCGGCGCAGCGCAATTGCAAGCTCGCCGGCCTCTGGGTGCGGCTGCTGCAGCGCGACGGCAAGCCCGGCTATATGAAGCATATGCCACGCACGCTCGCCTATCTCGCCATCGCTTTCGAACACGAAACGCTCGCTCCGTTGCGCGAATGGTGTGCACGAGCTGGAATAGGCGACGTCTAGCTGACCGAGACCGGGCGACGGTTTTCCTGCAATATGCTAAAGGAAGACAGCCGAGCGAATCACAAATTCGAGACGAGATGACCATCAAGCAAGCCATGGTATTGGCCGCGGGCCTCGGGACCCGCATGCGGCCAATTACCGATACCATCCCAAAACCGCTGGTAAAGATCGCCGGCAAGCCGATGATCGATTATACGCTGGATGCCCTGGCCGAAGCCGGTGTCGAGCGGGCCGTCGTGAACGTCCATCATCATGCCGATCAGATGGAGGCGCATCTTCGGAACTATCGCGGATTAGACATCCTGATCTCAGATGAACGCGATGCGCTGATGAACAATGGCGGCGGCATCGTCAAAGGCCTGACGCTGCTGAGCCGCGATTCTGTTTTCGTCATGAATGCCGACTTGTTCTGGATCGGCGAGAAACCCGGCCAACCAACAAACCTCGAGCGATTAGCCGGATTCTTCGACGAGCAGCGCATGGACATGGCCATGCTGTGCGTCGAGCTGGAAAGAACCACGGGTCACAACGGCAAGAACGATTTCAGCATGGCTGGGGACGGCCGGCTTACACGCTATCGCGACGCGCAATATAATGGCGTTGTCTATGCCGGCGCCTTCGTCATGAACCCCTCCCTTCTTGACGATGCGCCAAATGATGCCTTCAACATCAACATCTATTTCGACAAGGGAATCGCCAAGGGCCGGCTCTACGGCACGATGATGGACGGCCATTGGCTGACCGTCGGCACGCCGGAGGCGATCGGCGAGGCGGAGGAAACGATCCGGACTTTCCGGGCGTTTGCGTGACGGATGACGGGCGGGCACCGGCAACGCATCCTGACGATCCCGGCGGGCCTGCCTTTTCTCAAGACCCTTGCCAGCGCTCTCTGTGATGGCCGACTGACCGAGCACTTTCGCCACGATCCCGGCGATCCGCTATCGCTTGCCAAGGTTACCATCTTCCTGCCGACAAGGCGCGCAGCGCGCGTGCTGCGTTCGGAATTCGTCGATCTGCTTGGCGGCCGCTCCGCGATCCTGCCGGTGATCCGCCCGCTCGGCGAGACGGACGACGATAGCGGCTATTTCGAAGAGGCTCTGCCCGCGACCGCGGATCTGGCACAGCCGCTTGCCAATACCGCGCGGCTGTTGGAGCTGGCACGGCTGATCCTTGCCTGGCGCAACAGGCTGCCGCAGATCGTCCGCGACATTCATTCGGATTCGCCGCTTGTTGCTCCCGCAAGCCCGGCGGATGCGATCTGGCTCGCCCGCAATCTGGCCGAACTCATCGATTCCATCGAGACCGAGGATAGCGACTGGGCCGAGCTTGCCAAGCTTAGCGCCGACGACCATGCGCTCTGGTGGCAATTGACGACCGAATTCCTGCAGATTGCCAGTGCTTTCTGGCCGGCGCGGCTGGAGGAACTCGGCAAATCCTCGCCCGCCAGACACCGCAACGCCATCCTGCGTGCCGAGGCGCAACGGCTTGCCACAATGCAGCATGCCGGGCCGATCATCATCGCCGGCTCCACCGGTTCGGTTCCGGCAACGGCGGAGCTGATTGCCGCCGTTGCCTCCCTGCCGCAGGGCGTCATTGTGCTTCCGGGGCTCGATCTTTCGATGCCGGAGGAGGACTGGCGGCTTGTGGCGCCGGAGACGGGCGCTGGCGCTAGGGTCGATCCGACGACACGCAGCCATTCACAATATGGCCTGTCGCTGCTGTTGAAGCGGCTGCGCGTGGAGCGAAGCGATGTGGAAACCGTCGCCGAGGCGCCGGAGAGCATGCAGATTCGCGCTGAGGTCCTGTCGCGCGCCCTGGCGCCGGCGAAAGCGACCAGTGGCTGGGGTGCATGGCAAAAGACGCTGGCGCCTGACGCGATTGCGCGAGCCTTCGCCGAGGTCGCCCTGATTGAGGCGACGAACGAACGCGAAGAGGCGACGGCAATCGCCATCGCCTTGCGGCTCGCGCTGGAGAAGCCGGGGCGCAACGGCGGCGAAAGCCAGGCGGCACTGATCACGCCGGATCGCAATCTGGCGCGGCGCGTGACGGCGGAGCTGGCCCGCTTCGGCATCACCGCCGACGATTCGGCCGGAACGCCGCTCGCCGCCACGCCGCAAGGGGCGCTGCTGCAATTGCTGCTCGAGGCCACGCTTCGCCCCGGCGACCCCGTTGCCATCGTCTCGCTCATCAAGCATCCCCTCGCCCGCTTCGGTTTTCGCACGGATGCCTTGCAGCTTGGCGTCGATGCGCTGGAAGTGCTCGCCTTGAGGGGCGGCATCGCCGATGTCGATATCGGCGCGCTGGAATCCCTGCTCGACCGGCAGCTCACCGAACAGGCAATGGACCGACATGCGCCGCACTGGCGCAAATCCCTGCCTCCGGAAGCCGTGGAACATGCGCGCGCGCTGGCCCGAAAGATCGCAGCGGCATGCGAGCCGCTGACCTCAGCGCTTTCGCCGGCATCCACCGGACTTCCCACCCTTTCTGAATGGGCCGATCGCACGGGCCGGGCCCTTGAAGCAGTCGCCGCCGATGAGCGCGGCAATCTGGCCGGGCTCTGGTCCGGTGAGGCTGGCGATACGCTGGCGAGCCTGCTGAAGGAGGTCATGGACACCGACGGCCAGCTTGAAGCGGACGGGCCGCAGTGGATCGATATCATGGCCGCGCTCTCCGCCGGGCAGTCGGTCAAGCCGCGGGCGCTGAGCCATCCTCGCCTGTTCATCTTCGGCACGCTGGAAGCGCGCCTGCAGAGCGTCGATACGCTAATTCTCGGCGGGCTCAACGAAGGCTCCTGGCCGGGCCAGACCGCCAACAATCCCTTCATCTCCCGCACGATGAAGACCGAGATCGGCCTGGAACCGCCGGAGCGCCGCATCGGTCAGCTTGCCCACGATTTCGAAATGGCGAATGGGACGCGCGACTTGATTTATTCGCGCGCATTGCGACAGGGCTCGACCCCGACCGTGGCGTCGCGCTGGCTGCAGCGGCTGATGGCGCTGGGCGGCAAGACGTTTGCCGGGGAATTGAAAGCGCGCGGCGATCAATATCGCCATTGGGCTGGGATGATCGACGAAGGCGAAAACCAGGCGCCGGCGTTGAGGCCATCCCCGAAACCGCCAGCCGAACTGCAGCCAAGAAGCTATTCCTTCAGTGAGGTCGGACGCCTTCGCCGCGATCCCTATGCGATCTACGCCCGACGCGTCCTGCGGCTCGACCCGATCGCTCCCTTCAACCGCGAGCCCGGCCCGGCCGAGCGCGGCACGCTCTATCACAAGATCATCGATCGCTTTATCCGTGAGGGTCATATCGCCGGAACGCCGAATGCATCGCTGGCTATGGATCGTATCGTGGCCGAGCTTTTCGACGCGGAGCAACTGCCGGTTCATATCGATAGCGTCTGGCGGCCACGTTTCCGCGAAGTGGCGCGCGCTTTCCTCGCCTGGGAGGCGGAGCGGCGGCCGGAGATCCGCTCGACGGCAACGGAAGTGCCTGCGGGCGTCGAGATCGAGCCGATCGGCATCCGCTTGACCGGCGTTGCCGACCGCATCGATTTCAAAGGCAGCAGAGCCGCCGACATCATCGACTACAAGACCGGCTACAATCCTTCGCCGGCGCAGGCCCGCGCGCTGCTCGATCCGCAATTGGCTCTGGAGGCTTACGCACTCAAGGCCGGCGCTTTCCGCGATGTCGGCGCACTTGCTCCGGAGAACCTGCTTTATGTGCGTCTGAGGCCCGGCGATCGCTTCAAGGTCGATCAGGTCAACAACGAACTTTCCGGCCGCAGCGGCAAGACGGAAACAAAGTCGGCTATGGATTTGGCGGAGGAGTCGATGGACCAACTCGTCAAATTCGTTGCCCTGCTGCAGTCCGGCGAAAAGGGCTTCTCGTCACGGCTGATCCCCGCCCAGCAATTTGAATATGGCGGCGACTACGATCACCTGGCCCGTGTCTCCGAATGGTCGACGGCAGAGACCGAACAGGAGGGAGGCGGCGATGAGTGAGCTTTCCGACGGCGAACTCAGCGCCCTGCCCGATAGCGACGATCCTGGCGTCTGGATCGGCTGGACGACGGTGCAGCAATCCATTGCCTCCGATCCGGAACGATCCGCCTGGGTCTCGGCCAATGCCGGTTCCGGCAAGACGCATGTGCTGACGCAGCGCGTCATCCGCCTGCTGCTCGCGGGCGCGCGGCCCTCGGCCATTCTCTGCCTCACCTACACCAAGGCCGCCGCGTCGGAGATGTCGAACCGCGTCTTCGATCGTCTGGCTGCCTGGGCAACATTGCCGGACGAGGAGCTGAAGGCGCGAATCACCGAGATCGAAGGCGCGGAGCCGGGTCTCTTGAAGCTCGCCGAAGCTCGCCGCCTCTTCGCCAAGGCGCTGGAAACGCCGGGCGGGCTGAAGATCCAGACGATCCACGCCTTCTGCGAAGCGCTGCTGCATCAATTCCCGCTGGAAGCCAATGTCGCCGGCCATTTCTCGGTTCTCGACGATCGCGCCGCGGCGACCCTGCTGGATGATGCCCGTCGGTCCCTGTTGACGGCAACGCCGCATGATCCGAATGCCGAACTTGCCGAGGCCTTCGCCTATGTGCTCGATCTCGGTGATGAATCCGGCCTGGAGACATTGCTGGGCGAGATCGTCGCCAACCGCAATGCTATCAGGCGCTTCACGGCGGAAGCCGAACGGAACGGCGGCATTGAGGCCGCGCTGCTTACCCGGCTCGGTCTCTCTCCCGAAGACACGGAAGCTGGGATCGCGGAGCAGTATTGGCCTCTGCCCGGTCTTTCCGGCTCGACGCTGGAGCTTTACCTCACGCTTGCCGATCTCAAGGGCGGAGCGAAAGCGCAGGATATCGCCTATGGGCTGCGCCTTGTCAAACGTGAAGCGAACCCGATCGCCCGCGCAGAGATTCTCGAGAAGGTCATGCTGACCGCCAAGGGCGAGCCGAAGTCGGACAGCCAGTTTTTCGTCAAGGCGATGCTGGCCGATGCACCCGCGCTGGCCGACGCAGTCGCTGCCGCCCGCGCCCACGTCGTCGCTTGCCGCGACCGGCTGAAGCTGATGCGGATGTATCGCGCCACCCGGGCGGCGCTTACCCTCGCCGACCGGCTGAACCGCGACTATGAAGAACTGAAGAAGCGGCGCAGCCAGCTCGATTTCGAAGACCTGATCACCCGCACCGCCGATCTGCTGACCAAGAAGGACGTCGGCCCCTGGATCCACTACAAGCTGGACCAAGGCATAGACCATATCCTCGTGGACGAGGCACAGGATACCAGCCCGATCCAATGGAGCGTCATCCAATCGCTGGCGGAGGATTTCTTCTCCGGCGAAAGCGCGCGCCCGACCCTCAGGACGATCTTCGCGGTCGGCGACGAAAAGCAGTCGATCTATTCCTTCCAGGGTGCGCGGCCCGAACGTTTCTCCGAGGAGAGCGACCGGACGCGGCGGCGCGTGGATAATAGCGGCCAGCAGTTTTCATCGATCCGCCTTCCGCTCTCCTTCCGTTCCACCGCCGATGTGCTGGCCGCCGTCGACCATGTCTTCACCGCGCCCGAGAATGCCCGTGGCCTCAGTGCCGCCGCCGAGCCCGTCGTGCACCGCTCCAGCCGCATCGGTCATCCCGGCGCCGTCGATCTCTGGGAGATGATTGCGCCCGAGCCGCTGGCGAAGGAGGAAGACTGGACGGCGCCCTTCGATTCGACGCCGGAAAGCGCGCCGGCGGCGATCCTGGCGCGGCGCATGGCGCAGACAATCGGCAACATCATTGGCCGCGAGACGATCATCGACAAGGGAAAGGCGCGCTTCATCGAGGCCGGCGATATATTGGTGCTGGTGCGCAAGCGCGACAGCTTCGTCAACGCGCTGACCCGGGCCTTGAAGCGGCGCAACAACATTCCCGTCGCCGGCGCCGACCGGCTGGTGCTGACTAGCCACATCGCCATTCAAGACCTTTTGGCGCTTGGCCGCTTCTTGCTGCTGCCGGAAGACGATCTTTCGTTGGCAGCGCTATTGAAGAGCCCCCTGTTCGATCTCGGCGAAGACGATGTGTTCGCGGTTGCAGCCTATCGCGGCGGCGATGAAAGCGTCTGGAGCCATCTCCAGAAATTCGCCGATGACGGCAATGAGCGCTTCCGGCATGTCGTCGACCGGCTGAAGACCTTTCTGGCGCTCTCCAAAAGCCTGTCCGTGCATGACTTCTACGCTCGCGTTCTCGGCAGCTTCGGCGGCCGGCGGCAATTCCTGGCGCGGCTCGGCACCGAAGTCAGCGACATCCTCGATGAGTTCCTGACCTTTACATTGGACCACGAAACCTCCGGTCTGCCGGGCCTGCAATCCTTCATCTCGACGCTGGAGCTGGAGGCGCCGACCGTGAAGCGGGAGCAGGACAAGGGCCGCAACGAGGTGCGGATCATGACGGTGCATGCCTCCAAGGGCCTGGAAGCGCCGATCGTCTTCCTCGTCGATGGCGGCGGCAAGGCCTTTACCCATACGCATTTGCCGAAGCTGCGCCTGATCGAGACCGGCAAAGGCGAAATCCCGCTGCCCGTCTGGGTGCCGGTCAGCGCACTTGCCAATTCGCTGACACAGGCCGATGCGACGAGGCTGCAGTCGCTGGCGGAGGAGGAATATCGCCGCCTGCTCTATGTCGGCATGACACGCGCCGCCGACCGGCTGATTGTCTGCGGCTATCGCGGCATTCGCGAAAACGCCGATACATGGCATGCTATGATTTTCAGGACGCTGCGCCAGGATGGCGAGCGCTGCACGCCTGTCAGCTTTTCCGGACCGGATGGCGAGTGGCAGGGTTTGAGCTGGCGCGTGACCCAGGTCGAGCGCAGTTTCGAGCACATGGAACAGGCGGAAGCGACCGTGGACCGAGGAGCGCTGCCGGTGGGATTAAGCCGGCCGCTGCCGCCGCAGCGAAACCTACCCCGGCCGCTCAGCCCTTCCGGTGCCGGCACCATCATCGACGATGAAGCCGACAATCTGCTTGTCGCCTCGCCGCTGTTCACCGAGAAGCCCAAATCGGATCGCTCGCTGGAAAAGGGCCGCTTCATCCACCGCATGCTGCAGACATTGCCGGAGATCGCGCCGGCAGATCGCGCCGATGCCGCGCGGCGCTACGCCGAGCGAGCCGCACGCTTCTGGCCTGAGGCCGAACGCGAAGCGCTGATCAACGCGGTGATGGCGCTGCTGTCGCACCCAGACCTGCAGGGTGTTTTCAGCGCCCATGCCCAGGCCGAAGTCTCGATCATGGGCACGCTGACGCTCGGCGATCAAAACTATGCCGTCTCCGGCCGCATCGACCGGCTGACCGTGCTCGACGATCGCGTGGTCATCCTCGACTACAAAACGAATCGCGTGCCGCCGCGTGGTGCCGAAGGGATTCCTTTCGCCCACCGGGCCCAGCTTGCCATCTATCGCGAGATCCTTTCGCCGCTCTATCCCGGCAAACGCATCGATTGCGTGCTTGTCTACACCGAGAACGCCTCGATCCACACGCTCTCCCAAGAAGCGCTCGCATTGGCGCTTGCGGAGCTCAAAACAAAGTGAAATACCAAATATTGAAATTTGGGCACCGCACCATCACATATCTAGCAACCCGCAAATCCTGGTAAGGAGCAGCCTATGGCTACCGTGAAAGTCGATACCTCCAACTTCGCTGCCGAAGTCCTGCAGTCCGCAGAGCCTGTCGTCGTTGATTTCTGGGCCGAATGGTGCGGTCCGTGCAAGATGATCGCGCCTGCTCTCGAAGAGCTCGCCGTACAGTTCGAAGGCAAGGTGAAGGTCGCCAAGCTCAACATCGATGAAAACCCGGAACTGGCTGCCCAGTTCGGCGTTCGCTCGATCCCGACGCTTGCCATGTTCAAGGCCGGCGAAGTTGCCGACATCAAGGTTGGCGCCGCTCCCAAGACCGCCCTGCAGAGCTGGATTTCCAGCGCTGCCTAATCGGTATCGACTGAGAGAATGAAAAAGCCCGCTTCGTGCGGGCTTTTTGTTGGTCGGAGAACACGGGCCATCCTCGCTCTTCGAGGCTTCGTACCATCAGGGCGAGGATGGAGCAGCTCGTCGCCACGGCAACGCAGAGATGAATGATGAGCCCGTAGCGCGGCTGGGCGAAAAGGTCAGCCCTCATGCCGAGGAGGCCCGCAGGGCCGTCTCGAAGCACGAGAGCGGGTTGTTGATCAAGGCACCGGAATCACTTCGGCGGCGTGCCGTTATCGGCAAGGACATCACCGACGAGATATAGCGAGCCGCCGATCAGAATGCGCGGCGCCGGCAAATCGGGTACGGCCAGTTCCTTGATCGCATCCAGCGCTTGGCCGACGCTCGACATCGGTTCGGCCACCAGACCAGCATCGTAAGCCGCGCCGGCCAAAACCACGGGATCGATCATCGAATCGCTGCCGCGGATCGGCACGCAATAGACCTTTTCCGCCAGGCCGGTGAATGCCTTGAAATAGCCGACAGGATCCTTGGTATTGATCATGCCGGTAATCAGGAACAACGGTCGCGGCTGGCGCTCCTCGAAATTGGCCATGGCTTCGGCAATGACCTCGCCGGCGCCGGGATTGTGGCCGCCGTCGACCCAGATTTCCGCGCCTTCGGGTGCGTGCACCAACAAATCGCCTTCCGTCAGACGCTGCAGGCGGCCCGCCCATTCGACCGAGGCCATCGCCTTTTCCATCATCGCTTCGGTGACGACAAAGCCCGCGGCCTTGACGGCACGGATGGCAGCGGCGGCGTTGGCATATTGATGCCGGCCCGGCAGGCGGGGCAGCGGCAGGTCGGCGAGACCGAACTCGTCCTGATAGACCAGCCGGCCATATTCCTCGTGAGCGGAAAAATCCTGGCCGAAAACCGCCGTCGGGCAACGCAGCCGCTCGGCAGTCGAGATCAGCACGTCCAAGGCGGCATCATATTCCTGATGGCCGATGACCACGGGACGGCCGGGTTTCATGATCCCCGCCTTCTCGGCCGCGATCAGCTCGACGCGGTCGCCGAGATAGGGCTGGTGATCGAGCGAGATCGGCATGATCACGGAGGCGGCCGGATCGGAAATGACGTTGGTGGCGTCGAAACGGCCGCCGAGGCCGACTTCGATGATCGCGACATCGGCCGGCTGCTCGGAAAACAGCATGAAAGTCGCCGCGGTCAGGATTTCGAAGACCGTGATCTTCTCGCCGCCATTGGCGTCGGCAATCCGCCGGAGCACATCGGCGAAAACCGCATCGTCGACGAGCTTGCCGCGGCCGCCCTTGATGCCCAGGCGGTAGCGCTCGTGCCAATTGACGAGATGTGGCGAGGTATGGACATGCACGCTCAGGCCGCCGGCCTCGAGAAGCGCTCGGCAGAAGGCCGTCACCGAGCCCTTGCCGTTGGTGCCGGCGACATGGATCACCGGCGGCAACTTTTTATGCGGATTGCCGAGGATGTCGAGCAGCCGAGTGATTCTATCCAGCGAGAGATCGAAGCCTTTGGGGTGCAGCCCCATCAGCTTGTCGATCTCCCGTGCCGCCTCGCTCATTGCGGATTGATCCATAGCCGTCATCCCGCACCTCCGCCTTTGGCCATCCGTTTTAGATCAGGCGCGCGCCACCATCGGCAACGCCGCGCCATTCAGGTCCTTCGCAGACACATCATTCGCCGGCTTCTTGGTCAGTATCTTCAGAAGCGTTGCCAGCGTGTCGGGGATGTCGTGACGCTTGACAACCATGTCGACCATGCCGTGCTCGAGCAGATATTCCGAGGTCTGGAAGCCTTCCGGCAGCTTTTCGCGGATCGTCTGTTCGATGACGCGCTTGCCGGCAAAGCAGATTTCCGCACCCGGCTCCGCAAGATGGACATCGCCGAGCATGGCGTAGGAGGCGGTGACGCCGCCGGTCGTCGGATTGGTCAACACGACGATATAGGGCTGGCCGGCTTCCTTCAGCATGTCGACGGCAACCGTCGTGCGCGGCAATTGCATGAGGGATAGAATGCCCTCCTGCATGCGCGCACCGCCCGATGCCGGGAACATTACCAGCGGGCACTTTTCGGCGATGGCGCGTTCGAACGCCTTGACGATCGCTTCGCCAGCGGCGATGCCGAGCGAACCGCCCATGAAATTGAATTCATGCACGACGGCAACGAGCTTCAGGCCACGAACCTTGCCGACGCCGACGAGAATCGTGTCTTCCTGCTCGGTCTTGACGCGGCTGTCCTTCAGGCGGTCGGTATATTTCTTCGAATCGCGGAACTTCAGCGGGTCCTGCGCGACCTTCGGCTGCGGCAGAGCTTCGTACTCACCATTGTCGAAGAGATCGGCAAGGCGGGCCTTGGCCGGCATCTTCATATGGAAGCCGGAGGCGGGAATGACCCACTTATTGTCTTCCAGATCCTTATGGAAGACCATCTCGCCGGTCTCCGGGCACTTGATCCAGAGATTTTCCGGCACTTCGCGGCGGCCCAGCATGGAATTGATCCGCGGGCGGACGTAATTCGTGATCCAGTTCAATTCGAAAACTCCTGATCGACTGAATTAACCGATATCGTAGTCGACACAGAGCGGTTCAGCGTCTCACGGAATCGCTTTCCCGCTCTATCCCTCTGTTTTTACGCAATTCCGGACGGAAAACCGCTTCGCACTTTTCCTGGAATTGCTCTAATGCGCACAGGCCGTTTCTTCAACCGAATCCGATTGAAGCTTTCCGCCTATGTGGGAAAACTATTCGGCAGCAACAAGGCGCGCCGAACGCGTCCCCGTCGACAGACCGCGCACCAGCGTGGCAACGGCCTGGATGGTGTCTGATGTCGCCTTGCCGTCCTTGGTCAGGCTGGTGGCGATCTGGTTGACGATGGCCGTACCGACGACGACGCCATCGGCGGAAGCGCCGATCAGCTTGGCATGCTCGGCCGTCTTGACACCGAAGCCGACGCAAACCGGCAGGTCCGTATGCTGCTTGATGCGCTTGACGGCGCCGGAGACCAGCGACGGGTCCGGCAAAGCAGAGCCGGTGATGCCGTTCATCGAAACGTAGTAGACGAAGCCGGACGTATTGTTCAGCACGGTCGGCAGGCGCTTGTCATCGGTGGTCGGCGTCGCGAGACGGATGAAATTGATGCCCTTGCGGATCGCCGGGATGCAGAGCTCGTCATCCATTTCCGGCGGCAGATCGACGACGATGAGGCCGTCGATCCCAGCGGCAATCGCGTCGTCGAGGAACTTCTCGACACCGTAGATATAGATCGGATTGTAGTAGCCCATCATCACGATCGGCGTATCGGCATCCGTCTTGCGGAAATCGGCAGCGAGCTGCAGCGTCTTCTTCAGCGTCTGGCCGGCCTTCAGGGCGCGCTGGCCGGCAAGCTGGATCGCCGGGCCATCGGCCATGGGATCGGAAAAGGGCATGCCGAGTTCGATGACGTCGGCGCCGGCTTCCGGCAGCGCCTTCATGATGCCGAGCGAGGTCTCATAGTCGGGATCACCACCCATGAAATAGGTGACGAGTGCCGGGCGGCCTTCAGCCTTCAAAGCGGCGAAGCGTTTGTCCATACGTGCGGTCATGGCGTCTAACTCACATTCCCAGAATCTTGCCGACGGTGAAGATGTCCTTGTCGCCGCGGCCGGAGAGGTTCATCAGGATGATCTCGTCCTTGCCCATCTTCGGCGCGCGCTTGATGACTTCGGCAAGCGCATGGCTCGGCTCGAGTGCCGGAATGATGCCCTCGAGGCGCGTCAGCGTCTGGAAGGCTTCCAGCGCCTCATGGTCCATGATCGGCACGTATTCGACGCGGCCGATATCATTCAGCCAGGAATGTTCCGGGCCGATGCCGGGATAGTCGAGGCCGGCCGATATCGAATGTCCTTCCTTGATCTGGCCGTCGCCATCCTGCAGCAGGTAGGTGCGGTTGCCATGCAGCACGCCGGGCGAGCCAGCGGTGATCGAGGCGCAATGCTCGTCGCCCTGCAGACCCTTGCCGCCGGCTTCGACGCCGACGATCTTGACGTCCTCGTCATCGAGGAAGGGATGGAAGATGCCGATGGCGTTCGAACCGCCGCCGACGGCAGCGATGACGAGATCCGGCAAGCGGCCTTCAGCCTCAAGCATCTGCTGCTTGGCTTCCGTGCCGATGACCGACTGGAAGTCGCGGACCATTTCCGGATAGGGATGCGGGCCGGCGGCCGTGCCGATCAGGTAATAGGTGTCGTCGACATTGGTGACCCAGTCGCGAAGGGCCTCGTTCATGGCGTCCTTCAGCGTGCCGCTACCGGCGGTGACCGGAATCACCTCGGCGCCGAGCAGCTTCATGCGGAAAACGTTCGGCGCCTGGCGCTCGACGTCGGTTGCGCCCATGTAGACGACGCAGGGAAATCCGAAGCGGGCGGCCACCGTTGCGGAGGCGACGCCATGCTGGCCGGCGCCGGTTTCGGCGATGATGCGGGTCTTGCCCATGCGCTTGGCGAGCAGGATCTGGCCGATACAATTGTTGATCTTATGCGAGCCGGTGTGGTTCAGCTCTTCGCGCTTGAAATAGATCTTGGCGCCGCCAAGCTCGGCCGTCAGGCGCTCAGCGAAGTAGAGCGGGCTCGGGCGGCCGATATAATGGGCGCCGAGCGACTTCAGCTCTGCCTGGAAGGCCGGATCGTTCTTCGCCTTGTTCCATTCCTCCTGCAGATCCAGGATCAGTGGCATGAGCGTTTCGGCTACGAAACGGCCGCCATAAATGCCGAAACGGCCGTCCTCATCGGGGCCGGCACGGAAGGAATTGGGTTTGGGCGTCTGGTTCACTCTCTACTCCCTGCTGCCGGTTCCGGCAGACATGCTTCTGTAAAAGCGTCGAAAAACTGGTCGATCTTCCCGAGATCCTTCACGCCCGGCGCACTTTCGAGGGCGGAGGAAAGATCGATACCCGTGGCCTTGGTGGATGCCAGCGCCTCAGCGACATTGTCCTTGTTCACACCGCCAGACAGCATGTAATCCACCCGATCGTCGAGCCAGCTCATCAGGCTCCAATCGAAGGACACGCCGTTTCCGCCCGGCAGCTCCGAACCGGCCGGCGGCTTAGCATCGAACAGGAACCGGTCGGCAATGCCGATATAGGATTCCACCCGCTTCAGATCGCCGGCATCGCGCACCGCCATGGCCTTCATGACGGGGACATTATAGACCGCTTTGATCGTCAGCACACGCTCCGGGCTTTCACTGCCATGGAGCTGCAGCATATCCGGCTTCACCAGCGACATGATCTCGTCGAGATCGTCATTCGTGGGATTGACCGTGACGGCAACGATCTTCGCCTTGCCGCGCGCGCGTTCCGCCAGTTGTCCGGCCAGATCGGGCTCGATATAGCGCGGGCTCTTTTCGAAGAAAATAAAACCGATATGGGTAGCCCCGCGCTCCAGAGCGCGGTCCACCGCTTCCGGCGTCTTCAGGCCACAAATTTTGACATCGGGGTTCATGGCAGCGAAGTGACATGAAATTGCAAAAGAGTCGAGCCTAAAGGCGACGCGCGGGGAATTTTACGCTGTTCGGAAGCAATGGGCAGCATGGGCTCATCGGCGTAGGGCGCACCCAAGCAATGCTTCATGAGAACTAGCTTTCGTTTCCAAATAATGACCGTCGGACCTTGAGTGCCGCCCGACGATCAAGTGATCAGGCGGGAAGTCTGCTAAACTTGCGAAGGTTCTTGTCGACGAAAGACTCCGGCAGGAAGCGGCGTATGAAACGGATCTGTCCCGCTGCCTTGCCTGCAGTGTAGCGTCTCTTCGGCGATGCGGCGCTCGCGGCTTTCAGCACCATGCCGGCGACGACCTCCGGCGCATCACCCGTCCCAATAATCTCGCGCATCAGTTTCTCTGCATTGGTGCGAGCCGTATCGTATAACGGAAGCGGATGATCCGGTCGCGTCAGGTTCTCCTCGAAGGACGTACGGGTGACACCGGGCTCCACGAGCACGACACGGATGCCTTGTGTTCGGACCTCGTGGTCAAGGGATTCGGAATAGCCCTCGATCGCGTGCTTGGTCGATGCGTAAAGCGCGTTATAGGGAGCGGGGATCAGCCCAAGGATGGAACTCATGTTGATGATCCTGCCTTTGCGCTGACGTCTCATCACTGGAAGGATTGCATTCGTCATCCGCAGGACGCCGAAAAAGTTCACCTCGAACAGAGCCTTCGCCTGCGCGGCAGAGGATTCCTCGGCTCCGCCAAGCAATCCGATCCCGGCATTGTTGACGAGAAGATCGATCCGTCCTGCGCGGGCGAATATCTCATCTACCGCCCTTTGCACCGATTCCTCGTCGGTAACGTCGCATACCAGCATGGCAACTCCGTCCGGAGTATCCGGCATGGGCTTGCGGCTGGTTCCAAACACTCTGTATCCAGCGCGTCGCAACGCTTGCGCAGTCACCAACCCGATACCGGAGGAAGCGCCCGTAACCAGGGCGACGCCGCTTTCTATCTTGCTCATCTGTCTCTGCTTTCATTTTGGCATGGAACATCAACGAACAACCTGTTACTATCAATTCAGTAGTAAGTCACTATCAAAAAGATATCGACATGAAGAATCTTTCGAACCAGCCATGCCTCATCGCCCGCAGCCTTGCATTGGTAGGCGATGCGTGGAGCATGCTGATCATGCGGGACGCCCATACGGGGCTCACTCGCTTTGACGAATTCCGCAAGAGCCTTGGCATCGCGCCGACAATGCTGACTGCCCGACTGGCCGCGCTTACGGAAGATGGTCTGCTGGAAAAGCGACGCTACTCGGAGCGGCCTCCGCGCGATGAATACGTGCTGACAGAGGCGGGCCAGGACTTCCTTCCCGTGCTGTTTGCGATTGGAGCATGGGGACGGAAGCATCGCCCCTGCAATGATGTGACCCGGTTTTTCGACGCCGAGACGGGTACCGAAATCGATCCCGTCACCATCGACCGGGCAACCGGCGCGCAGATTGGAACACGTCCCATCCGCATTGCTGCGCCTGACAACGCCGTCGAATGAGGAAGTTCAGCCGCCTTCCGCGGCCTGCTCAATCAAAATCGATCGCGTGCAGCTGGCTGCCATGACGCTTCAGCCAGGCCTTGGCTTCGTCCATGTCGGGGCAGAGCTTGCGGCAGAGGGCCCAGAAGCGCGGGCCGTGGTTCATTTCGCGTAGGTGCGCGACCTCGTGGGCGGCGAGATAGTCGATCACCAGGGGCGGCGCCATGACGATGCGCCAGGAGAAGCTCAGATTTCCGCCCGAGGAGCAGGAACCCCAGCGGCTGCGGGTATCCTTCATGCTGATGGAGGAGACCGTGGCGCGGATCGCTTTCGCGTGCAACGCCACCAGCTTTTCCAGATCGGCGCGGGCCTCCTTCTTGAGGAAGGTGGCGATGCGCCGGCCGGCATGTTCCGGCAGGCCGCTGACACGCAGCACTGGCAAACCATCGGCGTTGACAGCCTCGGTCAGGCCGCGCAGGCTGCCGGTATGCTCGATGCGATGGCGGATACCGCGCAGGAGGATTTCGCTGCCGCTCTGAAGATTTGCCTGGGTGGAGAATTTCGCAAGCTTGGTCAGCAGCCAGCCCTGATGCCGGTCGAGGAAGGCATTGACCTCGCGGGCGGCGAGGCCGCGCGGAATGGTCATCTTCAGCGCCCGTCCGCCGGGCTCGATCCTGAGCGTGATCCGCGTTGCGCGCTCATGCTGACGGATCGTCAGGGGCATCAGCCGCCCGGCCACGTCCAAGGTGCGCGTTTCCGGCGCGGGCGGCTTGGGAACAGGTCGGCGGGATCTGGACGAAAGCGGAAACATGAAAAGCAGTTTTATACGATTCGCTGGGGTTTCTGGCAAAGAAAAACCGGCATCGCCGGATGCCGGTTCTGACTGGAAAAGCTGTTGTAATTACGGCGTTTTAAATTCGGAAGCCGGGCCGTTGTCATCGTTGCGCTTGACGTTGTTACGGTCGCGCATGAAACGGTCGAACTCTTCCTGATCCTTGGCGCGGCGCAGTTCGCGGACGTAGGTGTCGAACTCGGCACGCATTTCATCGAGTTTGCGGCGCTCCTCTTCGAGGCGCTCCAGCTCTGCCCGGCGCCAATCGTCGAAGGCGACATTGCCGGTGGAAAAATGCTGGCGATAACGGCCGCGGTGGCGGCCGCAGCCGGCAAACATGCCGTCGGCCTTCTGGTTCACATCCCGTTTGAAATCTCTCAGGCGTTCGCCGAAGAGAATATAGGCAAGCATGGCGAGACCCAGAGGCCAGAAGACCACGAAGCCAAGTATCATCAGGGCAATGGTAGCCGGAGTCCAATCCGGGCGAAGCAATGCTGACTGGTGGTTCATCGTGAGGTATCCTCGCAGTAAGGCGGCCCGGCCACATGCCGAACCGCTGGAATCGAGATGGTAACCTCTTCGTGAGCCTTCAATGGCTTTTGCCGGGAAAATCGGACAAGCCCTTGAATCCGGCCCAATAATTCAACAAAAGCTAATTATTTGCAATTTCAGGCAGATTTGCCGCCCTTGATCACACGCTTGACCACTGGCTTTCCGGTGCGGCTATGTTCGCGGGTGAAAGCGACGATGCGCGGCGCGATTTCGCGACGGAAACGCGAACCGTTGAAGACGCCGTAATGGCCGACATCCGGCTGCAGGTAGTGCATCCGCATATCGTCGGGAATGTTGGTGCAGATGGTCTGCGCCGCCTTGGTTTGACCGACACCGGAAATGTCGTCGTTTTCGCCTTCGACTGTCAGCAGGGCGACATTACGGATCGCCGTCGGATCGACGCGCTGGCCGCGGTGCGTCAGCTCACCCTTCGGCAGCGCGTGCTTCATGAACACCTGATCGACGGTCTGCAGGTAGAATTCCGCCGTCAGATCCATGACCGCCAGATATTCGTCATAGAAATCGCGGTGCTTCTCCGGCTCGCCGTCGTTCTTGACGAGGTGCATGAAGAAGTCCTTATGCGCGATCATGTGCCGGTCGAGGTTCATCGACATGAAGCCGGAGAGCTGCAGGAAACCGGGATAGACCGGGCGCATGAAGCCCGGCTGCGGCCAGGGCACGTTCATGACGACATTGTCGGCGAACCATTCGAGCGGCCTGTCCTTGGCAAGCTGGTTTACTGCCGTCGGGTTGATGCGCGTGTCGATCGGACCACCCATCAGCGTCATCGACGAGGGCGACAGCGGATCGCCGGCCGCTTCCATCACCGCGGCTGCGGCCAGGACCGGCACGGAGGGCTGACAGACGGCAATGACATGGGTGTCCGGCCCGAGATGATGCAGCATCTCGATGACGTAATCGATGTAATCTTCCAGATCGAAGGTGCCTTCGGTCATCGGCACCATGCGGGCATCGATCCAATCGGTGATGTAGATATCGGCATTAGGTAGCAGCGCTTCTACCGTCCCGCGCAGCAGCGTCGCATAGTGACCCGACATCGGCGCGACAATCAGGATGCGCGGATCGCTGCCATGGCCGGCGGGCAGGCTGCGCTCGAAATGGATGAGATTGCAGAAGGGCTTGTTCCAGACGATCTTTTCGTAGACCGAGACCGGCTTTCCTTCGATCGAGGTTTCAGGCAGGCCGAATTCCGGCTTGCCGTAGCGGCGGGTGGTGCGCTCGAAGACTTCGAGACTTGCCGTCAACGTGCGGCCAAGCATCGTATGGGACAGAGGGTTTAGCGGATTGGCATAGGCCAGGCGCATCATGTCGGCAGCGGCGCGGAAGGGTGCGAGGGCGGCATGATTGAGTTCATAAAGCTGATAAAACATAAAATCATTACCTTTCGAGGTGATCAGACGAGAACGCTACCCCCAGCGCGCGCCTCGTCCATGAAGCTCTTTCTGTTGAGACTATCAGTTTTTGTTGCAGGGCAACATAACCCTTTCGGAATCTTGCGCATGTAAAAATGCCGGAGAATCGTCTCTCCGGCATCAATAATGGTCTCAAAACGTTAAAGTTCCTGATCGTGCACGTTCATCAAGCGTCAGCCAGGAAGGTTTGACGCTGCGTGCCGAGACCTTCCATGCCGAGCTCGACGACGTCGCCGGGCTTCAGATATTGCGGCGGCTTCATGCCCATGCCGACGCCCGGAGGCGTGCCCGTGGAGATGACATCGCCCGGATGCAGCGACATGAACTGGCTGAGATACGAGACGAGGTAGGCGACGCCATAGACCATGGTCTTGGTCGAGCCGTTCTGCATCATCTGGCCGTTGACCTTCAGCCACATGCCAAGCTTCTGCGGATCGGCGACTTCGTCCTTGGTGACGAGCCAGGGGCCGATCGGGCCGAAGGTGTCGCAGGACTTGCCCTTGGTCCACTGTCCCGAACGCTCAGTCTGGAAGCCGCGTTCGGAGACGTCGTGGGAAACGCAGTAACCGGCGACATAATCCAATGCGTCGGCCTCGCTGACGTATTTCGCGGTCTTGCCGATGACCACGCCGAGCTCGACTTCCCAATCGGTCTTTTCCGAGCCGCGTGGGATCAGCACGTTGTCGTTCGGGCCGACGATGGCAGAAGTTGCCTTCATGAAGATGATCGGCTCCGGCGGCACGGTGGCGCCGGTTTCGGCGGCATGGTCGGAGAAGTTCAGGCCGATGCAGATGAACTTGCCGGTGCCGGCGACGCAAGCGCCGATACGGCCTTCCGCCAATTCCGGCAGGCTCTTCGGATCGAGCGCGGCGATCTTCGCCAGGCCGGCAGGCGAAATCGCCTCGCCGCCGATATCGGCGACGTGAGCGGAGAGATCGCGGATCTTGCCGTCGCTATCCAGAAGCGCCGGCTTTTCCTTGCCGGCATCGCCAACACGCAACAATTTCATAGGTCTTCCTTCCCTGCATTTTCAAAGATGAGATTGGTTTCACCATATATGAACGAATTATTCATCAGTGTCACCCATCGATTTCTGGCCTAACATGTCTCGCCCGCCTGCACCGGAACAACGGCGTTCCTATGACGATGGCAAGGAGCGCGCGATTTCGACAATGGTGGCAAAGGCGATATCGACATCTTCCGCCGTCGTCTCGAACTGTCCGGCCTGAAAGCGAATGACCAGCCTGCCATCGACCCGCGTCTGCGTCAGATAGATGCGGCCATCATTGTTGATGGCGGCAATCAGGCGCTGGGTATGGCTTTCCTGCTCGATGCCGGCGGGTGCCTTGTGATCGAAGGAGAAGAGCGACAGGAACGGCTTGGTGACGATCTCGAAATCCGGCTCGGCGGCCAGACGTTTTGCCAGGGTCTCGGACCAGGCAACATGGTTGCGGATCATCGTGCGCAGGCCTTCGAGACCGTGATAGCGCAACAGGAACCAGAGTTTCAGCGCGCGGAAGCGGCGACCGAGCGGCACGGACCATTCGGAATAATTGATGATACCATCGTGACCATGGGTGCGCAGAAATTCCGGATGAATTGCCAGCGTCCGCACAAGGGATTCCGGCTCGCGGATGAACTGCACGGAGCAATCGAACTGCGCACCAAGCCATTTATGCGGATTGAAGACGATGGAATCGGCCTGTTCGACGCCCTGCCACAACGCCCGGAATTCGGGGCAGATCATGGCCGAGCCGGCCCAGGCTGCGTCGACATGCACATAGAGCCCTTGGGCGTGTGCGACTTCGGCGACCGCTGCAATATCATCGCAGCCGCCGATACTCGTGCCGCCAACACACGCGATGACGCCGGCCGGCAGCAGGCCCGCCGCGCGATCCTGTTCGATCGCAGCAGCGAGCGCCTCGGTATCCATAGCGTGGTTCGGGCCGATGGAAGGGATACGGACCAGGTTCTCCGAGCCGATGCCGGATATCCAGATGGCGCGATCGATCGACGTATGGACCTGATCGGTGGAATAGATGCGGATGGTTTTGTTCGCCGCAAGCCCTTGACTGTTGCCCTGCCAGCCGAGCGCTCGTTCGCGCATGACCAGAACCGCTGCCAGCGTCGCCGTCGAGGCGGAATCCTGGATGACGCCGGTGAAGCCCTCGGGCAATCCAAGTGCCTGGCGCAGCCAGTCGACTACCTTGGTTTCCAGCTCGGTGGCGGAAGGCGAGGTCTGCCAGAGCATGCATTGGGCGGCGATCGCGCTGACGAGATATTCGGCGACGACCGAGACCGGGGCGGCATTGGCGGGGAAATAGGCGAAGAAGCGCGGGTGCTGCCAGTGCGTCATGCCGGGAACGAGGATATCCTCAAAATCCTTGAAGATATCCTCCATCGCTTCGCCGGATTCGGGCGGAGAATCCGCGATATGCGCTGCGATTTCGCCGGGCTTCGTCTGGGCCCGCACCGGCCGGTCGCGGAGCGATGCGCGATAGTCCGCCCCCCAATCCGCCGCCTTTTCCGACCAGCGCCGAAACTCCTCCCAATCCATGACCGCCTCCACACTTCGTCAGAACGAGGCGACCTTAGACCGGTTTTCTGAGGCGGTCGAGTATCAGAAAAGCTCGTCGAGCGCAGGGCCAGCCGGCACAATTCCAGTCGGATTGAGTGCCGCGATGGAGTAATAGCCGCGCTTGATATGGTCGAAGCTGACGGTCTCGGCGATGCCGGGCCAATCGAGCATGCGACGGCAGAAGGCCTGGAGGTTGGCATAGTCCGACAGGCGGCGGAGATTGCATTTGAACAGGCCGTGATAGGCAAGATCGAAGCGAACGAGGGTCACGAAAAGCCTGATGTCGCTCTCGGTCGGGTGCTCGGCGAAGAGGAAGTCCTTGCCCTCCAGTTCGCCTTCAACCCAATCGAGGCAATCGAACACATCGCGGAAGGCTTCTTCATAGGCGATCTGTGTCGTCGCGAAACCGGTGCGGTAGACGCCATTGTTGAGGACCGGATAGATGCGGGCGCTGAAAGCATCGATATCTTCGCGCCGGCCGGCCGGATAAAGATCGATCGCATGGCTGGCGAGATCGCCGAAACCGTCGTTCAACATGCGCAGAATATCAGCGGATTCGTTGTTGACGATCGTGCCCTTCCGCTTGTCCCAAAGCACCGGCACGGTGGCGCGGCCGGAGAAGAGCGGATCGGCCTTCGTATAGATTTCGTGCACATAGCTGGCGCCGTTGACCGGATCGTCGGTCGCGCCGGGGTAATCGCCGAACCGCCAGCCTTGCTTGCTCAAGGCCGGCTCGACCACCGATACGGAAATGACCTCTTCCAAACCCTTCAGCTTGCGGCCGATGAGCGTGCGCGAAGCCCAGGGGCAGATCAGCGCGACATAGAGATGGTAACGGCCGGCTTCGGCTGCAAAACCACCCTCACCCGTCGGGCCTGGTCGCCCATCCGATGTCACCCAATTGCGGAAGCTCGATGTCTGGCGAACGAAGCCGCCCTTTTCATCCTTGGCCTGGACGGGCTGCCAGTCTTCCATCCACTTTCCGTTCACCAGCAAGGTTCTGTCTCCAATTCGCGCGCGTTCTGTTGGGCGCGATCATAGCGAAATCGGATTTCACCGAAATAACGTAATGTTGAAACAGACTGTCTACCGGGCAGCGCCGGATACGACTATAAACTTGCCTCCTATATTCCAGTTATCGGAGCCCCCTATGCCTACTTCCGTTTCTTCCGTGAAAACCGACCATGCCAGTCGCTATCTGCAGCAGCTTTGCAAGCACTGGAGTCACAAATTCATCGTCGAATTCAACGAAACCGCCGGCAAAGTGCCGTTCAGCCCCGAAACCTCCGTCGAGTTTTCGGCCGATGCTTCCGCTTTGCTGATGACCCTGCACGTCGAAAATCCGCAGGACCTCGAGCGCATGCAGAATGTGGTGGCCGATCACCTCAAGCGATTTGCCTTCCGCGAAGAGCTCGACGTGGTCTGGACTGCGGACGCAAGCGGGGTATAGGTTCGCTTCGCATCCTCCAAAGCCAGTCGCTTCGTCCGCTCCCAACGGTCCGCGACTGCCTCCCTCAGATGGAAAGAATCCCATGACGTCCAGCAACACCCGCGAATCGCAATATCCGATCGACAAGCTCTTTCTCGACCGTTGGTCGCCGCGTGCCTTCTCCGACGAAACCATGCCGGAGGCCGATCTCCTGACCATTCTGGAAGCCGCCCACTGGGCGCCGTCCGCCTCCAATCTGCAGCCCTGGCGCTTTGTCTACGCACTGCGCGGCTCGGAAAACTGGGAGAAATTCCTCGATCTCCTGATCGAGTTCAACCAGAGCTGGGCGAAATCCGCCGCGGCGCTGCTTTTCGTCGTTTCGCGCACCCACAATGGCGAACTCGGCTCCGCCGAGCAGAAGCCCAACTACAGCCACTCCTTCGACACTGGTACAGCCTGGGGCTTCCTGGCGCTGCAGGCGCACCTAGCCGGCTACGCAGCGCACGGCATGGGCGGTTTCCATGTCGAGAAATCCTATGAAGTTCTCGGCATTCCGGAAGGCTTCCGCGTCGAGGCGGCCGTTGCGATCGGCAAGATTGGCGACAGGGATCAGCTTCCGGAGAAGCTGAGGGAACGCGAAGTGCCGAACCACCGCAAGCCCCTTTCCGAAGTCGCCTTTAACGGCACCTTCATCGCCAAGTAATTGATCTTAAAACGGAAAGGCCCGCCTGATCTTCAGGCAGGCCTTTTTTGATTGCTTAAGTTGGCGATCAAATATCGAGGTTGGCGACGCTCAGCGCGTTGTCCTGAATGAATTCGCGCCGGGGTTCGACCTCGTCGCCCATGAGCCGGGCAAACAAACCGTCGGCATCGGTCGCATCGGCGACCTTGACCTGCAGCAGCGAACGGACATTCGGATCGAGTGTCGTTTCCCAGAGCTGCTCGGCATTCATTTCGCCAAGACCCTTGTAGCGCTGCATGGTGAGACCCTTGCGGCCGCTGGCAAAGATGGTTTCCAGCAGCATGCGCGGACCGGAAATCTCGGTTTCGCCGTCGCGGCGAATGAGCTTCGGCGGCAGGTTATAGATCTCCTTGAGGCGCGAGGCGAGCTGATCGATAAGGCGCGCGTCCTGCGAGCCGATCAGCGCCATATCGAGAACGACGACTTCCTTGACGCCTCGCACCATGCGCTCGAAACGCAAGCCGCCTTCGCTGGTGAGCCCGCCGGTCCAGCCGCGTTCAGTTTCTTCGGCAATGATGTCGAGCCGGTTGGCAACATCATTCACCAGGCTTTCGGCACGTGCCTGGTTGCTGACGAGTTCGGCATTCAGAGCGCCGGCAATCGCCGCTTGTTCGATGACGGAACGGTTATAACGCGAATGCAGATTGTCGAGCAGCGTGCGCAGACGCAGGGCATCCGAAATGACCTCCCGCAGATCCTGGCCTGCGCGAACCTCACCGGTGCCGAGATGCAGGCTGGCATCATCGAGACCCTGGCCGATCAGATATTCCTCCAGCGCCTTCTCGTCCTTCACATATTGCACCGACTTGCCGCGCGTCACCTTATAGAGCGGCGGCTGAGCGATATAGAGATGGCCGCGCTCGATAAGATCAGGCATCTGCCGGAAGAAGAAGGTGAGCAGCAGCGTGCGAATATGGGCGCCGTCGACGTCGGCGTCCGTCATGATGATGATCTTGTGATAGCGCAGCTTGTCGGCGTTGAACTCGTCCTTGCCGATGCCGGTGCCGAGTGCGGTGATCAGCGTGCCGATTTCCTGGCTCGACAGCATCTTGTCGAAGCGGGCGCGCTCGACGTTGAGGATCTTACCGCGCAGCGGCAGGATCGCCTGGTTTTCGCGCGAGCGGCCCTGCTTGGCCGAACCGCCTGCCGAGTCACCCTCGACCAGGAAGACTTCGGACTTGGCCGGATCGCGTTCGGAGCAGTCGGCAAGCTTGCCGGGGAGAGAAGCGATATCCAGCGCGCCCTTGCGCCGGGTCAGTTCGCGTGCCTTGCGGGCGGCTTCGCGGGCGGCGGCGGCTTCGACGACCTTGCCGACCAGCACCTTCGCATCGGCGGGATGTTCTTCGAGCCAGGTGTTCAGCGCCTCGTTGACAAGGCTTTCGACCACCGGCCGCACTTCCGACGACACCAGCTTGTCCTTAGTCTGCGAGGAGAATTTCGGGTCCGGAACCTTGACCGAAAGCACCGCCGTCAGGCCTTCGCGGCAATCATCGCCCGTCAGCGTCACCTTTTCCTTCTTGGTAATGCCGGAAGTATCAGCATAGGAGGTGATCTGGCGTGTCAGCGCGCCACGGAAGCCCGCCATATGCGTGCCACCGTCGCGCTGCGGGATGTTGTTGGTGAAGCAGAGCACGTTTTCATGGTAGCTGTCGTTCCACCACATCGCCACTTCGACGGTGATGCCATCCTTTTCACCACGGATGGATACCGGCTTTTCGACCAGCGGCTTCTTGGCGCGATCGAGAAAGGCGACGAAAGCCTCAAGGCCTCCGTCATAGATCATCTCTTCCTGCCTGATGTCGGAATGACGCTTATCGGTCAGAAGAATGCGGACGCCGGAGTTCAGGAACGCAAGCTCGCGCAGGCGATGTTCCAGCGTCGCATAGTCGAATTCCGTCATGGTAAAGGTCTGCGAGCTCGGCATGAAGCTGACTTCGGTGCCGGTCTCGGCGCCGGCATCACCCGTCTCCTTGAGCGGCGCGTCGGCGACGCCGTGGGTGAAGCTCATTTCATGGATCTTACCCTGACGGCGGATCTTCAGTTTCAGCCAGACGGACAAGGCATTGACGACGGAGACGCCGACGCCGTGCAGGCCGCCGGAGACCTTGTAGGAGTTCTGGTCGAATTTACCGCCGGCGTGGAGCTGGGTCATGATGACCTCGGCTGCGGAAACGCCTTCGCCAGTGTGAATATCCGTCGGGATACCGCGGCCGTTGTCGGTGACGGTCACCGAACCATCGGGATTGAGCGTCACCGTAACGATGTCCGCATGGCCGGCCAGCGCCTCGTCGATGGCGTTGTCGACAACCTCATAGACCATGTGGTGCAGGCCCGAACCGTCATCCGTGTCGCCGATGTACATGCCGGGGCGCTTGCGCACGGCATCAAGGCCCTTCAGAACCTTGATGGAATCTGCGCCATACTCGGCATTGCCGCCGTTTTCGGTTACGGATGTATCGGTCATATATTGAAGTCTTTCCAGTGTTTTAGAGAACCCTGCCGATCTCTACCGAATCAGCGGTTTTTCTTTCCCTGAATATAGGATGTTTCGCCCCGAACTTCCAAATGGAAGGCCCCTCATATCAGGCATAAAGCAGGGGATTAAGGCGGTTTTCAGCCGCTTTTGCCGGCATTTTCGAGAAGCTCGGACAGCTCCCCGATCGTTGCCGCATCGAGGCTGCGAATCCGGCCCGCCAACCGATTGACAAAGGCCGTATATTCCGGCGCCAGGCCCGAGGTGTCGATGACGACGCGCGGGTCGGAAAAGCGTGCCAAGAGGAACAATTCCTCCGCCTCGTCCCAGATGATATTGAAGTATCCGGCAATGCGCTGCAGGAGATCGAAAGTCGGCGTGCCGCGCTTTCCATGTTCTAAGGCGGATAAATAAGCCGGAGTCACATTCAGCGCCGCAGCCATTTCCTTCTGCGAGACACCCTTGCGCGCCCGGAGCTTCCTCACCGCTTCGCCAAAGGGGGTCACAGCTTCTCGCCTTTCAGTCGCGACAGGCGGATATAGAGGGCACCGTCGCCGCCATGATGCTGCGCGGCCGTCTCATAGGACGAAATCAGGAACCGGAATTCCGGCTTGGAGAACCACATCGGCACGGCACGCTTCAAGGCGCCCTCGCTGCCCATGGAACTGCCCTTGCCGGTGATGACTAGCACATGGCGAAGGCCGCGCTGATGCGCGCGGAGAAGGAAATCGAGGAGCATGGCGTGCGCCTCGCTCTGGATCAGCCCGTGAAGGTCGATCCGCGCTTCCAGCGCCAGCCGGCCCTTGGCGATCTTACGCTTGACCGGCCGCTCCAGCGGATGGTGCGCGCCGGAAGGCGGTTTGGCCGGTGGCGGCGGAATTTGCGGATCTCGGGATGCTGCCGAAGCTTTCTCCTTCTCGGCACGTGCGGTTTCCTCCGCCCGTGCCTCTGCCGCCAGAACCTCGTCGAAAGCTTCGATATCGGCGAGCCGTTCCGGCATTGGCCGAGTGCTTTTCGCCACCTTGCCCCAGAGAATGCGCTCGTCCGTGCTGAGCTTTCGTTCCTTGGTCTGTCGTTCTGAAGCCATCAGCCGAACCTCTGAGCTGCCGCCTTCGGAACCAATATATAAAAATCCGCATCATTGCGCACGGTACCGGCAAGCTCTCCCGCATCGTAGCCGGAACCGGTAAAGATATCCCCGCGCGCCGAGCCGACGATCGCCGAACCGGTATCGAGCGCCAGCATCAGCCGCCCGAAAGGTTTGCCGCCGTCGAGATGCGTCAAGCTTTCCGACTGGATGAAGAAAGGAAAGCCGAAGGTGTGGATCAGCCGATCGACCGCCAGTGAGCGGCCCGCAATCAGCGGCACCTTCGCCGCTGCGATCGGACCAAGCGCGGGATCGCTGACATCGGCCTCACGGAAAAAGATGTAGGACCTGTTGTGCCACAGGACTTCATCGACTTCCTGCGGATGGGCATAGAGCCAATCGCGGATCGTCTGCATCGAAATCGTCGCGCGGTCGAGCGCGCCGCGGTCGATCAGCAGGCGGCCGACGGCCGAGAAGGGATGGCCGGCCTTGGCGGCATAGGTGATGCGGCCCATGCGTCCATCCGGATAGAGCAATCTCGCCGCGCCCTGCACATGCACAAAGAAGACATCAACCTTGGACTTTGCCCAGGCGATCTCCAAGCCCCTGCCTTCCAGATAACCCCGATCAATCTCGCCGCGGTCCGGATAGGCGGAGATGTTCCCATCCTTGAGACGACCGAACATATAGGATGGATCGAGATTCGCGGGCCGGTTGGTATCGTCGAGATCGATCAGATCGTCCGGCCGGCGATAGAACGGATAGCGATAGGTCTCGTCCGGTGTTGCGGAGACTGCAATCTCCGGCTCATAGAAGGCTGTTACGAAACCTCTGGCGCCGTCGCCGCGGCGAATAAAAAAGGGCTGGCAGCGTTCTTCGAAGAAGGCGCGGGCCTCGGCAGCGTCCTTGGGCGCGTAGCCTTCCGCATCGTCGAGCAGGGTCAGGAGGTCGTTTGCGGTCAGTCCGGCTGCACCGGTGCGGTAGGGCTTTACATCTCTGATATGGTCCCGACAGTCCTTCATGGCACGAAAAAGGCTGGAAGGATCGTCGTCCTTCCAGCCCTTCAGATCGGCGAAGGTTGCCGGTTCAAGCCTGAAATCCTGCGATGCGGTCGTCATTGTTCGGATTCGGTCGCCACGAGTTTCCAGTTCGGATCGCGCGAACGGCTGTCGCGGGCAAAGGTCCAGAGATCGCTGATCTCGGCAACCGCCTCGGCATCGCCGTCGATCAGCGTGCCGGCCTTATCGTAGGTCGCCGAAATCATCTGGCTGACGATGCGCATCGTCACGAAGGCTTCCGTCCCCTTCATCTCGGCGGTGACGATATCGGCCTTGTCGATGCCGACAAAGGTGGACTTTACCTTTTCGCCCCTGGTTTCGCGCTCTGTAATGGCGGCATCGAAGCCTTCATAGACCTCGCGCGACAACAGGCCCTTCAGCGCCTTGCGGTCGCCATCGGCAAAGGCCATGACGATCATCTCATAGGCCATGCGGGCGCCATTGACGAATTCCTTCGGATTGAAGCTGGGATCGGCCTTGCTCAATTCGCGCAGCGAATCGTTGAGCGGCGTGCCGGCTGCCGCAAAGGCGTCGATGGCCGCAAAACGATCTTCATCCTCGGCTGCATCGCGGCGCGGCAGGGTCACTACCTTGCCGGCATCCGGTACGGTCGGACCCGTAGCCGAATCGGGGGAACCGTAGAGATCGCGCGGCGGCTTCTCGTTCCCCGTACGGCGGCCAAGAACGCTACGGAGCTGAAAGAAAATCAGCACCGCTGCCACCAGGAAAAAGATCGTCACAAAGTCGTTTGCACCCATCTCGTATCGGAACCGCCGTTAAAATTGAGAGTTTCAATCCCCATATAGTCCGCATCGATCTATCATTCAAATAGCGGACCGGTATCTTTATTATGCGCGATGGACTAACGCTAAGCGTATAAGCACCGCTTCCAGGACACATTAACATGCGCCTATCCCTCGTACCTGTCTTCGTCTTTCTGATGCCGCTTGCCGAAATCGCTGGCTTCATCATCGTCGGCAAGATGGTCGGCGTCTGGGCGACATTGGGGCTGGTGATCCTCAGCGCCCTCCTGGGTGCCGCTCTTCTCAGAATCCAGGGCATCGGTATCCTGCAGCGCATTTCCGCCGAGAGCCGCAATGGCGGCGATCCGGGACGCGAAATGGTGCATGGCGCCATGATCGTCGTTGCCGCATTCCTGCTGATGCTACCCGGCTTTATCTCTGATATTATCGGTTTGCTGCTCTTCATTCCGGCCGTGCGTGAGTTCGCCTGGACGGTCCTGCGTAAACGCATCGTCGTTCTGGGCAGTTCGCGTGCCTTCAGACGGGGCGCCGGCCAAGGCCCGAGTTCGGCTTCCGGCCCGCAAACAGGGCCGCGCGGACCCGGGCATGTCGTCGATCTGGACGAAACCGATTTTCATCGCGAGCCCAACCGCAACTCGCCTTGGTCTGACAAAAAGCGCCTTGAAGAGTAGGCAACAGCGGCCAAAGATGGCCGAAGCCTCAAGGGTTGTAAGCCCTTATTCGAAATGCTAGATGGCGACACCCATTGACGTCAGAGGAAACCCCCATGGCCAACGAGAACAGCGGCAACGGCGCAGCCAGCCCGAGCCTTTCCATCCTTGCTCAATACACCAAGGATCTTTCCTTCGAAAATCCTGGTGCTCCGCGCTCGCTGCAGGCCCGGGAAAATGCTCCCGACATCAACATCAATGTCAACGTCAACGCCAATCCGCTGTCGGAATCGGATTTCGACGTTGTGCTGACGCTGAATGCCGAAGCCAAGGATGGCGAGCGGGTTCTCTTCCACACCGAGCTGGTCTATGGCGGCGTCTTCCGCGTCACCGGTTTCCCGCAGGAACACATGCTGCCGCTGCTCTTCATCGAGTGCCCGCGCCTGCTCTTCCCCTTCGCCCGTCAGATCATCGCGGACGTCACCCGCAACGGCGGCTTCCCGCCGCTGATGATCGACCCGATCGATTTCGCGCAAATGTTCACCCAGCGTGTCGCCGAAGAACAGGCCCGCGCCCAGGTCGAAGCGGTTCCGAACTAAGCCTTCGGTCCATTCCATCGATAGAAACAAAAATGCCCGGATTTCGATCCGGGCATTTTCTTTTGGGCTTAGAGTATGTTTTCAATTCGCGGCGCGGTATTTCGACCAGATGCCTTTTTCGCCAAGCTTGGCGATCAGCGCTGCGTGATCTTCCAGCTCGGCCTCGCTCAATCTGCTCGCCAGCGGCGTCGGTCGCACCAGGATATCCGCAACGATCTCGTCGGCATCGTCGGCCTGACGGGAGCGTGCGGATGAACCGTTGATGCTGCCGAGACCAAGGGCTGTCTGCCGGCCGCCGATCATCTCGATATAGACTTCAGCCAGCAATTCGGAGTCGAGAAGCGCGCCGTGTTTGGTGCGGTGGGAATTGTCGATGCCATAGCGCCGGCAGAGTGCATCCAGTGAGTTCGGCCCCATCGGATGTTTGCGCCGGGCCATGGCGAGCGTATCGATCACCGTATCGGGTAGGATCGGCGGCCGACCAAGCCGCGCGAATTCGGCATTGACGAAACCCATATCGAAAGTCGCATTGTGGGCGATCCACTTGGCTTCGCCGAAAAAGGCAAGGATTTCATCGGCGACATCGGCAAAGGACGGCTTGTCCTTCAGGAATTCGTCGGTGATGCCGTGCACGGCAAGCGCGTCCGGATGGACTTTGCGGTCGCCGGGATTGATATAGAGATGGAGGGTCTTGCCGGTCGGAAAGTGATTGAAGAGCTCGATACCACCGATTTCGATGACCCGGTCGGCCCTGTTGTCGAGGCCGGTCGTTTCCGTATCGAAAATGATTTCGCGCATATTAGGGCTCTCCGCCTGCAGATCCGTTGTCTGCCGATCGCTGCCGCAGGTCGGCTATGATGTCTTTTATCTGCTCCCGCGCCGCATCGATGCTGCCGCCGGTGTCGATGACATAATCCGCCCGCGCCCGCTTCTCCGCATCCGGCGTCTGGCGGGAGAGAATCATGGCGAATTTTTCCTCAGTCATGCCCGGCCTGGCAAGCACTCTTTCCCGTTGAATCTGTGGATCGCAACTGACGACGACGATCTTGTCCACCCGTTCATTGGCGCCGGTCTCGAACAGCAGGGGGATATCGAGCACGACGATATCGGCACCGGCGGCACGCTGACGTTTGAGAAACGTTCGTTCGCGCTGCCGCACCAGCGGATGAACAATGGCCTCAAGTCGCTTGAACCCGGAGGGATCGGAGGCGAGTTTGCGGCCAAGCTCCTGCCGGTCGACGGCCCCATCCTTCGTCGTTCCGGGGAAAGCGGCTTCGACCAGGGGAACGGCTTCGCCACTATAGAGATCATGCACGACTGCGTCGGCATCATTCACGGGGATGCCCGCTTCGGCGAAGAGCTTGCCCGACGTCGATTTTCCCATACCGATCGATCCGGTCAGTCCAATGCGGATCATCAGTGTTTTTCCATATCGGCGATGATCAGCGCCCGGAGCGCCTCATCGACCACCGGACGCTCGCCGAACCATTTTTCAAAACCCGGCACAGCCTGATGCAGCAACATGCCAAGCCCGTCGACTGTGGCGAAGCCTTGTTCTTCCGCCTGGGCAAGCAACGGCGTTTTCAGCGGCACATAAACAATATCGGTGACAACGGCATTTTCGGCCAGCGGCGAAAAATCAATCTGCGGCGCCGCCTCACCGTCCATGCCAAGCGAGGTGGTATTGACAAGAAGACCGGCACCTCGCATCACCTCATCCAGCGCCGCCATCGGATGGGCATGGACACGCTCGCCGAAGCGATCGGCCAGTTCCCTTGCCCGCTCGACAGTGCGATTAACGACGTGAATTTCCGGAATGCCGCGATTGCGCACCGCCTGGATGACGGCGCGGCTCGCGCCGCCCGCACCCAGGATCACCACTCGTCCGGTACGATCCCAACCGGGATGGCGCTCATCCAGATTGGCCGTGAAACCGCGGCCGTCCGTGTTGGTCGCATGCAGCAAGCCGTCCTGAAGCCAGAGCGTGTTCGAAGCACCGAGCTCCTCGGACAATTCATCCGGGCGATCCGCCAGCTTGAATGCCGTCTCCTTGTGCGGGATCGTCACATTGCCGCCGACAAAGCCGCTCGAACCGTCCTTCAAGGAAGCGATGAAGGCCGGGAAATCATCCGGCGAGACCTCGTGCGCACGATAATTGCCGGCGAGACCGAGTGTGCGAAGCCAATGGCCATGGATCAAAGGCGAGCGAGAATGCTTGATGGGATAGCCCGTAACGAAGGCGTTGGGGCCGAATGTTTCACGTGAATCACCCATCGATCACTCCCAATTCGCGAAGCTGCTGAAGGAGCGGCAGCATCGGCAATCCGACGATGGTAAAGTAATCGCCGTCGATTTTCGAGAAAAGCTGTATCCCCTCAGCCTCAAGCTGATAGGCGCCGACGCTCGACAGCGCCTTGTCGCCGACACGGCTCAGATGACGGTGGACAAAATCGGCCGAAAGATCGCGCATGGTCAATTCCGCATGGGACACATGTTCCCAGATGATGTCGCCGTTGCGCGCCAGTGCGATGGCACTGTTCAAACGATGAGTCTTGCCAGACAGTTTTCGCAGATGGTTCTCGGCGTCCGCCATCGTTTTCGGTTTATGAAAAACTTCATCGCCGAGCGACATCGTCTGGTCCGAACCAATGACGAGCGAGTCGGGGAAACGATCGCTCACCTCTTTCGCCTTGGCTTTGGCCAGCACCAGCGCCACAGCATCCGGCCCGGCGCCATCCTTCTCCAGCGGCGCTTCGATTGCGCGTTCATCGATCTGAGCCGCCACCGCCTGGAAATGTAGACCGGCATTTTGCATCAGCATCCGCCGGAACGGGCTGGAAGAGGCAAGAATGAGCGGTGCTGTCATATCGGATAAACCTCGGGGAATCTTGGTATCCAGCGCTTAGCGCAGCTTCGGGCGCAGGGCAACAATGGCGGCCGCGGTCTCTTCGATCGAGCGGCGGGTGACATCGATGACAGGCCAATTGTGCCGGGCACAGAGCGAGCGGGCGTATTTCAGCTCCTCGGAGATCGCTGCGCGATCGACATAGTCACCACGATCGAAACCGGCCGTCGCCCCGAGGATACGGTTTTCGCGAACCTGCGATATCCGGTCGGTGGTCGCCACCAGCCCGACGATGAGCGGTTTGGTCGCCCTGATCAAACTCTCGGGCAAAGGCACGCCATGGACGATCGGAATATTGGCCGTCTTGATGCCTCTATTGGCAAGATAGATGCTGGTCGGCGTCTTCGATGTCCGGCTGATGCCGATGATGACGACATCGGCGTCATTATAATCATCCTGCATCTGTCCATCATCATGATCCATGGTAAAGTTCAGCGCTTCGATGCGAGCGAAATAATCGGCATTCATTACATGCTGGGCGCCGACCCTGCGCCGGGACGCCGCTCCGAGATAGGTCTGGAAGACATTCATCACCGGCTCGAGGACATTGACGCAGGGCACACCCATCTCGCGGCAGCGCTCGGCGATGAAATCAGCAAGTTCACGGTCGACGATCGTATAAAGGACTATCCCGGGACTATGGTCGATCGCTTCCAGCACCGGCAGGAGCTGCTTGCGGTTCCTGATCAGGGGATAGACATGTTCGATCGGCTGGCTGGCATGGAATTGCACCGAGGCGGCGCGGCCCGCGGAGATCAGAGTCTCGCCGGTTGAGTCAGAAATCAGATGCAGATGAAAGAAGCTTGTCCGGTTTTCCACGCTACTTTCCATTGCCTGTTGATATGTCGGGAGAGAAGAGAGGTACGGGAAGCGGCCGGTCGGGGGCAAGTGGAAAACCGCCGACTTTTCCACATTTCGAATTTGGCCGAGGACGCTTCGCCGGAGATTGTGGGCAATGTGGATAATTTGCGGCTTTCAGCCAGCCTCCCCATTTTATCCCCAGACAGGCCTGAAATAAAAGGCAAGCCAAACCCTTCAAAAGATTGATCTAAGTTTTACTTTTTCCACATATCCGGCGCTCCAGCCGATCTCTTTGCCGGATCTTGATGGATGCGCGACATTTTGGATCGGCCGTGGATGGATTTTAATCCTTGATAGTCACCGACTCTAAGAAATAGAAACCTTAGATATATGTTTGGTTTTTAAATGGGATGACGTCTTTGAGCGATGAACGCCGGAAGATCATGAGAGTGCTCAGTGGTGAAACGCTGACCCCTCCCCCTCTCTGGCTGATGCGCCAAGCCGGCCGCTATCTTCCGGAGTATAGGGAGACAAGGGCAAAGGCCGGGAGCTTTCTCGAGCTCTGTTATACCCCGGAACATGCGGTCGAAGTGACGTTGCAGCCGATCCGGCGGTATGGCTTTGACGCTGCAATCCTGTTCTCTGATATATTGGTGATCCCCGATGCGCTGAAACGCAATGTGCGTTTTACCGAGGGCCATGGTCCGGAGATGGATCCGATCGATGAAGCCGGTATTGCGGCGTTGAAGGCCGGCGGCGTCATTGATCATCTGGCTCCGGTGATCGAGACGGTACGGCGGCTGCGGAGCGAACTGCCCGAAGAGACGACGCTGCTCGGGTTCTGCGGCGCGCCCTGGACGGTCGCGACCTATATGATTGCTGGCCATGGCACACCGGATCAGGCCCCTGCCCGACTTTTCGCTTACCGGCATCCAAAGGCATTCGAGCATCTGTTGATGCTGCTTGCCGATATTTCCGCTGACTACCTGGTGGCGCAGATCGATGCTGGCGCGGATGCGGTGCAGATCTTCGATTCCTGGGCGGGCGTGCTCGGTGAAACGGAATTCGAGGCTTTTGCCATCAAGCCGGTTGCCAGAATGATCGCTTCGGTCAAGGCGCGGCGGCCGCAAGCGCGGATCATCGCCTTTGCCAAGGGCGCGGGCTATCTGCTGAAAACCTACCGGCAGAAGACAGGAGCCGATGCGATCGGTCTCGACTGGTCGGTGCCGCTAAGCTTTGCGAGGGAGCTGCAACAGGAAGGGCCGGTGCAGGGCAATCTCGATCCGATGCGTGTCGTTGCCGGCGGTAAGGCTCTTAGCGATGGGATTGACGATATTCTGCAGCATCTCGGCCATGGTCCGCTGATCTTCAATCTTGGCCACGGCATCACGCCGCAGGCCGATCCATCCGATGTCGCCGCCTTGGTCGAGCGCGTGCGCGGATGGAAGGGCTGACGAGATGAACGAGCAATCGGGAGAAAAGCAGATAGATCCTCGCGCCGGCGCATACGCCAGCCGGCGCGCCTATTTCATGATCCTGCTGTTCGCGGCATTGGCGATCGGCCTGTTTGCCTGGCATCCGGACAATCTCTATCTCTGGATCAAGGCCTTTCATATCATCGCGGTGATCTCGTGGATGGCCGGGCTTTTCTATATGCCGCGGCTTTTCATCTATCACACCGATGCCGAGCCCGGTTCGCAGCAGTCGGAAACCTTCAAGGTGATGGAGCGCCGGCTCTTGCGAGTGATCATGACGCCGGCAATGATGCTGACCTGGATTTTCGGGCTCTATCTCGCCTGGTCCGTTTACGATTTCCACGGCGGTTGGCTACATGCCAAAATCGGCCTTGTCGTGCTGCTGACCATCGTCCATATGTTCTTCAGCCGCGCCGTTCGCGCCTTTGCGCGCGATGAAAACCGGCATTCGGCTCGCTATTGGCGGTTCATGAACGAGGCGCCGACGGTGCTGATGATCCTGATCGTCATTCTGGTCGTGGTGAAGCCGTTTGCGTGAAATAAGACGCAGAACTTAACGCGAAACTTAAATTTCCTTCATTTTGCCAGCCCCCCTTGCGGGGCCGAAAGTGAATCGCTATTTTCCCGCCATCTCTTCTTCGTGGCATGTATCAGTTCTGTCGCCCGCGAACACCCTCATCGCGGTTCTGAATACGACCAACATTGCCTTTCCCCTTCTAAAACAGAGTAAATCCCTTCATGGCTGAAATGAAGCTTCAAGAACTTAAGAATAAATCCCCGACCGATCTCCTGGCCTTTGCCGAATCGCTCGAGGTCGAAAATGCGAGCACGATGCGCAAACAGGAACTGATGTTTGCCATTCTGAAGGTGCTTGCCAGCCAGGACGTGGAAATTATCGGCGAAGGCGTTGTCGAGGTCCTGCAGGACGGGTTCGGCTTCCTGCGTTCCGCCAATGCCAATTATCTGCCGGGTCCGGACGATATCTATATCTCTCCATCGCAGATCCGCCGCTTCTCGCTGAAGACGGGCGATACGGTTGAGGGGCCGATCCGCGGACCGAAGGAAGGCGAGCGCTATTTCGCGCTGCTCAAGGTCAACACCATCAATTTCGACGATCCGGAAAAGATCCGTCACAAGGTCCATTTCGATAACCTGACGCCACTTTATCCGAACGAACGCTTCCGCATGGAGCTCGACGTTCCGACCTCGAAGGACTTGTCGCCGCGCGTCATCGATCTCGTGGCGCCGCTCGGCAAGGGTCAGCGCGGCCTGATCGTAGCACCGCCGCGCACCGGTAAGACGGTGCTGCTGCAGAACATCGCGCATTCGATCACCGCCAATCATCCGGATTGCTATCTGATCGTTCTTCTGATCGACGAACGTCCGGAAGAAGTGACGGATATGCAGCGTTCCGTGCGCGGCGAAGTCATTTCGTCGACCTTCGATGAACCCGCCGTTCGCCACGTGCAGGTCGCCGAAATGGTCATCGAAAAGGCCAAGCGCCTTGTCGAACATGGTCGCGACGTCGTCATCCTGCTCGATTCGATCACCCGTCTTGGCCGCGCTTACAACACGGTCGTCCCCTCATCGGGTAAGGTTCTGACCGGTGGTGTTGACGCCAACGCCCTGCAGCGTCCGAAGCGCTTCTTCGGTGCCGCCCGTAACATCGAAGAGGGTGGTTCGCTAACGATCATTGCGACGGCGCTGATCGACACCGGCAGCCGCATGGACGAAGTGATCTTCGAAGAATTCAAGGGCACCGGCAACTCGGAAATTGTCCTCGACCGCAAGGTTGCCGATAAGCGCATCTTCCCGGCGATGGATATTCTGAAATCCGGCACCCGTAAGGAAGACTTGCTGGTTCCGCGCCAGGATCTGCAGAAGATCTTTGTTCTCCGCCGTATCCTTGCGCCTATGGGCACTACGGATGCGATCGAATTCTTGATCGACAAGCTGAAGCAGACGAAGAACAATCCGGACTTCTTCGATTCAATGAATACGTAATCCTTAGCCGGATTCATCGTTCATTTGAGCGTCGGGTATCCTATGAATTTGATCGGGTCGCTTTATGCGGCCCGATTTTGTTTGTAAGCATGTGCCGTAGGCTTTGAAAGTCGATCTCGGCCAATTCGATTCGGATGCGGATCAATTCTATGCAGCACTCCAGCGATACGATCTTTGCGCTTTCCAGCGGCGGTCTCCCGGCGGGCGTCGGAGTCGTCCGCATCAGCGGTTCGGAGGCTCTGGCGGTGACCAAGGCGCTCGTCGGAGCGTTGCCGAAGCCGCGGCAAGCGGCGCTGAAAACGATTCGGACTCGAAATGGTCTCGTGATTGACCGAGGCTTAGTCCTTATTTTCCCCGCTCCAGCTTCCTTTACCGGGGAGGATTGTGCCGAGATTCACGTTCATGGCGGCAAAGCGGTTGTGGCCGCACTTCTCAAGGAGCTCGCCGGCGTTAAAGGCTGCCGCTTGGCGGAACATGGCGAATTTTCGCGCCGCGCCCTTGAAAATGGCAAGATGGATCTGGTGGAAATCGAAGGCTTGGCCGATCTCATCGCAGCCGAGACGGAAATGCAGCGCCGGTTGGCTGTGGAACACGCGGCGGGCGGTCTTTCAAAGCTTTATGAGGGATGGGCGGATCGTTTGACACGCGCTCGGGCTCTTATCGAGGCGGAGCTGGATTTTGCGGATGAGGATGATGTGCCAGGTTCGGTATCCGATCTGGTCTGGACGGATATGGCAAAGCTGCAATCCGAATTGTCAACGCATCTTGCTGGGGCCGATTTGGGCGAGATTGTCCGGGATGGGTTAAAAGTCGTTATTGCCGGCGCGCCGAACGCCGGCAAGTCGAGCTTGATGAACGCACTGGCGCGCCGCGAGGTGGCGATCGTGACGGATATTGCTGGAACCACGCGTGACGTTCTCCATGTCGATCTCAATATCGAGGGATATGCGGTCAGGCTCTATGACACTGCCGGCTTGCGGGACACGGAGGAAGTCATTGAACGCGAGGGGATCCGGCGGGCGCTGAAAACAGCGTCGGAGGCGGATATTATTCTGTCGTTGGCTGAGATAGGGACCGTCCCGCAAACCGAATTCGACGGATTTGACGGAAAAGTCTTTCGAATAGGCACTAAATCGGACATACATCCGATTGGTGGTGAAGATTACGATCTTCGCATTTCTTCCACGACTGGCGCAGGCTTGGCCGAACTGCATCAATTGTTGGTTAACGATTTGCTAACGCGGTCATCAGCACTTTCATTGGCTTTGCCGAGCCGCTTGCGGCATCGGACGATGTTAGCGGAAAGTATGGAGGCACTGAACCAGGCCGTGACCTTCAATGCTGCAGGCTTGGATATACGCGCGGAGTTCCTGCGGCAGGCTGCGCACAGTTTAGGCCGCATCACCGGAAGGGTAGATGTCGAGGATTTGCTTGATGTTATCTTTTCCGAATTCTGTATCGGCAAATGATTCACGTGAAACACGGCGTTAGGTACGCTGTGGAAAACGTTTCACGTGAAACCTTCTTGACTCCTGATTTTGGTGTGCCAAACAGACGGCAATACCGAGGGCTTTACGATGCTCGATAAAATATATGATGTGATTGTTGTGGGTGGTGGACATGCGGGCAGTGAAGCTGCGGCCGCAGCCGCCCGTCTGGGCGCACAGACCGGGCTCGTCACCCATAAACGCGATACGATTGGTGTGATGTCGTGCAATCCCGCGATCGGCGGCCTGGGCAAGGGTCACCTGGTTCGCGAGATCGACGCCCTCGATGGTCTAATGGGCCGCGTCGCGGATGCGGCAGGTATTCAGTTCCGCATGCTGAACCGGAAGAAGGGTCCGGCCGTTCGCGGTCCGCGCACCCAGGCAGACCGGAAGCTCTATCGTCTCGCCATGCAGCGTGAGATCGACGCGATCGAAAACCTGGACCTGATCGAAGGGGATGCCTTTGATCTTGCCATAGAAGGTGACCGTGTCTCCGCGGTGATTCTAAAGGATGGCCGCATCCTTCGATGTGGTGCTGTCGTTCTGACGACCGGGACCTTTCTCCGTGGCTTGATCCATATTGGTGATAGAAAGATCCCGGCTGGCCGAGTTGGGGAGGAACCCTCGATGGGCCTATCCGCCACGCTGCATCGTTATGGTCTGGCGCTCGGCCGTTTGAAGACCGGGACGCCGGCGCGCTTGGATAGCACGACCATTGACTGGGATTCCGTGGGCCGCCAAGGCGCTGATGACGAGCCCGTGCCCTTCTCTTTCATGACGGATGCCATTACGACTCCGCAAATCGAATGCGGGGTGACGCGGACAACGCCGGCAACGCACAAGATCATTGCGGACAACCTCCTGCGGTCGGCGATGTATTCCGGCCAGATCGAGGGTGTGGGTCCGCGTTATTGTCCATCGATCGAAGACAAGATCGTTAAGTTCGGCGAGCGCGACGGTCACCAGATTTTTCTGGAGCCGGAGGGGCTCGACGATACGACCGTCTATCCCAACGGCATATCGACCTCGCTTCCCGAGGACGTACAGGATGCATTTATCAGAACCATTCCGGGTCTGGAACGAGTCCGAATTCTGCAGTGCGGCTACGCGATCGAATATGATCATGTCGATCCCCGCGAATTGAAGCCATCGCTCGAAGTCATGAAGATTCCCGGTCTGTTTTTGGCTGGGCAAATCAATGGAACCACGGGTTACGAGGAAGCTGGAGCACAGGGCTTGATTGCCGGCCTGAACGCCGCTCGCTTAGCCTCCGGCGGAGAGGCTGTGAAGCTCAGCCGCACGGAATCCTATATTGGAGTAATGATCGACGACCTCACCTCTCGTGGAGTGGCCGAACCCTATCGCATGTTCACCTCTCGCGCAGAATATCGTTTGTCCCTGCGAGCCGATAACGCTGATGTTCGGCTGACACCGCTGGGGATGTCTATTGGTTGCGTCGATGTGAATCGCGGCGAGCGGTTCAAAATCTATATGGAGAAGCTCGAGCAAGCTCGGGCTCAATTGAAGAGTTTGAGTGTCACGCCGACGGAAGCGGCAAAAGCCGGGCTGCATCTGAATAAGGATGGTCAGCGCCGATCGGCATATGATCTTCTATCCTATCCGGGTCAATCCGTTGACTCACTGTCTGGCCTGTGGCCGGAGTTGCGATCGATCGAGGGCCGCGTCGTTGAAGCTGTCGAGATCGAAGCTGCCTATGCAGTCTATATGGATCGCCAGACTTCGGACATCGTGCAGGTGCGACGCGAAGAAGAGCGCGTAATTCCGATGGGCTTCGATTTTTCCGTCTTGTCCGGTCTATCGAACGAGCTGAAGCAGAAGTTGACGGCTGCGCGCCCGAAGAATATTGCACAAGCGTCGCGTGTCGACGGGATGACGCCGGCGGCCATATCGCTTTTGTTGGCCCATCTGCGGAAGCACGTCGAGGCGGAAGAGCAGAAGCTCGTTTCCTGATATTGCAAGGTGTGAGAGTCCTGCCATGGAATTAAACGGTGTGCGTGTTTCACGTGAAACACAGGGACGCTTGCAGCATTTTGCTGAGCTGTTTCAGAAGTGGGCGAAGACCATTAATCTGGTGGCGCCCTCGACGATCAACGATCTCTGGCAAAGACATATTGCCGATAGCGCACAGATCTTTCAACTTCATCCGAAACCAGCCCGATGGGTTGACCTCGGTAGCGGCGGCGGTTTTCCCGGCATCATTACCGCCATTCTACTGGCGGAACAGGCCGATGGACATGTCGATCTGGTGGAGAGCAATCAGAAAAAGGCTGCGTTTCTGCGGGTTTGCCTCAGGGAATGCGAGGCTCTCGGCGCCGTCCACGCCATCCGTATCGAGGAAGCGCCGAAGGTCATTCGTCACTGCGAGGTGATCTCGGCAAGAGCGCTGGCCGAGCTGGATGTGTTGCTGGACTACGCAGCGCCTTGGGCGGAACGCAACGAAAATATCCGTTTGCTGCTGCATAAAGGCCGGGATTACGAGCGTGAAGTCGAGAAAGCCCGTGGTCGGTGGGAATTCGATCTGGTAAAACACAACAGTGTGGTCGAGCGAGATTCTGTTATTTTGGAGTTAAATCGCCCTCGACGTCGAATTTAACCATAATTGGATATGCGGCAATGATCGGCGAGCGAAACCGGATTATTACTATCGCAAATCAAAAGGGTGGCGTCGGCAAGACAACCACTGCGATCAACTTAGCCACGGCCCTAGCCGCTATCGGCGAGCGGGTCTTGATCGTCGACCTCGATCCGCAAGGCAACGCCAGCACCGGCCTGGGCATCGAACGGCGGGATCGAAAACTGTCGTCCTATGATCTCCTGGTCGGGACCCATACGATTCTTGATACGGTTCAGGAAACGGCTGTCCCCAATCTCTACATCATTCCCTCGACGATGGATTTGCTTGGGATTGAGATGGAAATCGCTCAACAGTCCGATCGTGTCTTCCGGCTGCGCCGCGCGCTGAATGGCGCGGCTACCGCTTTTTCCTACATCCTGGTCGATTGCCCGCCCTCGTTCAACCTGCTGACCATGAACGCCATGGCGGCCGCCCATTCGGTTCTGGTGCCGCTGCAGTGCGAATTCTTTGCGCTGGAAGGTCTCAGCCAGTTGCTGGAAACCGTCGATCAGGTGCGCCGCACCGTCAATCCCCTGCTCGATATTCAGGGTATTGTCTTAACCATGTTTGATTCCCGCAACAATCTTGCGCAGCAGGTCGTCAATGATGTGCGCACGCATTTGGGCGAGAAGGTCTACCATACGTTGATACCGCGCAATGTTCGCGTATCTGAAGCGCCCTCTTATGGCAAGCCGGCGATCCTTTACGATCTAAAATGCGCCGGCAGTCAAGCCTATCTGCAACTGGCGTCGGAAGTGATCCAGCGGGAGCGGCAGCGTAAGGCAGCCGCCTGATCTATTGTTTGTTCTGAAGTGAGTAATTGCGATGAATGATGATGTTTCGAAACGGCGTCTCGGCCGCGGCTTGGCCGCTCTCATCGGAGAGATGGATCAGCCGACGCCGGTGGACGCCGGCAAGCCGGGCGTCAATCCGGATCGCATGGTGCCAATCGAATTCATCAGCCGCAACCCAAAGAATCCGCGTCGCTATTTCGACGAAACCGAGCTGCACGATCTTGCCAGCTCAATCCGACAGCACGGCATCGTTCAGCCCGTGGTCGTGCGTACGGTCTCGGTCGATCGCTATGAAATCATAGCCGGAGAAAGACGCTGGCGCGCGGCGCAACTGGCCGGCCTGATCGAAATTCCCGTTATCGTGCGCGATGTTGATGACAAAACCGCTCTGGAAATCGCCATCGTTGAAAATGTTCAGCGCGCCGATCTCAATCCTTTGGAAGAAGCGCTGGGCTACGAGCAGTTGATAGCCGAACATGGCTATACGCAGAATGACCTTGGCGAGATCATTGGCAAAAGCCGCAGTCATGTCGCCAATTCGCTGCGCCTGCTGAAGCTGCCGGAACCGGTTCGCGACATGCTCGCCGGCGGTAGTCTATCGGCCGGCCATGCACGCGCGCTGGTTTCGACTTCCGATCCGGCAGCACTTGCTCGGACGATTGTTTCCAAGGGAATGTCGGTGCGTGATGCCGAGCGGCTGGCGCAGAACGATATCAAGGCTCAGAACGATCCCCGCCCCGTAAGCGCTCGCAAGGACGAGAAGGATTCCGATACGCTGGCGTTGGAAAGAACATTATCCGACACGCTGGGGCTGGACGTCGCGATCAATCATCGTGGCAGCGGCGGTCAGGTGAAGATCTCCTACAAGACCCTGGAGCAGCTCGAAGAGATTTGCCGGCTGCTGGAGCGGCGTTGAGCGGTTTCGCGTCAGTCAGCCCTTGCGGGCCGATTGCAGCGTGGTTGCCAGCAGCGTCTGGGTGGCGATTGTGTCTTCCAGACTGGCGCGTTGCCGCGTTTGAAGAATGGCGGCCTGCAATCTGTTCATTTCCCGCGCGATTGCCGGCGCCGTCCAGCTCTTGAGGGCCTGTTCGATGATCGGCTTACGGCGGAAGTGCAGGTGCCGGCCGAGTGTCTGCATGACCTGTGCCGGCGGCACGCGCTTTTCGTCCATTTCCGTCCGCATCATGTCCAGCAACTGAAATTGTCTCAGACAACCCTGAAGCACGAGAAACATCGGTGTTTTGGAAGACGCGATTTTTTGCATGGCATGCAGAAAAGCTTCGGAATCGCCTTTGAGAATGGCATCCACCGCGTCATCTGCCGAAATGGCGCTGGCATCGCCGATGATATCGGTGACGTGATCCTCTTCAATTGTCCCCTGCCCGCGGCAATAAAGCGCCAGTTTACGGACTTCGTTGCGCGAAGCGATGCGATCGCCGCCGAGAAACTCTAACAGGATTTGACGCGCCGCCGGTGTGATGCGCAGATTTTCGTTGGCCAGCTCCACATCGATGAGGCTGTTCAGCGCGCGAATGTCGTCGGTATAGCACGGAATAGTTGCGACAGCTTTGGAAGTCTCTGCCACCTTGCGAAGGCTGGAGCCCTTCTTCAGATCACCGCCCTCGACAATGACAAAACTGGCATCCGGCGGATTATTGGCAATAATCTGCAGCGAATCGACGAGAGCCTTTTCGTTGGCGGCACCGCGGATCCACACCAGCTTTTCACCGCCGAAAAGGCCGATAGCATTGACCTCATCGAGCAGGCGGCCGGCATCGTTTTGGAGATCGCTCACATCGAGCTTGATCAGGGAAAAAGGGTCGTTCAGATCAACGCCGGTCTTGCCGGCGATCTGCCCTGCCCGCTCGGAGACAAGGCCGCGGTCAGGGCCGTAGATGACAAAGAGGCGGTAGCTGCGCGCGGCGTTTTGGAGAAATCCGTCAAACTCGTGGGATTTGATTTCCGCCATGCCGCGCGCTCATATTAACGGCTAAGCGCCGCAGCGATGTCGGCGCCTACCAGCTCGGCAACTTCGCGGGCTGCGCGGTCTTCAGAATCGCGGATGGCGCGTGCCTTGGCGAATTCCTGAGTTGGGAAGTCCACCAGCGACGTGACTGAGCGGCTACCGGATTTCAGAACCTTGCCATCGCTGGCATCCTTGAGGGTGAACGATGCCGTCACCGTCGTGCGGCCTGCGGCCGACGTATCGGAGGACGGCAGGTAGAGAACGCCGCCCGTGCCGGAGCTAACGCTCAGATCGACCGTATATTTCGGGGTCTTCGTTTCGCCGGCGCCGCGGCCGGCGATGAAGATCAATTGATTGCGAACCTGCTGACCGACGCGCGAACCGGCGTCGGAAAAGGCAACGTCCGCGAGCTTCTGCGTCACGCCGGTACTCTCCGCGTAAAGCGGCTTGACCTGGCATGAGGACAAAAGACTGGCAACGGCAACCAGAGACGCAACGCCTGCAGCGCGAGCGAGCTTGAAAAGACTATCAGACGACAATGTTCACGATCCTCTGTGGAACGACGATGATCTTCTTTGGCGCCTGACCATTCAATGCGCTTGCGACGGCATCCAGGGCGAGTACAGCCTCTTGCACGGCATTCTGATCTGCATCGCGCGCAATTGTCAATTCGGCGCGCTTTTTGCCGTTAATCTGCACCGGATACACGATCTCATTCTCGACGACGAGCACTTCGTCGTAGCGCGGCCAAGCGCTCACGGCGACCAGATGCGCATTGCCGAGCGCTGTCGAGCATTCCTCGGCCAGATGCGGCGTGATCGGTGCGACCAATGCGATGAGAATCTCGACCGCTTCACGAACGGCGGAACGATAGCTGGCATCCGTGTCGCCAGCGGCGACCTTGGCCAGCGGAGCAGCCAATGTGTTGACGAATTCATAGATGCGCGCGACGGCCTTGTTGAAGGCGAGCTTATCATAATCGCCCTGAACCGCTTTCAGCGTGCGATGGGCGACCTGTGAGATCGCCAGCGCGCTGCCTTCTTTAGCCGGAGTCGCGCTGACGGTCTTCAGCGCGTCAGCGGCCTCCGACACCAAGCGCCACATGCGCTGCGTGAAACGATGCGCGCCCTCGACACCCGCTTCCGACCAGATAACGTCACGGTCGGGCGGCGAATCGGACAGCACGAAGAAACGAGCCGTATCGGCGCCGTAGGAGGCGATGATATCGTCGGGGTCGACGACGTTCTTCTTCGATTTCGACATTTTCTCGATTGCGCCGATGGTTATCTCTTCGCCGCTCGACAGCAATGTCGCGCGGCGCTGACCGTCGGTTTCCTCGATGCGGATGTCGGCTGGCGATACCCATTCGCGCGTCAGGCCATTGCCACGGCTATAGGTCTCGTGAACGACCATACCCTGGGTGAACAGGCCCTTGAAAGGTTCCTTGGCCGCGACATGACCGGTTTCGCGCATGGCGCGGGTGAAGAAGCGGGAATAGAGCAGATGCAGGATCGCATGCTCGATGCCGCCAATATATTGATCGACGGGCAGCCAGCGATCAGCGGCCGCTTTGTCGGTGGGCTCATTTTCCCAAGGTGCCGTGAAGCGAGTGTAGTACCAGCTAGAATCGACGAAGGTATCCATGGTGTCGGTTTCCCGGCGGGCATCCTTGCCGCACTGCGGGCAGGCGACATGCCGCCATGTCGGATGGCGGTCGAGCGGATTGCCCGGCTGGTCGAAGGTGACATCGTCCGGCAGCTTCACCGGCAGATCCTGCTTCGGCACTGGCAGGACGCCGCAATCCTCGCAATGGATGACCGGGATCGGGCAGCCCCAATAGCGCTGGCGCGAGATGCCCCAGTCGCGCAGGCGGAAATTCACCTTGCGCTCGGCCTGCGGCGCATTGCCGAGGCTTGTCGCCGACAATTTCGTCGCCACCGTCTCAAAAGCTTCTTCAATGCTCATGCCGTCGAGGAAGCGCGAATTGATCATGACGCCGTCGCCATCATAGGCGACATCGTCGATGCTGAAGCTTGCGGCGTCACCATCCCTCGGCATGACGACGGGCACGACCGGCAGGCCGTATTTACGGGCGAAATCCAGGTCGCGCTGGTCACCGGAGGGGCAGCCGAAGATGGCGCCGGTGCCATAATCCATCAGCACGAAATTGGCGATATAGACCGGCAGCTCCCAGGACGGGTCGAGCGGATGGCGGACGCGGATACCCATGTCCATGCCCTTCTTCTCGGTGGTTTCCAATGCGGCAAGCGAGGTGCCGGCGCGGCGGCATTCTTCGCAGAAGGCATCGATAGCCGGATTCACCGCTGCCGCTTCCTTCGCCAGCGGGTGGTCGGCCGAAATCGCCAGGAATGAGGCGCCGAACAAGGTGTCCGGACGCGTGGTATAGACGGTAATTTCGCGTTCAGAGTTGGGCGAGGTTTCTAGCACGATTTCCCAACGAATCGTCAGGCCTTCGGAACGGCCGATCCAGTTCTTCTGCATCAGCCGCACTTTTTCCGGCCAATGGTCGAGCGTATCCAGCGCGTCCAGCAGGTCCTGGCTGAATTCGGTGATCTTGAAGAACCATTGCGTCAGCTCGCGCTGTTCGACCAGCGCGCCGGAGCGCCAGCCGCGGCCGTCGATGACCTGCTCGTTGGCGAGCACTGTGTTGTCGACCGGGTCCCAGTTGACCTTGGACTTCTTGCGGTAAACCAGGCCCTTCTCCATCATGTCGATGAAGAGCATCTGCTGGCGATGGTAATAGTCGACGTCGCAGGTGGCGAATTCGCGGCTCCAGTCCAGCGACAGGCCCATGGCCTTCAACTGCGCCTTCATCGAGGCGATGTTCTGGTAGGTCCATTCCTTCGGATGCACTTTGTTGTCGCGGGCGGCGTTTTCCGCCGGCATGCCGAAGGCGTCCCAGCCCATCGGATGCAAGACGTTGTAGCCACGGGCGCGCTTGTAGCGGGCGACGACGTCACCCATGGCATAGTTGCGCACATGGCCCATATGGATGCGGCCCGACGGATAGGGGAACATCTCGAGGACGTAATATTTCTCGCGCGGATCGGCGTTGTCAGTGAGGAAGACCTTTTCCTCGTTCCATTTCTGCTGCCAGCGAGGCTCGGCATCGCGCGGATTATAACGTTCGGTAGCCATCTGATCTTGTATTCCAGAAAATCATGGGGAGTTGGCCGTGACCTTCATCACGAAACCAACCAAGCGTCAAGTTTAGCGGGTGCGGCAAGTGCTTTATCTTGCAAAGCAAAGCCGGATTCTGTGGCATCGGCCCTTGGCAAAGGCCGCCTGCCTCATTACTGCAAAGTCTCAAGGAACAGGCGTCAATATCGAGGTGAAAAGATGGAACTTCAAGAGCGGTTGAACGCGGTTCGTGCCCATATCGCTGCAGCGGAGCATCAAGCCGGTCGACCGGCGGGTGCCGTGCAGCTCGTCGCCGTTTCCAAGACCTTCGATGCCGAAGCGATTCGCCCTGCCATTTCGGCCGGCCAGCGGGTGTTCGGGGAAAACCGTGTGCAGGAAAGCCAAGGCAAGTGGCCGCTGCTCAAGGCGGAAACGCCCGAGATCGAGCTGCATCTGATCGGGCCGCTGCAATCGAACAAGGCGGCGGATGCCGTGGCCTTGTTCGACGTCATCGAAACGGTGGATCGCGAAAAGATCGCCCGCGCCCTCGCCGATGAAATGAAACGGCAGGGCAAGGTGCTGAGGCTTTATGTGCAGGTCAATACCGGGCTGGAGCCGCAAAAGGCCGGGATTGCGCCGGACGATACGACCGCCTTCGTCGATTTCTGCCGGAAGGAGCTTGGACTTTCGATCGAGGGACTGATGTGCATACCGCCAGCGGATGAGAATCCTGGGCCGCATTTCGCGTTGCTCGCCAAGCTAGCCAAGAAGAGCGGGGTCGAGAAACTCTCCATGGGCATGTCGAGCGACTATGAGATTGCCGTGGCTTTCGGCGCTACGAGCGTTCGCGTTGGGTCGGCGATTTTCGGAGCTCGGTGAGGCCCAAAAGAAAGCCCCGGTGAAAACCGGGGCTTCGAACTCGCTAGAGAGCTGATCGCGTCTCAATAACGGTCGTCGTCGTCATCGTCCGGCGTGGTGGACTTCAGCGACTTCAACTTGGCGAAGACGGCGTCGGCGTCGATTTCCTTTTCCTTCTCTTCATCGCGATCATAGCTGAAGCCGAGCTTCTCGGTTTCCTGCGCCGGCTGCAGCGTCGCGCCGAGTTCGGCGGCTGTCGGCAGCGGACGGCCCTTGGCGGCCTTTTCGACTTCCATGTCGAGGTCGATCTGGCTGCAGAGGCCGAGCGTTACCGGATCCATCGGCGTCAAGTTCGTCGAGTTCCAGTGCGTGCGGTCACGGATCTGCTCGATGGTCGACTTGGTGGTTCCGACGAGGCGGGAAATCTGTGCGTCCTTCAGTTCCGGATGGTTGCGCACCAGCCAGAGAATGGCGTTCGGGCGATCCTGGCGCTTGGAAACCGGCGTGTAGCGCGGGCCACGACGCTTGGATTCCGGCACGCGAACCTTCGGTTCGGAAATTTTCAGCTTGTGGTTCGGATTGGCTTCGGCGCGGGCAATTTCGTCGCGCGAGAGCTGGCCGGTGGCGATTGGGTCGAGGCCCTTGATGCCCTGTGCCGCTTCGCCATCGGCGATAGCCTTGACTTCGAGCGGATGCAGCTTGCAGAACTGTGCAATCTGGTCGAACGACAAGGCCGTATTGTCGACAAGCCAGATGGCTGTTGCCTTCGGCATGAGCAATTGTTGAGCCATGGATATAGTCCTTCTGTCAGTCCGCGCCGGTGTCGCGGTCCGGGGTGTAACACCACATTGTCCGGGAAATATGGCCCTATATAACCGCAGCGTTGCAGAATTGCAATTCTTTGCCGATGAAATGCGCTTTGTCTAATTGCTGTCGTAACTTGAGCTGCTATTGATGGCACGGAATGAGCACCCATAGTCTCGATAGAGGGTGCCAAGGTTGAGGAGGAAATGATGTCGGAAAAGATTCATCCGGTGACGAAGCCGGTTCAAGCGCGCGCTTTGATCGACGCGGCGAAATATCAGAAATGGTACAAGCAAAGCGTCGAGGATCCCGACAGGTTCTGGGGCAAGCACGGCGAACGCATCGACTGGTTCAAGCCCTACACCAAGGTCAAGAACACGTCTTTCACGGGCAAGGTCTCAATCAAATGGTTCGAAGACGGACTGACCAACGTCTCCTACAATTGCATCGACCGCCACCTGAAGAAGCACGGCGATGACGTGGCCTTCATCTGGG
>NZ_JAQJCK010000020.1:0-83671 GCF_030182455.1 Rhizobium cerradonense
TATTGGCCATCGACGACAGGGCATCCATCTTCTGGGCTCGGCTGATGCGCGGCACCATGTCCATGGCGATGACGGTCGCTCCGCTGGACCTGGCCTGATCGAGAAGGTCCTTGTTCTGTGCCGGGTAGAAGAAGGAGATCAGCGTCTTACCCGGTGCCAGCCGATCGACCTCTGCGGCTTCGGGCGGACGGACCTTGGCAATGACGTCGGATGTCTCGTAGAGCAAAGCCGCGCTGTCGACCACCGTGACACCCACGCCACGATACGCCTCGTCCGAAAATCCGGCCGCTTTTCCAGCGCCGGTTTCGATGACGCACTCGTAACCGAGTTTCTGGAGCTGAAGAGCGGCCTCTGGTGTCAGAGCTACCCTCAACTCTCCAGGGGCCGTTTCCCTGGGAGATCCAAATTTCATCATTGCTGAACTTCCGGCGTAGCCGGCTCCTCTATCCCAATCCCCGTCGATGGTGAAAAGACCAAATGGGTGGCGAAAACGAGCAAACCGAATCCATTTTGTCTAGTGCACGGAGGCGTAAATTTGCAGGTTTTTGTCGCACTCAGGACTTCTTAAATCGATTTTTACTTTGCAACCATTTTAATAGACCACGACGCCGCGGATGCTTTCGCCCTTGTGCATCATGTCGAAGCCCTTGTTGATGTCCTCGAGCGGCATGGTGTGGGTGATCATCGGGTCGATCTGGATCTTGCCCTGCATGTACCAGTCGACGATCTTCGGAACGTCGGTGCGGCCACGGGCGCCGCCAAAGGCCGTGCCCATCCAGTTGCGACCGGTCACAAGCTGGAACGGACGGGTCGAGATTTCCTGGCCGGCGCCGGCAACGCCGATGATGACCGACTTGCCCCAGCCGCGGTGCGACGATTCCAGCGCCTGGCGCATCACCTTGGTGTTGCCGGTGCAGTCGAAGGTGTAGTCGGCCCCGCCGATGAGGTCGCCATTGCGCTTCGTCAGATTGACGAGATAAGGCACGATGTCGTCGCCGACCTCCTTCGGATTGACGAAATGCGTCATGCCGAATTTCTCGCCCCAGGCCTTGCGGTCGTTGTTGATGTCGACACCGATGATCATGTCGGCGCCGGCAAGCTTCAGGCCCTGCAGGACATTGAGGCCGATGCCGCCGAGACCGAAGACAATCGCCGTCGAGCCGATCTCCACCTTGGCGGTGTTGATGACCGCACCGATGCCGGTGGTCACGCCGCAGCCGATATAGCAGATCTTGTCGAAGGGAGCGTCGGGATTGACCTTGGCGACGGCAATCTCCGGCAGCACGGTGAAATTGGCGAAGGTCGAGCAGCCCATATAGTGATGGATCTTGTCCTTGCCGATCGAAAAGCGCGAGGTGCCGTCCGGCATCAGGCCTTGGCCTTGCGTGGCGCGGATCGCGGTGCAGAGATTGGTCTTGCGGCTGAGGCAGGAATAACATTCGCGGCATTCGGGCGTATAAAGCGGAATGACATGATCGCCCTTCTTGACCGAGGTCACCCCCGGGCCGACATCGACGACGATGCCGGCGCCCTCATGGCCGAGGATCGCCGGAAACAGGCCCTCCGGATCGGCGCCCGACAGGGTGAAATCGTCGGTGTGGCAGATGCCGGTCGCCTTGACCTCGATCAGCACCTCGCCGGCCTTCGGGCCTTCGAGCTGAACGGTCATGACTTCCAGCGGTTTACCGGCGGCAACGGCTACGGCGGCGCGTACGTCCATGATTAATATCCTCCTCGTTTGATCTGAAGGCAGCTATACGGCGCGTTGCTGCGGTCCCAGACAAATCGCATTTAACATACCAAAAAGAATTTGCATACTAAAAAGTATCTGAAATTCAACGATTGGTCGGCTACTGATCTCGGCCTTCTCCATGCATCGCCATGAAAAAAGGCACCGCCGATTTTCAGCCGACGGTGCCCCGCATTTATGAATGGTCGAAAATCCCTGAACCTATCGTGATCAGCCCTGATGCTCACGGCCTTCAACTTGGATCACCAGATCGACCTCATCGCCGATCATGCCAAGTGCAGCCTTCATCCCAAAATCGCTTCGCTTCACTTTCGTCGTTGCGCTGAAGCCTACGACATGGCTCTTGTCCCAAGGATTCTGGCCTTCCTTGTTGAACGTCACATCCAGGGTTGCGGGCTTCGTCACACCCGCGATGGTGAGATCTCCGACAATTTGGCCTGTCGTATCGGTCGTTTTCTTGAATTCTTTGCCGACGAATGTGATTTCCGGAAACTCCGTAGCATTGAACCAATCGGCCCCCTGGATGTCGCCGTCGCGCTGCTTGTTGTTGGTTGATATTCCCGCAACGCTTACCTTGACGGCGAGACTGCTGGCATCCGGTTTCGCGGAATCGAAATCGAAGGCTCCGGAAAACTCCTTTGCCACGCCGATAACGCGGGAAAAGCCCAGATGGTCGATATAGAATGCTATCCCGGAATGTACGGGATCAATGTCGAACTTCGTTGCCCATGCGGGGTTTCCCGCCAGCGTCAGCAGCGGCGCTGAAAGCAAGAGTGCTGCAAGTCGTTTTTTCATTTCCATCTTCCTCCTCAGTTAAACAGGGAAATCCGTGCCGTAGTTCAGGAACGCCACCAGTGCCGCCAATACGGCCGGCGCGACGGCGAACGTGATGTAGACAACGAGACGGGCAAAGGGCTTTGAAATGCCGATCCGACGGCATACGCGTTCCGAAACGAGCGGCGGGAGCACGACAGACAAGGCAAGCACAGCAAGAGCAACCAAATCGGTCTTGCGGGTAACCAGGACGACGGTGTCTGCGACCGATAGCAGCCCTCCAAGACCTCCCAGATAGGATACAGGCCCGAAGCGAAAGGCGGGCTTGGTCACATGCAGAACCAGAACTCCGAAGGAGGCGGCTGCATAAAGGAGGCAAAGCTGAAAAGTGGAAGACGACGCGCCAAGCAAGGCGATGGGGGCAAAGCCCAATGCAAGCACCGCAACACCGCCGCCCCGCCTGACATCGTCATCGCTAGCTTCTCCATTCCCGAAGAGAACGAACGCCATGACGGCTAAGCCCGCAATCGCCGCGAACAGAACCTCCAACGGCGCTGCGCCCAGGATCGGCTGGCCGATATAGAGGGCTGCCGCGATAGGTTGGAGCAATACGAGCATCTTTCCGAGACGCCGCAGCCCGCTGAATTCCAGGACAATGCCGACAAAGGTGCCCAATAGGGCGATATAGAAAATCTTGTTGACCGCACCGACCGGAGGGAATGCGGGTATCTTGTTGTAGACGAACCAATAGGCAGCCAGAAACGAAACCGGCATCAGAAGGTCGGTGGCCAGTATGGCTTTCCGCCATCGCATGAATGCCGAAACCACCGCCGTACCTGCAATGAAGGCAAGCACAGACGCGGCCATGATCTCCTGCGGGGAGTTGCCGAACCCTAGCATTTGAGCTTTTCCGATTATTACCGAGTGAAACGAAGATCGCACGCGATCTAGCGCGCGTTGCGATGTCCGCGAATGCCCTTAGGCCATGGTGGATGCAGGTTGATTCATTTTCCCCTCCCTTGACCGCCGCTCCTCAACGGCGTGGTCATTTTGACCAAGATACCATATAGACTTCACATACCATACAGTTTTCGAATTCAAAATAGTCTTCGAAATAATTTTTGCTGTCAAGTCGGAGAATTGGTTGGCCGGCCAGGGGAAGTGTAAGAGCACACCGCGTCCTGCCCGAATGCCTTGAGGGCGTTCGGACGGGACGCGCGATGGAACCGCCTAAAACTGAGAAGAGGCCGCGTGGCTTAGTTTACGCCGGAGATCGATTTCGCTTCTTGCGAAGAGCGGTACATCGCCCCGAGGACGATCCGCACCATGTCACCCGGCGCGCCGTCCTTCAGGAAGCTCGAAATACCGCCATAGGTCAGCTCAAGGACGATACCGCCGACGTAGAATGGGGTTGCCGGCGACCGCATCGTGAGATCAAGTTTGCGTATCAGGATTTCACCCACACCTTCCCACTGATCACGGAAAAGCTTGATGTGACGATCGCCAAGCGTCTTGTCGTGCTGGGCCATTCTCAAAAGCTCAATTGCGAGCATACCCCACTTGCGATCATCTCCGCGGTTGTTGGCCCAATTTGCCAACACGTCGATCAATTGCATCGGATCGTCGTATTTCCCCAGAAGATCGGTGAGTTCGACCACGTCCCCGCCTGCATTTCCGGCGAGGAGCTGAAGGAAGATGTCTTCCTTGTTGGTGAAGTTCGAATAGAAAGCGCCCTTCGAATAGCCGGCCTCTTCCGCGATGCGCTCAATCGACGCTCCCGCGTAACCAAACCGGGCCATAACTTCGTAAGCAGACTCGAGGAGCTTTTCCTTCGTCCTTGCCTGACTTTGCTCACGTGTCAGCCGTGCCATTTGCATTTCCTGTTCGTTCAGTATCTGGAAACTGACGCGTACCTCAAAATGCAATGATCATACAATAGCCAATAGCAAACAAATGAGCGCCCAGAAGATCGGATATTCCGGCCCCATCTTCTGCCAGCGCCAATTTGGGCCGTTGATTTTCACAATCGCGTAAGCTGCACCAAGCATGACAAGCGCGCCGACGATAGCGGCTATGCGCGGATAGATCGAAAAAACGAGACCGATCGCGGCGACGGCTTCCATCGCCATAGTAATGCCGACGAACAGCTTGGCGGGACGAAAACCTGCACTCTCGAATGTTCCGGCCGCCTTCTCGTAGTGGAGCCCCTTTCCGATCAGGTGCGGCAAGAACCAGATGCCGCAGAGGAGGCGGAGCCACTCAGCTAGATCGATATGCATTTGCTCCTCCTTGGACGCCCTGGCGTCTCCATTTTCCTTGGTTGCGAGAAAAATTGTGGCTTTCTTCGCTTGCCTTTTCGGATACCAAACGGTATTCACAATCTATATCGAATGTCAATACGATGCATTTTTTGAGAATGGGAGGATGGTTATGAATACGATGCGTGCTGCGCGGCTGCATGCGGTAGGCCAACCGATGAGCATCGACGAGGTCGAGCGCCCCGTCGCGACCGGAAGCGATGTTGTTGTCCGGGTAAAGGCTTGCGGAATGGTGCCGAACCTTGGGAACGTCCTGGCGAATTGGGAGACGTGGTATCCGCAAATGCCGCTGCCGCCGCGCCCCGCAATTCACGGCCTCGATCCCAGCGGGATCGTCCATGAGGTAGGTCCGCAGGTCGTCAGCGTTAAGCCAGGCGATCGCGTATATGTTAATCCGGGGCGCTTCTGCGGGGCTTGCCATCATTGCTCGTCGGGAAAGCCGCAAGCTTGCGAATATTGGACGCTCGGCGGCTATTTTGGCTATAATCCCAAGAGCTTGGAAATGTTCGCACGCTATCCGTATGGCGGCTTCGGCGAATATATGCTCGCTCCCCAGGCGCAGATCGTCAAAATTCCCGACAATATGAGTTTCGTGCAGGGGTCCCGTATGGGCTACCTCGGAACGTCCTACGCAGCGTTGAAAAAGTGCAGCCCTCTGATGGGCAAAACGCTGATCATCAACGGCGCAACCGGAACCTTGGGCCTCGGCGCAACACTGTTCGCTCTGGCGATGGGAGTTGCCAAAATCTATGCCGTCGCCAGAGGCGAGAAGCTGCTCGAGAGGCTGAGGGCGATCGCACCCGACAGGATCATGACGTTTTCCAATGCCAATGGATCCTCCGGAGCCTTCGTCAAGAAACAGACCAACGGCAGCGGCGCCGATCTGATGCTCGACACGCTTGGGGCGAAAGCGCCGCTCGAATCCATGTTGGATGCGATGGGTGGCGTCAAGCGCGGGGGCCGCATCGTGAACATCGGTGGCACCTCCGGCGAGCTCCCCGTGGACGTCAAATGGTGGATGGACGAGCAAATGGAATTGATTGGCTCGGTCTGGTTCACGGCGGCCGAAGGGATGGAGATCGCCGCCATGGTCGAAGCGGGGATCATCGATCTGTCGGTCATGTCGCCGATGGTTTGGCCGATCGAGAAAATCAACGAGGCGATTTCCGGCGTCGGCAAGGACGAGGGCGGCTTCACCTACTACGCCGTCGAATTGTAGTCGGGAGATCGGCACATTCCCATCGGTAACGGTCGAGCGGTTGGGGGCAAATCCCTGACCGCGACTGGAGCGATCGCGCGCCGGCGCGGGTTGTCGGGCCGACCCTGTGCACGCAGGAGGGTTATGGCCACTCCTACGGCTTCATCTCGACATTCATGAAAGACCATTTGAAGTGGCCCGCGGATCGGCTCATTCCCTGATCCGCCGCCTCGATGTTCAGGAAGCCGGGCATGGGGTCCGGCAATTTAGGAGGAAGCACTGATGGCAAGCATCGGAATACATCCCCATGTGGATGGCGGTCTTCGCAAAAGCGGCTCATCGTTTTCGGGAGGCACATTGGTCTGCGAGTGCACCACAAATCCCGTCCGCATCAGGATAAAGGGTGATATCGCCCACAATCATGCCTGTGGGTGCACGAAATGCTGGAAACCAACTGGCGCGAATTTTTCGATCGTTGCGGTGGCTCCTACCGAGACCGTTGAGATTCAGGAAAATGGCGACAAACTCGCTGTCGTCGACCCGAACGCCCTTATCCAGCGACATGCATGCCAGAAGTGCGGTGTCCACATGTATGGTCCCGTGGAACGCGACCATCCCTTCAAAGGCCTTTCGTTCATCCATCCGGAGCGCTTCGAGGAGAGCGGTTGGTCGGAGCCCGGCTTCGCCGCCTTCGTGTCCTCGATCATCGAAAGTGGTTTCGATCCCAGCAAAATGGATGAGGTCCGCACGAGCCTCAAAGACCTTGGGCTCGAACCTTACGATTGCCTGTCACCCGCATTGATGGACTATATCGCAACCTGGACTGCCAAGAAGAATGGAGTCCTGGCAGCGTAAGATGAGGTAAGCCTCCAAGATCGCTGACGCCTTTGGCTTGCCTCGATCACTCGACCGAGGCGAGCGCCACACTTCTTAGCGAAGGTCAGCTTTTGCGCCAGTGGCCGTCGCTATTGCGGACCGGGACGCGCCCTGCTTTCCTCGCGGCTGCGTCTTCCCTCCTCGACCAGCCAGTCACGTACTCGCCGCGCCGGGGTGTTCAGTTCCCGCGATTTCGGCCAAACGACATGAAACGCCAGATTGGTGTTCAGGACATGTCCGCCAACGGCGACCAATGCTCCTGAGGCAAGCTGCTCTTCGATCAGGTGCTGCCATCCAAGCGCTACGCCTTCGCCAGCTAGAACAGCCTGCATGACGAGCACGTAGTCGTTGATTGCCAGTCGCCGAGGCTGGGCAGAGTATCGCACGCCCGCGCTGGCGAACCATTCGGACCAGTCGCAGGCGGCTCTGACCGGCTCTTCGAGATGAATCAATGGCAGCGACAAGAGGTCTTCCGGACGCTCCGGACGTCCGCGTTTTTCGACGAAGCCGGGACTGGCAACGGGAAAGACGATCTCCGCGGCGAGCATGGCGGAGTGATAACGCGGCCAGTTTGCCGGGTCACCACCGCGCACGCCGAGCGGGATCGGCTCCTCATCCAAATCAAGGTCGCGCATGCTGGTCTGGATACGCAGGTCGATATCCGGAAGGTCGGCCCGCAGACGCGCCAGGCGCGGCAGCATCCACATGGAACCGAAGGCGGTCGACGCCGCCAGCGTGACGTTCGATTCACGTCCTTTCGTTCGAATGTCTTCCGCCGATTTCTGTATGCGCGATAGTCCGACGGTCACATCCGCGTGGAAGCGCTCGCCTATGTCGGTCAGTTCTACATTGCGATGCCCGCGATGGAAGAGAGGCACGCCAAGCTGATCCTCAAGTTTCCTGACGGCAAACGACACGGCCGCCTGGGTCATGCCGAGTTCCACGGCGGCCCGGCTGAAATTCTGGTGCCGCCCGGCAGCTTCGAAGATGATCAGCGCCGAGGCTGATGGCAAAAGCCTTCTAAAGGTTTCCATAAGCTCAGTTTATACAAAGGCCAAGTTTTTTCCAGCGTTACAGAACATCGAAGTCGACCTAGCCTCTATTCGGATTATGGAGGCGGATATGGCCGAAGCAGCAATTGACGAAAAGGCCGGCAGACGCGGACGCAGCGGTCGATCCGCGCGGCGCGATGGCGGCTCGAAGCCGCACGGCGTTCCCTATGTCGTTCGCAATATTCCGACCTACGACATCCTTTCGGAGGAAAATCTCCAGAAGATCGAACGGACGGCCGATCGCATCCTCGCGGAGATCGGCATCGAATTCCGTGACGATCCGGCAGCAATCGATCACTGGAAGCGGGCCGGAGCTGATGTCGACGGCGTCCGCGTCAAATTCGAACCCGGCATGCTGCGCGAGATCGTCGCTTCGGCTCCGCATGAATTCACGCAGCACGCCCGCAATCCCGCCAACAGCGTCCAGATCGGAAGCGACAAGGTCGTTTTCTCGCCCGCCTACGGCTCGCCCTTCGTCATGGATCTCGACAAGGGCCGCCGCTACGGCACGATCGAGGACTTCCGCAACTTCATCAAGCTCGCCCAGGCGAGCCCCTGGCTGCACCATTCCGGCGGAACGATCTGCGAGCCGGTCGACGTGCCTGTCAACAAGCGCCATCTCGACATGGTCTATAGCCACATCAAATATTCCGACCGCCCCTTCATGGGTTCCGTCACGGCAGAAGAGCGAGCCGAAGATTCGATCGAAATGACGCGCATTCTCTTCGGCGCCGACTTTGTCGACCAGAACTGCGTCATCCTCGGCAATGTCAACGTCAACTCTCCACTGGTCTGGGACGGCACGATGACGAAATCGCTGCGGGCCTATGCCCGTGCCAATCAGGCGGCCGTCATCGTGCCCTTCATCCTTGGCGGGGCGATGGGCCCCGTCACCAATGCGGGAGCGATTGCCCAATCCTATGCCGAGACGCTGGCGGGCTGCGCGCTCACACAGCTTGAACGCAAGGGCGCTCCGGTCATTTTCGGCAACTTCCTTTCCTCCATGTCGCTGCGCTCCGGGTCTCCCACCTTCGGCACGCCGGAACCGGCGATCGGCTCCACGGTCGTCGGTCAGCTTGCAAGACGACTGAAACTGCCCCTGCGCTGCGCAGGCAATTTCACCAATTCCAAATTGCCTGATGGCCAAGCCATGCAGGAAGGCCTGATGTCCATGCTGTCCGCCATCCACTGCGGGGCGAACTTCATCCTGCATTCGGCCGGTTTCCTGGATGGGCTTCTCGCCATGTCCTACGAGAAGTTCGTGATGGACGCTGACCTGTGCGGCGCGCTGCATTCCTATCTCGCAGGCGTCACGGTCGACGACAATACGCTCGCCTTCGATGCCTTCGAAGAGGTCGGCCCCGGCAGCCATTTCCTGGGTTCGGCCCATACGATGCGGAATTACCAGACCGCCTTCTGGGATTCGACGCTTTCGGACAACGAACCCTTCGAGAAATGGAGCGAGGAAGGCGGATCGACAGATATCGCTACCCGCGCCAATCGCCAATGGAAACGAACGCTCGAAGCCTACGAGGCGCCGCCGCTCGACGTCGCCGTTGACGAGGCCCTTTGCGACTTCATGGCGAGACGCAAAGCCTCGATGGCTGACGGCTGGTACTGACGGGAATTCCCGAAGAATGACGGTTTTGAAAGACCTGCTGCTGCAGCCGCACCGGCTGAGGCATCTACGATGCTGACCCTGATGAGGCGGCACAGAGCACGGGCAAACACGCCGGAAGACGGCATAGCTGATAGAGGGAAGGAAGATTGACCGTGATAGCATCGCCGTCCAAGGGGTACGACTATATCATTATCGGCGCGGGAACTGCCGGATGCGTGCTTGCCAATCGCCTCAGCGAAGACGGAACCGCATCGGTTCTTCTGCTGGAAGCCGGCCCGACAGACCGCAACTGGATCATCCGGATGCCCGCAGGACTGCGCTCGGCGTTCAAGCCGACGAGCAAATATAATTACTGGTTCAAGACCGTTCCGCAGCCACACCTGAACAACCGCGAAATCGATCAGCCGCGAGGCCGCGTTCTGGGTGGTTCGTCTTCGATCAACGGCATGGTTTTTCTGCGCGGCAATCCCAAGGACTTCGACGACTGGGCTGCACACGACGGCTGCGATGGCTGGTCCTTTGCCGATTGCCTTCCTTACTTCAAGCGCGTGGAGCGCCTGGACGCGGGAACGGAACCGTTCCGGTCCTCGCAAGGCAACGTCAAGATCAAGCAGCAGAAGGAACTCGGCGAGCTCAACAAAGCGTTTCTGGATGCTGGCCGTCAGGCGGGCTACGAGGAGGTCTCGGACTTCAACGGATTCCGACAGGAAGGTGTGGGCCGGTTCGATATCAGCGTCAACCAGGGCGTCCGGTCCAGCTCGTCAGAATCCTACCTTCATTCGCAGCCCTCCAGAAAGAACCTGCACGTCCGGACGGATTGCCAGGTTCTGCAAATCCTTTTCCAAGGATCGCGGGCAACCGGCGTCCGGATCAGACGCAACGGTCAGATCTCGGATGTGCATGTTTCACAAGAAGTGATCGTCAGCGCAGGGACATTCGGAAGCCCGCAAATCCTGATGCTGTCAGGGGTCGGTCCCGCCGACGATTTGAGGCGACTCGGCATCGACGTTCGCCTGGACTCTCCGAGCCTCGGGCAAAATCTGCATGATCATATCGAAACCCACATTCAGGTGGAATGCGACCTCAAATACAGCCTTAACCAGTACCTCCGGCTCGACAAGATGGTCACAGTAGGTATGCAGTGGTTCGCATTGAAGAAGGGCGTCGCCTCGGTCAATCAGTGCCATGTCGGAGCGTTCCTCCGCAGCGAGCCGACGGTCACGCATCCGAACCTCCAGATTCACTTTTTTCCTGTCTTCTTCGGGCCGAACTGGATTCCCGATTCCCGGAGAGGCGGATATCGGCTCGGCGTCGGTCCCATGCGTCCGGAAAGCCGGGGATCGCTGCGTCTGCGTTCGTCCAATCCGGCAGATTCGCCGCTCATCGATCCCAACTATCTCGCAACCGATCGCGATCGCCTCGAGATGCTGCAAGGCCTCAAGCTCAGTCGCGAAATTCTAGCGCAGCCCGCATTCGCTCCTTTCCGCATTCGCGAAGACGCGCCTGGCGAGGCCTGCCGAAGCGATGAGGAATTGCAAGCGTTCATCCGGGCCGACGCATCGAGTTCCTATCACCCCTGCGGCACCGCTCGCATGGGACGGCCGGGCGATCCGCGATCGGTGGTCGATCTCGACCTGCGTCTGATCGGAACCGACAACGTTCGGATCGTCGACGCGTCGATCATTCCCTCGATCCCAAGCGCAAACATCAATGCGACGACCTTCATGATCGCCGAGAAGGCGTCCGACATCATCAGACGCCGGCCCCATCTCTCGCCGACCAAGGTCGACTATTTCAAGGCGCCAACATAAGGGACAGCCACTTGCGAACGATCGGCGCGGTCACCTTCCGCGATAGCTCGCGACTTCAGGGGAAGCTCGTCATTCGATCTGAAAGTCGAGCGTCTTTGCAATGGCTTCGTAGTGTTTTGCGGAAGCGGAATTCTTCTCCGCGGCGTATTTGGAGCTGACCTGCCGCGCGGCGTCAGCCGCGATCCGAAATGCGTCGATCCTCACCTGAGGCTCAAGATCGGTTTGGTCGCCGATGTCGTCACCGCTGAACTTTCCAGCGCGATATCCGTCGCCGAGGTCGACAACACCGATCTCGGGAACTCCGTCTCGCATCTGCCCGAAGAATGCCGGCCCAATGCGATCACCGTCCCGACGCCGCAACATGCCGGCCCCGGAGGCCTTGCCGTCAACGCAGTCGCCCGTCCAAAAGGTAGGCCCGATCGTCAAGGAGGTTGGGATCACGAATTTGCAGTGACTGGCCGGATCCTGCGACCAATTTTCCGAGCCTGCGATGGCGCGGTCATGGGCGAACAGCAGTGCTGCCATTGCAATGCAAGTAATCAGGGATGTCGCATTCATTCAGCCGAACTCAAGTTGTTTCTTTCGCCATCTACTCGTCAGAAATTCTCGAATATCGGATTCTCCCACCGGTGGCGAATAGAAATAACCTTGTACTATGTGACCACCCAGATCCTTAAGCGCGGCCAATTTTTCCGTTGTCTCAACACCCTCGATGACGCCTCACAAGGCTCGAACAGCCTGGATCGAAATCGTCGAGCGGCGTGCCGTAGCCCTCACGTCTGCGCACCTAAAACCTGTGCGGCCTCAGAGAAGTTAACCGCGGCTCGTAAGCGTGTATCTCTCGGGCTTTCCCCAAAAACGCTGCGGTAAACTGCGGAAAACCTGCCCGGATGGAAGAAGCCCCATGTCGTACAAACCTCGTGAACGGACTGCTCGTTCAGGGGATCTTGTAGCTGGTTGCGAGCGGCTTGCAGCCTGATTGTGCGCAGATAATTGCCCGGCGAGGTTCCCCTGAAGGCCTTGAAGCCCATTTGCAGCGTGCGAAGTGAAACGCCAACCTCATCCGCCACCGTCGACATGGTGAAGGGCTCGGCGATATTGGCGTGCATATAGTCGATAGCGCGTCGGACATGCCAAGGTGCGATCCCATGCACTTTCTTGTTTTCCAAATGCCCGGAAAGACGATGCTGGGCAAATCGGATCACAAGAAGCGCGAGCGTTTCGCTTATCGTCGACACGGCAAGGGGCGAGGATAGAAGCGGGCCGCCATTGCGCATGCCCTGCACGATTGTTTGCGCCGTGTTGCCAACAAGCCTGCCCGCCGGCGTTGTGAGGTCCAGAACGGGGTCGAGGTCGAGCGACTCGAGCATCGGCGCTTCGACAAGCGATGCAAGCGTTCGGCTCACCACTTTCCAATCCAGGAAAAGAACGTCCGAGCAGTGCGGATCGCCTTGGACGACACGCTCACCAGCCTCATGGTTGTTGATCATGAGAATACGACCGGGTCCACCTTCGACCGTCCTCTTTCCGACGTTCACTCGAAAGGATCCGGTGTGCGGAATATTGAAGGCAAGATGTTGGGGAGTTTCATCGAGCGTTCGAACTTCCCAGGGAGTCCGGTAGATCGAATGAAGCGCTGTCAGCGTTCCACTTCTTCTTAGATCCGCCGCCCAGGAAAAGGCCCGATCATTGCCCAGCGGCTTCGCGTCAAAGACTCCATAACCTGTCGTAAAGGCTTGCACCATCGATTCGAAGTCACTGCCTTCATGCGTCGGCGTAAAGCCATAATCACGCTCGCGGGGGCGCGCTGGATTTTCAGATCTCAACCATACCATGCAGCTCGATTCTTTCTCCTTTCCACAACCCGCCGGCCAAGCGCCCTCTCCTGCCACACCCGGAAATAGTCCCCTCGTCCCGCAAAATGCCCTCATCTCGGCTGGTTTGGCCGACCTTGATGAGGTAAGCAGGACCTACAAATACGGGGTCAATCCTCGGTTTGACAGAAGCAGAGCATTTCCCTCGGCAAGTTTCACACTTGCAGTGTAAATCAAAATGATGCGAAAATGAAGTACGCTCCTCTAAACCATGTGGCTGCACATTTTTTGCGGGATACTCAACCAGCGCGTGTTGCGTCGCGCAACGAACGAGATCTGTTGCGACTGATCTGGAAGTCTCCCGGGATAGAGCGTTCCGATCTGACCGAGCCGCTCGATCTGACCCAGCAATCGTTGCATAGGATTGTTTCGCGGCTTCACGATCGAGGGATGATTGTCTTTTCTCCATCGGAGACTCGGCGTCCCGGACCGCCGAGCCCGGAGCTCACTCTTTGCAGGGACTGGTGCTTGACCCTCGGCATCTCGGTGAATGTCGGCACGATCGGCCTCTGCCTCATGGGTTTCGGAGAGCCCCTGGAACACATGGAGATCGCGCAGGCCGGATCGTCGCTGTCCGCGGAGATGGGGCGGATCGAAGCGGCGGTCGAAGAGCTTCTTGCCCGCCGTGACGCCAAACGGCGGAACGTCCTCGGTGTCGGTCTGGCGGTCGCAGGCCATCGTATGCTGGACACGGCCTTCAATTGTCCTTTACCGCTTGCTCACTGGTCATTGATCGACCTGGCGCCTGTGCTTGGAGAGCAACTCGGCTTGCCGGTCTGGGCCGACAATGTCGCCAGAACCGCCGCTTTAGCCGAAGCAATTTTCGGAGTCGGCCGCAATACAGCCGATTTCGCTTACATCGCCCATCTGCATGGCTACGGCGGCGGCCTCGTTTCCGGCGGCATGCCGTTTCGCGGCAGTTTCGGTAACGCCGGCGAATTTTCCGTTCTCTTCAACCGTCCGGACTACGAGGAGCGCCCCGCACTCAGCCTCTTGCTTGAACATCTGCGCGCTAAAGGGCGGGTTGATTTGACGCTGAAGGACCTGAAAAACGAGCGCTTGATGGATTGGGACGGCGTTGCGGAATGGGTCGACCGCGTCGCCCCGGCCCACAATCGCGCTATCAACGCGATCTGCGCGGTCTTCGACCCAGCCTTGATCGTCCTTGGCGGTGAGCTTCCGCATTCGCTGGCAAGAATGCTTATCGAACGGACGGAATTCAACAATCTGCCTCGGCATGGCGTATTGCGCGACGTCCCCAGGCTTGCCGTGGCGCAGGTCATCGATGCCCCCGGCGCAATCGGTGCGGCCTTGATCCCGCTATTCGAGACCGTTTTGTGAGATCATAGAAGCCAGGCGCTTCCGTACCCTCCCGGCTTATCGCTGCATCATGATATCGTACAGCCGCTTCTGCGCCTCGTTGGGAGACATGTTCTTGTTGTTAAAGAAGTCGCCGACCACGCCGATCCAGCCTTCCGACATCTGGCTCGGCATTGCCTGCGACTGGGCGCTGACCTCGCCCTTCTTCGCCCGGATCATTTGCAATCCAAGCTGACCGCAGCGATCGAGACCTGTCGGATCGACATCGGTGCGAACCGGAAGAGATCCCTTGATCCGGCTGAAAGCGACTTGATTGTCTCGATCAAGGATCATGCGTGCAAACGCCTTTTGCGCATCTGCCGTGCCATCGCGGTTCGTCAGCGGAAAGGCGAAGGCATCGATGACCATGAAATACGCAATTGAGGTGCCGGGAACGAGCGTGCAGTCGAAGTCATTATCGACCGCATAGCCCCGTGCGATAAGTTCGCCTTTCGCCCAGTCGCCCATGAACTGCATGCCAGCTTGACCGGCGCCAACCGCTGCCGTGGCATCTGCCCAGGTCTTATCTTTTCGCGTGGCGAACGGCTCCACATACTGCGACAACCGCGCAAGCATTTCCAGTGCCTCGATCATACGCGGATCCTGGACCAAGGCCGCGTCACCACTCATAAGGCGTGCATATCCCTCCGGTCCGAACTTCTGATAGATCATGTCATTGAAAATGAGGGACACTTCCCACCGTGAACCGCCGAGTGCAATCGCAACATGTCCGGCGGCTTTGATCTTTTCGGCGATGGCGAAAATATCATCCCAGGACGCCGGCACACTCAAGCCGGCGTCATTGAATATCTTTCTGCTTGTCCATAGCCAGTTTTCCGCATGAATATTGGTCGGCGCGAAGTACACTTTTCCTTGGTACGATATCCGCTCAAGGACCGTCGCGGGAATGATGTCCCGCCAGTGATCTGCCTGCGCAACGTCGTCGATATCCTGCACGATTCCCATCTCGGGCAGTTCGCGCGATCCGATATTCGCGTTCCATTGCATCACCGCCGGCGGATACCCATTGGCGATACGGTCGCTGACAACGCGCTGGACGGCGACCTTGTTCTGGGCAGGCATGTCAGCCCACTGATTACCAGACGCCGTCCAGGCTTTTCGAAACACATCGAGCGCTGCAGATTCACTTTTCGATATCCAGAAATGCACGACGTCCACCGACATTCCCTCGCCGGCAAACGCTGGCATCGAAGTGCCTGTGACCATCAAAGCAACCGCAAGCCATGCCCGCATCGTTCTATTCATCTGCAGTTCCGTCATCGATAAGTGTCGTTCGATCCGCCAAATGCGGAAGTCCTTTTGAAAGTTACGCTACGATCCGCCGCTTACGCAGCGGTGCGATGGGCGTGCCCCGGTCAGAGACAGTCAGGCGGTCAACCGCCGCCGAGGCGGGTTCGGGCTTGGCAAACAGATAGCCCTGACCGATCTCGCAGCCGGCGCGCAGAAGGAAATCGCGCTGCGTTTCGGTTTCGATGCCTTCCGCGACACAGCGCTTGCCGAGACTGCGGGCAAGATCGATCATCGCCCGCACGATCTGCTCCGATCGGACATCGCTACCGAGATGGGCAACGAAACTGCGGTCGATTTTCAGTTCATCAAATGGAAAGTCACGTAAATGCACGAGTGACGCGAAGCCGGTGCCGAAATCATCCAGAGACACCGACATGCCTCGTTTTCGAAAGCGAGTGATCGTCTCCAATATCTGGCTGGAGCCACGATTGAGGAACACATCCTCAGTCACTTCGACGGCAAAATCGGCCCATTCGAGCTCGTTGGTTTTGATCGCCGCAGCAATGAGATCATAGCCGTCGCCACCGACCAGCAGGACCTCCGGAAGGTTGACGGCCACTGATCCAGGACGCAGCCCGGCAATCTTCCATGCCTTGAGGTCCTGTGCGACTATATTGACCACGCAACGCGTCATGCTGCTGATGAAATGGGATCCCTCCATGAGCGGCAGAAAGCGCCCCGGCGGGAGGATGCCGAGCCGAGGATGATGCCAGCGCACCAGCGCCTCGAAGCCCAGATGTTCTCCGGATTCAACATTCACCTTCTGCTGATAGTGGACCACGAATTCGTTGCGGTCAGCGGCGAAGGCCAGGGCGGCTGCTAGTTGGTTCTCCTCAAGACGTTGTGCAAGGGATGCTTCGTCGAAGATCACTGCGGTATTGCGCTTGGCTTTGGCGGCATAAAGCGCCAGATCGGCAACGCGCATCAGCGTTGCTTCCTCTGCGGCATGCGTCGGTACAACCGCTCCGCCTATGCTGGCTGAGACCGGTAGAACCCGGCCGTCGAAACGAAATTCCGTTGCAATCGCAGTAACCGCGCGCTTGGCGAGCGCTTCCAGCGGCGTAAGATCGGAAAGCCCGGGGAGCAGAATGGCAAACTCGTCGCCACCAAGCCGCGCCACGATATCGGTGGAACGAAACGTTCCTTTAAGCGTGTGAGCGACATGGCGCAGGACCGCGTCACCCGCCGGATGCCCCGAGCTGTCGTTGACGCCCTTGAAATGATCGAGATCGACCAGCAGCATCGAAAAGCCCGTACCGGTTTGGGCGAGCGACACAAAAGACTGGTTCAGCGCTTCATTGAAGGAAGAGCGGTTGTTGAGACTGGTAAGCGCATCGGTGTGGGCTTGATGGGTTAACCTGGTCTCGAAATCCATGGTTCGCCGGTGCTCGTTGCGAAGCTTCTTCAGAAGCGGCATAAAGAGGACAGCAGTCGCCAGAATGAGCGCCGTGGCTGTCAGGGCAAGGAGCACCGCGCTGATCAGGCGCGCATGATCTATGCTTCCATCGCTGCGATCATGCGAACTGTCGATCAACTCGCTGAACCGACGCATGAGGAAGCTATCTGAAGACGCCGCAAAGTCGATCGGCCCCCAGAAGGAATAGCGCTGACGCCTGTCTTCCAATTTTGTCGACACGACCCTGTCGGCCCGTTCGAGAAAATCCTCCAGTCGCCCTGCAAGTTCGACCCGCATCTTTTCCGATGCGACATCGCGCGGATTGAGCTTCTCAAGCAGATTCCGTTCCAACCTGTCATGCAGCTCATTTAGCTGTCCGCTCATGGCGCGGATGTCGCCGATTGCCTTTCGAACGTCCTCAACCATCGGCTCGATGATGTATTCAGGCATGTCCGGGTTGATCGAGGCGCTCATAACGGCGCGCGTCTGATTGGCAAGCTGCTGAAAGCGGATGAACTGGCGCCCAGTAAGATAGCTGATGTCCTGCTGCAGCGAATGGCGATCGAGTGCGATCTCGACGGTCTGATACGTCGCACCGATCAGCATCGTCATGACAATCACAGCGGCGACATAGTGCCGGCCGATGGAGCGGATATATCCCTCCAACGAGGAGTGGCGTTTGTCGCGCGGGGCGGTCTCGGCGAGTTTCGGCATGTCGATCGGATTGGCGCTCGTGGAAACCACCGACTTGGCTGCCGTGAGGGCGCCCTCCGGCTGCCACTCGACATGGGAGGCATTGCGCGAAAGTAAGGGCAGCTTCATGGAGATCCTCGTGGCTGCAACGAGAACTGCCATCCATCCGGTCAGTTCTCATTGGGAGAGCCGCGCGACTCATTCGAGCGGAGACTACAGCGCTCAGCGTCCGGATATCCGAGGGTCGGTGCTGCAGGTGCATTAACCCTTGAAAAGTTTAATAGAATGCTGTGCATGCCATCCCGCACCGCCCTTGTTGCGCAATATGGATATGGCACGAAAAAAATGGATAATTCTGACTAGGCGTCGACCCACAAACCTCATTTGCCAAGTAGACGGCTAGAGCCGCCCTTTGGATATTCGTTTGTCGTGCTCGACTGGCGGCGAATGGACATCATGCCGAGATAAACGCGAGCTCTTAGGGAGCCCGCGTCAGGTAGAATTCAATCCATCACTTCCAGCTCGTGTAGTCTGAAGCGGTGCATCCGAAAGGCGCCCGTTGATCACCGAAACGCTTCTTGAGCTGATCGCACCCCCATCGGTTAAGGGGAGCCGGCATCATATTGTTGAGATCCATGGCAGGCGAAGTGAACTGCGAATCCGCACTGGTCACATACCAGAGCCAATAGCCAAAAACGCAGCCGACGATCAGCAGCACGACGAGGAAGAATCTGGCGAACCGCACCCAGATGGTCGGCCCTTTCTTTCTCTGCGCGAGGAGCTGCGGTGGACGCCCGCCGAGTTCGGCAACCAGCGGCGCAAGGGCTTTTGCTCGCTCTTCCGCCGCCATATCAATCCGCTCCAGACGCTCATCGAGAAGCACCGGTAGAGCCGTGCCTCCATGCCACACGGCGAGTGCCACGGCCTTGCCACCCTTTTCGCCGATGAGCAGAGGTTCCTGCCCGGGCTCGAATTGTGTCTGCGCCGTTCGTCCGGTCTTTCGGCCGGCTATCTTATCCGCATAAGTCACCGCCAATCGCTCGCGCCGCCGATCGAATGCCGTGATTTCCACCGGGACCGGCACGAGTTGAGCGGGATGGCGCAGTTGCCCGCGGACACGCATGGCGCGCAAGATCTGAAAAATTATGGTGATGGAGGCACCGCCGAGAACAGCAACGAAAACGACAAGCGTTATGATTCGGTTCCAGAGCATATCAATGCCGAGGCTAAGGGTCGCCAAATCCGGGTGGTCCCCGGAAATGACGAGATTCGTTTCATAATCACCGACATGGAGGTCGACAAACATGATCTCGACATCCTTGTCATAGGTCTGAGCATTGTACGTATAGTTGAGATGAGCCGAGCAGGTGGTGAAGAAGCCCTTTTGGGTCGAGCATTTTCCGTCGCGAATATCCCCGCTATCAAGCATGACGGGATTTTGATTGATCACCCAATCCCTCAGGATGCCCGGCACTTCATAAACCGCCATGAAAACGGTCAGGCCGATCACTATCAGCAACGAGAAGTAGCTGATTTTCGGCGTTGAAATCACGCCCTGAGCAAGCATGAGAGCTCTCTGGGGAAGCTGTATCGTCGGGGATGTGATCATTGTCAGCCTGAAACTCCGAGTGGTTGCGTAGGCATCCGCAAAGCAAGGGCGAAGCGGAAGCCTCGCAAAATCCTGGGGTTCGACTTTGCGCCCACATTTTTCAGCACGGAAAAATAGACATTTTTCCTCGAAGCTCAATATTCGGTTGTGTGACATCCACTGACTTCATGGGCGACCACAAGCATTTTGGCGGCCGCCGGCGAGCGAGGTCCGATGCAGTTTCGGACTCGGCCGGCGGTTCGTCCAACCGCAGTTCTACGACCTCTTCCCGTCCCGCCTTACTGCCTTTTGAATGCCGGCTTGTGATCACCGGCGATGGTCTCGCCAAATGGACCGGTATTGACCAATGAACTTGCGGCCTTGACGGGATGGGCAAGTGGCAGATGAGGCAGAACCAGTTCGCCGAAGCGATAGGCCTCCTCCAGATGCGGATAGCCCGACATGATGAAGGTATCGATGCCGATCTCGCGGTATTCTTCCATCCGCTGCTTTATCTGATCCGGGTCGCCGACGAGCGCGGTGCCTGCGCCGCCTCTGACCAGGCCGACACCTGCCCATAGATTTGGACTGACCTCGAGCTTGTCTCGCTGACCGCCATGCAAGCGGCTCATGCGGTTTTGGCCGACGGAATCCATTCGCTCGAACACTTTCTGTGCCTTGGCGATCGTCTCGTCGTCCAGAAATTGAATGAGGTCTTCAGCCGCCTGCCATGCCGCTGCGGCCGTCTCACGCACGATAACGTGCAGCCGGATACCGAAAGTAACCTCTCGGCCCTCCCTGTCCGCCAGCGCTCGCACCTCGGCGATTTTCTTCGCCACCTCTTCCGGCGGCTCTCCCCATGTCAGGTACTTGTCGATAGTGCGGGCGGCGATTTCCTGCCCGATGCCGGAAGAGCCACCGAAATAAAGCGGCGGGTGCGGCGTCTGATACGAAGGATAGAGAACCGAACCGTTTTCAATGTCGAAATGCTTTCCCTTATGGTTCACCGTCTCGCCACGCAGCAGCGCCTTGTAGATGTGGAGAAATTCCTCCGTGATCTCGTAACGCTCGCTATGCGCATAGTGGATGCCATCGCCCTTGTTCTCGACGGGATCGCCACCTGTGACGACATTGATCAGAAGCCGGCCCTCCGAGATGCGGTCGAGCGTCGCCGTCATACGCGCGGCGAGCGTCGGCGAAAGCAGACCTGGCCTCACGGCAATCAGATAGCGCAGCTTCTCCGTCAGCGGCGCCAGCGCTGAGGCAACCACCCAACTATCCTCGCAGCTTTTGCCGGTCGGGATCAGCACACCGTAATATCCAAGCGAATCCGCTGCTTGGGCCACTTGCTTCAAATAGGCGAGATCCACATTCCGCCCGCCGAACGAGGTGCCGAGATAGCGGCTATCGCCGTGGGTTGGCAAAAACCACAGAACATTGACCTTTTCGGGAGCGGAGCTCATCGGGATGTCTCCAGAATAAGCGATTGCGCGCCCAGCAGCCTTGCGACCCCAAACCTTTTCGTAGTGCTCATGTCAGACCCTCGATGCAAGATTTGCCGAGGGTATGAAGCTTCACGCTTAATACATAGAATTAGTGTTCTATTTTATCTGCAAATCGCGGAAGAAGATGGTTCAGGTGAGTGCAATCGAAGCAACGGCATGCCGCGAGCGGAACCAGGCGCGCGAAGCTTGATGCTTTCTCAACGTCCTGCCAAGGGGCGCACGGATCGCAAGAGAGTTCGCGCAATCTCGATGGCCTGCCCCATCGTGCTCCATTGCGCCGCTCAACGTGTCGAACACATGCCGCCGGAGCAAGACTTTCCAAATTGCATTAAAACTATAGAAATTACCGCCTTAAGAAATGCGCTGACTTCGCGCACCTATTACCCGTTATTTCAAGGAGGCCCCCATGACCGTAATAACGGGACGCATAGCGCCTACCCGTCTTGTGCCCACTCGATTGGAAAGCGACGAAGAGGCGATTGCGGCGGCCCGCACACTCGCCGGTCGGTTCGCCGCGAGCGCCGCCCGGCGGGATGCTGATCGCATTCTGCCTTTCGACGAGCTCGATCAACTGTCACAGTCGGGGCTTCTCGCAATTGCCGTGCCCGCCGAATATGGGGGGCTGGACGTGTCGAATTCGGTGCTCGCGGAGGTGACGGCGATCATCGCCGAGGCTGACGGCTCCATCGGCCAGATTCCTCAAAACCATTTCTACATTCTGGAGGCGCTGCGAACGGACGGAACCGAAGAGCAGAAGCGCTTTTTCTTTGGCCGCGCGCTCGCCGGCGACCGCTTCGGTAATGCGTTGTCGGAGCGCGGAACGAAAACGGTTGGTCACTACAACACCCGGATAGTGGGTGACGGCTCCGGTTACCGCTTGAATGGAAGGAAATATTATTCGACCGGCGTGCTTTTTGCCGATTGGATCACAGTTTTCGCGCTTGATGCGGATGACCGGTTGGTCATGGCTTTCGTGCCGAAGGGGACGGAAGGCATAGAAATCGTCGACGACTGGGACGGCTTCGGTCAACGCACGACGGGCAGCGGCACGACTGTTCTCAATAATGTTTACGTCAGCGCCGACGCGGTCGTGCGCCATCACAAGGGGTTCGAACGTCCGACGACGATCGGCTCGGTCGGCCAGATCATCCATGCCGGCGTCGATCTCGGTCTTGCGCGGGCCGCCTTCGCCGAGACGATCAGCTTCGTGCGCACCAAGTCCCGCCCCTGGATGGATAGCGGCGTGGACAAAGCGTCGGACGATCCACTCACGATCGCTAAGGTCGGCCAGATCGCGATCAAGCTCGAGGCTGCAGCCGCACAGGTCGAACGCGCCGGCACCAAGGTCGATGCTGCCCAAATCGAAACGACTGAAGAGAGGGTCGTCGAGGCGACGATCGCCGTTGCCGCAGCAAAGGTGTTGACGACGGAGATCGCCATCGAGGCTTCCAATACCCTCTTCGAACTCGCCGGCACCTCATCCGTGCAATCGGGCCTCAATCTCGATCGCCACTGGCGCAACGCCCGCACGCATACGCTCCACGATCCCGTGCGCTGGAAATACCATGTGGTCGGCAACTATTATCTGAACGGCGTCCTGCCGCCCAAAAACGGTGCTCTCTAATTCCTCCCCGGGCAAACGAAAGCCCCATGCCTACCTTTAGGCATGGGGCTTTCGTTGAGGGCTGAGCCGCCGATCAGCTATAGAGGCTGACGTCCGGAATCTTGTCGTTCAAGACGAATTCGCCGACTTCCTTGGCTTTGTAGAAGACCGGGTCATGAAGCGTATGGGTGCGCACATTGCGCCAAAAGCGGTCGAACCGGTATTTGTCGGCAGTTGAGCGCGCGCCTGTCAGCTCAAAGACGCGAGACGTGATGTCGAGCGAGACATTGGTCGCGTGGACCTTGGCAGCATAGGCTTCGGCCGCCGCCGCGCCGCGTTCGCGGGCGGTGACGGAATGCCCCTTTGCAAGCTCCGTTTGAACGGCTGCGGCAGCACTGTCCGCCAAGGCCGCTGCAGCCTTTAGCGAAGCTGTGAATTCTCCGACACGTTCGAGAATATAGGGATCGTCGGCGGCGTGCTCGACGCCTGACGTGACCCAGGGCCGCGTCGTCGCGCGCACATAGTCGAGCGCTGCCTGCAATGCCCCTTCGGCTGTACCGAGATAGAAATTGACGAAGACCAACTGGATCAGAGGCGTATTGAAGGTCGAAAGCACCGGGGGTGCCGCATCCGGCGCGACTGGCTGGCCGACAAAATCCTCGGCATAGACAGGGAAGTCGCGGAAATCGACGCTACCGCTGTCCGAAAGGCGCTGGCCGAAATTGTCCCAGTCGTCATTGGCGATATAGCCCGGCCGGTTGGTACGGATGGTGAAGCCGACGACCTTGTCGTCCAATGCGGCGTTTGCATTGATGTAATCGGAGACGTGGGCGGCCGTCGAAAAAGTTTTCCGCCCGTTCAGGACATAGCCACTACCGCGCCGTGTTAGAACCAGCCCCGGATCGCGCGGATTGACGGCGGCTCCCCAATAAAGGTTTTCCGCGACCGTCTCTTCGCCGAGCGCCTCGGCGCGCACGGGATCAAGCGCCCAGTAAATGTACTGGCTGTTGACGAAATGATAGCCCAGGAGCTGCCCGATGGAGCTTTCGCCCCTGGCAAGTATGCGCACCAAGCGCAGGCCATCGACCCAGTCCAGCCCGCCGCCGCCGATCTCCCGCGAATGCAGCGCGTTCAGCAATCCGGCCTTCTTGAGTTTGATAATCTCAGCAAGAGGAGGTCGGCCCTCGCGATCGAGTTCAGCGGCGCGCTTGGAAAGATCCGCAGATATCTCAATGGCACTGGCGAAAAGGTCCTTGCGTGTCGTGCCCGGATTGGTCGCGAAAAGGACGTTGGACTGGCTCATGGATAGAGAACTCCCGTTCTATGAAACAAGACCGATGACGGTCGTGCGATCGTCACCGGAAGATCGATCTGGCCGAGCCTAGAAAAGCTTGGCCGGGATCCAGCTTGCGGTTGCGGCGTCGCTGGTGCTGAAAGCCGGGATTTTCTGCGCGAGCTCCTCGATCGTCTTGACGCCGGCTGCCCGCAGCGACTCCTGGGTCAGGAGCGCTGGCTTGACCGAGATCTGGTGGGGAACATCCTGCCCGGCGATCTGCAGCGCCGCGGCACGGACCGAGACCGCGCCGACCACGGCCGGATTGGTCGCGACCGTCGCCACCCAGGGGCTGCCATCCGCGGTGATCTCCTGGATATCGGCGGTCGATACATCAGCCGAATAGATCTTCAATTTGCCGGCAATGCCGAGGTCGGAAGCGGCAAGCTTTACCCCGCGGGCAAATTCATCGTAGGGCGCAAAGACGACGCTGATATCCGGATTGGCCGTCAGCGCGGCCTTTGCCTGGTCGGCTGTGGTCGTTGCCGTCGTATCGCTGACATTGCCGAAACGGGCCTTTTCAACGACGCCCGCATTCTCGGCCTTGAACTTGTCCCAGATCTCGTTGCGGCGATCGAGCGGTGCAAAGCCCGCGACATAGACATAACCGGCATTGAACTTGGTGCCGTTGTCCTTGACGGCCTGTTTCAGGGCGAGGTCGGCAATCTCGTGGTCGCTCTGCTCGACCTGCGGGATTTTCGGATTGTTGAGATTGACGTCGAATGCGACAACCTTGATGCCCTTGTCGAGCGCCTGCTGCACGACGTCGCCGAGCGATTCCGGCAAGCCATGGTCAATGACGATGCCGGACACACCGAGATTAATGGCCTGCAAAATCTGCTCACGCTGTTCGGCGGCATCTTGCCGTCCCGGGAAAACGCGCAGGTCGATGTCGAGAGACTTTGCCTGCGCTTCGGCACCGGCCTGATAGGCCTGGAAAAAGTCGCCTGCCGATATGTAGCTAATCAGCGCAACCTTGACGCCGCCCTTGTCGAAGGGAGCAGGCGCACCGGCAATGCCTCCGGCAACAGCAGCTTGCGTAAACAGGAATGGAATGGCAGCGGCAGACAGAGCGAGCTGTGCGAGGGGTTTCATTGTCGCGATCCTCTTGATCAATCAAATGCGTCGTCTCACGGGTCGGCAGCTCCAGCGACGCAAATTTATTAGATATAAAGCCTATAAATTTAGTAGATTAAATCATCTGATTTTGGCGAAATTGCTAGATTCTTTGTTTCCTTCGGCTGACCGCGGCAGCAAAGCCTTGCCTGGAGATTCGAGGCTCGGCTGAGCAGTATCAAGGCTTCCAAACTCACCGGAATGCCGTTTGATGCCCCTGCTGACAATCGAAAATCTAACGCATAGCTTCGGCGCAACGCGTGCTCTTGCCGGCGCCGGATTGGCGATCGAACGCGGCGAGATCGTCGCGCTGATGGGCGCAAATGGCGCGGGCAAATCAACACTGGTGAAAATTCTCTCCGGCGTGATCGCAGCCGATGGCGGGACGATCAATTTCAGCGGTCAGGCTTTCAAGCCGCGCAGCCCGTCGGATGCAGCGCGCGCCGGCATCGTCACGGTTCATCAATCCACAGATCTGATCGGAGCGCCGGGATTGACCGTCGCCGACGCGCTCATGCTCAACCAATTTGCCGATCGCGGCACCCGCTTCTTCGTCTCGCGGCGCAGCGTTCGGCGCGATGCCCAGGCGATGCTCGACGCCGCCAACATCTCTCTTCCCCTCGATCGCGACTTCGGCGATCTCTCGGCTGCAGACCGCCAGCTCGTGGCGATCGCGCGCGCACTCGCCCACCGCGCCGAACTGCTGATCCTGGATGAACCGGCGGCGAGCCTGTCTCTCCAGGAAAGCCGGCGGCTCTTCGATATCCTCTTGCGGCTCCGCAGCGAAGGGCTCGCCATCCTCTACATTTCGCACCGCACCGCCGATATCGAAGCCATAGCCGATCGCGCAGTGGTCATGCGGGGCGGTCGCGTGGTCGGTGCCTTCGCTCGACCCATCGATTCTTCTGCCGCAATCGAAACCATGATCGGCCGGAAGCTGGATGTCGCACAGGCGGATGCCAGAGAGATGACGGGCCCAATCGTCTTCGGGCTACGTGACGCGCAGCTCCTTCCGACGAGCGAACCCTTCGATCTGACGCTTCGCCAAGGTGAAGTCGTCGCCATTACCGGCGTGCTCGGCGCCGGAAAGAGCCGGTTGCTCTCAACAATCTTCGGTCTCGGGCGATTGGCGGGCGGTGAAATGTTTCTCGACGGCAAGCCGCACCTTCCAAGGTCGCCGGCGGATGCAATCGCTGCCGGCATAGCCATGGCTGCAGAAGATCGTCACCGTTCTTCGCTCATGCCTCCGGCCTGGCCCGGCAACTCCCTGGCCGCGACCATCAGCCTGCCGCATCTCGCCAGATGGTATCCGCATGGTTTCCTGCTCGGCGGCCGCGAGGAATATGAGGCCGAGCAGGCAATCCGTCGCCTCGGCATCAAGGCGGCTGGCCCCCTCGCCTCCGTCTGGACGCTTTCCGGCGGAAATCAGCAAAAGACGGTCATCGCACGATGGGAAGCCGAGCCCAGCCGATTGCTTCTGCTCGATGAGCCTTTCCAGGGTGTCGATGTCGGCGCCCGTCGCGACATCATCGCGGCAATACGATCCCGCACGGATCGTGCAACGCTGATCGCAACATCCGATCCCGAGGAGGCTTACGAAGTGGCCGACAGGATCCTCGTTATGGAACGCCACACGTTGCGGCCAGCTTCCGGCAGCGCGGCCGCCAATACCGTCATTCAAGGAATTTCAGCATGACGACGATCGACAATGACACACCAGCCAAGGTCGCGACGCGCCAGCCGGGAAACGACAGCTTTAACCTCAGCGCAATCGGCGCGTTCCTGCGGGCCGGTGCTGTCTTCATCCTTCTTGCGGCGATGCTCATCGGCTTTGCCGCCGCCGAGCCTGCCTTTATCAATATCGGCAATCTGATGAGCATCCTGCAGGCGGTCTCCGTGGTTGCAATCCTCGGCGCCGGCGTGACCGTGACGCTTGCCGTCGGCGGTTTCGATCTGTCGATCGGCGCTGTCGCCGCGTCGAGCGTGATGGCGGCGAGCTATGCGATGATCGTCTGGCATCTCAATGCCTTCGCAACGGTGCCGCTGGTGCTTGCCTTCGGCGCCATCATCGGTCTCCTCAACGCCATTCTCATCGTTCGCCTTCGCGTTCCAGATCTGCTGGCGACGCTTGCAATGATGTTTCTATTGTCGGGTCTGCAACTTATTCCGACGGCCGGCCGATCGATCTCCGCCGGGCTCATTCTTCCGGATGGCTCCAAAGCGACTGGCGCCTATGATCCCGCCTTCCTGACGATCGGCCGCTACAGCATTGCGGGCACGGTGCCCGTGTCCGTCGTACTGACGCTGGCCGTCGCGTTCGGCCTCTTCGTCCTCACCGAGCGCACCCGCATCGGCCGGCTACTGTTTGCGACCGGCGGCAACGAGATCGCGACCCGGCTGGCAGGCGCCTCGACCGTGAGGCTGAAGACCCTTGCCTATGTCATCTCCAGCACGCTGGCGTCCCTCGGCGGCATCATCATTGCCGCCCGCGTCGGCCGCGGTGACGTTTCCTCCGGCGGATCGTTGCTGATGGATTCGGTTGCGGCAGCTTTGATCGGCTTTGCCGTCCTCAATCTGCGCCGCCCCAACGTACTCGGGACGATCGTCGGTGCCGTCTTCGTCGGCGTGCTCCTGAACGGCCTCACCATGCTGAACGCACCCTATTACACGCAGGATTTCATCAAAGGTGCCGTGCTCGTAGGAGCCTTGGCGCTGACTTACGGCCTCGGCCGCAGCAATCCTTAAATCCGAGGAGAATCAATATGACCCGAGAAATCAGGCTGAACGCCTTCGATATGAATTGCGTCGGACATCAGTCGCCAGGGCTTTGGAGGCACCCGCGGGACAGGTCCTGGACATACAAGGATCTCGATTACTGGGTACATCTGGCAAAGACGCTGGAACGCGGCAAATTCGATGGCCTGTTCATAGCCGATGTGCTCGGCGTCTATGACGTGCTGAATGGAAACGTCGATGCCGCGCTTCGCCATTCGGCGCAGGTGCCGGTCAACGATCCGCTGCAGCTCATTCCGACCATGGCTTATGAGACCGAACATCTCGGCTTCGGGCTGACGGCCTCGCTCTCCTTCGAGCATCCCTACACGTTCGCGCGCCGGCTCTCGACACTCGACCACCTGACCAAGGGACGCGTCGGCTGGAATATCGTGACCTCCTATTTGAACAGCGGCGCGCTCAACATCGGGCAGCCGGCACAGACGAACCACGACGATCGCTATGATCTCGCCGAAGAATACCTCGAGGTCTGCTACAAGCTCTGGGAAGGTAGCTGGGAAGACGATGCGGTCGTGCGGGACCGCGAAAAGGGCATCTTCACCCATCCGGAAAAAGTGCATCCGATCCGTCACTCCGGAAAGTATTTCAATGTTCCCGGCATTCACCTGAGCGAGCCGTCACCGCAGAGAACGCCGGTGCTCTATCAGGCTGGCGCCTCCAGCCGCGGCAAGGATTTTGCCGGGGCGCATGCCGAATGCATCTTCGTTGCCGCCCCCTCCAAGCCTGTGCTGAAGCGCTATGTCGCAAATGTCCGCCAGGCGGCGGAACGACTTGGCCGAAATCCGAGGGACATACTTGCCTTCAATCTGCAGACCGTCGTCCTCGGCGAGACGGATGCGGAAGCCCAGCGCAAATTCAACGAATATCGAAACTATGCGTCTTTCGAAGGCGCGCTGACGCTGATCTCGGGTTGGACCGGCATCGATTTCGGCCAGTTCGGCCCGGACGAAGTGCTGCGTCACCGCCATACCAATGCTGTCCAATCGGCCGTAGAGACCTTCACGACGATCGATCCGAGCAAGGAATGGACGGTCCGAGAAATGGCCGATTGGGTCGGTGTCGGCGGCTTCGGGCCGGTGTTCGTCGGCTCGCCTTCGACGGTCGCGGATCTCATGCAGGAATGGATCGAGGATACCGACGTTGACGGTTTCAACCTCGCCTATGCCGTAACGCCGGAAAGCTTCGAGGACGCCGTGGATCTGCTGGTGCCGGAGCTGCAAAGGCGCGGCGTCTACAAGACCGATTATCGGCAGGGAACGTTGCGCGAAAAACTCGGCGGTAGCGGGCCACGGCTCGTTGCGCCGCATCCGGGAGCGAGCTACCGCAATCTTCGTCCGACCTTTGCTCAATCGGCCGAATAGTCCCCTCGCAACACGGCAAGATCGCCATTCAGATCGCGCTGCGCAGGCTGATTCAGAAAGGCGGCGACCTCCTCCTATTCGACCTGACTATCTGCAGGAGATGGCCGCTGTAGTTTTGACACGTAAAAACCACAGAATTGCCAGATTCCAGCCATGGCTGCGGTGACAGGTGGGATTTTCGCAGTTACGGTGTGCTCCATTATTTTAGCCCTAATGGATCACTATGTTTCGCTTATTACTTTTACTTGCAGCCATCGGCTGCAGCCTTTTTCTGGTTTCCTGCAATACTCTTTCCAAGGAGGAATGTATTGCCGCCGACTGGCGGGTCATCGGTGAGACCGATGGGGCGGCGGGATATGATCCGCAACAGCGCTTCGCCGCCCACGCCAAATCCTGCGAGAGGGCCAAGATCGTGCCCGACCAGACGATCTGGTATCAGGGTTATCAGACAGGCCTCGTCCGTTACTGCACGCCGATGAGCGGGCTTGCGAGCGGACAGGCCGGCAGCGCCTATGCCAATGTCTGCCCGCCGGCGACTGCGGCAGGATTCCTGCGGGGCTATGGGCTGGGCAACCGGCAGCACTCGCTGCAATCGCAACTGAGCTCCATGCAGGACGACCAAAGATTCAAGGAATCCAACATAGACGCCCTTTCAAGGAAACTCAGGGAGGCAAAGGATCAGGACAGATCGGATTTGCGTCGACAGATCGAGGACCTGGAAGACCAGCTTCACGATACCCGCCGCAATCAGCGCGATGTCCAGGATCAGCTTGACCAGGTGGCCCGCGATATCGAGTGGTTCCAGCGCAATCCGGACGCGCCGCTGCCGGTACAGGGATATTGAGCCGACCAAAACGGCAACGCCACGGCTTGAGAAACTTCGCTCTGCCTCAGACTAACGTCCGGTTCATTATAGGACCTTCGTCCAAAGACAACAATCTTTGGTCCTAACGCCATAGATTATACCTACCGCTGCGCCACGTCTCCCCGGCGATGGAAGCGGCGGGCAATCCGACCGCCTTCGTAAAGCGTTGGAGAAGGGTCGAGAACATGAACGACGTCCTCAAGAACAGCATCGTCGCCCTGGTGCTTGCCATGGTTTCCGCCGGCGGCAACGTCACCGAACTAGCTGCGAGATAATCGGCCATGCAAACGAAGCGAATCCTAGTGACTGGTGGTGCAGGCTTCCTCGGATCGTTCCTGTGTGAACGGCTTTTGCGGGAAAAACATGAAGTTATTTGCGTCGATAATTTCTTTACGGGACGCAAAAGTACCGTCGCGCACCTGCTTGACGACAGGTCTTTCGAGATCATCCGCCACGACGTTACCTTTCCCCTCTACATAGAGGTCGATGAAATTTACAACCTCGCCTGCCCGGCAAGTCCGGTTCACTACCAGTTCGATCCGGTGCAGACGACGAAGACCAGCGTCCATGGCGCGATCAACATGCTGGGCCTCGCCAAGCGGGTCGGCGCAAAGATCCTCCAGGCCTCCACCTCCGAAGTCTACGGCGATCCCGAGATCCATCCGCAACAGGAGGATTATTGGGGCCGGGTGAACCCGATAGGACCGCGCTCTTGCTACGACGAGGGCAAACGCTGCGCCGAGACCCTGTTTTTCGATTACTGGCGACAGCACCAGCTCCGGATCAAGGTGGCGCGCATCTTCAACACATATGGCCCAAGGATGCACCCCGATGACGGTCGTGTCGTTTCCAACTTCGTCGTGCAGGCGCTGCAGAACAAGCCGATAACCGTTTATGGCAATGGCCAGCAGACACGCTCGTTCTGCTACGTCGACGACCTCATTGACGGCCTGGTTCGTCTGATGGGGACGAAGGACGAGATCACAGGCCCGATCAATCTTGGCAATCCGGCGGAATTTACGATGCTGGAGCTTGCCAATCTCGTCATAGAACTGACTGGAAGCCGATCGACGATAAAATACTTGCCCTTGCCTGCCGACGATCCCAGGCAGCGGCAGCCGGACATTGGCTTCGCCATGCGCGAGCTTGGCTGGAAGCCGAAGGTCCAGTTGCGGGGCGGGCTTGCCAAAACGATCGCCTATTTTGACGACCTGCTTTCGTCGGACCGCTCACAGCAGGTCGCCGCGGAATGAGCACTGTCCTAGTCACAGGCGGAGCCGGTTATATCGGATCGCATTGCTGCAAGGCTTTCGCCGAGGCGGGCTGGTCGGTGGTAACCTACGACAATCTCTCCCGCGGCTGGCGTGAAGCGGTCAAATGGGGACCGCTCGTCGAGGGCGATATAGCAGACGCCGAGACAATGGCGGCAGCACTGCGCCAGTACCGACCGGATGTGGTGGCGCATTTCGCCGCCTATGCTTACGTCGGCGAATCCGTCGAATTGCCTGAACTCTACTACCGGAACAACACTTTTGGGACGTTGGTGCTCATCGAGGAGATGCTCAAGGCCGGGATCGACAGGCTGATCTTTTCAAGTACCTGCGCTTCCTACGGCATTCCGGTGCGCACCCCGATCGACGAAGAGCATCCGCAGTGGCCAATCAATCCCTATGGATGGTCGAAATTCATGATCGAGCGGATGGTAGAGGATTTCTCGCGTGCGCGCGGCCTTAATGCGGTGATGCTGCGATATTTCAATGCAGCCGGCTGCGACCCTGATGGCGAGATCGGCGAACGGCACGAACCTGAGACACATGTCGTTCCGCTCGCCATAGAGGCGGCGATCAAACCGGGTCGGACCTTTACCATCAACGGCACCGATTTCGACACACGGGACGGCACCGCCATCCGCGACTACATCCACGTCAGTGATCTGGCGCATGCCCATGTCCTTGGGGGTGAAAAGCTATTGCGGGACCGAGGCGTGCATGTCTACAACCTCGGTACGGGCACCGGAACGACTGTCAAAGAATTGGTCGACGCCGTCGGCCGCGTTTCCGGACACAAACTTCCCGTTGCCTATGGTCCCCGCAGACCCGGTGACCCGCCGGCGCTCGTCGCTGCGGCCGGCAAGGCAGAGCGGGAGCTTGGATGGGTGCCCAGGCATTCCGATATCGACACCATCATAGAGACGGCGCTCGCCTGGTATCGCAGTCGGGTGTGACCCTTACCTTCGGGGCTTTGTCAGAAAATCATCGAGAGCGGCACCGACCGCCTCGATCGAGAATTTTTCTGTAACCCGTTTCCTGGCCGCCGTACTGAGTTGTGCTCGAAAGGCTCTATCGTCTTTCAATCTCGCAAGGGCCTGCGCAATTTCCTCTGGCCGCTCCTGCCCCACCATCAGGCCGCCGGAGGCCTCTCCATCAGCCAGAATGTCCGGCAAACCCTGCGCGTCCGTGGCGACGACAGGAAGGCCGCAGGCCATTGCCTCCAATGGCGCGACCGGCATGCCTTCGATGCGCGAGGCCGTGACGTAGGCATCCGCGGCCGAAAGCCAGCGCCGGATCAGGGGCCGGTCGGTCGTATAGCTGGAAAGCCATTGCACATTCGACAGGCCGCTTTCGCCAAGAAGCCTTGCAAACGCCTCGCTGTCCTGGCCCGAACCGATGATCACCAGCTCGCCGGCTGAATTGTCGGCAAAGCGCGCCCAAGCCTTCAGGAGAACATCGAGCCCCTTGCGGCGGATATCAATGCGCCCGTGATTGAAGACGATGAAACCATCCTGCGGCAAGCCAAGGCTTGCTCGCGCCTCCACGCGGTCCATCGCCCGCCATTCCCCGGTATCCAGCGGATTCGGGATATTCGCGATGTCGAGCGCAATGCGCGGATAAGCCTTGGCGAGGCGGTCGCGTTCCGCAGAGGAAGCGACGATGAGGCCGGAGCACGCGCGCAACGAAAGCTGCCGCGCAACGGCCTCGATCCAGGACAGCGTACGATCTCCGCCCTGGAAGCTGGCGTAGAGAGGGACCTTCATGCGGCGCGCCAGCCATGCAAGCGCATCAAAGCGAATATATTCATATTCCTGGGCAAGCAGCACATTGCATCGGGAGCGGATGAGTATCTCGCGGAAGGCTGCGAGCGGCGTCGCGGCCCAGCGCCGCAGGCTAGAGGCGGCGGGAGAATGGCCCTGCCGGGACCGCCTTGCCGGGGCGACCCAGATAGGCGTGCCTGTGCCGGAATGCACGTAGCATTCAATTCTGCTCACCCGCTCGGATGCGCAGACAATGATGGGCTTGTGGCCCACCGAGCTCAGCGCGGCGGCATAGCCGAATAGCCAGCCTCCCGTCATCCGCTCGACGAAATCCTGGAGCTCAAGCCCAATCGGCTCGAGAAATTCCTCGATCACGTCACCCCAAGGAAAGAGGGCGATCACCCGCGGCGTCCGATGACCGGTCATTTGCGCCAGGCGAATGCTGTCTCGGTACCCCGCGTGGAGGGCCGGTGCATCAGATAACCAATGGCCGTTACAGGAGCCGCGAGCGCATAAAGAACTTTGCGGCGGCGGCGTCCGAGGTGCGAAAACGAGACGTCATGGAAGAACGCCGTCGCGGGATTGATGAACGTGGCACGCCGTTCCGGCGGCCTGTCGAAAAGAGCTGTGAGTTCCGGGTCCTTATACCCACGCCTGACATGCCCCCACTCGCGCATCAACTCGCTCTCATGCGGGCAATGGCGTTTCATGGCTCCGAAATAGGGATAGTGCCATTTGGATTCAGGGGTGGAGATGAGGACATATCCGCCCGGCCGCACTACCCGCAACGCCTCATGTGCGGCGAGGCGATCGTCCCTGATATGCTCCAGCACGTCGAACAAGGTGACGATATCAAAGCTGCCGTCGGCGAAGGGCAGCGAACAGGCATTGCCGCAAATGAAGGTCGATCTCGCCCACGAGGGCTGGTGCTCGCCCAGTTCCGGGTCGATGTCGAGCGTGACGATCTCTGCTTCCGGGTAGAGAATGCTGGCAAGGCCGCTGCGACCGCCGCCGATTTCCAACACCCGTCCGAAGCCGCCGGTTTCGGTCGGGGCGACACGATGGATGGCGCGCATCTTCTCACGATAGAAGAGGCCATCCGTCAGACCATTCGGATAAGGGTTCCCAGACAGGAACCGGCCAAGCGGCGCCTTCTTGATCATTTCGCCATTCCCTTCGCATCGGCGGCTACACGCATTGGTATCCGCCGCTTTCTCCAACCGAAGCGCAGAAGAAACGGCAGCCCGGCCCACCATCCCCGCATTTCTGAGGCCAAAATTCCGAGCCTGCCCGGCTGACCCTCGAAAAGCGTTTTGACGAACGTCTTCAGGAAGTAGACCGGCAGTTGCTTACAGATGCGCACGATGTTTCCACGGTCGCCGAAATTATCGTACTGCACCACAAGCGCCGCCACATGGCCCTTCATGTAGGCGCTCATTTGCCGCTTTAGGCCCGGCCAGTCGCTTCGATGGTGGTGGAAGACGACGGCCCGCGGTTCGTAGAGGCACGCCCCGCCGGTCGCCAGAAGCCGGTACCAGAGTTCTGAGTCTTCGGAGCACCCCGCAGCTCCTGCGCCGAGGCGTTCGTCGAACAGGCCGACCCGCTCGAATACGGATCGTTGAAAGGCCATGTTGGCGCCTGCGCCCATCTTCCACACATGCGCCCCGCTCGGCCGCGTCTCTTCAAAGAAGCGACTGTCGAAGGTGAGCGGCACGAAAGTGGTCCCGAAGCCGCCCATGGTGAACTGAAAGCAGCGTTGCGCTGGTGTGTCGAGGCGCGCCGGCAGCACCAGACCAGTGAGCGCATCCACATCCCGGTCCGCAAAGGCGCGCGCGATCTCTGCGGTCCAGCCGGGATGGACTTCGACATCGTCGTCGGTGAAGGCGACAATATTCAGCCGGCTTGCACGAATTCCCGCGTTTCTGGCACGGCTCAAGCCAGCCTGCGGCTCATGGACATAACGAACGCCAGGGAACTCTCCGCACACGCCCTTGGCATTTCCGTTGCTGGAATTGTCGACGACGATAATTTCCCCCGGGGCGCTGCGCTGTGCTGCCACGCTGCGAAGGCAATCAGCCAGCGCCGGACCGCGATCGCGCGTGCAGATCACCACGGAGATGTCATGCGCCGAAGCGGAAGACGCGGTTGCGAACTCATCGAGGCTTCCGATCAGAACTTCCGCTTTCAGCGCGGCCTCGAGCGAGAGTGCGCGCTTGGGCCATCCTTCGTAGGTGGCGCGCAGCGGTGCGCTAAGACTGATGCTGCGCGCTTCCAGTTGCGCGGCTGCATATTCGGCGGCGAGTTGGCGCAACTGAGGGATTCCGTAAGGCAGCTCATCCTGCAAGGATGCACGTGTTCCAAGCGGCAGGTCCTTCCACCAGAAGATGGACAATGCTGGCCCACTCTCGGCGCCGGCATTGGCAGCGGCGAGATCGATATGCCGCACCTCAAAGCGCTCTTTCATCATGGGTTGCGCTCCCGGATCGCCTGGATGCGTGCGCGCGAGCGGTCGTATTCGCCCGCAAGGCCGTAGATTCCGCCCCACAGCTCTGCCATGCCGAAACGCAGCTCGTGGCCGCGCAACCGTCTTGCGGCGCGAGCAAGCGCCTTCAACTGGTCGTAGAACCACCAACGGACCATGGCGCGATGCTGCGCGCGCATTTCATCGTCGGTGCGATAGCTTTTGACGAGAAATGCCATCATGCCGAGGCCCCACGTCCAGTATTGTCGCCTGAGCTGCAGAATGGTTTCGCGATGCTCGTGATAGACTGCGTATTGCGGCTCATAGATCATGGGGCGGCCCGAACGCAGCACGCGGTAAAAAATGTCGAGATCGCCGCCGCCAGGCAGCGGCGCTCCCGTATCAAGCGCTTCATCGAAGCTGCCAAGCTGGATCAGCAGCGCGCGATCGAAGGCCATATTGCAGCCGGCACCGAGAGTGCCGGACCCGACGGGATGGAGTGGATTGTCGAAACGGGTTCTGTGAAACTCCCTTCGAGCAAAGCCGCGGCCAAACCCTCCTCGTCGTTCGAAAAAGATCTGCGCCTCGGTGTCGAGGCGATATGGCAGCACCAGGCCCGTGAAACCGCCGACGCCAGGATTCTCACGACAAGCCTTGGCAAGACCTGCGAGCCAGTTGCGGTCCACCACGACGTCGTCATCCAGATAGGCGATGATATCGCCCCTGGCCGCATGAAGGGCCGCGTTACGGGCAAAATCCAGTCCCGCCTTCGGTTCGAAAACATAACGGACATCCCTGAAACCCGCGACGGCCTCGCGTGTAGCCGCATCCACCGAAGCATTGTCGACCACGACGATTTCGACGAATTGGAAGGAATGATCGCCTCGAACCCGATCGAGCGAGCTTAGCAGCCGGGAAAGACGCTGCGCGCGATCCTTGGTACAGATCGCAATGCTGAGGCTCGGCAGCGCCGGTTCCTCCACCGGCTGCCGTTCTCTCAGCTCCTCTTCCAGCTTTGCAACGACGATGCGCCCGGCAAAGCGCTCGTCGGCAAGCGCTTTCAGCCTTTCGACCGTCATCACCGATCCGGCCGATAGTTCGATCATTTCGAACCCAATCAATCGTCCCTGCCAACGGGCGATGAGGCCGACCCCGTTCTGCTCGGTCGAGAGCTCGATCGGCGCCAACGGTTCCGACAGTTCGATGTCAGTAAGCTTGTAGCTCATCGATTAATTTCCATCGTCGCGGCGCGGCCGTGTTGAAACTCGTGCAGCCGGGAAAAATGGCCGCCTCGTTTGAAGAGCTCTGCCGGCGAGCCAGTCTCGATTACGCGACCCTTCGACATCACGATGATCTGGTCGGCGGCCTGAATGGTCGAAAGCCGGTGAGCGATCACGACAACGGTGCGGTTATGCGAGTATTCGTCGAGCGCGAGCTGAAATGCCTGTTCGGTCTCGACATCGAGCGCGTTCGTGGCCTCGTCCAGCAGCAGAATATCGGGATTGCGAAGCATGGTCCGGGCGAGCGCTATGCGCTGCCTTTGTCCGCCCGACAGACGCATCCCCTGGTCGCCGATGCGCGTCTCATAGCCATCTGGAAGCAATCGGATGAAATCGTCCGCCTTGGCGATCTCGGCCGCCTTGCGGATCTCCGCCCTGCCGGCCTCAAGGTCACCATAGGCAATATTGGCCGCGATCGTGTCGTTGAAGAGATGGACTTCCTGCGACATGAGCGACAGGCGCCTTCGCCAACTACGGAGTTCGAATTCTGGAAGGCGCACCCCATCTGCGACGACCTCACCGGACGTGGGATCCATGAAACGAAAAAGCAGAGCCATGACCGTCGATTTGCCTGCACCCGACTCTCCGACGATCGCCGTGGTTTTGCCTGCGGGAACGCTGAAGGAGATGCCCTGCAGGGCCAGCGGCTGGTCGGGATCGTAGCGGAAGGAGACGTTCCGAAACTCGACGGCCTTGTTGAGCGCTGCCGCCGGTAGAAGCCCGTGGGTGAGAAAGGGCCTCTCCGTCCTGCGGAGAAAATCATCGACGTCGTCGATGCTGCCGGCAAGTCCATCCAGTGCGATCTTCGACTGCAGCAGTTCCCGGGTCGGACCTTGAAGACGGTAGAGCAGCGATAGAAAGGCGGCCAAGGCGGCAATGCCGACGTCTGTCGACTGAGCTATGAGAACGAGAGCGCCGATCAGCATCGTGATCGATATTTCCGAGACCGGTGCAGGAGTAGCCCATAGCATGTCGAGTTTCAGGAGACGTCGCCGCACCGTGTCTGACGTCTGCAGGAAGCGATTGCGTTCATAGTCTTCCTGGGCGAAAGCGCGGATCAATTGCAGCGCGTTGATGCTTTCCCACATCCTGAGGCCGAACTGCTTGTTCTCTTCGACAACGGCCTTGCCGGTCTCGTCGGCGCGGCGCGTCGCCAGGCGAATGGCCATCGCGCCGAAAAGCAGAAACATCATCGAGAAAAACGTCAGCCGGACGGAAATCAGGAGCATCAGCAGAACAAAAACGACGAACGTGCAGAAACAGATCATCAATCGATAGGCAAGGCTCAGTCCCTGGCTGACCTTCCAGGTGTTGTTGGCAATCGTCGTGATGATGTCCGAACGCTTGTTCTCGACCCTGTAGTCGATGCACGAGCTTATCGTCTGATCGAAGACCTTCGCCCGCAATTGATGTGCGACCAGACCGTCCACGTACCGGGTCACCCAGGTGTTGATGAAATGGACCACATTTTTGAGGAGGATGGTGAAGCACAGAACTGCGACCAGGAACGCCGTTAAATGGTGTTCGGGAATGGACGCCAGCAGTTGGCCGAAAATCGCCTGCCATCTGCCCGGCTGCGGCGTCAAAGCGCCGAGGCTCTGAATGAGAGGAATGAAAAGGAAAAGACCGGCACCCTCGAGGACCGCCGCGGCCAGCCCGAGCCCTACTATGGTCGGTCCAGCCCAGGCAGGTGCCGCTGCCAGACGGAAAAGCCGTCGCAAGCTCGTGAAGAATGGCGCGACGACCATCATCGGATCGTTTCCATATAGAGAGGGCGAAACTTCCCGTTCTGGCTTCGCAAGCGCTTCAGCCGAGCCTTGATCCAGTGGGGAACCAGCCTAGCTCGACAATACACATTCAGCATGTTGGGCATGCTCGAAATCGCCAGGCGTGGTTCTAACACCAAGAATCTCTTCAACAGATCACAGCCATCGAAAAATCGCCCGCCGACGAAACCCCTTACGGCGAGCCAATGGATCATGTCGGCCAGATGAGCGTCTAGGTCGGTGCCATACCCAGGATATTTCTCGCGAAATTCATCCAAAACGATTTCGCACGAACGAAGCATCTGCATGACATCGCTGGACATGTTCGTGTTAGTCATGCGGTAGCCCACAAGATGTTGCGGCACCACGCGAAATTCGTAATTCTCCGCAACTCTGAGGCACATCAGCAGGTCCTCGCAGCCTTGAGCCTTGCGCGCCCTCAGCGAGGGGTCGAATCCGCCTGCCTTTTCGAACGCGGAACGACGCATGAGCATCGAGCTGCCATTGCCGACGAAATTCTTTCTGCACATGCGCTGGAGCACATTTCCTTCGGCGGTCGGCCGATTGTAGAGCGAGAATACACGACTATCCTCGTCGATGAGCGCGAACCAGCAGTAGGCCAATCCGGCCGACGAGCCGCCCCTCTCAAGCGCCTCCCGCTGAAGCCCGATCTTCGACGGCGCCCATAGATCGTCCGCATCGACAAAGGCCAGAAACTCCGCGTCGGTCGCAGCCGCACCATTGTTGCGTGCTGCCGCGACGCCGCTGTTGGACTGATGGATGATCCGGATCCGCCGATCCTGCTTCGCATGAGCGGCCGCGATCGATGCAGAACTGTCCGACGAACCGTCATCGACAATGATGATGTCCAGCGCCTCATGGGTCTGCCGACAGATACTGGCCAAGGTCGCGCCGATCGTTCGTTCGGCATTGAACATTGGCACTACCACCGCAACGGTGGCACTTCGCTCACTTGCCACAATCAATGCTGCCCCTGACAACGGTGTCGGCAAATCCAGTGACGCCGCCGACGGAACCTGCAGCAAGCACCGGGGCGAGGACGCCGTTTTTGAGGACGCCGTTCATGTTCATCCAGCTTCTCCATGCCTGACGAAGGCGGTGGGATACCCCCGCCGCTTCCATCGCCGGAAAAAGCTGGCGCAGCACCAGGCATAATCTATGGCATTCGGACTAAAGATTTTCGGCTTCAGACATAAGTCCTATAAGGAACCAAGACCTTGGTCTGAGGAAAAACGACTATCTGCCATCGATTTCCGGCGCTCTTCGCTGGGGCTATGTCCGAACAGGCGACGGTAGGCGCTGCCGAGGTGCGATGCCGACACGAAACCACAGCGAAGGGCAATTGCTGCAATAGTCTCGGAACTCTCTTTGATCAGTCGGCGAGCCGCGTTCAGCCGGACATTGAGATAGAAGCGCTGCGGCGTCATTTCGAAATGCTGACGCCACAAGCGCTCCAACTGCCGACCGGAAAGATTGCTCCTTTTCGCGATGTCGTCGATCGGAACGATGTATTCGAGGTTCTGCTCCATGATGCCGATCGCGGCTGCAAGGCGGGCGTCGTGTATATCGTAGCGCCATTGGATCGCCATCCTCTGTTGCTCTTCCGGCCCTCGGATACGGGTGTGCAGAAACTGCTCGGCCGTGTCGGCGGCGAGCTGAGCTCCGTGGTCACCCGATATCTGAGCTAGCATCAGATCGATTGCGGCGGTACCGCCCGCGCAGGTCCAGCGGTTCCCGTCCCGGACATAAAGCTCGCGGGTGACTTCGATGTCTGGAAACTCTTCGGCAAACTGCGGAAGGGATTCCCAATGAAGGGTACACCGCTTGCCGGTCAGCAACCCTGCCCGCGCAAGTATGAATGTGCCCGTACTCAACGCTCCGATAGGCATCCCGCTTACCGCAAGTTTCCGCAGGAATTGCAGGATCGGTTTTGGTCGCTTGCTTTCGATATCGAGGCTGGCGACAACGAACAATCTATCGAGCCGCGGGGCCTCGCTGATCGAGATAGTGCGCGTTTCAAAGCCGCTGCTCGAGGTAATTATACCGCCTTCCTCCGAGAGGAGGCACCAGTCATATAGCTTGCGACTGGCTAACCTGTTCGCTGCGCGGAGGGGTTCGCTCGCCGATGCGAGCGCCATCATGGAAAACTGCGGAAGAAGTAGCAATCCGACGCGTATCGGATGTCCTTCATCGATACCCTGCTGCATCATTCCCGCCGGACGCCTTCTCCCCCGCCAATTCATCCAGTGTCAGGCAGAACGGATCGCCCGGTCAATGTCCTTGATGAGCTGGTGGAAGATGGGATTGTCGGTCTGGTTCTGCTGGCCGTGCATCATGCCCTCGATGATAAGCGGCTCGCCACCTGCGCGGCCGGGATAGAGCTTCTGTAGGCGGATCGACTCTTCAGGCATGTGTAGAGTGTTCTGAGCGCCATGCACGATGAGTGCCGGCGGAAAGCCGCTGGCGCCATTGAGGCTCTTCTCAGGGTCGAAGCCTACATACTCCTTATAGGACTTCGCCGTCACATGACTGCAACCCGGCCAACGATCGACCCCGCCAATCTCGGTGTATCCGCCGAGCTGGCGATCGACATATTCCTGCGTGTCGGTATCGAGCGGGTAATAGCCGAGTTTGGTCGCCTCGGTTCCGGTGTCGAACGGCGGGATCGCCGCATCGTCCGCCAGCCTCTTGATCGCAGCGTCCGCACCCGACTTGTCCGCCCGAAGATCCTGAAGGGCTGCAATGCTGGTGTAGTTCATAGGCACCCAAAACGCGATCTGCTCCTTGCCCTGCTTGGCCAGTTCAACGACTGCCGCAAGGCTGACGACCGAACCCATCGCCCAAGACGCGACGACGGGCATTGAACCGAAGTTTTCCCTCGCCCACCGCACGGCAGCCAGGACCTCGGCCGTCTGATCGACAAGGCTGACATTCGTTACGGTGATACCGTCTTTCTTCGCAGTGTTCCGCACATCCCTGTTGGTGAAGAACCCCGCGACATCATAGGTCATCACCCGATAGCCGCGCTCGGCCAAGGCCCGGCCAAAAAGCTGGCCATACATCGAAACGCCGCCCGTAAAACCGGAGTTGAAAACCACCGGCGGCAGGCTCCTGTCCGGTGAAGCCGGCTGAAACACGCTGCCGGCCAGATTGATCGTCGCGTCATTGTACGCAACGGGAAATGTGATGTTTTCGACGATGATGTCCGTCATGATTTCACTTTCTTCTGGACAAGGGAAAAGGTCGTTCGCCGCAGCGTTCAGCAGCCGAAAGACAGGTATGTCAGTGGCGGCACTCACCGCCGAAGCGAGCGTCTCCGAGAATTTGAGCGCCGACACAGAATCGAAGTGGCTTGTAAAACTGTGGCCTTGGCTGCCCGCCCCAACGTGCGGAGCGTCGCTGGCCGAGAGCAGAACGCGGTTCGCTCCGACGGTCGCGATGATTGCCGACACGAAAGGAACGACATCATCGATATTGGTCGAAGTCCGGTATCCAGGCCCCTTGAACCACACGTTTCCCCTGCGCTTGGCCTCCTCAAGCAAGGCGTGATAGCTGGGCTCGTCAGCACCGCGCTCGGCATGGCATGAGCCGAGGTGATCGATGACGACGCGGATTGTCTCCGGCATTTGGCGCAGCACTCGCAGGTTCGTCTCCGCCTCTTTGGCGTAGATGTGGACGTGTTGTTGCACCCGGAGCCTGCCAATGAGCGCGACCCAATCATCGCTGCGATAGGCGCGATCCGATATGCTTTCCGGCGGAGCATCGTGAAGAACGATCCTGATCCCAAAAACATCGGGATGGGATAGCCGTTCGACGGTCGCGTAGGCCGGGTCGGCCTTGATCGTTCCGACTAGCCGGACGTCTCCGTATCGTTCCGGCCATTTTGCCCTCAGCGCTGCCATCTCATCGAACGACGCGAAGACATTGGACGAATCCGGCAAAATGCTGAGATGCACGTTGTTCAGGAGTTTTGGATGAAATCCGGCGCTCGCCAGGTCGGCAAGATAGTCGGATAGCGAATGGGGTGACGGCAGCGAATAAGGGAGCTGTCCCTCCACAGCCGCAAGATCGGAGGCTGTGAGGAAATGAACGTGCCCGTCGATGGATAGATTTTCTGTCACGACGATCTTTCTCCCCTGTTGGGAGCAAGATATCGCGACAACACCAAGGTGATGCCCTGACTACCCGACAGCTTATATCAAAACTTCGCCATTGGTGTTTGCTCGTCGACACATGTCAAATGCGAACGCTTCAATGAAGAGGCGCAAATTGTCAGATCGGTGCCCACAAAAATCGATCTAAATCCGCCCTGCCGGAATCTGTGGTCGGGACTTGCAAAACCCACATTCAGATAGAACGCGTTCGTTTAGTTGCCAAAAGACCATAATTGTTCCACGAACATCGCACATTAAAGACTCAAACGATGTGAATTGGATCGAAGCTTGATGCGTCTACAATGCGGTTTCTTCTGTGCGTTCCTGGCAATTGCTCCCTCGGCATATGCTCTGGAAACCGGCTCACCACCAGTTTTGACGCCGCTACAGCAACAAGCGCAAGCCGCTCATCTGAGCGCGCAATTTCTCACGCGCTTCCACTATAGGCCCGTTCCGCTGGATGACGCCTTATCGGGCACGATCATGAATCGGTTTATCAAATCCCTGGACCCGGATCGTGTCCTTTTCCTGCAGTCAGATATCGACAGGTTCATGGCTGACGGCGCCAAGATTGACGATGCCATCAACCATGAAGACTTGAAGATCCCATTTTCGATCTTCAACACTTATGAGCAGCGGGTGGTCGATCGCATGAGTTATGCGCGTAGCCTGCTCAACCAGAAGCTCGACTTCACCGTGCAGGAAGACTATCCGCTGGTCCGCGACAAGGAGCCCTGGCCGCAATCCGAAGCGGAAAGCAATGACTTGTGGCGCAAACGCGTCAAGAGCGACTGGCTACGCTTGAAACTGGCAGGCAAAGACGACGCCAGCATTCGCGACACGCTCGATAAACGCTATGAAAACTCCCTCGAGCGCGCCTACAAGTACAAGAGCGACGATGTTTTCCAGACGTTCATGGACGCCTATACGACATCGATCGACCCGCATACCGACTATTTCGGCGCGAGCGCTTCGGCTGAATTCGACATTTCCATGAAGCTTTCGCTGGTTGGTATCGGTGCGGTCTTGCAGGAAAGGGACGACTACACGACGATCCGCGAGCTCGTGGCTGGAGGCCCGGCACAATTGTCCGGCAAGCTTGCCGTCGGGGACCGCATCATCGGCGTCGGTCAAGGCGAGGATGGCCCGATAAAGGAAGTGGTAGGTACACGCCTCGACGAAATCGTGCAGATGATACGCGGCGCAAAGGGTTCCACTGTGCGCCTGGACATCTTGCCGGCGGAGGCAGGCCCGGATGCCAAGCACCATGTCATCAGCCTGGTGCGCGATAAGATCAGCCTCGACAAACAGGCCGCCAAGAAGACGATCCTTTCGGTAAAGGATGGCGATGCCACTCGCAAGATCGGGGTGATTACCCTGCCCGCCTTCTACGAAGACTTCGAAGCGCGGCGAAAAGGCGACAAGGATTATAGAAGCGCAAGCCGCGACGTCGCCAAGCTTCTCGCTGAACTGAAGCAAGACAACGTCGACGGTGTGCTCGTTGACTTGCGGAATAACGGTGGTGGTTCGCTGTCCGAGGCCATCGATTTGACGGGCCTGTTTGTCGGCAAAGGCCCGGTCGTTCAGCAACGCGATGCCGGCGGTGACGTGAACGTGGAAAGCGATGATTTTCCCGCACCCGCATGGACAGGTCCGGTTGGCGTGTTGATCAACCGTGGCTCGGCCTCGGCCTCCGAAATTTTTGCCGCAGCGATACAGGACTATGGTCGCGGCGTGATTGTCGGAGAACCCAGCTTTGGTAAGGGCACGGTGCAAACTGTGGTCAATCTTGATCAGGTGGCGCACACCAGCAAGCCGAAATTCGGTGAGCTGAAATTGACGGTTGCCCAGTTTTTCCGTGTCAATGGCGGCACGACACAGCTGCGCGGCGTGGTGCCCGACATCAGCTTGCCAGGCCTTTCAGACCCCAAGACCTTTGGTGAGGCGAGTTTTGACAATGCCCTGCCCTGGACGCAGGTCAAGCCAGCGAAATATGCGCCTGCCGGCGATATAAAGGCATTGCTGCCGCAACTGCAAAGCCGCCACGATGCTCGGGTGCAGAACGATCCGGATTTCCAACGCTTTGTAGCAGATGTTACAGAACTGAAGGCGCAGCGTGAGAAACAGGTTGTCTCCCTCAATGAATCCGAACGTCGCAAAGAGCTGGCTGCTCAGGCAAGTCGTCGCAAGGCGAGCGAGCAAATCAATGATGGCGTGGATACCGGTAACGACGACGGCCTGGAAGCCAACGAGCGCAGCCTGAGCGCTGATCTTGCCATTGAAAATGCCCGCAGGAACGCCAAAGACGTTTTGCTCAGCGAAGCCGCCGCCATTCTTGCCGACGAAGCGGATTTGCAGAATGACGGGCTGAAGGCTGCCGAACGATCTGGAAATATCGGCAAAAAGTAATTTGCCGGGGATGGCGCGCCCGATGCAAGGGCATGCGTCATCCGCTTCATCCATGGCTGAGAGCGACAACGCCGCGCCGCAGGGCGCAGCGTTGTCTTGAGCTGCCGTTACTGCTTGCCGGTCTTGATGACTTTGTCGAAATACGGCGCCGGTGCCACCGTCACCCGGATTTCGCGCATCTCGTGCCGGTCCACCGTCCGCCTGCGCGTGCCTGGTTCGCCCCAAAGCAAGGTCAGCTCGGTGCCGGGCTCAGCAGAATCGACATCGACCAGCGCAAGCGAGATGAGATGACCGGCATTGGCCGAATAGGCCGACCATTGCGAGACGCCGGCGACATTGCCGCCTTTCATGACGGCGTCGGATTCGAAGGTCGCATACATCGGCGTCGGAAGCGCCATGAAACGGCCGGCCCGTTCAAGGTCGAACAGTGACGCCTTGATCGTCGCCGCCACGTCGTCGTCATTCCAGACGAGTGTGACCTTTCGGCGCTTCTGGTTGGCCGCTTTCTCTTTCAACGCGCCCCGGCCGAGGAAGTCGCGATTCCAGTCGACCAAGCCACCGTAACCCACCTCGATTGGATCGACGTAGTAATCCTCGATCCTATCGGAGACGAGGCTGCCGCCGAGCGAGCCGATCGCCTCCAGATAGTAGTTGTTGAGCCATTCGCGATAGGGCTTCATCTCGGCGCTGTGGTAGATGGCGGGCAGAGGCATCGGCATCCATCCGGATTCCTGGGCGGTGGTGGAATAGGCAAGCGCGCCGATCTTGCGCATGCCATATTTTTCGCCGGCTTTTTCGAATGCCTCCCGTACGACGTGCTGATCATCCCATTTGCCATAGATTTCGAAGCCGGGCATCCCTGCCATGCCGTGTCGCAGCGCCCGCACCGGCCTGCCCGCGACCTGGAATTCGCCGATGAAGAAGAACTTGATTTCTGGCAGCGTATTGCCTGTCACCTCTTGCATGAGCGCCAGCGCCCGCGGCCCCTGGATCTGAAACCGGAACACGTCGCGCGGCGCCTGGCGGACCGACCAATTGTCGTTCTTTTCCGCGACAACATCGAGAGATGTGCTCTCAGCATTGTAGAGCAGCCAGTCGCTGGCAAAAGGCGCCCCGACGATGCGGAAGAAATCCTCTTCCTCGCGGAAGAGAATCGCGTCCGCGATCAAGTTGCCGTCGTGACCGGCAAGAACGATCTGCTTGGCGCGCCGGACCTGGAACGGGTCGAATTTATTGACCGCAAACTGCGACAGGAAGGGGATGACCTCCCGCCCACGCAGATGAAGTTCGGTCATGTGGTAGGATTGCTCGAGAAGCGCAACGCTGTCCGACCAGGCGCTCACCTCATCACGCCAGTTGGTGAACTCCGGCGGAATGCCTGGAAAAACGTAGGGACCGATATTGGAACCACGCAGCAGCGGTACGGGACCACCTGCTTCAATTATCAGTGTTTCGAGACTTTTCGGAGTACCTGCGCCAATAGCCATGATTTCCTCCCTTGGCTTGCGTCCTCTGCTCCTCGGATGATTGCTCCTCTAATCTCCACGGCAACCACACGAATACCAATTCGTATTTAAAGTCCAATTGGTATGTCAAGCATTAATGGTGACGCGAGCCTGCCGCGTCAGCGGGCGCAGGGGCCGACCTTTTACCCCGTGGCCTGCTCCCCGCAAGCCTGGGCGTCGGCGGCGCCGCTCTTCCTGTGACAATCCTGTTTCGGCCTCGGTTTCAATCCGAACAAGTTGCAGATCAGCTTTCATGAGCCGCAGCTTCCGGTATTTCTTGATGAAGTCATTCTGCGGCACTTGCAGATCGGCTCCGGCTCGGCAGACGTTGCTTTGCGCCGCTCCGGCCGCCATGTCGTGGTCGACGTTATTGATCGCAAAGGCGATGTCCGGATTCTCACGACCGTATAGGCGCCGAGGCAATTCCAGAGACGGGATGATCCGCCGCCATTTCGAGGCGATTTGACGCCTACGACTGCGGATTTAACAAGCTGAGATAGATGTGGACTTCCTTCTCCAGATCGTCGCAGATTTCCTCGTATTGTCCCAATTGATGGGCATCGGCCCGAGCTAGCCGCAGACGATCGCGATGCATCACCGCTTTGCTATAGCTCCTGCATAAATCCCTGAACCATGGAGCATTGCTGGGGTGCGAACGAAGGCCAGGGCATCTCAACGCGAGCGAAGCCCAGCCATGTCTGAAAAGATTGATACGTACGCTTTCCATAACTGGTGATAGTAGATCAGCACAGACTAATCTTGCACTTGACCGATTGGCTTCGTCCATATGGCTATGGAACAAGCCGCGCCAGCTCGGGACATTATAGTTTGGATCGATCAAGAACCCGTCGCCGGCGGGGACACTACCAGCGACGGGCTGGCTTTGGAGGCCAGTTGGAAAGTGGGGGAACTTCCCAACCAATTCCTCAAATAGAGTTGCGCTCAATTTGTTCCATCAAGGCGCGAATTTATCGCCACTGAGCGGACGATGGCTGTCGTTAATACCGACGAGAGCGACGAGCTGATCTTCGTCATGGATCCCTTCTCGGAAGAGCTCGATAATCATCGCTGCCACTTCCTCGCCTTCTTCACTTTCGCGCGTAATATTCCTTTTGAGCAGAATGGCATCAAAAGCGCGCTGACAAATGTCCAAGTCTATTGAATCGAGAGCCAAATCACGCTTGCTGAGATACCTGCTGATCATTCCTTTCCTCCCATCCAACGCATGTTACCAACTGGAAATGATGTATTTTCGGCCCATCCCAATTTCAAGAATTGGCGTGGAACCGGAAACCGGGAGTGACGTTTTCTGATCAAGTACGCTAAGCCCCTGTCATTAGACTGAACGTCGCTCTTTTCGGCTTAGTTCTCGGAGCGACCTGCTGGAAAAGTTGCCCGCCACCCACATGGGTGGCGGGCTTTGCTTGACAGACGCCCATAACCGAGGGAAACCGCCTGCCGCTCACGCCTCCGCAAATCAACGCCATTTCGGCCTGCGCGTTGTGTTGTATCGCAATTCGCTAGCCGTCGCGAACTGCCCAAAAAGCTGGAGAAGTCGTGCTTCCTCTTTGCTGCACAGCCTGTGCCGTTTGCAAAAATCCTTGACTGACCATACGCGCGTCGCGGTGTTGTGACTTACCTTCTTTGGCTCGACGTATTGCATCCAACTCCTCCTATGGAATTGCCGAACGATAGCGAAACCTACATTAGTTAGAAATAAAATATGACATGTCGGGAGGAATTGTCCGATCCTCGGCGATCGACCGCACGGCGTCGACCAGGACGCCTTGCCCTGCCTCTCGACATCTTCGAGTTTTCGATGCAAGCTTGGAAGCTGTCCGGGGGGACGGTGGTATGTACGAGCATTATTTGAAGCCAGCACTCTTTGGTCTGGCAATCCTCATCGCAACCGGAGTTCCGACTTATTGGTTGGCGAAGAAAACATTCGAAGCCGCGATCTTCGAGAACGGGCTTTATCTAGCATTGCTGCCAGTCTATCCGGTCGTATGGATCGCCGTCTTTCTGATTTTATCCCATCGCGCCGTGAAGACTTTCAGGCGTCGCTAGAAGCAACGGCGTTCTGCGCCAAGCTTTGAAACCCCTCAAAAGGAATTGTCCTTGTTCCGGCGCTGTTTGGCCCGCCATCGGGATTTGGCATCGCGTCGCGCGACTCGCAATTCCTCCAGCGTCGGTAACCACCAGCCCCGGTCGAGGTCGTCTTGACCCGGTGCCACTCGTGCCGGCCAGGTTGTCACCAATTCTTCCAGCCCGCCTTGCCGCCAGGAGACCCAGACGTATTCCCTGCCTTCGGCGGGAAAGTAGTGCGCGCTGATTGTCGCTGGGTCCGCCAGCTCTCCGTCCGTGCCGGTGAAGAAGACGACCCCGACATGCGTGCCGATTGCATTGCCGAAGGGCGGGCAATCATCGGCGGGGACGGGATATCGCTTCCTGCGACGCTCCCTTGTTCGTGCCTTGGATGCCTCGTCCTCTTGGGTTCCCTTGCTTGCTTCCCGCCACGCCCGCCTTACGTCCGGCTCGCTGCGCTTGGCAGCAGTCTCGATCGCCGGCCAGTGCTGCCGGAGTTCGCCGAATGAGCGGTACGGCACGGTCCAGAGGCGCCGATCCGCGTCCCAGCGGGCATAGGGGATTTCGCGGATCTCGTTGATGACGGTCCGCGAATACGGCGTTCGGATTTGGAAGGATGCTGGCGCTGCTTCGAGATAGCGGCTTTCGATCGGATCGAATGCGAAGGCGTCCCTGCCCTTTTCGTCCGCGAATGTGTCGGCTTCCGCCTCCATCTCGGCCAACCAGCGGCTGATGCGCCTCTGAGCCGTACGGCCAGGCACGAACCACGCATTGAGACTGTCGCTCCAGCGCGCACGAGGGAACGCCTCCCGAAATCGCTGCACCGTCATTCGATCGTGCGGCAAGTCAGTCGTTGCACCCACGCGTGGGGTCGCGGATTTGTCGTTCGTTTCTTCGTCCATGTGCATGATCCAAGAACTACCCTTTGGAAGTCCTCGCCGAGATGGCGTGACGGTCCGCCTGAAGAACTGCTCAATCCCGCCTCGAATATACAAATCACGAAAGAGCTCTTGGTTTCCTCTCGAACTCCGCCATTTTGGCCGAATGATCTATTTCACAAGCGATACCCATTTTGCCGATCCGCGCGTCCTAAGGATCGACCGGCGCCCCTTCCCCGATATGGCATTCCATGACGTCGCCCTGATCGACAACTGGAATGAGATCGTCGGAACCGGGGACGATGTCTGGCACCTTGGCGACTTCATGTCATCACGCGGCGGGGATTGTGATCAGCTTCTCTCAATGCTGAATGGCCGCAAGCATCTCGTCATCGGGAACAACGACCCGGACGCTACGACTAAAGCAAGCGGTTGGGAGAGCGTTCAGCACTACAGCGAGATCACCCTGGACGACCACCTGCTGATCCTCTGTCACTATCCTTTTCGAACCTGGAATAAGATGAGCAAGAAATCGATCAATCTCCACGGTCACTCCCACGGAAAGCTCAAACCGCTTCCCCGACAGTACGACGTCGGCGTGGACGCGCAAGGTCTGCGGCCGGTGTCGCTCGAGATTCTCCTGAATCCGGCTGGCGGTGCGAAGGCATAGGTGTCGAGAGCTGCGACGATATTTCGGATCAATCGGGGAACCGACATTGGCCGGTAGCGGTTATGACCTCACATAGGAGGCTGTCATGATCCGCAAGCTGAAGTCCGGCGAGTATCGTCTCTACTCGCGCAAGGTCGATCCGAAGACCCACAAACGCAAAAATCTCGGCACGTTCAAGTCACGCGAGGCAGCCGAGAAGCACGAGCGCGAAGTTCAGTACTTCAAGCACCACTAGCCGCATTCATTGATGCACGAAATGGCGGGAGCGTCGGTGCCGCAGCAGCCCCACGTGTCCTTCTGCGGCAGGCCGCGACCCAAAGGTCGCGGCTGATCATCTTTAATTGAGCGTCGACCACTCACTGCGGACGTCGTCTGCATTCTTCGAGAGATGAACGTGAGCGTCGACATGATCGACCCAATTCAGCGGAATGAGGTGGTGCTTGCCGTCATCGGAGTCGCGCTTGGTCAACTTGATACCGGTGTCGCCATCCAGTTCGTCGACGGTCCCGACATGCACACCATCGGCGGCTAATACTTCCATATGCTCGCGAATATTGTCTGCGGAAAACATTGTTTCCTCCTATTGCTTGCTACAGGACGGGAACGAGGCGGCGGGGACTTGGTTCCCGTGTGGCTGCTCCAACGTCCTGCGTCGATTGCGCGGCAATGCCGGCGCGTCTTGTCTTGGGAACTTTGCGCAAGCAGGCGCGTTTCTTTGGCCATGTCAGGGAAGCAGCCCATCTCGCCGAAAGTCGGCACAGTATGGTCCATCGGCGATGGACGGGTTCATTTTCTTGAAAAGGGCGCGCGCGACAAGGAACCGGTAATCCTTCTTCACGGCTGCGGCAGCATTGCCGAAGAATTGCTATTGCCTTTCGAGAATAGCGAGTTTCGCGTGATAGCCCCCGACCGCCCGGGATATGGCCTCAGTACACCCATACCAGCGGCTGAATGTGGCCCGATCGGCCAGTCATTCTGGCTTGAGCGTTTCCTCGATTGCGCTGGTTTTACCGGCCTGACCATCGTTGCTCATTCGATTGGCAGCGCGCCCGCGCTGCACCTGGCTGCGCGAAGGCCCGATCTCGTAAGCAAGCTTTTCCTCATATCACCCTGTTGCAGCCCGGTACCGCCGAAAGCGATGCTCATCTTAAGGGCCGCCTCGGCTCCCTTGGTCGGAGGCCTGGTGCGTCAATACGTCATCAGCCGTTGGGCAACCTTCTTCGTCGGCCAAGGCCTGAGGGCATCTTCGTTTCCGAACACAGTCCCAGCTTGCCTCGGCGGCTTACCCGCCAGTCACCTCGTCAATCCACTCGCGGTACAAACCATGGCCGACGAGTTGCGGGCATTCAACCGCGATATGCAGCTCTTGCCGAGCCTGCCGCCCCATCTCATCATCCACGTGCTCTTCGGCCTGTCGGATGCGATCATCCACCCGGCGCTGCACATAGACTGGTTACGCCGCAAGCACCCTGCGGCGTTTATCAAAGTGCTGGAAGGCGTGGGGCACTTGCCTCATCATGTTGCGCCGGACGAAGCTCGGAACATGCTGGCAAATCTCATCTACCCGCAAATGCCACAAGGGACCGACCAGCTACCCCTCGACGATGTCGCGTAAGGATTGCGCTAGATTTCCCGAGTGTTGCGATTAATTATCGCGTTTCCAATATCCGCATCAAACGGCCGCGATAGCTGTCCAGGATAACGGCAAGCACAATGACCGCACCGATGACGATCGGCTTGATGTTGTCGTCAGCTCCCAATAGCTGCAATCCCGTCGACAGCACCTGCAGAATGCAGGCACCAACCAGCGTTCCAACGATCGATCCCTTGCCGCCCGAGAGGCTGGTGCCGCCGATGATGACCGCAGCGATGGCATTCAATTCATAGCCGATGCCCGCAACCGGGCTGCCAACGTTAAGGCGCAGCAGATAGACCATGGCCGCAATGCCCGCGGTGAACCCCGAAATCGTGAACACCGCAATCTTGTATCTTTTCGGCTCATGCCCCGACAGTCGGACAGCCTCTTCATTGGTGCCGATTGCAAAGACGAAGCGCCCGAAGACCGTATAGCGCAGCACGAACCAGCCGATGAGAACCACAACGATCGCAATCAGGAAGATCGACGGGAAGATGCCCCAGAAGATCAGATTTCCGAAATCGACGAAAGGCTGTGGCAGGCCGGTGATGGTGGAGTTATCGCTGACAACGCGCGCCAAGCCGCTGGCGACATTGAGCATGCCGAGCGTCACGATGAAGGACGGAAGCTTCCACTTCTCGCATACCCAGCCGTTGATCGCGCCAAGGACGGCTCCGGTTCCCATGGATGCGATCGAAGCCAGAACAATCGCCTGCCATGGGGAAAACCGTGGATCGATCATGATCGTCGCGCCGATGACCGTGCAAAGGGCAAGCAGCGAGCCGACGGAAAGATCGATGCCGCCAACGAGGATGACGAAGGTCATGCCCGAGGCAAGCACTGTGTTAATGGCAATCTGGACGAAGATCTTGAGGAAGTTTTCCGGCGTCGCGAAATAGGGTGCCGTCGCCGAGAAAAACGCCAGGATCAGGACGAGGGCGATTGCAACGCCGGCTTCCTTCATCGAAATCCGAATGAGGCTGTCCCAAAAACGGCTCTCTTTCATATCGGTCTTGTTTTCAACGTTCCCGGACACGGCTGTACTCCTTGTAAGCGAGTGAGAGGATGCTGCTCTCTTCAAATTGTTCCCGCGCTATTTCCCCGGCTATCTTCCCGTTCGACAAAACGATGATGCGGTGGCAGATACCCATGAGTTCCGGCAAATCGGAGGAGACCACCAGAATACCCTTGCCCTCGGCGGCGAGTTTCCAAAGAAGCTCATATATTTCGACTTTCGCGCCCACATCGATCCCCCGGGTCGGCTCATCGAAAATCAGTACCTTGGGGCCACGGAAAAGCCATTTGGCAATGACCACCTTCTGCTGATTGCCGCCGGAAAACGTCCTGACCGCCTGGCGGATCGATGGGGTCTTGATGCGAAGCTCGCGCACGAGACGCTGCGAATGCTCGTCCTCGACCTTGCGCAGGATCAATCCCTTGCGGGAGATCTTGGCTGGGTCCGTTATGGTGGTGTTTTGCGCGCAGCTCATGTCGAGCATCAAGCCTTGCATCTTGCGGTCTTCAGTCGCCAGGCACAGGCCCGCGGCAACCGCTTGCCTGGGCGAATGGATCGAGACCAGCTCGCCATCGATGCGGATCTCGCCGGCGGCTTTGACGTCGGCGCCGAATAGCGCCCGGACGGCTTCGGTGCGCCCGCTGCCGACAAGGCCGGCTATGCCGACGATTTCGCCCTTGCCGACGGAGAAGGACAGTTCCGGACTATGTCGCGTCACTTTCAGACCGGAAACGCCAAGCGCCTCGCCGGACACCACGCTGTCCTTGCGAAAGACGCCATGATCCGCAATCGTGCGACCGACCATGAGTTCGACAATATTCGGGATGGTCAATCCTGCAAGCGGACGGGTTATCACATGCTGGCCGTCGCGCAGGACCGTGACGTCATCGCCGACCTCGAAGATCTCCTCAAGCCTGTGGGAGATGTAAAGCGTCGTAACGCCGCGGCTTCTCAGCCGCTTCAGAATTTCGAACAGGCGATCGACCTCCTTGGAGGTCAGGGTTGCCGTCGGTTCGTCAAGGACCAAAAGCTTGCTTTCGTAGCAAAGCGCCTTGGCGATCTCGAGCAGTTGGAGCTGCGCAACGCTGAGACGGTTTGCCAGGGTCGTAGGGGCGACATCGAGGCCGACGTCGGCCAGGAGCTCGGCGGCCCTACGATTCATTTCCTTGTAATTGACCAGACCGTATCGGCGCGGAAGATGCTCGAAAAGCAGATTTTCGGCGACGGTGAGATTGGAAAGGGGATGCAGTTCCTGGTGGATGACCCGGATGCCCGCTTTGAATGCCTCCAGCGGAGAGGCCGGTTGATAGGGCTTGCCGTCAAAGGAGATGTGGCCATCGTCCGGCCTGAAGACGCCCCCGAGCAGATTGATCAGGGTGGATTTGCCGGCGCCATTCTCGCCAAGAAGAACGTGGCCCTTGCCGCGGCCAACCCGCAGGGAAACATCCTTGAGCGCCACGACGCCCGGGAAGCGCTTGCCGATCCCTTCCAGTTTCAGGATGTAGTCATCTGGTGCGTCTGACACGTCCACCTCATGGTCTATTTCGAATTCGAGATGGCCAGCCTCTACATAGCGCACTCAGAGGTGCGGAAGCGAGTCTCTCGGCGATCAACGCGCAAATCGGCTGGTAGCGGTCAGCGCCGGCCAGTGGCCGGCGCTTCTTTTAGCCCCGCGGGCAATCTCAATTATTTGAGATCCTTGGCGGTAATAAGCTTGACGTCCGTCTTGACCCAGCCGGTGAATTTTTCGCCGGCAAGTTCACGCAGACCATAGTCGATGCCCATGACCGCCATCTGCGCACCATACTGCTCGACGGTGGCAAGCATCTTGCCGTCCTTGATCAGCGGCTGTACCGGCGGGATGTTGTCGAAGCCGACAACCTTGATCTTGCCGCTCTGACCGGTCGCATCGAGAGCCTTGACGACGCCGAGAGCCATGGAGTCGTTGGCCGCCATGACGCCCTGAATATCCTTATACTTCGTCAGGAAGTTCGTCATGACGGTATTGGCTTCTTCCGTCTCCCAATGGGCAGTCTTGCTGTCGAGAAGCTGAAGCTTGCCGCCATTGACGGAGTCCATGAAGCCTTCCTTGCGCTCCTTGGCGTTGTCGGCCTCGGGGTTGCCCTCGAGGATAACGACCTTCGCACCGGGCCCGAGGTCCTTGGCGAGCGCATCGCCAGCAAGCTTGGCACCTTCCCGGTTGTCCGGACCGAAGAACGCGAGATCGATACCGGCTGCCTTCTTGGCGTCGGCGTCGAGCGGCACGTCGATGTTGATGACCTTCACGCCGGCCTTCACGGCCTTCGCAATGGGGGTAGCCATCGCCTTTGAATCGGCCGGCGCGACGACGATGATGTCGTATTTCTGCGTCACGAAGTTTTCGACGGCATCGACCTGCGCGGCGAAATCACGCTCGTCCTTCATGCCGACGGCCTTGAAGTCAAACTTGTCTTTGTTCTCCGCGGCATATTTGTCGGCGCCGGCCTTCATCTGCTTGAAGAACTCATTGGACAGAGACTTCATGATCAGGCCCACCTTGGGCTTGCTGGCCGCAAAAGCGGGCGACACGCCGCACGACAGCGCGAGCATCAAGGTGCCGGCGAGCCCGAGCTTCAATGCCGCACGCCGCGACGCACTCATCATGACGGAATCACGCTTAATAGAATTGGACATTTTCTTTCCTCCCCACCTTCTGGGCTCAGCTCCATCTGAGTTGCCAGCGGCAATGAACCGTTTCCAACATCTATTGGGTAGCAATGGCCATAAGTGTTGTCAAGACGTTGATGGAGAGCCTAAACCGGTTGAAATTTGAAATAATTATTGCTTGCAGATATGCGCTACGATGAACCGTTTCCATTGAGTGCGCATTTGCCTTATGCTATGGAGCTTAAGCGGCACAAAATTGAGATGTGCCCTTTGACTGAGACGATAGAGACCATTAGCTGGAAGCCCGGATCGGGCGCCTTTCGGTGTTCGGAAGGCGAAGATGAAGGACATGTGCTTCTGTTATGTCAAAGGTCGGAATTCGAGACGTTGCCAAGCTCGCGGGAGTTTCCACCGGAACCGTTTCAAGGGTTTTGAACGATCACCCCTCCGTGACGGATGAATTGAGAGCGCGTGTCAGGCGCATCATCGAAGAACTCGGCTATATGCCCGACCCGTCTGCAAGAAGCATGCGCAGCAAGGTCAGCCGCCTCATCGGCATCGTTATTCCGGACCTGACCAACCCCTTCTTCTCGGAACTTGTGCAATCCGCCGAACAAGCGGCGGCAGGTCATGGCTATAACATCATTGTCATGACCTCCCTTGACCACGCGGCCAAGGAGGCAGACCGCATCGGGCAACTGATGAGCCGGAAGGTGGATGGCATCATCCTCGTTCCCAGCATCGATTTCCACACGATCAAGCTGCCGAAGGGATTGCCGATCGTCGTCGTCGACCGCCTTATGCCAGGATATTCCGGCATCGCCTCCGATCACCGCCATGGAGTCCGTCTCGGCGTCGAACATCTTCTGAAGCTCGGCCATCGCCGCATCGGCTTCATTTCGGGGCCCAAACACTCCGTACCAGCCAATGATCGCCTCAAGGGCTACCTCGACGCAATGGGGCAGTCCGATGATGGCAAGCAAATACAAGGATCGTCGCTCATAGCCGAGGCGGCTTTCGACTATGAAAGCGGTCGATCAGCAGGAAACTACCTGCTTGCACGCGCGCGCTACGAGCGCCCGACCGCCATCTTTGCAAGCTCGGATCAGCAGGCGATCGGCTGCATGAGAGCGGCACATGATTTGGGAATCCCGATACCCGCAGCCCTTTCCATCGTAGGCTTCGACGGCATCCCGCTCTCCAGCATGACAACGCCGCGCCTGACAACGGTCAAACAGCCGATTCAGAAGATGGCGGCAGCGGCGGTCGCGGTCCTGTTGAACAAGCAGCCTACGCCTGGCCTCGACCATCCAATCCTGCTCGCTTGCGAGCTGTCGGAGGGAGAAACGACCTCTCCACCCCAACCCGATTAAAACGGCGTACACGTAGTCCAATGCGCTCTATCGGGACTGCGCCTGCCGGTGCATCCCTGTCTTTTGTACAGCTCAATCCAAGTTGGCTGTCGCGAAAGAGACAGCCGCTCTCCCATTATTCTTTCACAGCACCAGTCATCGACGAAACGTAGTAGTCGACGAAGAAGGAGTAGAGGATGACGACCGGCAATGAACCGAATAGAGCGCCGGCCATGAGCGAACCCCACTCGAAAACGTCGCCGCGCACCAACTCCGTCAGAACACCAACCGGGATGGTTTTGTTTTCCGACGATTGGATGAAGGTGAGCGCGTAGATGAATTCGTTCCAGGAGAGAGTGAAGGCGAAGATCCCGGCCGATATCAGCCCAGGCACCGCCAGCGGGAGGATAATTTTGACAAGGATCTGCCAGCGGCTGGCGCCATCGACCAGCGCACTTTCTTCCAGTTCGAAGGGTATCGATCTGAAATAGCCCATCAAGAGCCAGGTGCAGAACGGGATAAGAAACGTCGGGTAGGTGAAGATGAGCGCCAGCCTGGAATCGTAGATCCCGAGCTTGAAGACAATAAAGGCCAAAGGAATGAAGAGGATCGAAGGCGGGACGAGGTAGGCCAGGAAGATCAGCAAGCCGATCGAACGCGAGCCGGTAAAGCGCACGCGCTCGATTGCATAGGCGCCGAAGATTGAGGCTAAGAGCGACAGCGCAGTCGATCCGACCGCCACCAATATCGTGTTCCATAGCCAGCCCGGATACGACGTTTCAAAGAACAGGTACTTGATGTGATCGAGTGTCGGCCCCACCACCCAGAAGGGGCTGTAGTTATTGTAGTCGGTCAACTGTGCGTTCGGCTTGATGGCCGTGATCGCCATCCAGTAGAAGGGAAACAGAAGCACGAAGACGAAGACCGCCATCGGCAGATAAAGCATGACGATGCGTCGAGGCAGGCGGTTGAGATAGCCCATGCCTTCGACATTATCGGTGAGTACCGGATTGGCGGTGTTGGCTTTGGTGTTCATGAGGTTCTCCCGATCTCAGTCCTGTCCGCCTTGCTGCCATTTGCGGCGCTGCAGACCAAAGAAGCTGAACATGATGGCGGCAAGCAGGAAGGGAATCATGGCAACCGCGATTGCCGCCCCCTCGCCGAGCTGCCCTCCGGGGATGCCGCGCTGGAAGGAAAGCGTCGCCATCAGATGCGTCGCGTTGACCGGCCCGCCCTTGGTCAGCACATAGATGAGCTGGAAATCCGTGAACGTGAACAGTACCGAAAACGTCATCACCACGGCGATGATCGGCGTAAGCATCGGCAGCGTTACGTAACGGAAGCGCTGCCAACTCGTGGCCCCATCCAGGGATGCCGCCTCCTGAAGCGAAGCGGGAATGGTCTGCAGACCGGCAAGCAGGGAAATCGCCACGAAAGGGATACCGCGCCAGACATTGGCGACGATGACCGAGATGCGCGCATTGATCGGATCGCCGAGGAAATTGATCGGGCCATGGATCAGGCCGATCTTCATCAGAGACCACGAGATAATGGAAAATTGAGAATCGTAGATCCACCAGAATGCCAATCCTGACAGCACCGTTGGAATGACCCAGGGCAGCAGCACGATCGCCCGGAAAAACGACTTGAATGGCAGATGCTGATTGAGAAGCAGCGCCAGCCAGAGGCCGAGCACGAATTTCAGGACAGAGGCTACGAAGGTGTAAAGCAAGGTATTGAAGACCGTCAGCCAGAAGACGGAGTCATGGGCCAGGAATTGATAATTCTCCAGTCCGATGAAACTCCCGGCACGCCCGATCCGCGTGTCCGTGAAACCGAGCCAGACGCCGAGCCCCAGCGGATAGGTAAGAAAACAAATCAGAAAGATGGCCGCCGGCAACATGAAGAGGAAGCCGAGCATATTGTTGTTTTGCATGAGCGATCTGATCGGGCTGCGCGTGATATCCCCGGATGGCACAGTCGACATGATATTATCTCCTGATGGACAGTCGCAGCATGCCGTTGCCGGCACGCTGCAGATCTTCGCGAAGGATCAAACCTTGTAGTAGCGGTTCGCCCGGCGCTCGGCCTCTTTCATCGCATCCTCCGGCGACATCTGGCCGGTTACGGCGGCGGCGAACATGTCGACGAGCACGTAATCGGCCATCACACCTGCCGAAGCATAGCCCAGAGGACCGGCATAGCCGTTCGGGCGCAGCGTTTCCGAGGCGCGGGCATAGGGTGCGTGGACCGGATCGGCAGTCCAGACGGGGTTGTTGGCAAAGGCCTTCAAGGGTTGGCAGCAATAGGCGCTCGACCCTTGGATCCAGGCGTTCATCTGATCGCCTTCCATCATGAACTTGATATAGGCCTTGGCGGCTTCCGGATATTTGGTATGGCTGAACAGAACCAACGAGCTTGTTTGGTGCAGCTCGACGCTCTTGCCGACCGGGCCGATCGGGAAGTTTGTGGTTCTGATATCGGCGGCGATCTCGGCGAGCTTCGGGTCCTTCTTCGCCGCATAATAGACCGATACGCCGTTTGCGATCAGCGATACCTGCCCGGCAAGGAAGGCGCGGTTGTTGTTGATGTCCTGCCAGCTTTCCGTACCGGGAATGAAGGTCGCATAGAGATCCATCGCATAGTGGATGGCCGCCAGCGTTTCAGGGCTGTTGATAGTCACCTTGCCGCCTTCGTCCACCATCTTGCCGCCATGGCTCCAAAGCAGCCAATGGGCATAATTGTTGCCATCGCCCACGGCCTTGCCGTGCGGGAAGCCGGCCGGCGTGCCTTTCGCCTTCATTGCCTTGCAAAGCTCCAGGAACCCCGCGGTATCCTTGGGGAATTCGCTGAAGCCCGCCGCCTTTACGTGGCTGTCGCGATAAACGACGGCATTGCCGATCGCCGTCAACGGCATGGCGATGAACTTGTCGCCGCGGGTTGCGTAACCGCGCACGCCGTCATACCAGCCGCCGTATTTATTGCCGAGATAGTTGCCGAGTTCGGTCAGGTCGACGAGTTTGTCAGGATACTGATGAGCATCGTCGAACCAGCACATCACCATGTCGGGACCGGAACCGACATTGGCGGCGACAGCGGCCTTCGGTCGGATGTCTTCCCAGCTTTCCTTGTCGACACGAACCTCGACGCCCGTTGCCTCCGTGAACTTCTTGGTATTGGCAAGCCAGGCATCCTCGTCGCCCTTGACGAAGGGTGTCCAGCGAAGAAGCCTGAGACTTGCGCCCTTTTCGGGCGTGTAGCTGGGTTCGGTCTGGGCGAAAGATGGGCGAATGCCGAGCGGCGCAAGGCCAGCGATGCCGGCCGCGGCCGCGGATGCGGCAAGAAAGTCACGTCTCTTGAATGTCATGATACTCCTCCTTTGAAAACGGGAGCAAATCCCCCCGGCGCCCACCTTCCCGTGTGGTGGACGACGACCATCGCATCCGACCTTGCCGGATATTTCCGCACCGACGGGCGAGCAGGAAAACTCCTCTTTTTCCTGCTTCCCGCCGAAGCGGTATCAGATCGTCAATCTCCGACCGCTTTCGGCGTCGAATAGATGGACATGCGGCGCGTCGATGGAAACGCGCAGCGTATCGCCGGGTCGGGCATTGATCCGTTCCCGGAAGATGCAGTTGACATCACTGCCGCCAAACCTGACGGTCATCTGCGTTTCATACCCGGTAGGCTCGATCACGATGATTTCCGCCGGCAGACCGTTGGCGTCGAGCGCGATGTATTCCGGGCGCAGCCCATAGACGAGATCCCGGCCCTTTGCGCCAGCGGGCGGATTTGCCACCGGCAGGACAGTTCCGTCCGACGCGATGAACCGGCTGCCATTCTCCGCATCGAGGCGGCCTTTGATCATGTTCATCGCCGGCGAACCGATGAAGCCCGCGACGAAAAGATTGGCAGGCGTGTCGTAGAGATCCAGCGGCTTTCCCACCTGCTCGACGACGCCGTCATGCATGACGACGATCTTGTCGGCCATCGTCATGGCCTCGATCTGATCATGCGTGACGTAAACGGTCGTGGTGCCGAGACGTTGATGAAGCTCCTTGATCTCCGCGCGCATGGCGACCCGGAGCTTGGCATCGAGGTTAGAAAGCGGTTCGTCGAAAAGGAAGACCTGCGGATCGCGCACGATCGCCCGGCCCATGGCGACACGCTGGCGCTGGCCGCCGGAAAGCTGGCGGGGATAGCGGTCGAGAAGTTTGGTAAGGCCCAGGATTTCCGCAGCCTTCTTGACACGCATATCCATGTCGGCTTTCGGCGCGCGCTTAAGCATCAGCGAGAAAGCCATGTTCTGCGCCACCGACATATGCGGATAGAGCGCATAATTCTGAAAGACCATGGCTATGTCGCGGTCACCCGGCGCTACACCGTTGACGGCACGATTGCCGATACGGATCTCGCCGGCGGAAATGTTTTCGAGGCCGGCAAGCATTCTCAGAAGCGTGGATTTTCCGCATCCGGACGGTCCGACCAAGATCACGAACTCCCCGTCGGCAATCTCAATGTTCACACCCTTGATAACCGGGAACGCCCCGAATGATTTCCTGACATCGACAAACTCGACACCTGCCATAAAAGTCCCTCCCAGAACTTGTCACTTTCTTGGCTCTGCCGGTCATCTCCTCCTCCGAGACATTCACCGCCAGAACGCCAACCAATTCAATTTCGACGTCCTATCCCCTTCCGACGAGCGGCATCTTTGTCGCCATCACGGTCATGGTCAGGACGTTTGCCTCCAACGGAAGGCTTGCCATGTAGACGACCGCGCGAGCGACATGCTCGGCGGAAATCGTCGGTTCGGTGGCAATTTCTCCATTCGCCTGCAGCACACCGGAACTCATTCTCGCGGTCATGTCCGTTGCGGCATTACCGATATCGATCTGGCCGCAAGCGATATCGAATGGGCGTCCGTCGAGCGCGGTCGATTTCGTAAGGCCGGTGATCGCATGCTTGGTCGCGGTATAAGGGGCGGAATTTGGCCGGGGCGTTGTCGCCGAAATCGACCCGTTGTTGATGATGCGGCCGCCGTGAGGCACCTGCGACTTCATCAGTTTGAAAGCCTGTTGCGTGCAAAGAAACGCGCCGGTGAGGTTGGCCGCCACCACGCCGTTCCACTGGTCGAAGGTGAGCTCTTCGAGCGGTATCGCAGGCGCACCGCTGCCGGCATTGTTGACGAGAAGATCGAGCCGGCCGAATTCGGATTTGATCTTGCCGAAGAGGTCAGCGACCTGTTCAGGAGCCCCGATATCGCAGGCAATCGCCCGCATCGTGCCGCCAGTCTCGGCGGCGAGTTCGCTGGCTGCCTTTTCCAGCACATCATGACGGCGCCCGGTGAGGACAACGGTATAACCTTCCGCGCTCAGCGCTTTGGCGATGCTGCGGCCGATGCCGGTACCTCCGCCGGTGACAAGGGCGATCTGCGTTTTTGGTGCGATTGCGGGCTGCGCCATCTCAGATTTTCCCTCCAAGTTCATCATCGATGTGGATCCTTATGATCTCATCGAAATTGGTTTCCGCCCTGAAGCCGAGTGCCGTTGCGCGCCGCGCATCGAAATCCGTCGCCCATCCGGAAACAATCGAGCGGATTGTGGGGTCGATCTCACGGCGGATGAGCTTGACCGCCTTTTCGCCGGCAACGCGGCGCAGAGCCTCGATCTCCTCGCCAACAAGCGCGGACAGTCCGGGCATGGTGAGATTTCGGCGCGGCCCGATCTTGCTGCTGTCGATGCGTGCGGCATGGATGAAGAAGCCGACTGCGGAACGTGGGCTGGCAAACCAGTGTCGGACATTCTCGTCCACCGGCAGCACGGCTTCCTGATTGACAAGAGGCTCGCGCAGAATGTTCGAGAAGAAGCCAGAGGCCGCCTTGTTCGGCTTGCCGGGGCGGATGCAGATTGTTGGAAGGCGAATGCCGATGCCGTCGAAGATGCCGCGCCTCGAATAATCGGCAAGCAGCAGTTCGCAGATCGCCTTCTGCGTACCGTAGCTCGTCAGAGGGGTCGTGAAGAAATCATCGCCGATCTTCTCCGGAAAGGGTTGGCCGAAAACAGCGATCGACGAGGCAAAGATGACGCGGGGGTTATAGGGCTCCTTCAGCCCCTCGTGCCGGATGGCCTCGAAGAGCGAGCGCGTGCCATCGAGATTGGTGTGGTAGCCCTTATCGAAATCCGCCTCGGCCTCGCCGGATACGATCGCCGCCAGATGAAAGATCATATCCGGCCGCAAGCCGGAAAGCTTGGTGGCACTCGCGGGATCAGAAAGATCGGCCGTCATCGCCGTGGAAACGGATACAAGCGCGGCCGGAACCGGCGGCGGAACAACGTCGACAAGCGTCAACCTGTCGATCCCGCGGCCAAGCACATCTGCCTGCAGACCAATCTTCTCCACCAGCTTGCGGCCGATCATGCCAGCCGCCCCGATAACCATCACATGCATATCAGCCAGATCTCCTCATGCTCAGCGGCTCAAACCGTATTGCCGGTATTGCCGGTCGCCAGCAGAACCTTGGTCGTTTCGTAAATACGCGTCAGATGATGCCGGAACGCGTCGACGACGGCATCGCGGTCATGCCGTGCGAGAGCCTCGTAGATCGATAGATGATCGTCGTAGCTCGCTTCGATAGCGCCCGGCTTGGACATAGCGTTGCGGCGGTAATTCATCATGTAGGTGTATAGGTCAGTGACAAAGTCGGCGAGCAGCGGGTTTCCACCGGCGCGATAGATCGCAACGTGGAATTCGCGGTCGCAAATGAGGAAACGCATCACATCGTCTCCGCCAAGCCGCTGCGCCTCCAGAAGAGCCTGCAACTTTGCCAGCGTCGCATCGTCGATCCGTTCGGCAGCGTCGCCGACGACCTTGAGCTCGACATGGAGACGGGCCGCGTGAACCGACTCCAGATCGTAGCTGTCGATTGCATTGGGGGAGGCGATTGTCACCGTGATGTGGCTGAGGTCGACCTTGCAAACGCGGCTGCGGCTGCCATGCGAAACCGCGATGATACCCTGCGCGGCCAGGGTCTGGATGGCGCCGCGCACCGTTTCGCGGCTGACATGGAGAACGCTTGCCAGTTCGCGCTCGCCCGGCAACTCGTCGCCCGGCCGCAACATGTTGGTTGCTATCAGGACCATCAGCTTCTGAGCGATAACGTCACGCGCCGTCCGGCGGGCGAGACCACGCGCGATATTCGGCACCTCGGTTAAGATCGGACTTTCGTCCATCGCACCCTCCGGTCCACTGGTTGGTCCAGCAGATCAGTTTATTAAGAATGGTTGAGCAAATCAGTCAAGCCAATTTCCTCCTGTAACCGCCAATACGGACATCTTTCATCAGCCAGGCTCGGGACAGAGATATCGCTCGACGCCCGAGCCGCAATGAGAGCAAGCTTGACATCATCAGCAGCGGCCCTTTACGATCACCGACATTCACCAGGGGGGTCCCGGCAAGGGGCTGAGATACTGCTGAACAATACGGCTTTGCCGATTGTGGGCGCAGTGACCCGTTGAACCTGATCCAGTTCATACTGGCGTAGGGACGGTGCAAGCGCTCGAAGGCTTTGGATTCATGCGTGGAATCCGTGCCGGCGTCTTTCCATCATTCCGGCTGATTGACTGGGTCTCCAACTGCAATTTGGAGCCTCAAACCATGACCATTGCCGCAAAGAATCTTACCCCGACCGTCACGACTGGCCCGATGCCGGCATCGCGGAAGATCCATATTTCTGGAGATATCCATAGCGATATCCGCGTACCGATGCGCGAGATCAGCGTCCATCCGACCGCAGGCGAGCCGCCTGTCGTCGTCTATGATTCCTCCGGTCCCTACACGATAGAGGGCGCCGAGATCCGCATCGAGCAGGGCCTGCCCCAACTGCGCCGTGACTGGGTGCTCGCCCGCGGCGATGTCGAATCCTATGTGGGCCGCCATGTCCGCCCCGAGGACAACGGCTTTGTCAGCGGCGAACGGCTCACACCGGAATTCCCAGGGCGACGCCGGCCGCTACGTGCCAGGGACGGTAAAGCCGTCACCCAGCTCGCTTATGCACGGGCCGGCATCATTACGCCGGAGATGGAGTTCATCGCCATTCGCGAAAACCTCGGCCGCAAGGCCAACGCCGAAGCACTGATTCGCGACGGCGAGAGCTTCGGCGCTCATATTCCGGATCATGTCACGCCGGAATTCGTCCGCCAGGAAGTCGCCGCCGGCCGGGCGATTATCCCCGCCAACATCAATCACCCCGAAAGCGAACCGATGATCATCGGCCGGAATTTTCTGGTGAAGATCAACGCCAATATCGGCAACTCCGCCGTCACGTCATCGATGGCGGAGGAAGTCGAGAAGATGGTCTGGGCTGCCCGATGGGGCGCCGATACCGTCATGGACCTTTCGACCGGCCGCAACATCCACAATATCCGAGAATGGATCATCCGCAATTCGCCGCTGCCGATCGGCACGGTGCCGCTGTATCAGGCGCTGGAAAAGGTCGGCGGCATCGCCGAAGACCTCACCTGGGAAATCTATCGCGATACGCTGATCGAGCAGGCCGAACAGGGCGTCGATTATTTCACTATCCATGCCGGCGTACGGCTGCATTACATCCCACTCACCGTCAATCGCGTGACCGGCATCGTCTCGCGCGGCGGCTCGATCATGGCCAAGTGGTGTCTTCACCATCATCGCGAGAGCTTCCTCTACGAACATTTCGAGGAAATCTGCGATATCTGCCGCGCCTATGACGTCTCCTTCTCGCTCGGCGACGGCCTGCGCCCCGGCTCGATCGCCGATGCCAACGACGCGGCGCAATTTGCCGAACTCGAAACGCTCGGCGAGCTAACGAAGATCGCCTGGGCGAAGGATTGCCAGGTGATGATCGAGGGCCCCGGCCACGTGCCGATGCACAAGATCAAGGAAAACATGGACAAGCAGCTCGCCGTTTGTGGCGAGGCGCCTTTCTATACGCTCGGGCCGCTGACGACCGATATCGCGCCGGGCTATGACCACATCACCTCGGGCATCGGCGCTGCCATGATCGGCTGGTTCGGCACGGCGATGCTCTGCTACGTCACGCCGAAGGAACATCTTGGCCTGCCCGATCGCAATGACGTCAAAACAGGTGTCATCACCTACAAGATCGCCGCCCATGCTGCCGATCTTGCCAAGGGGCACCCGGCCGCGCAGGTGCGCGACGATGCATTGTCGCGCGCCCGCTTCGAGTTCCGTTGGGAAGATCAGTTCAACCTGTCGCTCGATCCCGACACCGCCCGCAGCTTCCATGACGAAACCTTGCCAAAGGAAGCCCACAAGGTTGCGCATTTCTGCTCGATGTGCGGCCCGAAATTCTGCTCCATGCGGATTTCGCACGACATCCGCGCCGAAGCGCAGAAGGAAGGGCTGGACGCGATGGCGGCGAAATACCGTGAGGGCGGCGATCTCTATATGCCGATCGACACCCCAACCCATAAGGCAGACTGACATGCGTGTCCTTGTGAAGGGGGCCGGCGTCGCCGGCCTCACGGTCGCACGCGAATTGCACGCCCGTGGTGCGAAAGTGATCGTCTTCGACCCGCACCCAAACTTCGCTCGCGCTGCTTCCTGGCTCGCCGGCGGCATGCTCGCGCCTTGGTGCGAGCGCGAAAGCGCGGCTGAGACTGTGCTTAAACGCGGCCTCGATGCCGCCGATCGGTGGGAAGCGATCCTGCCGGGCAAGGTCGTCTGCAACGGAACGCTGGTCGTCGCATCGACCCGCGACCATGGAGAGCTGAGGCGATTTGCCAGCCGCACGACAGGTCATCAATGGGTGGAAGAGGACGACATTGCTTCACTCGAACCCACTCTCGCCACTCGCTTCAGACATGGCCTGTTCTTTCAGCGTGAAGCTCATCTGGATCCTCGCCAGGTGCTGCGTGCGTTGAAGGAGTTGCTGTCGGCAGAGGGCGTCGTCTTTACCGACGAAGATGTGAGCGAAGACGATTTCTCCGATATCGTTGATTGCACAGGTGCTGCCCGCATCGGGCAAAGTCGCGATCTGCGCGGCGTGCGTGGCGAAATGCTCTATCTGCATACGGAGGAGATCACGCTCGCCCGGCCCGTCCGCCTGCTGCATCCACGCTTTCCCGTCTATATCGTCCCCCGCGGCGAGGGTCTGTTTATGGTCGGCGCGACGATGATCGAGACCGAATTCGACGGCCCGATCACTGCGCGCTCGATGATGGAACTGCTGAACGCAGCCTATACGCTGCATCCAGCCTTTGCGGATGCCACTATCGTCGAAACCGGCGCCGGCATCCGCCCTGCCCTCCCCGACAATTTTCCGCGAGTAATGCGGGAAGGCAAGGTCACATACCTCAACGGTCTTTATCGCCACGGTTTTCTGCTGGCGCCGACAATGGCGGCAGAAGCCGCCGATCTCGTCTTTTCCGAACGGACGACGCAAAGGAGTTTCCAATGCACCTGATCATTAATGGCGAAGCGCAGACGATTGCCGCCACGACGCTTTCGCAGCTTTTGGCCGCCCTCGACTACGAAGGCGACTGGCTGGCAACCGCCGTCAACGGCGAACTCGTTCATCGCGAGGATCGCGACGGACATATTCTGGTCGACAACGACAGGATCGAGATCCTGACACCCATGCAAGGAGGCTGACCATGCTCGATCTCTACGGAAGCCAAATCGGGTCGCGACTTCTTCTCGGCACCGCGCGCTATCCCTCGCCAGCAGTCCTCGCCGAAGCGGTCAAGCGATCAGGGACCGAGATCGTCACCGTATCGTTGCGCCGCGAAGCGGTCGGCGGTCGCAACGGTGGCGCATTCTTCGACATGATCCGCGCGCTCGACGTTCGCGTTCTTCCCAACACGGCCGGCTGCCATGGCGTATCGGAGGCGGTGCTGACCGCCAAGATGGCCCGCGAAGTGTTTCGAACCAACTGGATCAAGCTGGAGGTGATCGGCAACCACGATACGCTGCAGCCGGATGTCTTCGCACTCGTCGAGGCGGCGCGCATTCTCACCGGTGAGGGTTTCGAGGTCTTTCCCTATACGACGGACGATCTGGTCGTCGCCGAACGTCTGCTCGAAGCCGGATGCCGGGTGCTGATGCCCTGGTGCGCCCCGATTGGTTCTGCGGCAGGCCCCCTCAATCTTTCCGCACTTCGATCCCTGCGGGCACATTTTCCCGACGTGCCGTTGATCGTGGACGCCGGTATCGGCCGACCTTCGCATGCTGCTGTTGTCATGGAGCTCGGCTTCGATGCCGTACTGCTGAACACCGCGGTTGCCGGCGCCGGCGACCCTGCCGCAATGGCGGAAGCCTTCGCCAAGGCGATCGACGCCGGCAGGCAGGCGTTCGGCGCCGGTATGCTGGAGCCGCGCGACATGGCAGTGCCTTCGACACCCGTAATCGGAAAGGCGGTTTTCGCATGAAGCTCGATCCTTTCTACCTGATCGTCGACAGTGCCGCATGGATCGAAAGGCTGGTGCCACTGGGTGTCAAACTGGTGCAACTGCGCATCAAGGATCGCACTCTGGCCGAGATACGGGCAGACATCCGCCAGGCAAAGGCGGTCTGCGCCGCCCACGAATGCCAGTTGATCATCAATGACTACTGGCAACTTGCCATCGAGGAAGGCTGCGATTTCATCCATCTCGGCCAGGAGGATCTGGCGGTGGCCGATCTTGGCGCCATCCGCGAGGCAGGCTTGAAGCTGGGACTTTCGACGCATGACGAGGCGGAGCTGGCGATCGCGCTGGCGGCGCGTCCGGACTATATCGCGCTCGGTCCGATCTACCCCACCATTCTCAAGGCCATGGCCTGGGCGCCGCAGGGTCTCGACCGCATCGGCGAATGGAAGGCGCGCATCGGCAGCATACCGCTGGTGGCGATCGGCGGGCTGACCGTGGAACGCATTGCCGGCGTCTTCGAGAACGGGGCGGACAGTGCTGCGGTGGTCACGGATATCACCTTGAACAAAGCACCCGAAACGAGAACCATGCAGTGGCTGGGGATGACCGACATCTACCGCTCCAATGTCTGCGCGGACCCGATTTAGATACGAAGAGGCGTCTTTGCTGCAGCGGACGCCCCACTTCTGGCCAGAACTGCTTCAAGAGCATCAACGACCAATTCGGCCATCAGATCGGCCGGTTAGTGCTCCAAGTGCCTCCGGAAGAACGCCAACACCGCGGAATTGAACTCCTTGTGAAAGGCCACTCGGTCGAACCCGGGTCTGTCGCCGCATATGTCCGGACGCTTCTTAGCCAAATCCGGCGTGCAGGGCGTAAGGAAGGCAAAATGACCGGCACCTTGTACGATATGGTAGTCGGGCTTGGCCGGCAGATCGCGATCGATAGCCGAAACAAAGTCAAACGACACTTCACCGCCAGTTCTGTCTTCTCCGCTGTGTTCCGACGCCCAAAGTTGAATCGGGGTTTTCACGTTCTCTAAGCCGTCTGGGCCGAACAATGGACCGAAAGCCGGATCGGCAATGACAAGGGCCTTCACGCGAGGGTCATGCGCGAATGATTGTGTCGGCATCTCGTTTTTCTGCAGTTGTGCGCAACTGGGCTTCGGAGAATTCTCCGGGCAGAGCGCAAGAGCCTTTCGAAGATCGGGAGTGCCGCCTGCAACAACCAAGCCTGTATAGCCACCTCTCGAGAAGCCAAAGAACCCTATATTTTCGGGGTCGAGTTTCGAATGATCGGGCCATGCGGTGAGCATGTAGTCGATCAATCGCGTGATGTCGGCCGGACGCTCCGCGAACGGGGCAAGAGTGTCGGCACGGCTCATATCGCCGCCGGATCCCGCGTCGACTGGATGGTTGAGCGCAACGACAACGAACCCACCATCTGCGAGCATCTCGGCTGTGTCATGGTGGCTGACGAAGGATCCTCCATAGCCATGCGAGATCACGATCAATGGCAGTTTTTCGCCGGACACGGCACAGTTCTCCGTGGCCGGCAGCGTCGTCATGCGAAATTTCACCTCGCCCGCCTCTTCGGCGCAAGGAGACCAGACGGCTGCTTGTAGCATCGGAAGGCCGGGCTCAACCGGCACGCTGATGAAGCGAAGACCGGCAGCCTGGGCGAACGTAGCCATCAAGCAGAACGTGGCCAGGAGCGTGGACTTGAAAAGGCGCATGCATTGCTCCGATCAAGAGATTTGAACTTGCCGTAGACGGCTTCCAGGATGCTGAGAATTCGCCTCTGTTTATGCGGAGCATTGTCTCGCTCAGGTAGCTCCCATACGAACGCCACCCGGCCAAAGAGGCATTTCACCAAGACTACTTGCCGCCGGAGGATTGAACAAAAAACAGCCCATCATGCGGTTGTATGCTCACCTCGCCGATCCGTGTTGCCAGGCCCATATTTAATGCCTCAGGTGCCCTTACAAATCGAAGTTTCGGGCTCAGGAGGTCGGCATATTGCTTGTCGCTGATTGAAAGCCGCCCCTCGAATATTTCCTTCATTCGATCATCATCGATTGCAAGGGCGTTATATCCCTCATTGATTTGATCGGCGGTCAGTTTTTCGCTGCTGAAGGTTTCTTGGCCGGAGTGAAATGCAAAAAGAGATTCTTTATTTGCAATTCTTTCTTTCCCAGCCAGGAATAAAAGAACTGCCGCCGATTCAACATTGGCAATTGCATACGTATTAATTTGAACGTCCATGGAAGACAGTATGTGGTATAGGGCGATGCCCGAAGCGATATTTCCACCCATGGAATTTATCATCAGGTATATTGTGCCATAACCCTTTGATCTGAGATTTATGATGCCGCTCGTAAGATCGAGCGTAGACTTTTCATCAATCGGCTGGGAGAAATACAAATAGGCGGCCGAGCCGCTATTCACATTTTCCTTCTCTTGAGCAAAGACGACGCTGGATTTGAAGGTACCGATAGCTAAGGCAGATAGACCTAAGCAGACATTCCGGCGATTCAACATTACCGACATATCAGACAGCCCTCGAATGGATTAATCACTCCGGTAAGATACGCGGCACTTGCGAGCCTCGGCAACTTCAAGCGAACGACCTTACTTCAAAGTCACGTGATCTCATGCGCTGCAGGATGCCGTCATCACCCGGCAAAAGACCTCGTGTGGAGGGTAAAATTCTTTGCCCTAACCGGTTTAGTGTTGCTTTAAAGAAACTGTGTCAGGGTACAGGCGTGTCCTCTATACCGGCAACCTGATGAAGTTTCGAAGAAATCCAAAGATACTGCGCGGCTTCGCGAGCTCTGTAATAGGCCATACTGGCGCATTTGCTCCGGCAATATTTGCGGCAACTATTGCAGTCATCGTCGTCTGTGTTGCAACGAACTGGCGGCGGGAACGATCGCTGGCCGATGAACGCTCCATTGTTGCCGGCGAGATTGCCACCATTTCATCCCGGCTTCAGACGAACCTCAATAGCAATGTGAAGCTGCTGCAAGGCCTGGCGGCTGGTGTCGCAGTCAATCCAACGATGGACCAAACCGCCTTTTCCAAACTTGCTGCCGAAATCTTGCAGCCCGATTCACAATTGCGAAGCTTCGCCGCGGCGCCTGGCATGGTGGTGAAGTGGGTTTATCCGGAAAAAGGAAACGAAAAGGCCATCGGACTCGACTACCGAAAGAATGAAAAGCAACGCGACGGCGCGATGCTGGCGCGCAACACCCACAATATCGTTCTGACCGGGCCTGTTGAGCTCGTCCAGGGCGGGACTGCTTTCATAGTCAGGTGCCCAGTTTATATCAATGACGGAACAAGTCAGATCTTTTGGGGTCTTCTTTCTGGAATCGTAGATATTCCGAGGCTTTACCAAGATAGCGGCCTTGAATCGACCGACTTTGAGATTGCCATTAGCACCGTACCGGAGCCGAACTTGCCCAAACAAGTTTTTCTCGGCAGCCTGGACACTTTTTCGAAGCAACCGGTCGTGACATTCGTTGATATGACGTATGGCCGATGGACCCTCGCCGCGGTGCCCAAGCACGGATGGGGCCAAAATAGCGGGATTGCCACTTTTGAGCTCTATGCGAGCCTGTTGGCATTCTGTGTCGTTGCACCGATCATCTGGGTCGGCTTTCTGACCAAATCACGCCAAAAAACTATTGAAAAGCTTCGCCTTCACAAGAAAAAGCTCGTTCGAGCACGGCAAAGGCTGGAATACCTGTCGTTGCATGACGCCCTCACAGGGCTTCCTAACAGGCGATTTATCGACCAGATGATCTCGCAACCGACGAGACCGGGTCCGGAAGATTGTCTGATCCTCATTCATATCGACCTGGATCGATTTAAGGAGATCAACGACACGAAAGGTCATGCCGGAGGTGACACGGTGCTACAGGCAACGGCTTCGCGCCTTGCCAATTTGGCCGGCCCGAACGACGTCGCGGCTCGGATCGGCGGAGATGAGTTCATCTTCGCTAGCTGGAGCACCGATGCCGAGCCTAAGGCAAACGCATTGGCGCAACAGATTGTCGATACGCTCGAGCAGCCCCTCTCCATTGATGGGGCGGAGTGTGTGGTGGGTGCAAGCGTTGGCGTCGCCTGGGAGACTGAACCTGCTGCGCGCCGGCGGGACCTCAGTCAATTGCTTCTCAATGCCGATTTGGCCCTGTACGAGGCGAAGAAGACGGGCCGCGGCCGCGCCGCCATTTTCACCGAAGAGCTTCGTAGCGCCACAATCCATTCGAAAGAACTGGCAGACGAATTCAATCATGCGCTCGATCGCGATGAACTGGTCGCATTCTTCCAACCGCAGTTTAACGCAGACACATTGGATATCGTCGGCGTCGAGACACTCGCCCGCTGGGATCACCCGCGAAAAGGTCTGCTCACCCCGGACAAATTTCTTGACGTCGCGGAAAGGCTGGGGCGCAGCGGCGACATGGACAGGCTGATCCTGCAAAAGGCCCTGTTCGAGCTTACAAGATGGGACAGCCTTGGGATGGACATCCCGCGTGTCTCAGTCAATATTTCAGCGCGTCGACTGGCGCAGCCAAATCTGCTTGCCGAGCTTTCCGCACTTCCCTTGGCGAGAGGTCGCCTGTGTTTCGAGCTGCTTGAGACAATCTCCTTCGACGATCTTCAACCTGTTCTCAATGAGATCATTCCCGCTGTCAAAGAGCTTGGGATCGAAATCGAGATTGATGATTTCGGCACCGGACATGCCAGCATCGTCAGCCTACTTAGATTTGAGCCACGAAGGCTTAAAATCGATCGGGAAATTATCAAGCCGATTGTCACATCTCCATCCCAACGCCGTCTGGTCTCCTCAATTATCGAAATCGGCCGATCGCAAAACATCGACATCGTTGCCGAAGGCGTGGAGACCATGGAGCATGCGAAGATCCTGAAAGATCTTGGTTGCCATTTGCTGCAAGGTTACGCGCTAGCACGACCAATGAGCTCGCAGCAGTTGATCGAATTTTGCCGCCCGAAGAATAAAGGACTTACAGAGGCGGGGTAATAACGTCGCAATGACTCAATCAGCGATTACTGCCTGCGACGTTCTTGCAACAGCGCAAACGCGATTCTATTCTGTGACTGGGACCAACGAAGCTTAGACGGCATTCTCAAAGAACGTCCCAAAGCGACAGAACGGCCCGACGAAATAGCGTCCGGCTGCCGCAATCACATCTGCATCGACTGAAATCCAGCAATGATCCGATCCGGGCCTACACGGAGATCAAGATGGCGGACCACCGCGAAATCGATGCTATTCGAACCCTATTAAGTTCCAGGCCCCGCCCCGTCGGATGGGCGGAGCGCCGGCATAGAATCGAGGAAGTCGGTGCCGCCTGGCCGATTGCCGACGATATCGAACTGGAAGAAGTCGAACTGAACGGCTTCTCCGCGGAATGGTCATTGGCGCCGGGCAGCAATGCCGCGCATGTGCTCATGTTCTTCCACGGGGGCGGCTATTGCTCGGGCTCGATCGTCAGCCATCGCCGTTTGCTAACCGAAGCTGGGCGCGCGGCGGGCGCGCGGACGCTCGCCGTCGGCTATCGCCTTGCGCCGGAAAATCCGTTTCCCGCGGCTCTCGACGATGCCATCGCCGCCTGGCGCTTTCTGCGCGGACAGGGCATAAATGCCGAACATATCGCCGTTGGCGGCGATAGCGCCGGCGGCGGCCTGACCGTCTCGCTGATCAATACACTGCGCGCTGCCGGTGAAGCCTTGCCGGCATGTGGCTGGCTGATTTCGCCTTGGACTGATCTGACCATGTCCGGCACGACGCTTGCCACGAAGGATGCGATCGATCCGCTCATTCACAAAGACTATTTGCTTGAGCTCGCCGAGGCCTACGTGCCCCCGCATGTGGACCGCAGGGATCCTCGCGTTTCCCCGCTCTATGCCGATCTGAAGGGAACGCCGTCGCTCCTCATTCAGGTCGGATCGGATGAAAGCCTGCTTGCCGATGCCACAAGATTTGCAGCGGCTGCCGGCGAAGCCGACGTCGAGGTCACACTCGAGATCTGGCCGCGCATGATCCACGCATGGCCGCTATGGAACGCACAGCTCGAAGCAGGACGGCAGGCAATCATACATGCCGGAAACTTCATCCGGCGATGCATCAGCGGAGAGCCAAGATAGCGGGCCGCGGATGCCGCCGATACTTCACCACGCTGGCGCGAGTTACGATGGTCGTTGTGACATCCAACGAAAAAACCACTTCATGGGAGAATGCATGCGAGAACCGAGCGCTCTGACACCTGTCGATGTTACTTAAGCTTGACCTGATCATCGTTCGGCGACAAATAGACCCTGAGGCGCCTGCATACCGTCCGGCTTCATGAAAACACGCACGAGGATTGTCAAAGTCGATCCCATGGATAATGACATCAGCCGACTGTTTGAACTATTCGAGAGCGCCCCTGTTCTCGTAGCTGCCTATGATGAATTCGACCGATTGCGCTACGCGAACAAGGCGTTTCGGACAGCCTTTTTCATAGAGCCCGATGAGACGCCGTTGTGGCCAGATCTGATGCGGCGGAATTTCCATGCGAAACGCGGCACTGTCATCCACGCTGCAGACTTTGAAGAGTGGTTGATCTCTACTCAATCTCGCCGCGGAAAGATCGGCTACAGGGCCTTTGAGACCGATCTCGTCGACGGTCGTTGGCTTTGGATGACGGAGATGGTTCAAAAAGATAGGTGGATGCTGTGTGTCGCCAGCGATGTGACGGGTTTGAAGGCAAAGACGCGCACGGTCCGGCAGGACCGGGATCTGGCGATAAAGGCCTCCTATACCGATGAACTGACCGGTATTGCCAATCGCCGCTTCGTCACCGCCCGTGTCGAAGACATGCTGCAGCCGCGAGCGGACGCCGAGCCATCGTCCGGCTGCCTCTGCGTCCTCGATATCGACCGCTTCAAAAGCATCAACGACCAATTCGGCCATCAGATTGGCGACTTGGTGCTCAGAGACTTCGCAAAGCGGGTTCATAGCCTCGTCCGGCGCACCGATTGCTTCGGACGCATCGGCGGGGAGGAATTCGTGCTCACGCTTCCAGCCACTCCCATCGGCCAGGCACATTTGATCGTCGAACGGATGCTCGTTTCCGTTCGCAAAGCCAGACCGCTGCCGGAGCATCCAGAATTTCAGTACACATTTTCGGCAGGCATAGCGTGCGCGCAGCCGGGTGACACAGCCCTCAGCCTATATGCCCGCGCGGACCGGGCACTTTATATGGCAAAGCTCGGCGGCCGTGATCGAATTCACGCAGATGGTTCAGCGGACGATCGATCCGCCAGCGCGGGATGAAAGCAGGACCTTGTCGCGGCATGACCGGGCTAGAGGCCAGCCAGCGCTTTATCGATTTTCGCCATTACATCTGGCTGCAGCGGTCCCTTCGCGAGGGCACCGGCATTTTCCTCGACCTGGGCCACCGTGCGGAAGCCGGGAATTGGCAGCGTGCGCGACGAGCGCGCCCATAGCCATGCAAGCGCACCCTGCGTCAGCGTGCGGCCGTCTTCGGTCAGCAGATCGCGGACCGCTTCCAGACGGGCGGCAAATTCAGGAGCGATCCTGCCCTCCTTGAAGTAGATCATCCAGCCGAGGCTTGCGCCACGCACATCCTTCTCGCCGACCGTTTTGTCAGGCGTGAACTTGCCGCTGAGCAACCCCATGGCGAGCGGACCGCGATTGATGGAAATCAGGCCATTGCGCTCGATGATATCGATCATCGCCGAAGCCGGCTCGAAAACATTCATCGTATGCTGGATCGACACGAATCCTGCGCGATGCAGATGACGTGCGGCACGATCCGGATGGTCCGTGCTCCAGCCGAAAGCGTCGATCTTGCCTTCGTCCTTGAGCGTTTCCAGCGTTTCAAATACCTCGTCCGACGCTTCGAGCGGAAAATCGTTGAGATGGAACTGCAACAGGTCCAAACGATCGCGGCGCAGCCGGCGCAAGGACGTCTCGGCGGACTGCCGGATGAAGGCCGGGTCGGCGAAAGCGCCGATCGCTTGTTTGGTCTTCTCGTCCGTCGCGGAACCGAATTTGGTCGCGATGACGATATCGCCTCGATTGCCAATCGCCCGACCTAACACCTCTTCGGAATGGCCAGCCCCATAATTCGAGGCGGTATCGAAGAACCGAATGCCAAGATCCACCGCCCGCTCGATAGCGCGGATCGATTCATCGTCATCGACTTCGCCCCAGCCAAGTGGCACGTCGCCGGCATAAAACGGCCCGCCGATCGCCCAGCATCCCATGCCGAGGCGCGGAATCTCGCGGCCATTCCAGAGAACCATTGTGGTAGCATTGTCGGGTTCAGTCAGCATGTCATCCTCCGCGATCGTTTGCCGTTGCGGGTGGAGATAGGGGCAGCGGCCCGAGTGGCAAACAGCCAAATCTGCAGGGTATTTTTCACGGATGAAAAACGGTCGTTGGCGGCTACCCGATGGAAAAACTCCGCATTGAATGTATGACCACAGCCTCAGCCGGCATTATCCGCTCCGACGTTTCCGCAAATACCGGCAACAAGCGAGCGGAACCATTGGTGAGCGGGATGGGTGTGAACGCGTTCATGCCACACGAGCTTATAGACCAGCTTCTCGGCCTCGAAAGGAAGATGACGAACGACCAATCCATGCTGGGAGACGAGCGATCGGCCATGTCCGTTGATGAATCCGCTGGGCACACAGGTCATCAGGTCGCTTCCCGCGACAATGCGCAGCGCATCGACAAAATGGTTGACGACGACGGCGATTGTCCTTGTGCGACCATGCAGGCTCAACCAGCCATCGATCACGCCCAAATCCATCCCCGATGGCGTCACCAGCACATGCGAAGCTGCGACGAACTGATCAAGGTCCATCTCTCCCTCTAATGCATGTCCTCGCCGCATCACGCACATGTAGTGATCTGTCCGAAGCCCCTGAACATGGATGTCTCGTGGGAGCGACGGAAACATACCGACGGCGCAGTCAAGCGTGCCACGCTCTATCCCCTCAAGAGAGCTCGCATTGGTATGGAAAGAAAATGCCAAGCGGGCATAGGGTGACATCGCGCGCAGCTTCAGCGCAATGCCGCAGACCGCTTCCTCGGCAAGGCTATCCGTAACGGCAATTCGGAAGCTGGTCGGGTCCGAGCGCGGGTCGAATTGCTCCGGTGCGATTGAGGCTCTGATGACCGCGAGCGAACGGTGAAGCTCGGGCCAAATGGCGAGCATCCGTGAGGTTGGCTGAACGCCGTCCGCAACTTTTAGGAAAAGTTGGTCGTGCGTCAATTTTCGGGCGCGCCGAAGCGCGTTGCTGACTGCTGGCTGGCTCATCGACAGACTGGCTGCGGCTCGCGTCACGTTCCGCTCCAGCATAATCGCTTCAATGACCACCAGCAGGTTGAGATCAAGCCGCATGTTATTCACCACGATGATAATCGTGCCCTCTAAATCTAAATTGGACGATTCAAACCTTTTGGGCAACTGTATCGACAAGAGCCAGAACGATGATGTCCTGCATCGGAGATAAGGCTGCGACAGACAACTGCGCAATATACTGCGAGGATTTATCTCATGAATGATGCTCCTGCCGGAGACCTGTTGCCGAAGCTGACCGGTAAGATCAGCCCCGATCGTATTCGTCTGATGCGGGCGCCACGTCCGCCGCATGGCCTCATCGAGAAGTTCAAACGCATCCCCGATGCGACGAGCGTGGTCGCCGACGTCATGGACGAGCTGGGCATCACCGGCGCTATCGGAGCATCGGTTCTCAAGCCGACCCTGCCGAACGCAAGCATCGTCGGGCCGGCCCTGACCGTGCGCAATATCATGCAACGCGACCATGTCTACGAAACTGCCCGCAACCATGTGAACCGCATGGCGGAGTTCGAGGCTCACAATCTGGCGCTGCCTGGTGACGTCGTCGTCATCGATGGTGTTGCCGGCATATCCAACATGGGCGGCATTTCGGCGCAGACCGGCAAACGGCAGGGCGAAGCCGGCGCCATCGTCTTCGGTGGCATCCGTGACGTCGGCCATTCCCGTCGTGTGGAATATCCACTCTGGGCCACCGAGATCACCCCGGTTACGGGCAAATGGCGCATCGAGACGGTGGAAATCAATGGCGATATCCAGATCGCCGGCATTCGCGTCGCGCCCGGCGATATCGTCGTCGCCGATGAGACCGGCGTCTGCTTCATCCCGATTGCGCGCGCGGCCGAGGTGCTGGAGCGGGCGCTGGCGAAGGCTGCCTTCGAGCACGAAAAATGCGGTGCAATCGATGCAGGGACCGCAGTTGCCGACTTGCCGAGCAAAGAGTGACTATAATGGCCAATCTCAACCCTAGACTGCGTGTGGCTATCCTCGACGACTATCAGGATGTCGTTCGTACGCTCGACTGCTTCAGCAAACTTCAAGGCCATGAGGTGACGATCTGGAACGATGCAGTAGCCGACGTGAACATGTTGGCAGAGCGACTTGCCGATGCCGACGTACTCGTGCTGCTGCGCGAGCGGACCAAGGTGGACGAAGCGCTGGTCAGCCGACTGCCGAACCTCAAGCTGATCAGCCAGAATGGCCATGTGCCGCACATCGATCTCGCCGCATGCACGCGGCACGGCGTTCTGGTCTCCTCGGCTCTGACGCAACGGCCTTCATATCCAACCGTGGAGTTCACCTGGGGCCTCATCCTCTCGGCGATGCGCAACATTCCGCTTGAAAGCGCCGCGCTTCGGGAAGGGTCATGGCAGACGACCGTCGGACTCGGACTGCGCGGCCGCACACTCGGGATCTATGGCTTTGGCCGGCTTGGCGCGATGGTGGCGCGGATCGGCGTCGCCTTCGGCATGGAGTTGCTGATCTGGGGGCGCCAGGGGTCTCTGGACCGGGCGCGACAAGAAGGCTTTCCAATCGCAGCAAGCAAGCAGGTCCTGTTCGAGCAATCGGACGTGCTCAGCCTGCACCTGCGCCTGAATGCCGAGACTGCCAGCTTGATCGACGCCGACGACCTTGCCCTGATGAAGCCGACAGCCCTGCTGGTGAACACGAGCCGCGCGGAGTTGATCAAGCCTGGGGCGCTGGTCGCAGCCTTGCGCAACGGCCGACCCGGAAAGGCGGCGGTCGACGTGTTTGAGCACGAACCTTTGACGGACCCGAGCGACCCCTTGCTGATGCTGCCAAACGCCTTGTGCACGCCACATCTCGGCTATGTCGAGCGCGACAACTACGAATATGCCTACGGCAATGCCTTTGACCAGATCGTCGCCTTTGCCCAAGGCGCGCCGATCAACATCCACAATCCGGATGTGCTGAAACAGGAGAATGCGCAATGAACCTCGAGCTGGACGGGAAAGTCGTTTTGATCACGGGCGGCAGCAAAGGCATCGGTCTTGCCTGCGCCCGGGCCTTCGCCAGGGAAGGCGCCCGCGTGGCTATCATATCGCGCGGTGCGAATAATCTGGCCGCCGCCCAGGCAGCACTTGCGGCTGATAGCATCGATGTCGCGCCCTTCGCCGCGGACCTGTCGGATGGCACCGCAGCCGAGCGCGCAGTCATTGCGGTTGAGGAGCAGGTCGGGCCGATTGCTGTGCTGGTCAATTCCGCCGGTGGCGCCGTGCGCGTACCCCCGAGCGAACTGACGCCGGACAAGTGGCGCATCGCGATGGATGCGAAGTTCTTCACCTACATGAACGTCATGGACTACGTCTTGCCGCGCATGGTGTCGCGGCGCGCGGGTGCGATCGTCAACATTATCGGCACTGGCGGCAAGATCGCCTCGCCGATCCATATTCCTGGCGGCGCTGCGAACGCGGCGCTGATGCTGGCCTCGGCCGGTCTGGCTGCAGCTTGGGGACACGCGGGCATACGCGTCAACGTCATCAATCCCGGGGCCACGATGACCGATCGGGTGCAAATGTCGCTGGACGCGGAATCGCGCGCCACCGGAAAGCCGCCGGAGGAGCTGCTGCGTCAAAACCAGCAGCGCATACCGCTTGGGCGCTATGCCACCCCAGAGGAGGTGGCCGATGCCGCGCTTTATCTCGCCAGCGTTCGAGCATCCTACGTGACCGGCGCGTCGTTGACGATGGATGGAGGACTGACGCCGCTCGTTGTGTGACCGGCTGAGTGCGAAAAATCAACATTGGGAGGAGACCAAATGTTCGGCTGGTATCGCGAACTAACAAATAGAGAGCGAAATACGTTCTGGGGATGCTTTGCGGGGTGGGCAGTGGACGCGATGGATGCGCAACTGTTCAGCTTCGTGCTTCCGGTGCTGATCGCAGCATGGGGATTGACGACGGCGCAAGCGGGCTATCTCGCCACAGCGACACTCCTCTCAGCCGCCGTGGGTGGCTGGGCATGCGGTTATCTGGCAGACCGCTTCGGTCGCGTCCGCGTCATGCAGTTCACCATTTTATGGTTCTCGGTGTTCACTCTCATCGCCGGCTTCACGCAGAACTTCGAACAGCTCATCGTCGTGCGGGTGCTGCAAGGGCTGGGCTTCGGCGGTGAGTGGGCCGCTGGTGCCGTGCTGATGGGCGAGATCATCCGGCCTATCCACCGCGGCAAGGCGGTGGGCAGCGTTCAAAGTGGTTTTGGCGTCGGCTGGAGTGCCGCGGCGATATTGGCCAGCATCGTTCTGGCCTACGTACCGGCGGAATATGCATGGCGGACCCTGCTGATGATCGGCGTGCTGCCCGGACTTCTGGTTCTGCATCTGCGCCGAACGATCGAGGAGCCGGAACTCTATCAACAGACCCGAGCTGCGATAAAGGCCACCGGCCGCGACCCGGGCCTCAGCGCGATCTTCCACCCTGGCATGCTGCAGGTGACGATCCTTGCTTCGCTGCTGGCCTTCGGCGTCGTCGGCGTGGGCGGAGCAATTGTCAACTGGCTGCCGACGTTCATGAAGACGGTCCGTCACCTCTCGCCAAGCGCCTCAGGCTACTACGTATTTCTGGTTACCGGCGGTTCGTTCTTCGGTTTCCTGGCAAGCGCATACCTGTCCGACGTGCTCGGACGGCGACGGACATTCCAGTTGTTTCTGGTCTGCTCATGGGTGGTGACCATTGGCTATATGTTCCTGCCGCTGTCGGGCTGGGGACTCATTCTGATGGGTGTGCCATTCGGCTTCTTCACGATCGGCAACTACGCAGCGCTGGGTCCCTTCTTTACCGAACTCTTCCCGACAGCGGTGCGCGGCAGCGGTCAAAGCTTCGCCTATAACTTCGGCAAGGCGGCCGGTGCGGTCGCAGTCTCCTGCATCGGCATTCTGGCACAGTGGATCACCTTGGCAGAGGCCATCGGGCTGATCGCGTTGCTCGGCTACAGCATCGCGATCGTGGCAACGCTGCTGCTTCCTGAAACGAAAGGCATCAATCTTGTGCCGGGCCTCGGTCCAACGGCGGATGAGGACGACGACCAGTCCGCCGCAACGAGGGAACAAACCGCTGCGGGCAGCCCCTGACCCCACCGGGACCGTTGGAACCCGGCCGCACGCGATATGCGATCCACAGAGATGACATAGGACCTCGGGCCCGCGCCCCGAGAGACGAAACGACCAACCACCGGTTTGCCGAGCGCATGCGCTTGGGACAAATCGCAACCCTCCACGACGCAACCTGGATGCTTCCGTGGAGCTTCTTCCTGGACCAAGGAGAGACCAATGAAATCAACTTTCCCGTACCTGGTTCTTGCCATGACTTTGGCGATACAGGAGAGCATCGCCCAAGCGCAAGCCGCAGGCGGACCAATGCAAATCATGGTTGCGACGCCCCAGCAACTTTCGATTACTCAGAGCGCCTCGAAGACAGTCGGTGTGTCCCAGGTCTCCGGCCAGAGCGCTGAGATGCTTTATGGCGATCCGACGAAAGCAGGACTTTACACGGTTCTGCTGCGCCTCGAACCACACAAGCGCATCATGCCGCTATCGCATCCCGATTCCCGCTTCGTAACCGTCTTGTCGGGCACCTTCTACGTTGGGTTTGGCAATACCTACGATGAAACCAAGCTCAATGTGCTTCCGGCGGGAGGCATCTACACCGAACCCGCCAATGCCAACCATTTCGGGGAAACGCGAGACGAGCCAGCCCTCGTCGCGATCACAGGATATGGGCCGAGCGGCACAAACTACGCAAACCCCGCGGATGCGCCAAAATAACTACGTGCGCTGCCAGAGACCATGCACCCTCGGCGCCCGATGGAGCGCTGAAGTGAGATGACAGGAGAAACACATGTCTCAATCGCCAATGACCAATCCGACCGATGTGGTGCAGGGAAGCTCCGCCACAAGCCACCGCAAGAGCGTCACCGTCGAACGTCTAGCACACAAGTTCCCTGTCCCCAACGCGTGTCGGATCGGGAACCTGGTCGTATCGGGTGCGATCCACGGCGTAGATCCCGAAACGCAAGTCATGCCGGAGGACCTCACATCCCAGTGCGCCCATGTGTTCGCAAATATGAAGGCGATCGTCGAGGCCGCCGGCGGCAGCACCGAGGACATCATCAAGATGACGGTCTATCTGCGCGACCGCAACAATCGAGGGCCGCTCAATGAGGAATGGGTGCGCATGTTCCCGGACCCCGAAACCCGACCGGCTCGACACTCTCAGCCCTTGTTGGTGGAAGGACCTTCGCTGGTTCAATGCGATTTCATGGCAGTGATTGGAAGAGCAGGCTGAAGGCGTCGCGGAGCGATCGTCGGGGGATAAGATACGATGAAGATCGGAGCAGTTAAGGAAACGAGCAAGCATGAAGCGCGCGTTGCTCTGACGCCAGAGGCCGCTCTTCAGCTCCAGAAACTCGGTTACGAGTGCGTGATCGAAACCGGTGCTGGAAAAGCGGCCGGATTTTCGGACGAGGCGTATCGTGGCGTGGGTGTCACGGTGGTCGACAGCGCGGCTTTGCTCTACGAGACATCCGACGTCATTGCCAAGGTCCGTCCGCCCGAAGCCGCAGAGGTCGATCGGCTGGCACCGGGTAAGACGCTGATCTCCTTCTTCTACCCGGCACAGAACAAGGACCTTCTCGATCAGGCCAGGTCCAGCGGAGCGACCGTCATCGCCATGGACATGGTGCCGCGCATCAGCCGAGCCCAGAAGATGGATGCCCTGTCGTCGATGGCCAATA